>CAZMWL010000006.1:0-145816 GCA_964569985.1 uncultured Occallatibacter sp.
CGCACACGGCCATGCCGCCGCACTCCATGGTGCTGAGCTTTATTGGCGCGTGCCTTCTGTGGGTCGGCTGGTTCGGCTTTAACGCCGGCAGCGCTCTGGGAGCAGGCCCACTGGCCACAAGCGCCTTTGTGAACACGCACTTCGCCACGGCCGCCGCGGCGTTGGGATGGACGATTTTTGAGTGGTTTCACAATGGCAAACCGACGGCCTTGGGCGCCATCTCCGGCGCGGTTGCGGGTCTGGTGGCCATTACGCCGGCCTCGGGCTTTGTGCAGCCCATGTCGGCGCTGCTGATCGGCCTTGCGGCAGGATTCTTCTGCTCCTTCATGGTGTTCGGGGTGAAGTCGTTCTTCGGTTACGACGACTCGCTGGACGCGTTTGGCGTGCATGGAGCGGGTGGAACCCTGGGCGCGTTGCTGACGGGCGTGTTTGCCGCCAGCGTCATCAATCCGATCTACGGAAAGAACGCCGCGGGCAACAACATTCCCACCGGCGCCATCGACGGGCATTGGGGCCAGATCCTCAACCAGCTCACGGGCGTGGGCGTGGCGTGGGGGATTTCCATCGTCGGCACATTGATTCTGCTCTTCGTTGTGGATAAGATCATGGGACTGCGCGTGACTCCCGAGCAGGAGCAGGCCGGCCTGGATCTCTCGCAACATGGGGAAGAGGGGTACGATTTCAACAGCTAGCTACTAGCTGTTAGCCTCTAGCTTCTAGCCCTTTCGTGCTGGATTGGGCGCTCCCGGTTCCGGTGAGAAAAGCTAGCGGCTAGAAGCTAAAGGCTGGCAGCTGCTTTTCTGGGAAATACGGGCGGCAGACAACCCGCCCCACCTGATACGCTATCGAACGAGGAATTTCTGCATATGTTGAAGATTGAAGCCGTATTACAACCTTCCAAGCTGGATGCGGTGAAGGATGCGCTGCTGGAAGCCGGCATTGAAGGCATGACGATTCTTGAGGCCCGCGGCCACGGCCGCCAGAAGGGCCACACGGAGTTTTACCGCGGCCGTGAATACACCGTGGATCTTCTGCCCAAGGTGAAGATCGAGATGGTGGTTCACGACAATCTGAAAGAAAAGGCGATCCAGGCCATTGTGGGGGCGGCGCGGACCGGCCGCATTGGCGACGGCAAGATCTTTATCAGCCACGTCGACGAGGCGATTCGCATCCGCAACGACGAGCGCGGCGAAAACGCCCTGTAACCGGACGCATGCGGCGCCTGGTTGCGCGGTGCGCCTTGAGGGCCGCGCTGCGCGGGCGCGCGAGAGGTCTGTGCCGAAACGGATTGCGGCAAGCACCCTCCGCATGCCTGCCCGCCGGCGACGCAACAAGAAAACCGACACCCGATTTGCAGGCCGACGAGACTGCGCACGCAACCCTTGGCTCTTGTTCTCAGAGCGTGCGGTGCTTTAGTGTGTTGATTCGGTGATAACTATCAGCAAAGGGAGTACGCACATGATTCCCCGGTACGTCTACCTGGTTGCCGCGATCGTCGGTGCGGCCTCGTGCCTGGCGGCACAGGACACGCGCACCGTCATTGAGCCATTCTTCCCGCAACTCTGCACCACCCTGGACGCGCAACTCGAGAGCCACGGGCACACCCTGGCGCCAGAGGATGAGAAGAAGCTCGACACCGCGCGCATTCAGAAGGCGATTGACAAATGCGGCAAGGGCCGCGCCGTGCTGCTGCACGTGAACGAGGCGAACAACGCATTTCTGAGCGGGCCGCTGGAACTAAAGACCGATGTGACGCTGATCGTGGGGCTGGGCGTAACGCTTTATGCCTCGCGCGATCCCGCGGTTTTCGCGGTTTCGCCGGGAAGCTGCGGCATTGTGAGCCATGGAGGCGGACGGGGTTGCAAGCCGTTGATTTCAGTGGATAGCGCGCGCGATGCGGGGATCATGGGCGACGGCACGATTGATGGCCGTGGCGGCGAGACGATGCTGGGGTCGCAGTATTCGTGGTGGGACCTGGGCGAGCAGGCGAAGGCCGGCGGCGGCCAGCAGGTGCCGCGGTTGATTGTGGCCAACGACTCCGACAACTTTACCCTCTACCGGATTACGCTGAGGAACTCGCCCAACTTTCATGTGAGTTATAACCACGGCAACGGATTTACGGTGTGGGGCGTAAAAATCGATACGGCGCGGCGCATCGCCGACTCGGCGCACCCGCTGTCGCGCAACACCGACGGCATCGATCCCGGCAACGGCTCGAAGAACGTGACCATAACGCACAGCTATATCCGCGACGGCGACGACAACATCGCCATCAAGGGCGGGCCGGGCGGGGCAACCAACATGACCATCAGCCACGATCACTTCTACTGGGGCCATGGCATGTCGATTGGCAGCGAAACCAATGGCGGCGTGAGCAAGATCCGCGTCTTCGATCTCTCGCTGGACGGCACCGACGCCGGCATACGGATCAAGTCGAACGGCTCGCGCGGCGGCTTGACGCAGGACGTGGATTACGACGACGTGTGCATTCGCAGCTCGCCCAATCCCATCACGCTCGACACGGCGTATTCGGCAAACGGCCCGCTGCAGGGAAATTCGCCGCCCAGCATGCGCGACATTACGCTGCACAACGTGCGCGTGAGCGGCGGCGGCAAGTTCACCTTCAACGGCTACGGACACGATAACCGCATCGCGGTCACGCTCAACGGCGTGCAGATTACCGATGAAGCGAAGTACACCTACGAGGTGAACCACGCCGACATTACGCTGGGACCCGAGCCGACCAACCTTCAGGTGCCCGCGGGCGAGGATTCGACCGTAAAGGGAACGCCGGCAGAAGGAAACTCGCCCTCGTGCGCGGATAAATTCGTGCCGTTTCCGCAGTGAAACGGGGACTGAGGGAACGAGGGACTAAGGGAACAGGAAAGCCGAGGCGCGCCAGACGTCAACGGCACGCTGCTCCCAAATTCATCGGCACCCGCAATACGATCTGATTGCCGGTCCGCACCAGGAGCCGCGAAAACGAGTCGCCGCCTACATTGGCGAGCGAGATGTACTTTGCATTGAGGGCGGTCACGTCTCCGCGAAGCGGCGCTCGCGGATCGGTGGGCACAGCGAAGCTTACGCGTACGTCGGGCTGGCCGTCGCCGTCGAGATCGATCTCATCACTCACGCGGGAAGGCAGTGCATCCGCCGGTGCAAAATCAACTTGCACGAAGGGTTCAATGCGCTCGAGCAGACGCGGCTGGACGGGTTGGTAAACCTCAATGCGGTAACCGTTGCGCTGGATGGTTCGCGCAATCGTGCCGCCGTTGTAGGCGGCGTCGATGTGCAACCCGGCGCGGGCAACGGCGTTGCTGAAAGCTCCCATCAGGACAAATGGGACACAGAAGGCAACGGCGAGCGAGAGTCCCGCGCCGGTGTAGGCCAAAATCGAAAGAATGCGTGTGGGCATGCGGTGCTCCTTCACTTCCACGGCAGGAATCCGATGAGGGTGTGTACGCCATTGGCCAGGACGCTGCCTCCGAACATGGTGGCCATCGCCCAGGCGCCATAAAGAAACAGCAGACGGGCGCGCTCCGGCTTGGCGGCTATCGGAGTTCCCTTCAGGTGCCAGACGGCCGCGTCTTTCTTGCAGGCGTCAACGCAGGCGCCGCATTTCATGCAGTTGAGCAGCGTCTTGCCTTCGCGAATGGATTCTTTCGAGAGCGCCACCGTCGGACAGCTGGTCTGGCAAAGTGCGCAATCCACGCACTTTTCGCGGTCGAAGCGGATCTCGAAGAGGTTGATCTTGTTGAACAGCGATTGAAATGCGCCGAAAGGGCAGAAGAACCCGCACTGCGTGCGCTTCTTGGTCAGAAAAGGCAAAACCACCACCAGGCCAACGAACAAGGCGATAAAGACGCCAAACTGGATGGCGGTTTCCAGATTCCGGACAGCGGGAAACTCGGTGACGGCTTTGAACGGGCAAAGCCACATGCAGTAGACAGGCTCAAAAATCGCCGCTGAGACCAGTACGACGAAGACCAGGATCGCCCAGGGGATGAGACGTAGTTGAGCTCCGAAGCGGGTGATGAAGCGGTGCAGCCTGCGGCGTTTGGGGATCGCGGCAAATCCCTCCTCGATGCCGCCGAAGAAGCAGGCGTAACTGCACCAAGCCTTGCCCAGGACCAGCGTCATGGCGAACCAGATGCCGATCATGGCCGCAATCGAGTGGGGATTGCTGGCGGTGGGCAGAATTGAGCCGGGAAAGATGATGGTGTGCGCGAATGCCGCCGGCAATATGAGCGACGGCGTGACCATGAAACAGAAGGGCGTGTCGCCTGAAACCATGCGGCTGATGGGAATGCTCATGGTGCCGCGCTCCGCAACTAACGCGGCGATGAATCCAACCGGGAAAAGGAATCCAAGGGCGACAAAGAAGATGCGTCGCCAGCGGTAAGTCTCGCCGGTGCGCATCATCAGAAAAAAGAGCCCGGTCATGAAAAGGATGACCGCCATGGCGCCGATGTGTTGGTTCCGGCCGGCTTGCCGGAACGATGGCGTGAACATCAGCAGGGACCAGAGCGCCATGGGCAGCGTAAGCAGGATGGACCGGCCGACGCCGCGGAAGGCCGGCGGCCGCGCAAGAGCAGAGGAACGACTAGCCATGAAATGTCCTCTCGACCAGGATGGAAATCCCGGAAAAGCCATACCAGCAGGCCAGCAATACGGCGACCATGCGGGCCACCGTGACCACTGCCGGCGTTCGTTTGAGGAATCCTAAGGAAAGAAACGGAAAAAACCAGACCGCGGTTCCGGCGAAGAAGCAAAAAAAGAAAAGCAGCGCCGCGGACAAATGAGCAAGTTGCGCGGCGCGGACGCCGGCAACAAGAAACGGTGGGCAAAGATTGATTCCGGTCAGGAACCCCAGGGCCATCGCTCCCGAGCGCCTCGGAGCAGACGCCTCACCGATCTGCACCAGGTTGCCGGTTGTTTTCGCCACGACGCATCGCCGGTGCGGCCAGCCTGCCGCATAGACCACGAGAGCGGCGGCCAGCAGGACCTGAATTCCGCCCATCACCCAGGAGCGCCCGGTCCATTCACTGCGATTGACGTGGGGAATCGCGGACCCCAAAAGCCATACCGCGCATGCAAACACCAGATAACCTGCCAGGCGCGCGGCCAGAAAGAGAATCAACTGGCGGCTGTGACCCCGCAGTCCCTGGGGCTGAACCATCATCCATGGCACCACCACCGGCCCGCAGGTTGCCAGGCAGACCGGCCCCGTCGCGAGTCCGAGCACAAGCGCCTCTCCGGCGCTGGCCGAAAGAGCGAGTGTAGCCATGGTGCCTGAAGTCTACGGCTGGCTCGGAAATTCCCCTCGTGACAGGGGTCACGCCCCAGCCACAGCCAATTCAAGATTGCTTCAAATCCTCGCGTTGGCTCGCCTGCCGCGGCGCTCACCGCCGGGCCAATCATCTCGCGAACCGCTGAGTTCCCTCACGATCCCAGCAAAACTCCCACCTTCCGGCGTTTATCGCTTATGCTTGTAGCAACCCCTTCTTGCTTTGGCTGGCCCGAGCAAACAACAGCCCTATGACTGCAGTCGTTTTAACAGTTGACGATCTTCGGGAGCAGTATACGCGGGAGATGGCGCTGGTGCGCCAGACCTGCGACCGCACGGGAGACGGCACGGCGGCCATCCGGCGGCGCTCCGCGGTGGTGGACCGCATCCTGATTGAGATGTGGCGCCGGGCGTTTGCCGATTTGCCTGCACAGAACGTGGCCCTGCTGGCGCTGGGCGGCTACGGGCGCAAGGATCTGTTCCCCTATTCGGACATCGATGTGCTGTTCGCCTTTGCCGATGAGAAGACCGAGGAGCAGTCGCGGGAAGCGGTGCGGGCCATCATCCAGGGCATGTGGGACATCGGCCTGCGGGCCAGCCCCAGCTCCCGCACCGTGAAAGAAGCCGGACGGTTCGAGCCCGACAACCTGGAATTCACGCTGGCCACGCTCGACCGGCGTTTTCTGGCCGGGCAATTTCCCCTTTACCAGCAGCTTCACCAGGTGAGCTTTCCCGGCCTGGTGCTGAGCGAGTGGTCGACGATTACACAAAAGCTGGGCGAGATCGCCCGCGCGCGGCACGCGAAGTTCGGCAATACCATTTTTCATTTGGAACCCAACCTGAAAGATTGCCCCGGAGGGTTGCGCGACTATCATCTCGCGGTCTGGTTCGCGGTGCTGTTCCACCTGAAGGAGACCAAAGAGTGGCCGCGGCAACGCGGCGGAGTGTTCCAGAGCGCGCGCGGCGACGCGGAAGCGGCGTTCGACTTTCTGGCGGCGGCGCGATGTTTTCTGCATTTCCGGCACGGGCGCGACGACAACACGCTGGACTGGCAGTCGCAGGACGAGGCTGCAGCGCGATCCATCGGCCTGGAGACGCGGGGCACGGCCGATCCCTCCTACTGGATGCGCACCTATTACCGTCATGCGCGCGTAGTGTATCGCCGCGCGGCGTTGCTGATGGAACATTTGCCGGCGCCGGTGAGCTTCTACCGCCAGTTCCGGCGACGCCGCACGCCGATCGCGGGAACCGATTTCCTGCTCGATCAAGGTCGCATCGACATCCAGCCCGGAGCGCAGTTCAACGACACCGCAGCCATCCTGCGCATCTTCTCGCTGATGGCGACGCACGGATACACATTGTCGCAGGCGGCCGAAGACCGCATTACGGACGCGCTACCGGTGCTGGCGATCTCGATTCCCGAGGGACCGTACCTGTGGAATGCGCTGCGCGAGGTGCTGCTGGGGCCGCACGCCGCGCATGCCCTGCGGACGATGCATGCTCTGGGAGTTCTGGAGATGCTCATCCCGGAGTTTCACGGCATCGATGCCCTGGTGATCCGCGACAGCTATCACCGCTACACCGTGGACGAGCACACGTTTCTGACGATCGACAACGTGCACGGATTGCGCACGCCGGGACACGACTACGAGCAGCGGCTGGCGCAACTGCTGCCGGAGATCGACCGGATGGATCTGTTTTTGCTCGCGCTGCTGCTGCACGACACGGGCAAGGCGCGACGCACGGGCGAACATGCGGGGCAAAGCGTGGAGCTGGCCGACAGTTTCCTGGCCCGTCTGGACTTCGATGGCGAGGAACGCGAGGCGGTTCTGAAACTGATCAAGCTCCATCTGGAGATGTCGGTGGCCATGCGCAGAGACATCTTCGACTTGGACAACGTGAAGGCATTCTCAGAGAAGATCGGCAGCCCACAACTGCTGAAGATGCTGACCCTGATGACCTTTGCCGACATCAAGGCCGTGAATCCCGACGCGCTGACGCCATGGAAGGCCGAGAACCTATGGCAGTTCTACATGTCCACGGCGAACTTCATGGATCGCTCGGTGGACGAGGCGCGCTACCATGCGGCGATCGATCCCACGCTGCTGAATCGCATCCGCTCCATGGTTCCACCCGCGCAGCACGACGCACTGAAGCAATTCCTTGAAGGACTGCCGCAGCGCTATCTGCAAACCCGCCTGCCCGAGCAGATCCGCCATCACTTCCAGATGGCCCTAAATTTAGACCAGAACCCGGTGCAGCTGGACCTGCGGCCCAATCGACAGCTCTTCGACCTGACCGTGATTACGCGGGACCGCTCGCGCTTGTTTGCCGACGTGGCCGGAGTACTGGCGTCGTGGGGCATGAACATCGTGCGCGCCGGAGCGTACTCCAACGATGCCGGCGTCATCGTGGACAGCTTCCATTTCTCTGATGTATTCCGGACCATCGAGCTGAATCCCAGCGAGAAGGAACGCTTCGTCGCCAATGTGCATGACGTGGTGGCGCAAAAGCTCTCAGTGCAACAACTGCTCGACGCGCGCCGCCACCTGAATCATCCCGCCAATCTCAAGGTCGAGGTCCCGACGAAGCTCGAATTCGACAACGAGGCCTCCAGCCACTCCACGCTTCTGCAAGTCGTCGCACAGGACCTTCCTGGCCTGCTGCGCCAGATCGCGCTGACGCTCAGCTCGCACCAGTGCAACATCAAGATCGCGCTCATCGACACAGAAGGCGAGACGGCGATTGACGTTTTCTATCTGACCAGCCGCGACGAAAAGCTGACCGCGGAAGCGCAGGAAACTCTGGGCAAAGATTTGACCGCCGTGCTGGAAGCGATGCGGGCGCCGGCCCGCGCGTAAGACCGTTCACAGTGAACAACTGCCCAAGACGCTACTCGTCACTCTTCTTGACGAGATACTCGTCGAGCAGCACAGAGACGAGCACGGCCGTGGGGATGGCGACCATGGCGCCGACAACGCCTTCGACTGCGGAACCGAGCAGCAACGCGACGAAGATGGCGAGCGCGGGCAGTTGAACGCGGTTCTTCATGATGCGGGGAATGAGCCAGGAATTCTCTATCTGCATGTAGATGAGAAAGAAGATGGCGACGCCCAGCACGCGGCCCCAGGAGTCGATGGCCGCCACCAACATCGCGAGCACGATGGATACGGCCGCGCCCAACACGGGAATGATGTTGAGCAGACCGGTGAGCACGCCCAGGCCGTAGGCGTAGCGGACATGGAGTGCGAGATAGAGGATCGTGCTGGCCACTCCCAGGATGAGCATGAGGCTGGCCTGGCCGATGAGCCACTTTTCCATGCGCGCGGCGGCGCGTTGCAGAGTTTTGTCGAGGCGTTGACGCGGCTGCGCGGGAAGGAACGAAAGAAACCAGCGATAAGCGCCTTCGCCTTCGAGAATGAAATAAAGCGTGAGCACGAATCCGGCGGCGACCTGGACGATGGCTCCGGCCCAGTTGGTGAGCGAGAATAGCAACCCGGCGACGGCGTTGCTGAGGGAGCCCTGAATCGAGTTGATGACTTCAGCGGAGTTCAGGCGATCGACGATGGGAAATTGCCTGAGCCAAGCCACCAGTGCGGGAAGACGCGTGGGCATTTCTCCATTGAGCGCCTGCAGATCGCGGATAACGGGCGGGAGAGCAAGAAAGCCGAAGGCCGTGAAGGCGGCGGCCACGATGAGCAAAAGGAAAAAGATAGCCGTGGCGCCGTGGAATGGATGCCACCGGCCAAAGCGCAGCCGGGAGGTGGCGCGCACCACCGGCGCGAGCACAACCGCGAAGAGCGCGGAAACGTAGAGCAGGACCAGCACGCTGCGCAACAGCCACGCGACGTAGACCGCGAAGGCAAGAGCGAAGGTGAAGACGATTTGGCCGCGAATACTTTGCGTGGAGCTTGGCGCGGGTCGATTCATACAGGCGATCCTTGCAAGATGGCGGTGTTAGCGGAGCTAGCGGCGTTAGTCGGCAGTAACCACGCTAACACCGCTAACTGCTAACGCCACTGGTTTTTACTGCCCCCCACCCAGAAGCGAACCGACGACTCCACCCAGCAGGCCTCCGCCTACAGCGGCCGAGGCCGGCGAACGCGCATCGCTGGGCGGCAGATACTCGAAGATCTGGTGGGCGAGGCGCGAGATGGGCAGCGTCTGCAGCCAGATTGCGCCGGGGCCGACCATTTCTGCCAGAAAGAGCCCATCGCCGCCGAAGACCATGTTTTTGAGGCCGGGAACCATGGTGATCTGGAAGCCGACCGAGGCCTGAAACGCGCCTACGTGGCCGGGATGCACGCGCAGCACTTCGCCGGGCGCGAGATTTTTCTGGATGAGTTCGCCCGATAGCTCGAGCCACGCCGTGCCCGCGCCGCCGATGCGCTGCAGCAGAAATCCCTCGCCGCCAAAGATGCCTGCACCGAGCGACTGCTGAAATCCCAAAGTGATGGAGACCTGCGGCGTGGCGCACAGAAAGCCGTGACGGTGCACCAGATACTCCTGCCCCTGGCCGAGCTCGACGGGCACAATGTGGCCGGGAACTTTGGTGGCGAACGAAACCGCGCCGGGATACTGGATGGCGCGGTACTCGGTCATGAAGATGCTGGCGCCGGCGGCCGCGCGCTTGAGGACGCCGAAGAAACCGCCGCCTCCGCCCATCTGCGTGTGCGTGGTCATCTGGATCGACGCGGTCATCCACGAGAGCTCGCCGCTCTCAGAGAACACGCTCTCGTTGGGATCGAGCTCGACTTCGAGGACCGGCATGGTGGTGCCGAGAATGCGGGTTTGCATGGGGTACGCCTCCTGTCAGGAAACAGTGTATCGAAAGGCGGGGAGTGAAGGAGTGAAGATAGTGAAGAGAATGAAAGGAGTGAGAAGGCGGGGGCTGCGGGGCCGCGGGACTGCGATTATTGCTCGGCGCGGTGGGCGATAATCCAATCCTTGATGCGGTCGTAGACATCGGCGGGAAGTACCCCATGATCGAGGAGGTCCCGCTTGGTGCGGTAGGGGCGGAAGCGGACGATGCGGCCGGCCCAGGTGGGCGTCATGCCGGGAATCTTGAGCAGCTCCGCCGCGCTGGCGTGATTGATGTCGATGCGTGCTGCGGGCGGAGGAGCGGGTTTGGATTTGGACGCGCGTTGCGATGCGCTGGACTGCGCGAGGCTGGGAGAACTCACGCTCGCGGCGAGGCTCAGGAGCAGAATTGCGGCGAAGAGCAATGCGAATGGCTTGCCGAGTTGCACGCAACCATTCTCCGCCTGCCTGGGGGCCGCGGGCAATCAATGATTTGACAGCGACGGTGCGATTCCCGTAATTTGGAAACAGATGCAGAGCCTCCGCCATCACAGCCACCACCATCATCATGGGACATCCATGCCGGCGGACTGCCATGGCCTGAAGTAAACGGCCAGAGAGATCAAAAGGAAGTACACGAGCCCGCCGGCGAAGACGCTGGCGGGCTTTTTCATGTGCAAACAGAAATCTGAAGGGAAACAGAAACGAAGATGAGCAACCTACCGACAATCGATTTTGAAAAGATGGATGGCCTCGTACCGGGGATCGTGCAGGACGCGCGCACCGGCGAGATGCTGATGCTGGGTTTTCTGAACGCGACGAGCTATCAGAAGACGCTGGAGACTGGATTTGTGACCTTCTGGAGCCGCACGCGCCAGAAGCTGTGGATGAAGGGCGAGACCAGCGGCAATCGGCTGCGCGTGATTTCAGCCGCGACCGACTGCGACAACGATGCGCTGCTGTTTCGCGTAGAGGTGGAGGGCGACGGCCTGGTGTGCCACGAGGGCACGGTGAGCTGCTTTACAAAACCAATCACGATTGGCGCGGAGGTGAGCCGTGGCTAACAAGCTGAGACTGGGAATTCCCAAAGGCAGTTTGCAGGACGCGACCATTGCGCTGTTCAAGCGCGCGGGATGGAACATTTATGCCGACGGCCGCTCCTATTTTCCGTCTATCGACGACACCGAGATTGAGTGCATGCTGATTCGCGCGCAGGAGATGGCGCGCTACGTGGATCACGGCGTGCTGGACGCGGGACTGACGGGCATTGACTGGGTGGTGGAGAGCGGACTGGAACCGGTGAGCGTGACCACGCTGACTTATGCCAAGCAGAGCCGGCGCAAGGTGCGCTGGGTGCTGGCGGTTCCGGAGGCAAGCGGCTACGAGAAAGCCGAGGACCTGGAAGGCAAGATTATTGCGACCGAACTGGTGGAAACCAGCAAGCGCTACTTTGCCGCGAAGGGCGTGAACGTGAAGGTGGAGTTCAGCTGGGGCGCGACCGAAGTGAAGCCGCCGATGCTGGCCGACGCCATTGTGGAAGTGACGGAGACGGGCAGCTCGCTGAAGGCCAACCACCTGAAGATTATCGACACGGTGATGGAGAGCGAGACGCACCTGATCGCGAGCAAGGCCGCGCTGGCCGACGGGTGGAAGCGGCAGAAGATCGACCAGCTTGCGACCATGCTGCGGGGCGCCATCGATGCGCAGGCGCAGGTGGGGCTGATGCTGAACGTGAAGCGCGCCAATCTCGACGCGGTGCTGGCCGTGCTGCCGGCCTTGAACTCGCCCACGGTTTCCGAGTTGCGCGACTCCGAGTGGGTGGCCGTGAACACCATCGTCGAAGAGCGCGTAGCGCGCGACGTGATTCCGCGGTTGAAGGCGGCGGGCGGAGCCGGCATTGTGGAGTATCCGCTGAACAAAGTGGTGCTGTAGGTTGACGGCCGGCAGCTCTTGCTTCAAGAAATGGGTTCGTGAAAGGGCACGGCTTGAGTCGTGCCGAAATGCCGAGAAAAAATGAAAGAAGGGCCTTAGCCCCTGTGCGAGACGAATGATGAAGCTGATCCGGACGAAAGGACGAGGAGCGCAAGCCACGGCAGCGACGCTGGCGGCTCTCGAACGGCGCGGTGGCGCGGCGCTGGATGCCGTGCTGCCCGCAGTGAAGCGGATTGTGGCCAACGTGCGCAAGCGCGGGGATCGCGCGCTGCTCGGCTATGCGGCGGAGTTTGACGGGCTGAGCGGGCCCGACAGAATGAATATCGCCGCGCTGCGCGTGACGCCGGAAGAGATGGCCGCGGCGTGGAAGGCGCTCGATCCTGCTTTGCGCGATGCGTTGCGCACGGCGGCGGCGCAGATTCGCGGATTCGCGAAACGGCAGATGCCGAAGTCGTGGAACAGTACGCCGGTGCGGGGCCTCAAGACCGGCCAGCTTGTTCGCCCGCTCGGTTCGGTCGGCTGCTACGTTCCCAGCGGTCGGCATCCGTTACCTTCAACACTGTTGATGACGGCGATTCCCGCGCAGGTGGCGAGGGTCAAGCGCATCGTCGTAGTTTCGCCCAAGCCGGCGCCGGAGACGTTGGCAGCGGCGCACTTGCTCGGCGTCACTGAGTTCTACCGGCTGGGCGGCGCTCATGCCGTGGCGGCACTGGCCTACGGAACGGCGACGTTGCCGCGCGTGGACAAGATTGTGGGACCGGGGAATTTGTACGTGACTGCGGCCAAGCGGCTGGTGGCATTTGACTGCGCGATCGATATGCTGGCCGGGCCAACGGAGATCGTGGTCACGAGCGAAGGTGGCCGCGCCGCGGACATTGCGAGCGACCTGGTGGCGCAGGCGGAGCACGATCCGGAGGCACTGGCCATTTTTGTGACGACGCGCGAAGATCTGGCGCGGGCGGTCATTGCAGAAGCAGAATTACGCAGCCGCGAGAATCCCGTGGCCCGCGAGGCGCTCAAGCGGAATGGCCTGGTGATTGTGGCGGGCTCGGTTCGAGAGGCGCGCGCGATCACGAATCGGCTTGCGGCCGAGCACTTGACGGTGGACGCAGCGAGCGATCTCAAGTGGGTGGAGAATGCCGGATCGGTGTTTGTGGGCCGCTGGTCGGCGCAACCCATGGGCGATTACATCTCCGGGCCGAATCACACGCTGCCCACGGGTGGCATGGCGCGGGTGCGCGGCGGGTTGAGCGTGAACGATTTTGTGAAACTGATTACGGTGCAGGAGTACACGGCAGAAGGCGTGCGCGCACTGGGGCCGAAGGCTGCGCTGTTGGCCGAGGCCGAAGGATTGACCGGCCATGTGGAGGCAATTCGCGTGAGGCTGGACGTAAAATCCGCTCGCAAAGGGAGGACTCGTGGCTGATTCACAGACAACTACTTCTCCGGCCCCGCGTGTGCGGGTGCAGGCGATGAAGGAGTATCACCCGCCACTGGGCTGCCGCGACAACTTGCGGCTGGACTTCAACGAGAACACGCTGGCCTGTTCACCAAAGGTCAAAGAAGCGCTGGCGGCGGTTTCCATGGGCGCGCTCACGCGCTATCCCGAGCGCGAACCGGTGGAGGCGATGGTGGCTGCGCACCTGGGCCTGAAAGCGGAACAGGTGGCGCTGACCAACGGCGTGGATGAGGCGATTCACGTGCTCTTCGAGACCTTTCTCGAAGCGGACGACGCGCTGTTGCTGCCCGTGCCCACGTACACCATGTACGAGGTGTACGCTTCCGCTACCGATGCGCGCGTTGTTGCAGTCGAGGCCGCGGACGATTTGCAGTTTCCTTTTGAGCGGTTGCTCAAGGCGATTACTCCGCGGACGAAAGTGATTGCGATTGCCAATCCCAACAGTCCTTCGGGCTCGGCGGCTACGCGCGAGGAGATCCTGGAGTTGGCGAGGCGCGCGCCGCACGCTGTGGTGCTGGTGGATGAAGCGTATTTTCATTTCCACGGCGAGAGCGTGATGGATTTGGTGGGTACCGTGCCGAATCTCATTGTCGCGCGCACGTTCTCGAAGGCATATGGACTTGCCGGGTTGCGCCTGGGATTGCTGGCCGGTCCGGTGGAATTGATGCGATGGGTGCGGCGCGTGCTTTCGCCCTACAGCGTGAACTCGCTGGCGCTGGTTTGTTTGCAGGCGGCGCTGGAAGACACCGCGTATCTCGACTGGTATGTGGGCGAAGTGCTGGCCGCGCGCACGGAGTTTGAGGCTGCGCTCGATGCGGCTGCGGTGCGCCGCTGGCCGAGCCGTGCGAATTTTATTTTGGTGGAAATCGGCGCGCGGCACGCCGAGTTTGTGCACTTGATGCGCGCCGCCGGTGTGCTGGTGCGCGACCGCTCGAGCGATCCAGGCTGCGACGGGCGCGTACGCATCACGATTGGTACGCGCGAACAGATGAGGCAGGCCGTTACGGCCCTGAATGATGCAATGGCCGCACTGCGAAGCGGAGGCGAGACGTGATGACAACGAAAAAGAGCGGGAAAAGTGCAGGACGCGCAGGCGTGCGCACAGCAACGATTGTGCGCAACACCACGGAGACGCGCATCGAGCTGGAGCTGACGATTGAAGGCAGAGGCCGGTACAAAATCTCCACCGGTATTCGCTTTTTCGATCACATGCTGGAGCTGTTTACGCGGCATGGCGCCTTCGATCTGACGCTCACGTGCGACGGGGATCTGGATGTGGATCAGCATCACACGGTGGAAGACGTGGGGATCGCGCTGGGCGAGGCATTCAATAGGGCGCTGGGCGACAAACGCGGCATTCTGCGCGCCGGCTACTTTGTGATGCCGATGGATGAGACGCTGGCGATTGCCGCTGTCGACCTGAGCGGACGCGCGGCCTTCGCGGTGGATACCAAGGTACGCACGCGGCTGGTGGGCGATTTGCAGACCGAGCTGGTGACGGATTTCTTCGAGGGATTTGCGCGCGGGGCGCGGGCCAACGTGCATGTGAAGACCATGTACGGTCGGTCGAACCATCACAAGATTGAGGCCATTTTCAAGGCGTTTGCGCGGGCGCTGCGCGTGGCGTGTTCGCGAGATAAGCAGTTGGGCGAGATGCTGCCGTCGACGAAAGGGCTGTTGTAGGCCGGTTGAGGTTCGTGCTTTCCTCGGCCCCAAAATCGGGACCGGGGCACCCTGAGTTTGTGGTTTGCGTAGAAGGAGATTTGCGCTGATGCGCGTGACGGTGATCGACTACAAGGCCGGCAATCTGACGTCGGTGCTGAAGACGTTGCGGCATTTGGGCGCGGAGCCTCAAGTGACGGATGGCGATTTGTCGCTGGTCGAGTCGGCGGAGCGCATCGTTCTGCCGGGAGTGGGGCACTTTGCGGCGACGGAACGGCTGGATGCGACGGGGCTGACGGGCGCGATCCGTGCGGCGATTGCTCGCGGCGTGCCGTTTTTGGGGATTTGCGTGGGGATGCAGTGGCTCTACGCGGGATCGACCGAGGCGCCGCAGCAGCCGGGGCTCGGGGCATTCTCGGTGTCTTGTTCGCGCTTCGCCGAAAGCACGGAGAAAGTTCCGCACGTGGGTTGGAATTCACTTGAAGTGCGTGAGGGATCGCGTTTGCTCTCTGGTGTCGAGCCGGGCGAGTTTGTGTACTTCACGCATTCTTACAAGGGGCCGGTTACGGCGGAGACAGCCGCGGTGACGCAGTATATTGAACCGTTCGCGGCGGCCGTCGAGAGCGCAAACGTGATGGGCGTGCAGTTTCACCCGGAGAAATCGGGCGAGACGGGGCTGAAGATTTTGCGGAATTTTCTCGCGTGGGACGCGAAAGGAAATCCATGCTGACCAAGCGCATTATTGCCTGTCTCGATGTGCACGCGGGACGCGTGGTGAAGGGCGTGCAGTTTGTCGATCTGATCGACGCGGGCGACCCGGCGACGCAGGCGGCGCGGCACGCGCGCGAGGGCGCGGATGAGATTGTGCTGCTCGACATTACGGCGACCCACGAAGGCCGGCAGACGTTGCTGGATACGGTGCGGCGCACGGCGCGCGAGTTGTTTGTGCCGTTTTGCGTGGGCGGAGGCATCAAGTCGGCGCGCGACGCGGAACAGGTATTCGAAGCGGGCGCGGACAAGGTGAGCATCAACTCCGCCGCGCTGGCCGACCCGGATTTGATCAGCGCGATCGGCAGCAGCTTTGGCGCGCAGGCGGTGGTGGTGGCGATTGACGCGCGGCGCGATCCTGAGGCTGCCGACCCGGTCCGTGAGGCGCAGGTGTTTGTGCATGGCGGGCGCAAACCGGCGGGACGGCGTGTGGTGGAGTGGGCGCGCGAGGCTGAAGAACGCGGCGCGGGCGAGATTCTGCTGACTTCGATGGATGCGGATGGAACGCGCGCCGGATTTGATTGCGAGCTGACCGCGGCGGTGAGCGAGGCCGTGGGCATTCCCGTGATTGCCTCGGGCGGCGCGGGAACGGTGGCGCATTTTGCCGACGTCTTCTCGCGCGGCAAGGCACATGCGGCTCTGGCGGCGAGCATTTTCCATTTTGGCGTCTCCACATCGCGTTCGCTCAAAGTAGAGCTGGCGCAGTTGGGCGTACCGGTGAGGCTGCCATGCTGATTCCTTCGATTGATTTGCTGGGCGGGCGCATCGTGCAACTGGTGCAGGGCGAGAAGCTGCGCCTGGCGTTTGACGATTTTGAATACTGGATCGAGCGCTTCTCGCGCTTCCCCCTTGTACAGCTCATCGATCTTGATGCAGCGATGCGGCAGGGCGAGAACTCCGCACTGGTGGAGCAGATTGCCAAGCGGCTGCCGGTGCAGGCGGGCGGCGGCATTCATACGGTCGAGCGGGCGCGGCAGGTGCTGGAGGCGGGCGCGAAACGCGTGATCGTCGGGTCGGCGCTCTTCTCGATGGAGGGCACGGTGAACACGGAGTTTGCGGCGAAGCTGGCGGCGAGCGTGGGAGCGGAGCGCGTGGTGGCCGGGATCGACACCAAGAACGGACGCATTGCCGTGAAGGGATGGAAGGCGCAAGTGGAGCTGACGGCCGACGATGCGATTCCGCAGCTCGAGCCGTATGTGGCCGCGTTCCTCTACACGCACGTGGACACGGAAGGAACCATGCGCGGTTTTCCCGCCGATGTGGCGGCTCGGCTGCGCGAGCTGACGAAGAAGCAGCTCATCGTGGCCGGCGGCATTCGCAGCCAGCAGGAAGTGGATGCGCTGGATGCGCTGGGCGCAGACGCCGTGGTGGGCATGGCGGTGTACACGGAATTGCTCAGAGTGTAACGAAGGCGGCGAGTTAGCAAGTCGGCGGGTCGGCAAGTCAGCTCGTTCAATTCCACTGATGGTTCTTACATCCCAGGTAAAGCAACCGCAGGTCCTTCGACTCGGTCGCCGTGGCGACCTCGCTCAGGACGACAGATCTGTATTTACAGGATGACCGATCTGTATTTAGGTCGACTCGATCTCTTTGCTTGCCTGGCCAACGGCGCGGCTGGTTTCGATGCGGGTTGCGCGCAGCAGGCGCGCAATTTGCTTGAGGTGCAATTGCACCGCGTAGGCGCGCATGATTTCAGCTTGCGAGAAGCCGATGCCGGTGTGACGCACCGTGTCCATGCGCGCTTCGAGATCGGCGATGTCCTGTTCGAGGTTGATGCCATCGGCGGGCTTGCCGAAGCGCCAGCGGTGAATGCAGCCGGCGATGTAGTTGAAGCCGGAGTGAATGTCGTCGGCCAGATGCGTGAGCACCGGCTCCAATTGTTGCGCGAAGCGATCTTCGTGACTGTCTTTGACGGCGAACTCGAGGGCCAGAAGCGCGTCCAGGAGCGACCGGCCGAACTGCGTGAGCAGGCTCAGGCCTTCGCGCCAACCCGGGCCGCCGGGCTCGTTGCGCGCGGCATCGAGGAGCTGATTGTTGCCCCGCAGCAGGTTCTGCAGATCTTCACGCAACGCGGGCAGGTTTTGTGAGGGCGCGCTGCGAAAGCCGGTGAGAACGGCTGCGAAGAACGCGCCGAGCATCAGATACTCCTGAGCCAGGCCGTCGCGCAGCCACAGGCGCGCGCGATCGGGAAGAATGAGCGTGGTGACCGCGAGCGCCATGACAATGCCGAACAACACTTCAAGGACGCGATCGAGCGCAAGGCTCCAGCGCGCAGCCGAACTAGGAACCAGCATGATGATGGTGATGGTGACGCATGCCAGCCGTGCGCTGTCGCGCATGCCCAGCAGGCCGCTGACGACGACGGCGAGAAGAACCGCGAGGATGTAATTCCAGGGAGGCGCACCAAAGAGAGAAAACGCAAAACCGAAGAGGGCGCCGATGAAGGTGCCGAGAAGACGGTCGCGCGAAGCGGTAACGGTGGCACCGACATTCGATTGCATCACGATGATGGCGCTGATGGAGCCCCAATAGCCGTCGTGGAGGCCGAAACGCAACGCCAGCCACCAGCAAAGAGCCGCGGCAAGCGCGGTTTTGGCGGCGTGAATGAGCAAACGACGCCGTTCGAAGGTGAGAATTCCCTGCTCGCCACCGCCTTCGAGACGCAGCTTGACGGCGAGTTGGTGTTGCGACCAGGTCTTTTTGGTTCTCAGGCGCATAAGGACCGTCCGCGGTTGAATTTTCTCACACTTATAGGGCGGAAATGCGGAGGGCGAAGCGTCTCTTCCACCCTTTTCCGCAAAGAACGCGGAAAAGGATGGGGCACGAATGCAGTATCTTGTTGCCGCTCCAATAGGCCGGACTGCTTGCCGTAGCATACTAATGAGGAGCCCGCGGCCGGTCGGGCTCACGAACCCCATGCTACGCGTCGGATACCCATCCTCTATCTCAGCGGATTTGCTGCGCGATTTCCCCGAGGGAATCGAACTCATCCCCGTGTCGGACAAAATGGACCACGACGTCGAGATCGATGTATGGATTCCCGATCCTTATGCCACGCGGGCCATGCGCACCTGGCCGCATTTGCACGGCGTGGAGCTGGTGGTCTCAATGATGGCGGGGACGGAGTGGATTCCGGGGACGGTGGGCCCGAACGTCACGATCTGCAATGCGCACGGAGCGCACAACATTTCCACGGCCGAATGGACGCTGGCAGCCATTCTGGCGATGCTGAAGTATTTTCCCCTGTATATCGATATTCAGAAGTCGGGAATATGGAAGCGCCGCTTCGAGGCCAGCGCGCACTACGCGAAGATTACCGGCGACACGCGGCCGTTCCATCCCGAGGTGATGCTGGAGGAGTTGACGGGAAAGACGGTGCTGCTGGTGGGGTACGGAGCGATCGGCAAAGAGATCGAGCGCATGCTCACGCCGTTCGACGTAAAGATGTTGCGCGTGGCGCGCAGCGCACGCACCACGCCCGAGGTACACGCCGTGAGCGAGTTGGAACAGTTGCTGCGGCAGGCCGAGGTGGTGGTGCTGATCCTTCCCTCGACCGCGGAGACCAAGGGACTGATCGGCCGGAGCCAGCTTGCCTTGATGCGGCAAGGGACACTGCTGGTGAATGCCGCGCGCGGGCCGATCGTGGATACGGATGCGCTGGTGGAGGCGCTAACTTCAGGGCGGATTCGCGCCGCGCTTGACGTGACGGATCCCGAGCCGCTGCCGGTGAGACATCCACTGTGGAGCTGTCCCAACTTACTCATCACGCCGCACATCGCCGGATCGTCGCCGCAGTTTGCACCGCGCGCACTACGCACGGCAGCCGATGAGTTGCGCCGCTACATGAAGGGCGAGCCGCTGCAAAATATAGTTCAAGCCGCGATCTGATCGGAAGCCGCGGCGCGACGCCAGTCGCGCAAGCCGAGAACGGCGAGACCCACGAGACCCGCATAGAGCAGCGCCGTGAGCCAGAGATCTTTGTAAATGTACTCGCCGATGTAGACAAGATCCACCACAATCCAGAGCCACCAGTTGGCGATGTTTTTGCGCGCTCCCCACCAACTGGCGACGAGCGAGTAACTGGCGAGCGTGGCATCGAGGTGTGGCAATGCCACGGTCTTGTGCAGTATGCCGCCTAGCCAGATCATCACAGGCCCCAGAAGCAAACTGCCGAGAGCGCCTGTAACAAGGGCCACAATGCAGGCCCGCAAGCCGAGCGGCTCCACGCGCACTTCGCCCTCGGCGCGTACGCCGCGCCACCAGTGCCACCAGCCATAGATCGTGAAGACGATGAAGAAGACCTGCAGCAGCGCATCGGAGAAGAACCCCGACTGAAAGAACACCACGAGGTACAGAAAGTCGGCGAGCAGGGTAATCGGCCAACAGATGAGCAGGCGTTTGGTGGTCAGCCAGATGCCGAGGATGGCGGTGACGGCTCCCGCGAGTTCGAGGCCATGCGCGGTGAGCCATGCAGCGAGGTGCGCCCAGATCATTGGAGAGGCCCTCTGCGCGAGTTGCGCGCTTTGGCGCGGCGGCGCAGGGCGTCGAGCAGCTTGTCGCCCGTGTCGGCCAGGAACCATTGCGCGTGACCGACGAGCCAGCCATCGTAGGCGGCGACGGCTTTTTCTTCGGAGTGCAGCACACCGAGGAAATAGTCGGCCTCAGAGAGCGCGAACTCGGCGTGGCAGACGGCGGTCATGGGCGCAAGCGCGGCGGCTTCTTCCAATGAAAGAGGCCGGATGGATTCGTAGCCATCGAGAAGCGCTTCAAGATGGTCGAAATGGATGGGCACATCGTCAGGGTGCGCGGGATCGTTGACCAGGGCCAGCCATTCGACAATGTTGCGCTCGATGGCGTGGGCCAGGTCGTGCACGGCGTTGGTGCGGTCGGCAAGACCGAAGTCGATGATGGCCGTGGCGCGCGCGTCAGTAGAGCGATCGCCCCAGAAAAGATTGGAGGCGTGCAGGTCGTTGTGGGTCCAAAGGGAGCCAAGCGCGGGAAGCAGCGGCGCAAGCTCGGCGTGAAAGGGCGTGAGCAGGTCTATGGCCTGCGCGGCGCAAACGCGAACTGCCGCATGGCGAGCCAGCGACAGGCGCGCAGCAAGATAACGCGCCATGGCCACGATGGGATCCTGCGCGGCGAAGATGGTAAAACTCGCAACCAGCGGGCGCGGTTTGCGAGGCGGGGCGGCGAAATCGCGCGCAGCCAGATGAAGACGCGCGAGCGCCTGCCCTGCGGAATGCGCGTGGGCCACGGTGCGAAACGGCGTCCAGGAGATGGCTTCTTCGTAGAGATCGACGCCCTCTGGAATTTCGTGCACCTCGTAGATTGAGTCGCCGAGTTCGATCGCGGTTTCGCCCGCGGCGGAGGCAAAAACGCGCGGAACGGGCGCGCCGTGGGCGAGCAGATGCGCGAGAAAGCGGTGCTCCTCGAGCAGGCCTTCGCGATCGCGCACGAATTGGTGATGGCGCTTGATGAAGACAGGACCGCTCGGCGTGGCGAAAACGCCGGCCGCGGAAAACGGGCGCGGGCTCACGGTGAGAATGCGCTCTGGCCGCCCCAACGCGGGAAATTGGCCGAGCAGCACGCGCACTTCGTCCAGGGTGAGCGGAGGCCAGTCGGGAGGGACCAGCGTGCCGTCCATGCCGTGGGCTGTTGCGGTTGGGGTCATAGCTGCGAACTGCTTTCCGACGATCTTACGCCCGCTATGCGAGGTCCTAGAAAGTGTAGTGGGCGGAAAGCCGTACCGTTGCGGGAGCGCCCTCCCAGACAAAAGTATCGCCGTAACTTGCGCCGGTATCGGACCAGTAGCGCTTGTTGGCGATGTTATCGGCGTAGATGCGGAAGGTGACGTGGCCCTGTTCGCCGCCGGGCGTATAGCGCGCACCCAAGTTGAAGAGATTGTAGCTGGGCACGCTTACGGTGTCGTCGCGCAGGGCTTCCTTGCGGGATGCGAAGTTGCAGCCGGGCATAAAGTGCAGGCCGCGCACGCGAGGCACCGTGAGATCGGCAAAGAGGTTCGCCTGCACGTGCGGCACGTTGATCACCTGTTTGTTGTCGAACGAAGGCGTACCGGTATCGGTCGAAGTGGCGTTCATGGCGGCGACAGAGCCGTTGAGGCGCAGCCAGTTGGCGGCTTTGCCCTCGGCGTTGAACTCGACACCGTTGTGGGTTTCGCGGCCCTGCGAGACGAAGATAAAGCCGCCCGCCCCATCGCTTTCCGGATAAAAGAACGGCGCGCGCATGTGGAAGAACGCGGTGGTGAGGAGAATGCGTCCGCTGGGTTCGTATTTCGCGCCCACCTCGGCTTGGCGCGTGAAAAAGGGCTCGAGAAACTGGCTGCCGTTGTCGGTCCAGAAGGGGCTTTGCGGACCGAGAGACAACATCACGCCGTAATTCGAGTAGAAGGTGAGGTTCTGGATCGGGCTCCAGGTGACGGCGAATTGCGGTAGCCAGACGGGTTTGTCCTTAAGATTTGGCGCGCATGGGTTGAGTTGGGGAGGGGGCGCTGTAGCAGGATTGAGGTCGATTGAATTGGTGCACGAAGCGTACGGCGAGTAGTTGTGGTCATGCAGAGAGTCGTAACGTGTCGCTGCGATCAGCTGAACGCGGCCGGGAAGATGCACACGGTCCTGAATCACGGCGGAAGATTGATGGCTGTCTTCCCAAAGACGGCGAGGGCCCGCGGATTCGAGTGGATTTTCGAGTGAGTTGGCGGCTCCCGGTGCTGGAAGTTGCGTGATGGGCTGGTAGATATTGTCGGAGCCGACGTAGGTGTAGACCGCGCCGTCCTGCACCACGCCGCTGGGATCGTAAGGGCTTTGCACGGTGTAGAAGCCGGGCTGCTGCACGCTACGGAGGAAAACCTCGCCGCCTGCGGCGATGTCTTGCGTGACCGCGCCAGTGTGAACGTGGCCGGTAATCATGGCTTCCGCCTCGGCATCGATGCGCAGCTCGCCTGGATCGCGATAGTCGTAGATGTCGTAGGTACCGTCGGGGGCAAAGAAGAATGGATAGGGAGACGAACCGGTGTTGCACTCGGTCTCGTAGTAGCAGCCGTAAGCGTAGATCACGTTGTCCTGAATGAGCGAGTGGCTATAGCCGGCGGCGGCGAAGGCGGTCCACGACGGCGAGAAGGTGTGTTCGAGGCGCGCGCCGGTGTTGAAGGTGTCGTAGGTGTCTGGCGGACCCCAGGGCTGATCGCCGAGCATGGTGGAGCGATAAATGCGATTGATGTCGGGCAGCATTGTGCCGCCGAGGAGTTGATAGCCGCTGCCGTCGCGCTCGGTTTTGTGCTGGTACTCGAAGTCGCCCTTGAGCGTAGTGGCTGGATCGATCTTCCAGTCGGCCGCGCCCGCGCCCACGGCGCGCCAGCCGTTGGTGTCGTTCATGTAGGGAACAATGCGCTCCCCAGCAAGATTCACGCGCGCGCCTACCTGCTTGCGGCCGCCAAAGAGATGACCGAGATCGACGGCTCCCATCACTGAGCCGCGATGATCGGTGGCCAGATCGACGGCCTTGATGTTCGCCGGGCGCTTGGTGACGAAATCGATGAGGCCACCCGCGGAGGCCACACCGCTTTCGACCGCGGCGATGCCCTTAAGGAACTCGACCTGCTCCTTGTTTTCGAGCGGCACATCCTGCTCGCCGGCAATGGTCATGCCGTTGATTTCAAGCCCGGTGGCGAGATCGAGCGGAAAACCGCGAATCTGGTAGTCGCCGTAGTAGCCCACAGGCACATAATCGTTGCCGACCGAGGCATCGTTCCTGACCACATCGGAAAGGAGTCGCGAGACCTGGTCGTTGAGCAGGTCGCGGGTGACGACGGTGGCCGAAAGCGGCGTCTCGCGGAGCGGCGCTCCGTCCAGAGTTCCGACCACGATGGATTCGGGAAGGTAGTTGTCTTCGATTTGGCCGTGCACCACGACGGTGGTGGTGACGGGGGCGGGTTTTTGCTGCGCGGGCGCGGAACTCTGCTTGGATGGCTGCGCTGGAGCGGGGTTTTGCTGGGCGGTTTGCGCGGGCAATGGGGCGGTCAGGGTCGCGGCAAGGCAGAGAGACAACAAAAAGGCCCCGGCGGATGAGGTGAGGAAGTTGCGGAGGAGGGTTTGGCGATCACGAGCGATGACAGCAGCGAGGGACATGAGTTTCCTTTGCTTCGATTTGCCTGAAACAAAGGAGCATGAGCTGCGATGGAAGGAAGAACTGCTGCTCGGCTCAAGAAAGCTTCCCACGCCGGTATTATCCGGATCGGGTTCGAGGGTATTTCTCAGCCCCGCAATCTTGCGGAGCACCCCTGTTTCAATAATTCCATTGAAACACCGCGGGCGGAGAAAGGCAAATAGAGCGCGCATGCGGGCGGTTAGCGCGCGGCGATGCTTGCCCGAACCTGCGCGGCATGGGAGCCGGCCGGCGCGGCCAGCGAAGCGATGCTGGCGCGGGCAAGAACTTCCATCATGGCCTGCTGCGCCTCAATCCAGACCGGGTGCGCGGGACATCGCGCCTTGCGCGAGCAGGACCGGCCGGGGATGAGACAGACATTGAGGCAGATGACGCCGTCGATGGCCTCGATGACCTCGCGCATAGATGCCGCAGCGCCGCGCGGCGTAATGTGGAAACCGCCCTGCTGGCCGCGGCGCGAGGAGATGAGCCCGGCACGCGCTAACGATTGCAGGACTTTCGAAAGAAAGCTCTCCGGCGCACCCGTGGCGCGAGCCAGATCGGGGAGCGAAACCCGCCCGTTATTTTTGAGGGCGGTGAGTTGAATCATCACGCGCACGCCATAATCGGCGGCACGAGTCAGTTGCATAGACGAATTGGGTTTCCTCATTGCGTGGTCCTGCTCAACATGGTATTTCGCGCGCCCACGCCGCGTCGTGCGGGACGGACGGCCGTGCTTTTGGGCTTGGGTGCGATCCCTGCTGACATCGGGGAGCGTAATTGAATTTGTCACAAGCTGATGTGTTATCGATCACAGACCTCGGGTCGCCACGGGCGATAGCTTTGCTTCGTTCCATTCAAAATTGGAGTAAAAGAGTCCAAAATGTACCGCGCTTGCTCTGCCGCCTTTTCACCCTGCATTTCCCACAAATGCGAGACTGCGCGGAGTTTGAGACCTAGCGAGGTCTCTGAGGGCCTGAAGGCCCTCAGTACAGCCGGTCAGCCACCCCACGGACGAAGACCTGTCCGCGGGGGCCCCGGTCAGGAGACCGGCGGTACGGTTTTCCGCGGCAGTTGCAGACCGAAAGGAACCTTTAGATCGTCATGAATCCTTATCCCGCAGTGGATCCCATTCCTTTGCCGGCGCCCGTGTGGCTGATGAAGCTGCTGCACGTGGTCACGCTGTCGCTGCATTTTGTGGCTGTGGAAATGCTGCTGGGCGGGCTGCTGCTGGCGATTCTGCTGAGCCTGTTCCGCTCGTCGGCGCATGCGCACACGACGGCCAGGGCTTTGGCGCGGCGGCTCACCATCGTGATGACGTACGTGATCAACCTGGGCGTGCCGCCGTTGTTGTTTGCGCAGGTGCTGTACGGGCGCGCGCTCTACACCAGCAGCGTGCTGATCGGCGTGTACTGGATCGCCCTCATCCCCACGCTGATCCTGGTCTACTGGCTGCTCTACAAGTTCACAGCGCGGCTCGACCAGGGCAAATCGGCCTGGTGGGTGGGGCTGATTGCATGGCTGCTGGCGGGCGGCGTGGCGCGGACGCTTTCGACCAATATGACGCTGATGCTGCGGCCCGAAGCGTGGCACGGAATGTACGCCGCGTCGGCCATAGGCGCGTTCCCGCCAACGGGCGATCCCACGCTGACGCCGCGCTGGCTGCTGATGATGGCGGGCGGGCTGTTCATCGGTGGACTGTGGCTTGTGTATCTGGCGGGGCGCAGCACGTTTACCGCGGAAGAAAAGACATTTGTCGCCGGGCTGGGCGGCAAGGTGGCGGCCGGCTTTGGGATGGTCTATCTGGCCGCAGGACTGTGGGCGGCGAGCGTGCAGCCCGATGCGGTGAAGGCGGGACTTGCGGGTCGCGCAATTTATCCGGCATACAGGTTTGCCGGCTTTGCCGGATACGGCTGGATCGCCTTGGTGGTGGTGGCCGTGCTGGTGGGAGCGATCGCTGGATTCGGCAAGATCACAGCCGGCTGGCTGAGTTGGACCGCGGTTCTCGCCGGCGTGCTGGTCGAGATCATGCTGACGGTGTATCGCGATGGCGTGCGCGACGTCACGCTTTTGTCGAAAGGCTACGACGTTTGGGACCGGGCTGTCGCGACCAACTGGGGCGTGGTGGGATTGTTCCTGCTGCTCTTTGTGGCCGGACTGGGCGTGATTGGCTGGCTCGTGTCCGTTGTGGCGCGCGCGCAGAAGACCATGGAGGGCGCGGCGTAACCGCGAAGAGGCTGCGATGAGTGAGACTGCGATTTCACCGAATATCGTTCCAGAGCACGTGGAGAACGGCGATACCAGAACGCGCCGCTTCTTTCTTGCCGCCGCGAGCGTGGCGGGCATCGGCTATGCTGCTGCGCTGGCCTATCCCGTGTACCGTTACCTGGCAAGCCCCAGCGAGATGGCGCTGAGCGCCGCGGCCGTGACCGAGGTGACGCTGAAGGATGCCGAAAAGCTGCCGGCGGGATCGGTGCTGATGTTCAAGTTCGGCACATCGCCCGCCATGCTGATTCACCATACAGACAACAGCTGGGTGGCCTTGACCGCCGTTTGCACGCACCTGGGCTGCACGGTGCAGTATGAGCCGCAGATGGACCGCATTCACTGCGCGTGCCACGGCGGCGTGTACAACGCCTACACCGGCGCCAACGTGAGCGGGCCGCCGCCCAAGCCGCTCAAGCTTTTCAAGGTCGCCGTCAATGACACGGGGGTTGAGGTATCGCGAGGATAATGGATGCGAACATTTCGGCGTCCAAATTCTCGCGACTCAGTTTTCGCGAATCAGGAGCAAAATTCATGGGAATCCTCGATCTCTTCAGCCTCAAGGGCAAGAACGCGCTCGTCACCGGGTCCGGGCAGGGCCTGGGAGCCGGCATGGCGATCGCCTTTGCCCAGGCAGGCGCCAACGTAACGCTGCACAACTATGACAAGGTTCTGGATTCGACCGTCGAGGAAGTGAAGAAGACGGGCGTACGCTACATCACGCGGTCGGGCGACGTGTGCGATGAAGCGATTCGCAAGATGCTGGTGGACGACACGGTGAAGGAGTTCGGCTCGATCGACATCCTGGTGAACAACGCGGGAACCATCCGGCGCGCGCCGGCGGCGGAGCACTCGGCGGAATTCTGGAACACGGTGATCGATACGAATTTGAACTCGGTGTGGTTCCTGAGCCAATATGCTGGCCGCCTGATGCTGGCACAGGGGCACGGCAAGATCATCAACACCGCTTCGCTACTGTCGTTTCAGGGCGGAATTACGGTGCCCGGTTATGCTGCGGCCAAAGGCGGCGTGGCGCAGTTGACCAAGGCGCTGGCCAATGAGTGGGCCGACAAAGGCATCAACGTGAATGCCATCGCTCCCGGCTACATGGCGACGGACAACACGACGGCGTTGCGCGCCGATGCGGCGCGTTCGGCGGCGATCCTGAGCAGGATTCCCATGGGACGCTGGGGCCTGCCTTCGGATTTGGCAGGCACGGCGGTGTTTCTGGCCTCCGAGGCGAGCAATTACGTGCAGGGCCACGTGCTGGTGGTGGACGGCGGATGGCTTTGCCGGTGAGGTAACCGTGGGCCGTGGACGGCAGACGGGTCATTTGCATAAAGGACGAGAAGCATGACGACAAAAATGATCGCGAGCAGTGTTTACGACTGGATGGATGAGCGGCTGGGTCTTTCGGAGCTGGCCGCTTTTGCGCGCAAGAAGACCGTCCCTGTCCATGCGCAATCCTTCTGGTACTACTGGGGCGGCATCACACTGTTCCTGTTCATGCTGCAGTGCTTCACAGGCGTGTTGCTGCTGGTGTATTACCGGCCGGGCGTGGAAGCATATGAATCGGTCAGGCAGATCACGTTTGTGATGAACTTCGGCTGGCTGATCCGCTCGGCGCATGCGTGGGCGGCCAACCTGATGCTGTTCGCCATCCTCGTCCACATGTTCTCGGTGTTTTTTATGAAAGCCTACCGCCAGCCGCGCGAGTTGGGCTGGCTTTCGGGGATGGTGCTGCTGGGGCTGGCGGCGTGCTTCGGCTTCTCCGGCTACCTGCTGCCCATGGATGAGTTGAGTTACTTCGCCACCAAGGTCGGCTTGCAGATCCCGGTGGCGATTCCGTGGATCGGTCCGGCAATCGCCAACATGCTGCGCGGCGGCCCGGACGTAACGGAATTTACCGTGCAGCGATTCTTTGCGCTGCACGTAGTGGTGCTCCCGGCATTGTTCATTCCGCTGCTTGGGTTTCATCTTTGGCTGGTGCAGCGCTACGGCAATGCCGTGCCTGAGAGCGAAGAGGCCAAACCGGCTGCGGAGCGCAGATCCATGCCCTTCATGCCGAACTTTCTGCGCAAGGACATTGCGATGTGGATCATTTCGCTCAATATCCTGGCGCTTCTGGCTTCGGTATTTCCGTGGGCCTTAGGTAAACAATATGACGCGCTGGCGCCGGCGCCGATGGGCATTCATCCCGAGTGGTACTTCATGAGTCCCTTCGAAATGCTGAAGTTGCTGGGCGCGGTGCTGCCCGGCGAGGCGGGCGAAATTGTGGGCATGCTGCTGTTCACACTGGGCCTTGTGCTCTGGATCCTGATTCCGTTCTACGACAAGAACAAGGAATCGGGACGGCGCGCGCGCGTGGCCCACTACTTTGGATTGCTGGCGGTGTTTGCGCTGCTGGCGACAACTGTCATTGGTTATTGGACGATTCGGTAGGGCAGCCTCTAGCTACTAGCTTCTAGCTGCTAGCTTCGCCCTGCTGATGCAAACCGATCGGGCGAGGCACGAAAAAGCTAGAAGCTAGAGGCTAGAAGCTAGGAGCTATAGAAATGAACTATCCGTTTTGGGACATTCCTTATCTCGGCTCGGGCTGGGTGATTGGCATCATCGCCATCTTCCACGTCATGATCTCGCAGTTTGCCGTGGGCGGCGGACTTTACCTGCCGTTGGCCGAGCGCAAGGCCCTGCGCGAAGGGCGCGAGGACTGGCTCAAGGAATTGGTGGGCTACTCGAAGTTTTTCCTTGTACTCACCGGCGTCTTTGGGACCATCTCCGGCGTGGGCATCTGGTTTGCCATCGGATTGACGCACCCTGAAGCCACCAGCACGTTGATTCACAACTTCGTCTTCGGCTGGGCCATCGAGTGGGTGTTCTTCATCGTCGAGCTGAGCACGGCCGCCGTGTATTACTACACCTGGAACAAGATCGACGCCAAGCTGCACCTGGTGGTGGGCTGGGTGTATGCGGGAGCGTCGGTGTGCACGCTCGTCATCATCAACGGCATTCTCACCTTCATGCTGACGCCGGGCGACACGTGGCTTGCCGTGGCCGGCACGGGGCACGAGGCGAGCAAATTCTGGAACGCCTTCTTCAATCCCACCTACTGGCCGAGCCTGCTGCTGCGGTCGTGCGTGTGCGCATCGCTGGCCGGCATCTGGGCGCTCATCAGCGCCAGCCGCATCGATGGCAGCGCACAACCCAGGCTCAAGTCTTCGCTGGTGAAGTGGAGCGTGAAGTGGCTGGTGCCGTCGTTCGTGGCCATGCCGTTCCTGTTTGCGTGGTATCTGTTCATGGTTCCCGAGTCGCAACGCGCGCTGCTCACGCTGGGCATCGACACCATGGGCACGGGAACCTTCTCGATCGTCACGCGCATGGCACTGCTGATCGTGATGGCTTCGGCGACGATCATCGTCGCGGCCTACTACCTGGCGTACCGCAATCCCGTGGACTTCAATCCCGCGCACGCGGTGGCTATTCTGCTGCTGGCGCT
Organism: uncultured Occallatibacter sp.; assembly: GCA_964569985.1. GTDB lineage: Bacteria > Acidobacteriota > Terriglobia > Terriglobales > Acidobacteriaceae > Telmatobacter. The sequence continues at coordinate 29,830 of CAZMWL010000006.1, forward strand.
GATGGCGACGGCCGCCGGCGAATACTCGCGCGAAATGCTGCGCAAGCCGTTTGTCATCGGCCATTGGATGTATTCGAACGGCGTGAGAGTGCCCTACGCGGTCAAGATCGATCAAACAGGCTATTTGATTCACTCGAATTGGGTCTACGACACCAGCTCCAGCTACTCGCGCGGCGAAGCTATCTTCCGCGGCGAATGCGGATCGTGCCACACGCTGAACGGCTACCGACCGCTGGTGAAGCTGCTGGCGGGACGCGACCAGGCCAACATCGAGAGCTTTATCACCATGCTGCACGAGTACAAGCCCGACTCGCCGTACCACCACTTCATGCCGCCCATGGTGGGCACCAAGCAGGACGTCGAAGACCTGACTAACTTCCTGAACTCACACGTGAATCCGCCGGCCGCAAGCGGGCAGAAACCGGTGCAGACGGCGCAGCGGTAACGCATCCTGTCCAGCAATTCCCTTGATGACAGAGGCTCGCATAGGTCGAGCCTTTGTTGTTTGCGCGCATCCGCCGGCTTGCGTGCGCCGTCGCGTTTTGGTTATAAGGGACTGCGAACGCAAATGCGGGCGATCGCATCCGGCGCTGGCCTCGCGTTCGATCCAAGCCCTGCTCGAAAAGGAAAAATCATGAATCGCCGAGAACTTTTTGCCGCTCTCGCCGCGACAGCCGTCGCCGGCGACGCGTTGGCGCTTGCCGAGCCTGCAACCGTGATGGGCTCACATGTTTTCGATTGGAGCTTGCTTGTTGACAAACCAAACGCTGTCGGATCGGTACGGACGGTGTGCAGCACGCCGACGGCGACGATCGAGAACCTCGAGATCCACATCACAACGCTCAATCCAGGCATGTCGCCGCACCCGCCGCACATGCATCCCAACGAGGAGCTGATCATTATCCGTCAGGGGACAGTGGAGACGCTCTCGAACGGAACATGGATTCGCGTGGGTCCGGGATCGATCATTTTCAACGGATCGAACCAACTGCATGGGTTTAAGAACGTCGGGACGGAGCCGGCGATTTATCACGTGGTGAACGTGAAGACGGAAAAGACTCCGGCCGGCGGGACGGTGTTCGGCTAACCGGAGCGCCCCCGAGCCTGTCGCTAGCGAAGTCGAAGGATCCAGCGCTTTTTGGCGACCGGGAATTGAGCAGCGCTACTTCTTTCGGAAGCGCGCGGCCAGGGCCTCGGCGTTACGCGCCAGAATGCCTACATCGCTACCCACGGCGACGAAGTTGTAACCCAATTCAAAGAGCGCTTCGACGTCGTCGGCATTGCCGGCGAGCGTGCCTGCGGATTTGCCTTGGGCGCGGATGCGCGCGGCGGCGTCGGCGATGGCAGCCTGCACGTCAGGATGTTTTGTGTTGCCGAGATGGCCGAAGTCCGCAGCCAGATCGCTGGGGCCGATAAAGATGCCGTCGACGCCCTCGACGGCGGCCACGGCCTCGATCTCCTTGAGCGCGATTTTGGTTTCGATCTGCACGAGCACGCACGTATCGAGGTGCGCGTTGCGGTGATAGCCCTGAATGCGGCCGTAGTTGTTGGCGCGGGGCGCGACGGCCACGCCGCGTATGCCGAGCGGCGGATAGCGCGTGGCGGCCACGGCCTTGCGGGCTTCATCGGCATTCTGCAAAAAAGGAATGAGCAGGGAGCGCGCGCCGACGTCGAGCGCACGCTTGATGATGACCGGCTCGTTCCAGGGCACGCGGAAGACGGGCTCCGCTGTGCCGCCGCGCATGGCCTGCAACTGCGGCAAGAGCGTGGTGATGTCGTTCGGCGCGTGCTCGCCGTCAATGACGATCCAATCGAATCCCGCGCCGGCCAGAATTTCAGCCGAAACGGGGCTCGCCATGCTGCACCAGAGTCCGACTTGCCGCTCGCAGCGAGAGAGTGCCTGCTTGAATGCGTTGCGGGGAATATTTCCGGGCCACTCGGGCATGGGTTCGGTCTCCTTTGGCGATTGTAAGCGTCGACTCCCATCCTTTTCAGTCGCTGCGGCGACCGAAAAGGATGGAGCACGAGCGGTGCTGAGTCGAGGTTCCACGTCTCAAAATCGGGATGTGGAGCACCCGAAGATTGATGAGGTCCAGGAAGATCCATGCAGAAAGTGTCATCTCGGAATGCAGATCCTTCGACTCCGCTTGGCCCCAAAAGGGCCAACCGTCGCTCGGGATGACCGCGGCATTTATGGTGCGATCTTTGGAGGCAGGACCCTGGCGGCATCGGTTGCAAAACGGACTGCAATGGGATTATCTTCGTTGTGCGCGGCGCGACCGGCAGCTTCGGTGCGGCCGCGGGAAAGGCGTTTCGTCATGCAAGTTGCGCGAATGCACCAGAAGTCTGTCGTCAGTTCCTGGCTTCTTCTTACCGCTCTCTTCCTGCTGGCCTTTTGCCCGTCCATGGCTCGAGCGGCCACCAAGGTCGTGACCGATGCCGACAAGGGCGGAACGGTAACGATCAAGATGGGAGACGTGCTGGAGGTTCGGCTCAGTTCCAATCCCACAACGGGATACGCGTGGTACTTGATGAAACAATCGACGCCGCTGCTGAAACCAAGCGGCCAATCGGAGACGCAGCCGCCGCCGGGTGTCTTGGGGGCGCCGATCGTGCAGATTTTCGACTATGCGCCCACAGGCAAGGGGACGGGCGTGTTGCTGCTGCACTATGTGCGCTCGTGGATGAATCCCGACCCGACCGAGCAGCAATGGAGTCTGCATGTGACGATTGAATGATGCGGTTTCCTATGTCTCAAAGTCGAGACACGGGGCACCCAGAACAAGCCTCTGCCAAAAGCTGACGGGAACGCATAAAATACCAGTTGAAATGACCAAGAACAAGGACAAGACGTTCGAAGTGGCCTGCCCGGATTGCGGGGCGATGCTGAAGATCGACGCAGCGACTGGGCTGGTGGTGAGCCACACGCCGGCTCCGCGCAAGCGCATGTTCGAGGATCTCGAGACGGCAGCCCAGGCCATGCGCGAGCACGGGGAGCGGACGGAATCGATTTTTAGACAGAGCGTGGACGCGGAGAAGAACAAGGCGGACCTGCTGGAGAAGAAATTTGCCGAGGCCATGCGCAAGGCCAAGGACGCTCCCGCAGAGGGCAAGCCCTTTCGCGAGATCGATCTTGATTGATGGGGCGGGATTGACGGCTGCAGCCGCGAGCCGAGTTTTCCTACGCCGGGAACCGGGTTTTCGAGCGATACTCTAGGGAATACAGTTTCAGAAACACAGGGCTCCCAAGAAGAAGCTAAGGAGAGGTCATGGTGGTTGTACGGCTTTCAAAGCCGGCGAGCAATGCAGGCGGATCGAGCGCCGGCGGGGCCCATTCCAGGCATTGGGTCGGAATGGTCGCCGCGGGAACGCTGGTGGCGAGCGGCGCTCTGTTGGTTGCCGGCAAGCGGCGCGCTGGCCTGGTGACGGCCGTCTCCGGCGCTGCCCTGGCCATGCTGGACCAGCCGCAAGTGGTGAGCAAGTGGTGGAATGCGCTTCCCGCCTACCTTGAAGAGATCCAGGGGATGCTTTATCGCGCGCAGACTGCCGTGGAAGACCTTTCGGTGCAGGGCGAGAAACTGCGCCGGGTACTGGGCAAGTAACGCTCTCAGTGCGAGTGTGAGTGTGAAGGCCTACGTCGCCGATGTACCGCCCTGACCAGCGACAGGCGCTTGTTGCACGGCGCAGGTCGGGGGATCCGCACTACAGCCGGTCAGCCACCCCACGGACGAAGGCCTGTCCGCGGGGACCCCGGTCAGGAGACCGGCGGTACACTCCGAAAAATTCAATCAGTTTTTGCGGTCGACCAGGTAGCGGGCGACGGCTTTGAGGCCGTCGGCGCGGCTGCCGTAGGGCTCGAGCGCGGCGAAGGCCTCGTCAATGAGTTGCGCGGCGTCGCGCAGGCTCTGCTCGATGCCGTAGACGGCCGGCCATGTGGCTTTTTCCGTGGCCTGGTCCTTGCCCGCGGTCTTGCCCAGGGTCGCCGAGTCGGCAGTCACATCCAAAACATCGTCGGCGATCTGAAAGGCGAGACCAGCCTTGCGGCCGAAGCGGTCGAGACGCGCCACGTCATCGGTCGTGGCTCCGCCAAAGACGCCGCCCGAAACCACGCTGACGCGAATGAGCGCGCCGGTCTTGGCGCGATGGATGGCTTCAACAAGTTCCGGCGTGGGCTTGAGGTGTTCGCTTTCGATATCGAGCACCTGGCCGCCGATCATGCCATCGACCGTACCCACGGCGTTGGCGATGAGGCCGATGATCTGCACGGCAGCGGCGGGCGGACACGCGAGCCCGGCCAGCACCTCGAAGGCGCGGGTTTGCAATGCGTCGCCGGCCAGGATGGCAATGGCTTCGCCAAAGGCCTTGTGGCAGGTGGGCTTGCCGCGGCGCAGATCGTCGTTGTCGAGGGCGGGCAGGTCGTCGTGGATGAGCGAATAGGTGTGGAGCATTTCGAGGGCCGCGCCCAGGCGGGCGATTCCCGAAGGTAGCACTCCGGCAATGGTGACGCCGGCCTGCATGGCCAACACCGGGCGCAGGCGCTTGCCGCCGGCAAAGACAGAGTGGCGCATGGCGCCGTGGATCGAGGCTGGAATCGTATCTACCGTTGGAAGTAGCGACTCCAACGCGTGGTCGGTGAGGTCGGCGCCCTCTTGAATCAGCGATTTTACGTCGGCAGGCATGCTCTTTTTATGTTAGACGAAAGGGGCCGCGCCGCAGTTCAACCCACCATAGTACGAGGAGCAGAAGCACACTGAAGGCGCTCACCCAGCGGCCGGCCAGAACGTCGGGCGAGATGGTCCAGTCCACAGTCACATCCACCGCGCCTTGCGCGACAGGCACGACAATGAGGCCGTCGCCGCGTTTGGGCAAGGCCGTCTGTGGCTGCCCGTTGACGCGAATGCGCCATGCGGGATAGCTGACAAGATGCAGGACCAAGAAGCCGGCATGAGCAGCGGTGGCGCGCATCTCGCGGTGTTCGGGGTTGGTCTGAAGGCCATGGAGAGTCGCAAATGTGGCTTGGCAACTGCCCTGATCGGGACTCCATACAGGATTGGCGTCGGGGTCGTCGGGATCGGGCTTGCCAAGAACGATGGAGGGATCGCTTACGAGGCACGCGTCGGGAAGGCCGGTAGCGATGCTGGAGTCGTCGCCGCCGGGAGGCTCGTACTCGTACATGCCTACAGAGCCCGCGCCAGACCGGTAATCAAAGAGCACCGAAGCGACAGTGTCTTCGGGGTAGCAAACCTGGAAATAATACTTTGCCGCATAGAGCGTAGATGCCACAAAAACCGCGGCGCAGAGCAGCAGCACGGTGGCGTGGGCGCGCCGGCCGAAGTGCCAGATTGCGGTGACAACAAAAATCGCCATGGGCGCTTCCACCGCCTCGAGCCAGCGCCAGGGATACTGCAGAAATCGCATCTCCGGCAGCAGAACCCAGAGCGGCCGCGAGACGGGAAACAAGAAGAAGAAGACCACGACGGGAACGGCGGCCAGCGGAACCCACCAGAGACGGGAGACGGCGGTTTTGGCGATGGGCAACGTGCCGCGACGCCAACTGATCGCGATGCCGGCGACTGCCACGGCGATCATGGAGACGGCGATCCACGAAACCTGATGCAGAATGACGTCGTGCAGTGCAAGCAACGGGTTGGCACTGTGCGCGAACAGCCAGTTGTTTTCGAAGTTGTATCCGGGATCCTCGGTGGCTTGCTTGATATCGACCCAGTTGCGTTCGAAGGCCGCGGGAAGCCAGTAGATGGCGGCGAGGCCGAGACCCAGCACTCCCGCGAGCGCAGCGCGCAGCAGCGGCACCCAGGATTTCAAGACCAAAGCCCAGAGCAGCGCGACACCGGCCATGAGATAGCCGGCCATTACGCCGAGGGGAAGGTTTGAAAGCCACGCGCCGGCGAGCGCGAGGGCAAGGGGCGCGGTGGAACCGTTGAATGCGCGGCGGAAGAGGGATCGCGAAGGCTCCCTGGGAGATCCCGCTTCCCTTCCCGGTCCCCAAATGCGAGGGACCGGGGGCACCCCATTGCTGCCGCGCATCACGAAGAGCACGATGAGCGGGAGCCAGAATCCGCCGGCAAATTCAGGGAACGCGGAGCGCTCGTAGGCGGTGAAGAGCGTGAATAAGGAGAAGAGTGAGAGGCATCCGGCGAGGGTAGCGGGGAGATCATCGAGAGCTTCAAGAGCCAGTGCGCGCGTGGCCAGGCCGGTTGCGGCCAGGGTGATAAAGGTGAGCGCGATGGGCACGAGATGCCAGGGAAGGATGAGGGCGAGCGCTGCGCCCAGCATCCAGGTGAGCGGCGGATAGAAGACGAAGCGCGGCTCACCGGCGCCGTAGTTGGGGCTGGACGCCCAGTGGGGATAGAAAATGCCGTGATGCCATGCATTCACGCAATCGAGCCAGGAGACGAGGTGCACGTCGAAGTCGTGGCCGCAGGAGTTGCCGCGAATGAGTTGCGGCACGATGGCGACAAATGCGGCGAGAAGAATGATCAAGGGGCCAGCGTAGTAGCGCAGGCGGGGCGGGTCCGCGGCGCTTTGTCCCTTGATTCCCTGGTCTCCTGGTTCCTGTTCTTTCATGGCGTCAACCGCAATGTGTGGCGGGTTTGGGCCGCGACTGCGGCCGGAGTGAAGGGCAGCGCAAAGGTGATTCCGTTGTACCAGTCGTTCCACTGGTCGCGGGAGTACGGACTGAGCGGGTTGCCGCTCTCACCCATCACGATGTTCTCTGTCGAGCCGTCGATGCTGCTCCAATCCATGGTGAAGCGCTGCGACGGGCCAAGGGTGAGGCCGACTTGCTTCACGGTAGTATCGTCGCCGCTTTGCGGCTGGGGCCCGGTTCCGGCTACGCGGCCGATGAAAGGCAAAAGCGCGGCGAGGGGATGCTCAACATCTACCACGTGCCAGCTTCCATAGGTCCAACTGTCCACATCGGCGGGCGCTTTTCCGTTGCGCATGCCTTGGCGCACGGCTGCCGTGAGCAGCGCATCCCAGTTCGTATAGCCCGGGGGAAGCCACTCGGGCTTGGCGTGCATCACGATCTCTTCTTCAACAAAGGTCGACTCACTCCAGTGGTAGTCGCTGACGAGATTGCCCAGTTTGGGTTGGAGAATCATGGGCCACAGCGCGGCGCGGGTCTGGGTGACGATGGAAGCGGCTGCGGAATCGGTGGTGAGGCGGCCATCCCAACTGCGCATCAGGTCGGCGGCCTGGCGTAGTTCTGGATCGCCGTTGCCATTGGGCCCGGGGGTATGGTCGATGGCGTAAGCAAAGCGATGGCCCATCTCCTGATCGACCTCGCTATAGATATCGGTCTGTACCGCCAGCATGTCGGCGGGCGTGAGCTGATCGCGGCCGTCCAATGATTTATAAATGCGCTCGATGCGGTAGGGACTTTCCCAATCGTCGGTGAGCGGGTAGGGCGATTGATCGGTGGTGACGCGGGAGTTGGCCGTGGCCAGAAAGCCGGATGGCGGATCGAATGCGTTGGGCATTTGATCGAAGGGGATGTAGGTCGGGCAAACCCCGGCACAGGCCGAATAACCCCACTCGTGCGCGCGATCGGAGGCAGGCATGTCGGCCAAGCCGCCCGGCCGTATGGGCACCTTGCCAATGGCGTGATAAGCGGTGTGTCCCTGATCGTCGGCGTAGACGAGGCTCTGCGTGGGCCAGTACCACTCGGCCAGAGCGGCCGAAAACTCCGTCCAGTCCGAGGCCGTGTTCATCTCGTAAAGCGGGATCGCGTTGAGCGAGGGATCGTAGAGGGTCCACTTGAGTGCGGTCGGCGGATCGCCGGCGGCCAGGAGCGGATCGAGCAGCGGCCCGTGCTCGGTGGATTGTACATCGACAACGATATTGCGGCCGCCACGCACGTGGATGGTTTCGCGATCGACAGCAAGCGGATGCCATTGGGCGTCAAGGCCCTGGTAATTACCCTTGCCATCGAGCTTCTCAATGTAGAGATCCTGCACGTCAGCGTAGAGCGCGGTGTAACCCCATGCAACATGCTCGTTGTGGCCGGCAACGACGAAGGGAAGGCCGGGCAGCGTGACGCCTGCGGCATGAAAACCGGGCGCGCGCAAATCGGCCATGTACCAGGTGTCGGGCACGCGGAGGGTGAGGTGCATATCGTTCGAGAGCAGCGGCTTGCCGCTGGCGGTGCGGCTGCCGGCAACGACCCAGTTGTTGGAGCCTACGGCACAGTTTTCGCAGCCGGCATTTCCCCTGAGGGCCAGCATCGCGGCCGGATCTTCCGGCGCGCTCCATTCGGTTCTCGGAGCGAACTGAGATGAAGCGCGACTGGACGCCATGCTGGCTTCGGAGTTTTCGTCGTCCTCGTCGTCATCCTTTTTTGAAGGCGGCAACTGCGGTTGCGGGGCGCTGAGATCGACCTTGATGCCGGTGGGCGGATGATCGCGCCAGGAGCCAACCGGATATAGGTCGGCGATAAGCTGCGGGGCGAGTTGCGGATTGTTGAGGAGTTTGGCCTGAACGTGGGCGCGAGAGAGCTTGGTGGTCACGCGCGAATCGAGGGTTTCGACCATCATCAACCCCACGCTCACTGAATCCGCGCCGGTCCATGGCTCGGGACGGTACCCGAGCAACCGGAATTCGGGAGGAAGCGTGTGGGATTTTTCGCACTGCGCAATGTAAAGGTTCACGCCGCGGGCATAGTCGTCGAAATACGCGCGGTCGGCGGCGGGCAGACGGTTGTAGATGCGCTGGGCCGTGAGGCGGATCTGCAATACGCGTTGCGTTTTGTCGTTTGTGACCAGCCGCGGGCCCAGAATTTCGGCAAGGTCGCCGTTGGCGGCGCGGCGGGAAGCGTCCATCTGCCACAGCCGATCCTGGGCGGTGACGTAGCCCTGGGCGACAAACAGATCGTCCTTGGTAGTGGCGTTGATGTGGGGCACTCCGTGCGCGTCGCGAAGGACGGTGACGGGCGCGGAGAGGCCGGCCAGGTGAACGTCGCCGTCGAGCTGCGGCAGCGCGGCTTTGGCCACCGAACGGAGCCAGAGCAGGGCTGCGCCGGCGGCGAAGAGCAAGAGGATCAGGAGGCCGGCAGCGGTCCAGAGCAGAACCCGCGGCCAGCGGCTTTTGCTGCGCCTTTGCGGCGGCGCTTGCGGCGCAGGCATGGTGGATGAAGACGAATCGGACATTGGCCAGATTCAGAATACGCTCGCCGATCGGGTGAGGATGTGCGGGGCCGGCTGAGTTAGCGGCCGTGACGAAGGGCAGACGGGAACAACAGATTCGAGAGTTCTGCGAATCAGGGTGCTTTCTTACCACGAGGCCTGCGCTGCTGATTTGGTGCACTTTGTCGCTGTGCAGATGATTAGGGAAAGAAAGATCGCTCCGACGAAGATCAGGCCGGCCCGTTCGCCCGGCCGCGCTTCAAATTGTTCCGCCCGGCCGCACCGGATCCTCGCAACATCCGCGTAGTAGATATCGGTCGGCTCTGCAGCATCGCGCCGCTGGATTTGAAAGATTCGTGGCCCGATGCCCGTAATTTGGCCGTCCAGGCTCGCTCCACTTTGTTCGCGAATACGAACCCATTGACCAACGCCCAGATTCAAGACACGCGAACGTACGGCTTCAGGCGCCGAGTGTCGCGATTGCGCCGGCGCTGCGGTTGGGGCAAGGATGGCAAAGATCGCGATGAGAGCAATCCAACGAGATGGCTTTTGGCTGAGGAGATTTACATGTTTCATGCCCACAGATGCTAGCCGCCTTGTTGTGAGGCTGGGGGAGCTAATATGACAGTTTCGCGAGTGTCACAACGGCGGCGAGCGGAGTGGATGGAGAATTACGTGGTCGACACGCAAGCGCGGGCGCGGACGCCCGCACAACAGCCGGCTGGAGACCGGCGCTGCAAATGGCTCGCGGCCCGGGTTAGGAATTGGCGGGCGAGGCGCCGGAAAGCTCCACTTCGAGGGCGCGGAGTTGCGCGATGGAGGCTTCGTCGAGCAGGCGGAAGACGATGGGAAAGCATTTCTTCGGGAGTTGCTGCGCGGTCACGATGTCGCAGATGACGCCTGAGGTCGATTCCAGGCCGCGTTTCCATCCGGGGCGGGTGGCGTCGCGCACCAGAAGGTTCTCCGGATGAAGGCCCGCGGCCACGATCATGGTGCGTCCGATGCGCTGGAATTCGCTCCAATGCGAAGCGATGCCAACAAGATCGGCGGAGTGCTCGGGCAGGTAGCGCTGCAGATTGGCCTGGAGCGCGGAGGCCACGGGGTTGATCTGGAAGACGGTCAGCACGGTTCCGGCGGGCAGCAGCTTGCGCACCGCGACGGCCTTGCTGGGCAAGGTGACCGGAATCGATCGCTCGAGAAGGCTGGCTTCGCCGCATTCTTCGGGAGTGCAGGCGGCCACGGGCAGCGCCAGGCTGGACTCCATTTCGACGGTGACAATTTTGCGCAGCTCGGGATCTGGCTCAATGACGAGCCAGCGCGCCAGTGGCGCAAGTGAAAGCCAGCGGCGCAGTCGTGCGCGCAGCAATGAGTCCGATGCGCCGATTTTGCGCGCTCGTCCGGCCAGCTCTCCGATGAGCTGATCGACGGCCATCTCCGGGCTTAGTGGAAGTGCGGGGCGCGTGTTGGCCACGAAGACGCCGCTGCCGTGGCGGAATTCAAGCCAGCCGTCGCGCTCCAGCTCGCGATAGCAGGCGCTGGCGGTGTTGGGGTGAATGCCGAAGCGGCGCGCCAGCTCGCGCGTGCTGGGCAGTTTTTGGCCGGGAAGAATCTCGCGCGTGAGGATGCCGAGCACAACCTGGGTGATCAACTGCTCACGAAGGGAGATTTCGGCGCTGCGATTGAGCCAGAGGCGCATACTTGCATTTCTTGATTCACAGCTCGTAGTTCACAGTTCGCGGTCCGCGACGCGCAGTTTACGCCGGAAGCGCGGCCGGTTTCCGCCGCGCGTAGAGCACCAGCACCACGACGCCCAGCAGAACCATCAATGGTAATCCCAGCAGGCTGCCCTCCGGCCCATCCGTGCCGCCGCTAAACAGCGGATTGCCTGAAGGACTCGCCGAAAGCAGGTGCCCCTGACCCACCATGCCGCTGTCGACCGCGCCATAGAAATAGGTCTCCGCCCAGTCCCATGCGGCGTGACAACCGATTGCCCACCACGCCGAGCCAGTGAACCGCACGCTCATGCAAAAGACGAAGCCGATGCCCGCAGCCTGCAGAATGCCAACCCAGTTTTCGCCGCCGTTGCCGGTATGCACGAAGCCGAAGTAGGTGCTGGTCACCCAGGCCGCCTGCCAGAATGCGCCACTGCGTGGAGCAGACTTCAGGTGGAGGATCAAGCAAGGGAAAAAGCCGAGCAGCGCCATCGCATAAACCCCCCAGTTGCCGTTGCCCTTGACGGTCATCGCCAGCCAAAGACACATCGCAGCAACGCAAGCCAGCGCCCACCAGAAGTTGATGCCGCGGGTGAGCGTGAACTGGAGGTAGCAGCGGAACTCTCCCTCTTCCATCAAGCCCACCAGGAGAAAGCCGAACCCCCAGAGCGCCGCATATTCCACGGCCACCGCGGCCGGCACGGTAACCGGCCCCAGGTGCACCCATTTGCCAGCCGCGAGCATGGCGATGAGCGTGGAAAATGCGAGGAAACCGACGATGGCTCCGGTAAGAAAATGCCCCACGCGGCGTGGACCACTCAGGTGGTAGTCCGCGATCTTGCGGCCCTCGATCTTGATCATGATCGCGGCCGCACAGACCATGCAGAGAAGCGCTGCGAGTTCAACCGTAATCTCGCTGGTTGGCGTAAGGAAGGCAAACGTCTCATCCTTGCCGATCCAGTGGAAGAGCATCGCCACGGCTTCGAGGCCGCTAATAAAGAGTTGCAGAAGAAGCAAAAAACCCGCGATGGACCAGCCGGCGCGCAATCCCTGAGGGCCGATGAAGATCCAGCGCAGGCCGCGGTAGGGCTCCTCGGGGGGAGCGGATTTTGTCGGGGATTGTTGCGCGAAGTCCTGGGCCAGAACGGGTTCCGTGTGGTTTGCGGCAGGCGCTGCTGTGGATGGGGGCTGGTTCTCCGGCTCCATGGAGTCTCCTCGTTGCAGGGGTCTCGCGGGCTCAATTTCTCGCGAAGGACTTACATTGGCATTCTACGCAGGCGGGGAGATTCGATGGAATCGAACTCAATTCGAGAAGCGTGAGCCGGGGACCGTGAACCGTGGTCCGAACTCTGTTCACGATTCACGGTTCACGGTTTACGAATCACGCCTCTATTTCTGCTTTTCGCCGGGCTGATTGGCGACCTCGAGGTAGTTCTTCACACTGAAGACGCCGGGAACCCCATTGGCGCGGATGAATGCGGCTTCCTTGTCGGCCACCGAGTCCACCACGCCGTAGAGCGCCACATTGCCGTTCTGCACGGAGATGCGAATGGGCATGGCGGGGTCGATGGCGTACCGGTTGAGCGTCGGGAAGCTGTAGATGGCGCGCGCCACTTCCACCCGGATGCCGTCGTCCATGGGGGAAACAGGGTCCACGCTAATCTCGTCGACCACATCTTTGACGCCGGGAGTGGATGCCACCAGGCCCAGTGCAGAGTCGCGGTTGGGGTAATTGTGCGCGTGGCCGCCCAGCGTTATCACTCCGTTCTGCACCCGCACGGTAATGGCGTCGAAGACATTGCCGTAGCCTACACGATCGTAGGTCAGCTTCTCCACGAGGTTCTTCTGCATCTGGCTATCGGGCACCGAGGGTCCGCTGACTGCAATGTCGTTGCGCACCGCCGTGACGCCTTTCACTTTGTGCACGGTCTTGTCGGCATCGTCCTTGTATTCATACAGGCTGACCGTTCCCGACAGCGCGGCAATGCCATTCGCATCCACGCTGACCTGAACATTCTTGTACTGCGACTTGTCGAGCTTGGCACGGACGGCCGCGGCCACATCCTGCGGTTCAGCCGCCGATGCACCCTGCGAAAGGGTGAGAAAGGCTGCAAACAACGTGGCAGCCAAGAGGAAAAGTTTGCGAGAAGCGATGATTCTTGTCATAAGAGTTTCCTCCGCTTTGTCGATCTTCGCGCTTTTCAGGGGCAGCCACTCACCTTAAGTGCTGGTGGGGGGCATGACCCCTGTCCGCGCTTTTTTAGACACCAGAAACAGCGCTTGGGTTGCCGGGAATTACGATTCCTGACGGCTCAATCCGGCGCTGCGCATGGCGCTGGGGCGACGCCAAATCGTTTTAGCGGAAGTTGCGCCGGAACTTGACGACCATGGAGAAGACGCCGGACTCGTCGCGGGCCACCACGATCGAGACGTGGCGGTTGATGGCCACTTCAGCCTGGAGCAACTGCTGGCTGGTGGTGTTCACGTCGGTGGCGTAGGTGAGGGTGACGATGCGGCCAAACTGCTCCTGCACGGTGATGCGCGAGGTGGAGTTGCCGAAGGCGCCCAGATAATTGGGATCGACTTTGACCGAGCTGGCGCCGAAGAGCTTTTGCACGCGGCTGCTCACGGTGGCGTTCAGGGCTCCGCCGAGCAAGGCGTCGGTGGGATTGGCGAGGGCCTGCTGCTGCTGCTGCGTGTAGAGGCGCTGCTGGTTGGCGGTGTGTCCGAGGGCCAGCAGGGAGACCACGTCGGCTTCAGGCAATGGCGGGTCGCTGCGGTAACTGACGGAGAGCTTTTGCGGCGATCCGTGCAGGTCGAGAGAGATGTCGTAGTCCTCGACGTGCGCCGAGGCGCTGAGATCAATGATGGGCTCGATGCGCACCGGGTTGGTGAAGGTGATGTCGCCGCGCTCGAGGTCGTAGCGAGTTCCGGCGATCAAGGCGCTGCCTTCGGTGACGGAAACGCGGCCCAGAAGCGAGGGTGAAGCCAAAGTGCCGCGGAGGCGCAGATCCACGTCGCCGGCCAGCTTGGCGAAGGCATTCTGGAAGCTCAACTGCGGAGACGAGACGATGTGCACGTCGAGGCGCACGTGATTCGACGGAGCGTCAGGCGGCGCAATGGTCTGCACCGAGGGATTGGCCTGCAAGGCGAGGGCCGCGAGGTCGAGATCGGGGCTGACGGAGAAGCGCGTGATGAGGACGTCACCGCTCAGGAACAAATTGCTTTGCTGTCCTTGCAGGTGAAACGTGGCGTCGGCGAGCGAACTGACGCCCTCGGGATAACGAATGTGCACCTGTTTGCCCGTGACCGAAAGATCGGCGTAGATGCCGTGCTGGTACGCAAGATAACCGCCCACGGTCAACAGGCCGCCGCCGCTCATGGCGGTCAGGTCTTTCACTTCCAGCCGGTTCTGGTTGAACTCGAGCGTGCCGTGCAATTGGCTCAGGCCATTGGGCAGATCTTCCAGCGAGAGCGCGCCGTTCTGGAATTCGACGCGTCCCTGCAGGCTGGGGTGCAGCAAAGGCCCGTGCGCCTCCATCTGGAAAGTCGTCAATCCACTGGCGGTCAAATCGGAGTCGAGGGTCTCTGCCAGCTTCAGGTTGATGGAGCCGCTGGCGGTGAGATCGAGTTGCTGCGTGTCTTTGAGTGACAGGGCGCCCTGCACGTGCAGATCGGTATTCTCGCCGGTCACGTGCAACGGATCGAGATGGATGCGGCCGTTGGCCAGCGTGGCATGCAATCCGCCGTCGCCCTGGAGCTGAACGCCGGAAATGGTGAACGCCAGTTCGTGGAGCTGCGCCTCACCATGAAGCTGCTCGGGGTGGGCGAGCGGGCCGTCGACCGAAACCGTGCCGGCCAGCGCCGACTCGCCATTGAATGCCTCTACGTGCGCCGAGCGCAGCAGGGTGCCGAGGTTGAAGCGGGAGAATTCGAGCTGGGCATGCGTCGGATAGTCGCCATGGAGAGTGGTTTGCCCGTGCAGGGTGAGCCCGGCCTGCTCCAGTTGCGTGGTGGCGCTGTATTCGATGGTCGGACCCGTGGAATGCGCGGCGACCTGGAGGGTTCCGAATCGTTGCCCGCCGAAGGTGAGCGCGGTGAGCGTGGCATGGCCCTCAAGGCGCGGATCGCTCAATGTGCCGGAGCCGGTGATGGAAAAGGCAAGCTTGCCGGTGGCGTCGAGATTGCGGCTGCGGAGGAAACCGAGGCGGGCGATGTCGATGCTTTCGGCGTGCGCGTCGATCTGGAAATGGCCGGGCTGGAATTGACCAGGCTGGACGCGCTCGGACTTGAAGTCGTAGCTTCCTGACGCGGCGAGGGTGCCGCCGGCTTCATTGAGTGTGGCCGAAGTCAGCTTGAGCACCTGGCCGGCGAGCGTGCCCTGGACGCGCAGTCCTGTGACCGGCTCGCCATAGAGGACGCCACGCTCCATTTGTACGGAACCGGAGGCGGTGGGCGCGCGGAGCGGCCCGTCGGCCTGAATGCGCGCGTTGAACGCGCCGGTGAGGGGAAGATTGGGGCCGCCCGCCGCGGTAACAATCGGCTGCACGTCGGCAACATCTAGGTTGGTCGCGTTGAAGTACGCATGCAGCAAGGAGTTCGCGTCAAACATCGGCTCGCGGCCCGGCGCGCCCCCCGGTGATGCATCGAGCGTGCCTCCCAGCGCAATGCGCATGGCGCCGCGTTGCAGCTGCGCGTGCTGGATGGCGATTTGCGACGGCGAAACCGTGCCCAAAGCTGAGACGGAATCGAAGCGCACCATCTGCGGCGGCACGGAACTGCCGGCTGCGGAGGGCCATTCGAAGGCAAGTTGCGTGGCTTCGAAGGCGCCTGCGAGGTGCGGCCGAGCCAACGAGCCGGTCCACGATCCGTGATAATCGGCTTGCCCCGTCAACGACACCGGCAGCGCCGCGGTTCCGGTTTTGCCGTTGCGCTTGAAGCCGAGGCTGCGCAGCGCGGTGTCGAATTCGCTCAGATTGTGCGAGTGGAAATCGACGCTGAGCGACGAAGGACTCGTGACCGGGTACGCGCCGAGCAGACCATGCGCTTGAAGATCGCTTTGGGGTAGGTGCAGCTCGAGTTTGCGCAGATCCACCGAGCCATTGTGATGCGCGTAGGTGGCGTCGATCGCGCCCGTCGCGGGTACTTCGCCGGCAGGAGTCTGCTTTGAAGGACTCATGGCGAGCTGCGCGTCGACCGAGACGGTGCGGCCGTCGCCAAGCGTCCAGACGGCAACCACGGGGCCGTTCAAGAGCGCGTCGAAACCCAGACGCCGGAACGACGGCGGGCTGACCATGTCGAGCACCGTATCGAGCGCAACCTCATTGAAATTGGCGGTCACTTTGCCGTTGACGGGAATGGTCCATTGCGGGGCGGGGATGATCGTATTCCGGCTGGCGCGAGGCTCTTCAGTGCTTTGAACGGTGTCCTGCAGGTGCGCGGAGGCATCGCCGGGAAGCCATGGCTCGAGCGCAAGCGCTCCCTCGATCTGGCCGCCCTGGCGCAAGCGGGCGACGATTTGCGTGATGAGCAACTGCTTTTGATCGGCGTGGACGCGGGTGTCGAGGGTGAGGCCCGTGGCGGTGACGCCTTCGCCGATGTACGAACCGCCGTCAATGTGCACGCCGCCGTCGATTTGGAATGCGCCTTCCTGGCCGGCAGCGGTGAGATCGAGGCGAGCCAGGCCCTCGGGCGCATCGCCGTAGCCGGTGATGGGGTCGAGGAGCCGCATATCCAGATCGCCTTCAAGGTGCGCGTGCCAGTGGGGATGCGTGAAGTCCTCAAGGTCTCCCGTGACTTCAAGAGCGTGGCTCGGGCCGCCTCGCCTCTCGGCCGTGATGCGCAGGGAGCGCAGAAAAACCTGCGCGCGCTCCAGGTCGATCGTGGCCTGCAGGTTCCCGTGCACCGGCAGCGGATCGCGCGGCACGGTGCGGGCTAGATTGAGATCGCTAACGCCAACCTCGATGCGATAGGACGCAGGCGTATGGAACGTCGCAGGAACATAACGCATGACCAGCGATGCGTCGTTGGCCGAGAAGTCGAGCGGCGCGCTCCGGTTTTGATAATCGAAGCTGGCGTTGCGGCAGTCGTAGTCGATACTGCCCTGCTCAACCGCAATACGGCCGGCATGCATCTCGAATAGGGTGTCGATTTCAGAACTTGACGGGTTGCGCGGCCGGCGCGGCTGCGGCTGATTCGTCGATCCGTTGGGATAGACGATGAAGTGGAAGCTGGGCCGGTCAATCTCCAGGGTGCGCAAGCGAACGGTGGGACTGAAAAGATTGCGCAGGCTGAAAACCACGCCGAGGTGATCGATTTTTGCGTAGGGTGCATCGCCGGGATCTTCAAGACCGTGAATGACGAGCCCGTCAGCTTCAGCTTCAAAGTGAAGTAGGCGCCAGTGGAATGAGGCGATCTCAACCCTGCCGCCGGTCAGTTCTTCGATGGACACGATGAGGCGCTTGCGCACCCCGTTTTCAAATGCGGAAGAGCTGGCCGCGAAATAGAGGCCGACGGCCAAAAGCGCCAGGAAAACGGCCAAGCCCGCAACGGCGAGCGGAAGATGGCGTAGAAAGAAGCGGCGGAGACGGTAGCGTATGCCACGCCGCTTCGGCTGCGGCTGGGAGAGTTTCTCGCCGGCGGTGGGCTTGTCGTCGCGCTCGCTCATCGGCTCCCCCCTTCCGCGCCGCTCGGGTGGGCTGGTGTTTCCTCGGCCGGCGCAGGTTGCGGAGTGGATTGCGGGGCAAGATTCGGGGCAAGATCCGGATCGAGCACTTCCACGTCGCCCTGCTGGCGCAAGTTGGTGAGCCAATTGTCGAACAGCACGTTGACCTGTTGCTGCAGCAGGATTTCCTGAATGCGCGGCGCTACCTGAGCCAGGGGCGGAACGGTTTCCCCGGGCGCGTACCGCGGCGCCAACGTTTCGTGGTAGTAGAGATCGATCTCCTGCGGGGAGATTTGAATGCCTTGCCGAAAGCGCTGCTCAATGAAGCGCAAAATCTCAAGCCGGTAGCGGAGATAAGCCTCGACGCGCTCCTCCGTGAGCCCATGCGCCGCGAGAAATGCCTTCCACCCTGCGTCGGAGGCGCAGTTCTGGCGGATGCAGTTGGGCACTTCCGCGCGAATCTCGTGCAGACGTGCATTGACCTCCTCTGGCGAGGGCTCGATGGCATCGACGTCCTGCTGGCGGATCTGCTGCTGGATCAAGGTCCGGCTAATCAACTGATCGAGCGCCTGCTGCCTGGTGAGCTCGACCTGCGGCACCGTATTGGGATCGAGAACGGAGAGGCGGATCTCATCGTCGAGGTCGCTGGCCAGAATGACGTGCTTGTTGACCACGGCGACCGCACGATCGAGAACGAGTGCGGTCGAGGGGCCCGGCTGTTGAGCCGCGGCTATCGAAGGTGCGGAAAGGAGCAGCGCAAAGAGAATGTATTTCACTGCTCCGCCTCTTCGCAGCCTGTGACAAAAGGCGTCTTCGTGGGGGAAGAATCGCACAGGGGCTAAAGCCCGACTCGGTTGTGAAGCGGATATGGTACCACTAAAGTCGTACCCTGACACTTCTTGCGGCCCTTGAAGGATTTCTCCGCAACCCGCCGAAAAAGCAACCGCAGGTCCTTCGACTCCGCGCGGCGCAGATACGCGCCACGCTCCGCTCAGGATGACAGCCGTTGGGCGGGCGAAACTGATTCGGATTGGAGCCGGTCTACGCATCAGAAGGCCTGCCCGAGACTGAAAAAGAAATTGATGTGCGGCGCCTGGCCTAGATACGGCCCCTGCTCGTAACCCGGAATCCCCAGAGGGTTTGGTGACGGTGTCGGAATTCCGTAGTTAATGTTCACGGGATAAATCGGTGGATTCAAGTTGTAGCTGAAGTCAAATCGAATGGGACCGACCGGCGTGTGGTAGCGCAATCCCGCACCCAGCGAATGGGAAAAGTCATTGAAGCTGCACACGCCTTGTTGCCCGGTCGAGGTGAGGGGCCCTGAGGGCGTGTACTTGTAGTATGTGGTCGTATCATTCACGTCGGCAACCGCGTTTCTGCAGGCGCTACTGCCGGGCTGGCGAACGCGCAGGGCGCTGGCCCACGCGTCGCCGGCGTTGGTAAACACGTTGCCCATGTCGTGAAAGATCACGAAGCTCATGGTATTGCCGAACCAGGGCACGGTGGGAGGCGGCAGGCGCAATTCCGTGCTGTTAATCAAGGCTCCCGCGCCGCCGATCTGGTAGCCGGTTTCCGGATCGCGCGGACCGGCCGCGTTCTGCGAGAAACCGCGCAGCGAAACCGGGCCGCCGGCATAGAGCCGCTCGGGAAGCGGAATCAACTCGCTCGATCCATTGCCGAATGCGCGAATCTGCCCATAGCGCGTGTTGCGCGCCACTACGAAGCGGTTCTTGTCGAAGCTGTAGTAGCTGGAATTCGAGGCGTCGATGCGGTTGAACTCGGCCTGGGCGCCGGAGAGCCGATCGGAAAGGAACTCCTGAAAGCTGGTGTAGGTGCCGCGGTGCGCATCCAGGGGTACGTCGCGCGTATCGCGAATCCAGGTGAATGCCGGCCCTCCCACGCGCGTCGCCGTGGAGAGCTCGGAGATTTCTCCTGGGAACACCTGCAAGCTGCTGGCAGCCACTTTCACTCTGCGGAAGTCGATTTCGTAGATGAAGGTGTTGGCCCGGGAAAGCCAGGAGCCGGGATGGTTGAAGTTTTCAGTCCCGCGGAATGCGCCTTCGAGACGCGAGGCAACGTAGGTCGATACGTCTTCGCTGTTGGCATAGCCGCCGGAAAAGGCGAGGCCGAAGTTCGGGTTTCCCTCGATGTGCGGAACCTGATAAAGCAGGCCGAGGCTCTGCTCGAGCAAGCCGTAGGTGCCGCGCAGCGAAGCCGATTGGTCGCGGCCGAAGAGGCCGTTGCGCGTGATCGCGGCCAGCACGCGCGGGCTGACGCCGGTCTTTCCGTTGGGGCTGCAGGCGACACCGGCTGCGAACGCGCCTGAGCAGTTGTTCTGCGGCTGTCCGGTTTGCACCTCAAAGCCGAAGCCGTAGGTCAACGTCCAGCGCCGCGCTTCGATGGCCTGGATCAGCACGGTCTTCTGGGGCGCATCGCCGGCGGGATTCACGACCGCGGTATCCACTTGATTGAAGAGCGCGAAGGCGTAGAGATTGCTTTGCGTAGTAGCCAGCGCGTCCTGGTTGAGCGGATCGCCGGCATGCACGGTAATGGCCCGCATCACGGTTTGCGGGCGCGTGTCTTCGAGGCCCGTCACCAGCACGTTGCGAACAAAAGTCTGCGGTCCTTCGTCGATATGGAAGACCACATCGACCTTGCCGGGATCGGCGGGCTCCGCCTGTTCCGACAGGTTCACAGCCGCCTGATCGAAGCCGCGGCTTAAATACGCGGTGACGATCGCATCGTGGTCGCCGGCCAAAGAACTGGGCGAAAGCACCTGCCCTGGTGTGGTGTTGAGCAGAGCAGTCAAATTGGCTGTCGCGATGTGTTCGTTGCCCTGCAACGCGAGGCCACCGACGCGAAGCTGCCGGCCCTCCGCGATGCGATAGACGACCTTGAGGGGCGGGGTGCCTGCGCCGGCCGGCTGCGGCGGTGCGCCGGCGCCGGACTGGGCATTGTCCGCGGTCTCGGAAGTGCTGGTTTCAGGCGTCACCTTCGCCTGAGAAAAACCGTTGTTGCGATACACGCTCTCCAGCGCGCTGACGTCGGCGGAGACCAGCGCCTGGCTGTAGAGGCCGTGACGGTCCAGAACGTCCGCGGCATGAACGCTGAGCAAATCCATGAGCGTGGCCGCGGAAAAATAATGGTTCCCTGCGATGGAAACCTGTTCCACGCGACGCCGCGGCCCCAGCTTCACGGTGTAAAGAATGGTCACTTCGTCGGCGCCGGCAGATTGCCGCTCGTGATCGACCTGCGCATCGAAGTAGCCGAGGCGCTGATAGTAGTCGCGCAGGCGGCGATTGCCTTCGTTCAGCAGATCTTCGTCGACGCTGCCCTCCTGATAGATGGGGATAAGGTGTTTGATGCGCTCGGAGTCGATGCTTGCGCCATGCACCTCGACGCGCACCACCGGTCCGCGGTTGGCGGAAAACTGATAATCGACCGCCTTTGCAGCATGGTCGTACACCCCGGATTCGAGTTTCACCTCGGCCTCGAGGCGATCCTGTTTCTGATAGGCGCGGAGCACGCCATCGAGCGCGCGATTCACGGTGTCGTGATCGACGTGCGCGATCTTCCAGAGATGGGCGTGAAGGCGAAACTCGTCGACGGTCATGCCGGAATCGCCTGTGACCGTGACCTTGCCCACGCGCGCACGCGGCCCGGAGACCACGCGAAACGCGATGTCGGCAAGCTGTTCTCCGGGATGCGGGGTGATGGTTTGCGTAATGACTGCTTCGTAGTAACCGTTCTGCTCGAGCGTGGCGCGCATCTGCTGGGCGGCGCGGACCATCTTTTCCTGAGTCAGGCGGGTTCCAGCTTCCAGCTGGCTGGCCCGCTGCAGTTGCATATTCATGGTGGCGCCGGTGGCGCCGTCCACGCCGACAGTTCCGATAAACGTGCGCGGAGTCCCGGCAAAGACCAGAGCCACGCCATCCGCCTGGCGCGAGCCGCGGGCCTCAATGGTGTCGTAGAGGCCGGTGGCGTAAAGCTGGCGCAAGCTGCGCTTCAGATTGTCCTCGGTCAGCGGCGCTCCCTGGGCCTGGGGCAAATGGCCGGCAAGCGGCTCGAGCTGACCGGCGGAAACACCCTCGAATGCAATGCGGCGCACCGGCAGGCCTTGCCATGCGAGAACGGAGGCGGGCGCTTGCGCGGGAGGTTTCGATGGCCCGGAAATCGCCGGGCTCTGTTCGTTGCCGGTGACGGGAGCGGGCTGCGGGACCGGACCGGCCGCGGGCGACTGACACCAACTGTTGCGCAATCCACTGCCTGCAACCAGAAGGACGGAGGTGAGCAGAGTTGCGGTGCGCAATCGGCGACGGGCCATATCCTGCCTGTCAACGGAATTTGGACAGCGTGGGATGGGGCAGAGTCTGCATTGGGGGGCCGGGCGAGCATCGCATCTTTCTACCGGCTTTGTCCGCAAGACCATATTTTAGATACTGTGCGAGGGTACCGATTGCCAAATCAGGGCCAAGGGGTTTACCACGCGATGTTGCAGGGTATCGGCTGGAGTCGATGCTTGACCATCGTCAGTCAATCCCAGATGCTTTCCCCTATACTAACGAGGAAAGAAGCTACAGCAAAACCTGAGGATCGACTCCAGGTTTGGCTTCCTTCAAAGACCGCGGGGATTGCGGCCTTGGAGCGGTAGCTCAGAAGCCCGTGCCGGAAAGAAGGCCGCGGTTTCGGAGCCGGCCATCTCCGGCATTGCGATCGTGCATCTGACCCAGTAGCAGCAGCCCCAAGGAAACAAATGGCCGACTCCCCCATTTCAACGCAAGCGCCCCAGCGCACTCGTGCAAGTGGCGGCGAGCAAGCAGCGCCGGTAGCGGTGGCCGGCAAATCCGCAGCCGCCCAGCCAGCCGATGCCGATGTCCTGGCGCGAGCACAGGCGGGCGACCATCAGGCCTTTGCCCAGCTCTACATCCTGCACAAACGGCGCATCTACTCGCTTTGCCTGCGCATGGTGGGCAACGTGGCCGAAGCCGAGGATTTGACGCAGGAAGCCTTCCTGCAGCTGCACCGCAAGATTGCCACTTTCCGCGGCGATTCGGCCTTTTCCACCTGGCTGCACCGCTTGGCCATCAATGTGGTTCTGATGCAACTGCGCAAGAAGGGTTTGTCGCTGATCTCTCTGGACGAAGCCATGGAGCCGAATCCGGAGGAGGGCCCCAGCCGCAGCTTTGGCGCTCCCGACCTGGCGCTCACGGGAGCCATCGACCGCCTGGTTTTGGAGCGCGCCATTGCCGACCTTCCGGCCGGCTACCGGCTCATCTTTATCCTTCACGATATGGAGGGTTTTGAGCATAATGAGATTGCATCGATGCTGGACTGTTCGATCGGCAACAGCAAATCGCAGTTGCACAAGGCGCGTCTAAGATTGCGTGAGGCATTGCGCACGCAGAACCGCCAGGAGGCGCGGCCATGAACGGCGACCGCAGCACGTTAAGTTGTGCCGAGTTTCAGGCGCAAATGGCTGAGTTGATCGGTTCGGGGGAGGATCTCGCTGAGCATCCCCACCTGAAGGATTGTGACGGTTGCCGCGCTCTGCTGGCCGATTTGCAAACCATCGCCGACGCGGCACGGCAGTTGTTTCCCAGTGTGGAACCGCCGGACGAGGTGTGGGAACACATCGAGTCGGCCATCAAGCAGAAACAGTAGACGCCATGGAGCACGGGTCGGCGACGTAACATTGCTGGGCTCCTGCGGGACCTCACGCGCCGGTTGAACCGTGGCCCATCCTGTTCCCAAGCCCGACCCAATTCCGCTTGACCGCCCCGGCCTTCCCGCAAGCGTCCCCATCGCTCACCTTCACGGGTTTTCAGCCGATAGAACGGTGGGATGGCTGCATGGAGTGAACCGGAGGATTGCACCGGTCTGCCGACGGGGTTCTGGCCGCGTCTTTACGCCTCGTAAGCCACTAAAATGACAGCTAGTTAACAGGACGTGGAACCCCGGAAGGGACGCAGACGTAACACCAGTTCACGTACAGCAAAGGAGAGGCACGGGAAAGCCAAACTTGCAACTTCTCCATTTCTGAACTATCTAATGATAGAAAAGTTGATACGGGGACACTCAATGCCAAACCAGCCAGCTTTACCCTCTGACGAGCACACACCAAAGACCGCACCCGGAACGCGCATGATTCCGGTTTTGCCGGTTCGCGATACGGTTCTGTTTCCTCACGCTGTCCTGCCCTTGACGGTGGGCCGGGAAAGCTCCATCCAGCTGATCGAATCGTTGGGCGAGGAGCGGGCAATCGTGGTCGCGGCGCAATTGGATGCGCGCCTGGACACGCCGAAACCCGACGACCTGCACAAGGTGGGGACCCTGGCCACCGTGCACAAAGTTGTGCGCATGCCCAACCAGAGCCGTTTTGTGTTCACGGAAGGCGTGAGCCGCGTCCGGCTGGTGCGTTTTATCCAGTCTGAGCCCTTCATGGTGGCCGAGGTGGAAACGCTGGAAGACGCGGCGCCGGCAACCTCTGCCGAGTTCGAGGCGCTGGTGCGCAACGTGATCGGCCAGTTCCAACAGATCGTCACCGAATCGCCCACGCTCTCCGACGAGTTGCGGACCATCGCGGCGAACATCGAAGAACCCGCTCGCCTGGTGGATTTTGTGGCGTCTTCCCTGCCCTTCCTGACCACGGACGACAAGCAGCTGCTTTTGGAAGCGGCGCACGTAGCGGACCGGCTGGAATTACTGAACAAGCTGCTGGTCAAGGAGATCGAGGTGCAGCAGTTGCGCACCAAGATCCAGACCGAGGTGCAGGACCAGGTGCAGCAGTCGCAGCGCGATTACTACCTGCGCGAGCAGCTCAAGGCCATCCAGAAGGAGCTGGGCGAGCAGGACGAGGGCCAGCGCGACATAGAGGACCTGCGTCAGAAGATTGAAGCCGCGGGCATGCCCGAGGACGTGAAGAAAGAAGCTCTGAAGGAGCTGGCGCGGCTGCAGCGCATGTCGCCCATGGCCGCCGACTACGGACTGACCCGCAACTACATCGAGTGGCTGGCGGTGCTGCCGTGGAACACGAGTTCGGGCTCGAAGGTCGATATCGTCAAGGCGCGAGAGATTCTGGATGAGGATCACTACGAGCTGAAGAAGGTGAAGGACCGCGTCCTGGACTACCTGAGCGTGCTGGAGCTGAAGCCGGACATGAAGGGGCCCATCCTTTGCTTTGTGGGCCCGCCGGGGGTGGGCAAAACCAGCCTGGGCCGGTCGATTGCGCGCGCGCTGGGCCGCAAGTTCCAGCGCGTCTCGCTGGGCGGCATGCACGACGAGGCGGAGATCCGCGGCCATCGCCGGACGTACATCGGCGCCCTGCCGGGACAAATCATCCAGAGCATTCGCCGCGCGGAAACCAACGACCCGGTGATCATGCTGGACGAGGTGGACAAGCTGGGCCGCGATTTCAGGGGCGATCCGGCGTCGGCGCTGCTGGAGACGCTGGATCCGGAGCAGAACAACACCTTCCGCGATAACTACCTGGACGTGCCGTTCGATCTCTCGAAGGTCTTGTTCATCTGCACGGCGAACATGCTGGACACGGTACCGGCACCGCTGATCGACCGCATGGAAATCATCCCGCTGCAGGGTTACAGCGAAGAAGAGAAGGTGCATATCGCCAATCGCTACCTGATTCCGCGCCAGATCAAGGAAAACGGGATCACGGTGGAGCAGATTGAGTTTCCCGAGGAAGCGGTGCGGCACATCATCCGCCACTACACGCGCGAGGCCGGGGTGAGGAAGCTGGAACAGACCATCGGGACTGTATGCAGAAAAGAAGCGCGGCGCGTAGTGGAAGGGCACACGGAGAAGCTGGTGGTGACGCGCGAGATGCTCAAGGAATTTCTGGGCGGCATCCAGGTGCGCGTGGAGACCGAGGTTGCGGAACGCGTGAAGCGGCCGGGCGTGGCCGTGGGCCTGGCGTGGACACCGGCCGGCGGCGACATCCTCTTCATCGAGGCCAACAAGATGAAGGGCAAGGGCGGCTTCACCATGACCGGCCAGATCGGCGAGGTGATGCAGGAGTCCATGCAGGCGGCGCTGACCTGGGTACGCTCGAACGCCTTGCGGTTGGGGCTTGCCGAGGACTTCACCAAGGATCTCGACCTCCACATCCACGTGCCGGCGGGCGCCATTCCCAAGGACGGTCCTTCGGCGGGCGTCACCATGGCCACGGTGCTGGTGTCATTGCTGACCGACACGGCGGTGCGGCCGCTGACGGCCATGACCGGCGAGATCACGCTGAGCGGCAATGTGCTGCCGGTGGGCGGGATTAAGGAGAAGTTTCTGGCCGCGCGGCGAGCCGGGGTGGACACCATCATCCTGCCCGCGGAAAACCGCCAGAGTGTGGAAGAGGACCTGACGCCGGAGATGATGGCGGGCGTGGATGTGCACTACGCCAGCCAAATTGAAGACGTGCTGGCCGTGGCTCTGCCGAAGCTGGCTATGCGGCCGCAGCCGCAGCTTGCCCCGACTGAGCTCCCAGTAGGTGCAGCGGCGTAAGCGTTCTTTCCTGCAAGAAAAGAGGCCGGCGAATCTGCCGGCCCTTTTTTATTTCTAAGTGCATTCTCATGCACGAACACTCTGGCGCCGGATTCCTGCTTTGGGCGCGGCGTTGGAACGGCATGCCCTACCGCTGCGCTGCGCTGGGATTTGGCTGAACAAGGTAGAGAATGGCGGAAATATGCCGATAGGCCGGGAAGATCATGCCGGCCACACACACGATCGTTCCGCTGCATCTTTCAGGCAACATGACCGAGCAGCAGAACCAGCAGCTGCAAAGCTGCCTTGGCGACGCCGCGCGCAATGCTTATCTGACGGCGATCGAGCAGCTCGACCGGCAAAGCGCGCAAGCCGTGCTGGAGCAGGAGAACAAACTCAAGTCGGAGATCGCCGGGGCGGTGACGGAAATCATCCAGAATCACACCGCGAGCCATAAGTTCGAGGACGAAGAGGTGGGTTCGGACCGCTGCTATCCGCCGACCTATCGCGTGCGGCCCTTAGAAGCGCAAGTGACGGAGCTCAGGAAGCTATTCCCGGAGCTCGGCGCATGTCATGAGAAGCTGGGCCGGATTCCGCTCCCGGAAGAGCCCGAAGCCTGGTTTGCCATTCCCCGGTGGCAAGCCGTGGCGCCCACTTACAACGAGGCGGTAGAGCGAATTCTCGAGGTTCTGGCGAAAAAGCGCCGCTTTTCAAACCGCATCGTCGGACGCCTGGGCAAAGAGTACCTGCGCCAGACCGAGCGCTCCCGGCTTGCAGAGACTATTCTTGCCGATCAGCAGCAGGGGAACGACATCCTGGTGGTGGCAGCGCAGGCCGGCATGCTGCATCGCGGCTGTTCAGCCCGGCGCACGCGCGCCTCTCTGGAGGGCAATGAGTTCTGCCTGGGCGTTTTTGCCGTCGCAAGCATGCTGCTCACCCACTCCGAGCGCCTGTCCGCGGGCGATTCCTTGATGATCGATTGCGGAGGCGATGAGTATTCTCCGCGGGCCGACTACACCTTCGACCGGGTGCCTCTCTTCGACTTCGATATCTCCGGGATCGAGTTCAGCATCTTTTACGAGGACCGCGCCCGCAATCTGTGGGGAACGCCCACCGGTTTTCTCTACAAGCTGACCTGATCCGCCCCCGCGCAAGCTCCAGATTTCTACCTGTCACGTCTAATCGATAGGCGGTATTCTTTTTCGAGTGATGCGTGTGCAAGTGATCTCATTTGGGGTGTTGAAGGATTGGCTGGGCTCCTCCGCGAAGATATTGGAGCTGCCGGACGGCGCCTCCGTGGCCATGCTGCTGGAACGCCTGCGCCCCGCACTGCCCGCGGGCGTCGCGGCAGAGATCCTGAGCAGCATCGCGGTAAGCGTCAATGCCGAGTACGCCCAGGCCACGCGGATCCTGCACGACGGCGACGAGGTGGGCCTGTTGCCTCCGGTCTCTGGCGGCACTGCGCGTGCCGCGAATGCCTTGGACGGGAGTAGTGGAAGGGAAAACGTCAGCGTCGCGCTGACCCGCGAGCGCATCGATGCGGAGAAGATCGTAGCCGCGGCCAAAAGCGGCGAGGATGGCGCGGTGGTGGTGTTCGACGGGATCGTGCGCAACCACACGCGCGGGCGCCGCACCCTGCATTTGGATTACGAGGCCTATGAAGAGATGGCCCTCAAGCAGATGCGGGAGTTGGGGTTGAAGGCGCACGAGCGATTTGGCGTGAGGCAGGTGACGATGCTGCACCGGCTGGGCCGCCTGGAGATCGGTGAGACCAGCGTGCTGATCGTGGTGGCTTCAGCGCATCGCAGTGCGGCCTTCGAGGCTTGCCGCTGGCTCATCGATACGCTCAAGGAGACTGTGCCCATCTGGAAGAAGGAAACCTTTGCCGATGGCGCGGTGTGGGCGCCGGGCGAGCCGTTTCCGAAAGATATCGCCTTGCAATCCACGGAGACGCCGCATGAATGCTGAAGCGGCCAGCATTTCCCGTGCCCCATCTTTTCCGTCCGCCGCGGCGGAGAAAGGGTTGGAGAGAATCTGCGCCCGCTTTCGTGGCTTCCCACCCTTTCGCCTAAAAGCCGGCGAAAGGATGGGGCACGGAGTTTCTCTTCGCTCTGCATGCATGGCGCTGCTGCTCCTGGCGCCCATGGCCCTCGCCGCACAGGAGCCGGTGACCACCTTTCACGTGGATGTGAAGCTGGTAAGCATCTTCGTCAATGTAACCGACAAGAACGGCGCACTGGTGGGCGGCCTGACGCAGGATGATTTTGCGGTGTACGAGGATGGGCGGCCACAGCAGATCGCGGTCTTCGAGCGGCAGTCGGAGCTGCCGTTGAATTTGACGCTGGCCATCGACACATCAGGCAGCGTGCGCAAGGACATGAGTGAGGAGGCGGCCGCGGCACGGCGCTTCGCGCACGCCATTCTGCGCCCGCAGGACCAGATGAGCCTGATCCAGTTTGCCACCGACGTGCACGAGCTTACGCCCTTCACGAACAAGCTGGCCGTGATCGACCGCGGCCTCAGCGAGCTGCACGGCGATTGGGCGACCGCGCTCTACGACGCCATCCGCCTGGGCTCAAGCAAGCTGGGAGGAAAAGTAGGGCGCAAGGTGCTGGTGGTGGTCTCGGATGGAGACGACACTGCCCAAAGCTCCACCTATGCCCAGGCCCTGGAAGCCGCGTTGCGCAACGAAGTGATGATTTATTCGCTCATCGACGTGCCCATTGAAGCCAGCGCCGGCCGCGACCTGGGCGGCGAACACGCGCTCATAACCATTTCGGAGCAGACCGGCGGCAAGTATTTCTACGTGAGCGATGGCGGCCTGGACAAGGCCTTTGCCAGGGTGAGCGACGACCTGCGCACGCAATATCTCATCGGCTACTATCCGCACCACCAGGCGCCGGGCACGAATTTTCACCGCTTGACGGTGACGATTCCCCGCGCCGCCGCCGAACAATTCAACATCCGCAACAAGACGGGGTATTACGCGGATTCGCCGGCCAAGAGCAACTAGGAAACGGACGGGGATTGCCGCCGTGCCCAGTGCATTCTTCCCGTAAATAAGCCTGTGTCTTTTGCACGCTCGCCCAAATTGAGCCGTATCCTGCAGCTACCCCGGCCCAGCTTGCATCTAAAATGACAATATGACGTCTCCACTTTCGTCGCGCCGCCGCTCCAAGGCGCCCCCGCCGGGTGAAACCGGCCAGGAAGGGCTCTACCTGCGCTCGTTGAGCGATCGCCAGGTAATTGTGAACATCAAACTGCGCGACGGCGAGACGGTGCGTGGCTGGATCGAGTACTTTGACGACTCCATGCTGCGCCTGACCCGCGAGAATCTGCCCAATCTCTTCATCTACAAGCATCAGATCCGCAGCATCAGCGAGGTGGGTCGGCGGCGCGCGCCGCGCTACGAGACCGCAGACGTGCCGGGCTCGGGCGAGGCGGCCCTGTGAGCGGCGCAGCGGAGACAGCAATCCAGACAGATTTTGTTTTTGTTCCCAGGGCTGCGGAGATCGCGCGCGAGGCAGGTGCGCGGCTGCGCGAGTACTTCATTGCCGGCGTGGAAACCGAGTACAAGGGCGACGTGGACCTGGTGACGGTGGCGGATCGCACCGTGGAGAAGCTCATTCGCAGCCGGCTGGGCGAGGTTTTTCCGGAGCACGGCATCTACGGCGAAGAAGGCACGCGCGAGCGCATGGACGGCGAGTACCGCTGGTACGTGGACCCGCTGGATGGAACCACCAACTTCGCTCACGGATTTCCGCAGTTCTGCGTTTCGATGGGGCTGGAGCAACGGCCCAGGGGCACGCGGCCGGACGGCGATGGCACGCTGGTGGCCGGGGTGATTTACGACCCCATGCGAGACGAGCTTTTTGCGGCCGAGCGCGGGCGCGGAGCGCAGCTGAACGGCAAGCCGGCGCGGGTTTCGCACGTGCCGGAGCTGGCCGAATCGCTGCTGGCCACCGGATTTCCCAGCCGCAAGCGCCACACCAGCCCGAACATGCACTTCTACCACGAGTTCACGTTGCGCTCGCACGGGGTGCGGAGGGCCGGCTCGGCCGCGCTCGACCTGGCCTACGTTGCCTGCGGCCGCATGGAAGCCTTCTGGGAGTTCAATTTGAATCCCTGGGACACGGCTGCGGGAATTCTGCTGGTGGAAGAGGCGGGCGGGCGCGTGACAGATTTTGCCGGCGCGCATTACCGGCTGGCCAGCGATGAGATTCTGGCCTCGAATGGGTTGATCCACGAGGAACTGATCGGCCTCTTTGCCGACTTGTTCGCGGGACGGAACCTTTCGCCCATTCCCACCGCTGAGGAGTTCGCGCGCGCGCGGAAAAGCAGAGGGTAGCCAGTAGGGAGCCGGAATCCGGCTGCTCGGCTACTTCTTTCACTCCCTTCACTTCTCTCGTTTATTTCACTCCTTCACGTGTTTCGCTTTTTCACTGGCCCTCTAGTGTCGTGTCCCGGCAGTTCGATGCAGAACTCGACACCCCGAAATGCAGGTCCTTCGACTTCGTTTGGCCCCAAAAGGGCCAAACGTCGCGCAGGATGACCGCAGTATCTAAATTGCGAACCTCAGGGACGCGGCGCTAGCTCCCTCGGTCTCTATTCCCTATCGGCTGCTGGCTACTCCCTGCCTTTCTCAGGCGGTGGTGCCATATGCTACTATCAGCGTCGAGAAGTTCGGTGCGGCACTTGCAAATGAGGCCGCCGGAGTTCCCCGGAGAGAGCAGAAAATGGCATACGTCATTGCAGAACCCTGTATCGGCACCAAGGACACCGCCTGCGTGGACGCCTGTCCCGTCGATTGCATCCACCCCAAGAAAGATGAAGACGGTCACGCCGATGCCGATCAGCTCTTCATCGACCCGGTCGAGTGCATCGACTGCGGCGCATGCGTTCCGGTCTGCCCGGTATCGGCCATCTTTGCGCAGGACGACCTGCCGGAGAAGTGGGCCCACTTCACTGAAAAGAACGCCAAGCATTTCGGCCGCTAAGCGTACCCAATCCCAATCCGCCTGAAGAGTGGCGCAACGCGCGTCCTGCCTGTGTGGGACGCGCGTTTGTGTCTTCAGTGTCATTGCTGGCGGTGCGATGATGGAAATGCATGTCCGTACTCACCTCAGAAGCGGTGGTTCTGCGCACCTGGCCGGTGCATGAGGCGGACCTGATCGTGAGCTTCTTCACGCGCGACTACGGGCGCATGCGCGGCGTGGCCAAGGCCGCGCTCAAGAGCCGCAAGCGCTTTGGCGGGGCTCTGGAACCCATGACCCTCGCGCGGGCCTGGTTTGCCGAACGGCCGCGGCAGGAGTTGGTGCGGCTGGACCAGTTGGAGATTCTGCGCTCGCCGCTTTCGGCGCCGGTGGATCACACGCGCATGGCGGTGTTGAGCTTTTATGCCGAGGTGCTGGATGAAATCCTGCCCGAGCGCGACCCGCAGGATGCCGTCTTCCGGCTGCTGGTTGCGGTGCTGGAGCAGACTTCGGCCGTCGAGTCCGAATTCGTCCAACCGTGGATGGCGCTCACCTATTTCTCGCTTTGGATGACGCGGCTGATGGGTTTGCTGCCCGACACGAGCCGCTGCATGGTGTGCGGCGAGGCATTGGCATTGCATGCAGCGGAGGTTTCGTACAGCAGTGCTACGGATGGATTTTTCTGCGGGGTGCATGCGAACGGTTCGGCGAGCGCGCTCTCGGCCGACAGTTGGCAACTGGCGCAGCGCATGCTGCGCGCACCGGCCTCTACGTTTGCCGGCGAGCCGTGGCCGCGTAAACGCGGGCAGGATCTAAGACGCTTCACCTTGCAGACGCTGGAGCGGCACCTGGAGAGGAAGCTCAAAAGCGCGGAGGCGCTGGCGCGGCTGGGCGGATGAGCGGCAGTCAAACACCGCCAATGAACTCCCTGGACCGAAAAACGTTCACAAGTTACTTTCGACATATTGCTGCAACCCAAGTGCCTGCCTGCTTCATCCCGGCTGCTAAAATCAATCTTTAGTTTCGATGAGAGAGAAAAGCCTGTGTCCGCTGCCCAAGCCGCACCACGTGTGAAGCCCACCTCGCTCACCTTTCAGGATTTGCTGTTCCGCCTGCAGCGTTTCTGGGCGGAGCGCGGATGCGTGATCCAGCAGCCCTACGACGTGGAAGTGGGCGCTGGGACGATGTGTCCGGAGACGTTTCTGCGCGTGCTGGGGCCCAAGCCCTACAGGGTGGGCTACGCGCAGCCCTCGCGGCGGCCAGCCGACGGACGCTACGGCGAGAATCCTAACCGGCTCTTCAAGCACACCCAGTTCCAACTGATCCTGAAGCCGCCGCCGGTGAACGTGCAGGAGCTGTATCTGGAATCGCTCGAGGCCATGGGCATCGACCTGAAACACCACGACTTGAAGTTTGAAGAGGACAACTGGGAGTGGCCGGCGGGCGGCGCGTGGGGCGTGGGCTGGCAGGTGATGCTGGACGGCCTGGAGATTACGCAGTTTACCTACTTTCAGCAGTGCGGCGGGCTCGATCTCGATCCCATCTGCGCCGAGCTCACGTATGGAATGGAGCGCATCGCCGCGTTTCTGCAGGATGTGGACTCTATTTACGACATTGTGTGGGCGCGCGATCCCGACACGGGCGCGGTGGTGACTTACGGCGACGTGCGGCTGGCCGAGGAGTTGCAGTTCTCCGTGTACAACTTTGAGTTGGCCGAGGTGCCGCGGCTCTGGGAGCACTTCAATAGCTTCGAGGCCGAGGCGCATGCGTTGCTGGAAAAGGCGAGCGCATTGCTGGCAGACGAAAACGCCAGTCCAGAGGCAAAGAAAAGATTCCCGCTGCTGCCAACGTACGAGCTGGCGCTCAAGTGCTCGAATCTGTTCAATTTGCTGGATGCGCGCGGCGCCATCAGCGTGACGGAGCGCGTGGGCGTGATTGGGAGAATTCGCAACCTGGTGGTGGGCGTGGCGAAGGCCTGGGCGATGCAGCAGCTACTAGCTTCTAGCGGCTAGAAGCTTGAAAGAAACGACGGTATGGCTGACTTTTTATTGGAAATCGGGCTGGAGGAAGTTCCGGCGCGGATGATCGCCGGGGCTGAGGCCGAACTGGGCCGCCGCGTGAGCGATCTGCTCAAGCGCGAGCGGTTGCTTGCGCCCGAGGCAAAAACTACAACCTACTCCACGCCGCGCCGTCTGGCCGTGCTGGCGGAGGGCGTGCTCGCACAGCAGGCCGATATCGAGGAGATACTGACGGGCCCGTCGTGGCAGGTGGCCTTCAAGGACAGCGAACCGACGCCCGCCGCGCACGCCTTCGCGAAAAAAGCCGGTGTGGCTGTGGCTGAGCTTAAGAAAGTTACCACGTCGAAGGGTGAGTACGTGGGCGCGACGATGAAGCGCACAGGTCGCACCGCGAACGAGATTCTTGCCGCCGAATTGCCGAAGGAAGCCCTCACGATCTACTGGGCCAAGAACATGTACTGGCGCGCGGGCAAGCCGGAGCGATTCGTCAGGCCGGTGCGCTGGGTGGTGGCGCTGATGGATGCGGCCGTTGTGCCGCTGGAAATTGCCGGCATCGCCGCGGGCAATGTAAGCCGCGGGCATCGCGTCCTGCACGGCGAAGCGCCGGTCGTCATCGACGAGGCACGGAACTACTCCAAGAGTCTGCGCGGCGCAGCCGTCATTGTGGACGTCGCCGAGCGCAGGCAAATCATCCGCAAGGCGCTGGACGCGGCCACGCGCACGGTTGCTGGCGCGCGCTGGCGCGAGGATGAGGCGCTGGTCGAGACCGTTGTCCATCTCACCGAGTGGCCCAGCGTAATCCTGGGCGACTTTGAGCCCGAATATCTGGCTCTGCCGGAGGAAGTTCTCGTCACCGTGATGCGCGACCACCAGAAGTATTTCGCGATCGAGGATGAGAACGGCAAGCTGGCGCCGCACTTTCTGGCGGTGCTGAACACGCAGGCGGATGCGGAAGGCGCGGCCATCATCCGGCACGGCAACGCGCGCGTGCTGCGGGCGCGATTCAAGGACGCGCGCTTCTTCTGGGACATGGATCAGAAGACGCCGCTGGCCGAGCGCATGGAAAGCCTGAAAAGCGTGACCTTCCAGAAGGAACTGGGCAGCTACTACTGGAAGACCGAGCAGAACCTGGCCGTGGCGAGTGCGTTGGCATCCGCGTTGAAGAGCGTGGATTTCCCGTTCAGTGAAGAGGCTCTGTTCAAGGCCGTAGAGCTTGCCAAAACCGATTTGACGGCCGAGCTGGTGAAAGAATTCACCGAGTTACAGGGCGTGATTGGCGGGCTCTACGCGCGGGCGCAGGGGCTGGGCGAGCGCGTGGCGCTGGCCATTTATGAGCAGTACACACCGGGCTCGACAGAAGGCGAGATTCCGGTTTCGGTCGAAGGCCAGTTGCTTGGACTCGCTGACAGGATTCAGACCATTGTGGCGATGTTCGGGATTGGCAGCGCGCCCACGGGATCGAAGGATCCGTTTGCGTTGCGCCGCGCGGCCAACGCCATCGTGAAGATTCTGGCCGAAGCAGAATTGCCGTTGACGTTGGGCGATGTGATCAACGCGTCCGGTGCGGAGGGCGAGAACAAGGCGCTGGTGGAAGCGTTCCTGCGCGAGCGGGTGCACTTCTATCTCAAGGACGTGCGCGGATTCGCGTATGACGTTGTGAATGCGGTGCTGGCTGCGGGCGCGGACGACGTGAGGGACGCCATCGCGCGGGCCGAAGCGCTGACTGCGGCGCGCGGGTCAGAAGATTTTGTTGCCGTTTCCGCGGCATTCAAGCGCATCAAGAACATCCTGCGCCAGGCGGAGGAGAAGGGCTATCAACCGACGGAGCCGAAGCTGAGTCAATCGCCGCTTGAGGCGATCGACCTGTGGCAGCGGACGAAGGAGCTTGCGGAGCAGGTTGCGAAGCTCCGCGAGCAGCGGGCGTACAGCGAGGCGCTGGCCGCGATCGCCACGCTGCGTCCCGCGGTGGACGCATTTTTCGACAAGGTGATGGTGCTCGATCCCGACGCCACGGTGCGCGGCGCGCACCTGGGCCTGATTGACAGGGTGCAGCGCAGCTTTTCCACGATTGCCGACTTCAGCGAGATTGTGACGGGGTAAAAGACCGCAAAAGTCTTGATTCCGCCTTAGCTCCGCTGGCGTAGCGAGCGTGGGGCGCCCGGCCCGACTCCCGAAACTGATCCCGGTCCCCTGATCTCTGCCCCCTCGGCCCGTCTAAACTGGATAGAGATGTCCGACACGCTTTATTTGAGCCTGTGGTACCCGAACCTGCGCCTGGAGGCGCTCCCCGACAAGCTGACGGCGGTGCTGGGCGCTTTTGCCGCGCACGGCGGCGAGGAGAACCTCTACGCCGCGACAGTGTGGCCGATGAACTGGAGCGAGACGCCGGTGTTTCAGCGCGTTTACGGGCGGATGGGCGCTGCTCCTGGGTCGAGCCCGGGCATTGCGCCGCGGCTGGCCGTGGCCGAAGCCATGGAACTGCTCCACGAAGACTACGCCTACGAGTTTCAGATGGGGTGGAATCTGTGGGAATGGGAAGAAGGCGGCGGCATTGCGCCGCCGATGGGGCAAAATGCATGTCCCCATTCGACTCCGGTCATTGATATGACCCCCGCTCAGGGCAGGCTTTCGACTCGGCCGTCCACTGCGGCGGACGACCTCGCTCCGGATGACAAATCAAGTTTGAGCACTCCACAAAATGCGAAGATCTTGGGCCGTTGGGCGCGGGGCCCGAGGCTGGTGCGGGTCACCGGGTACGGGCCGCTCTTCGATGAGGGCGCCTACGAGCAGGATGGACACATCCGCATCGACTTCGGCACGGACACGCCATTCCTCGAAGAAGAAGCCGATCTGGACCAGGTGGGCGCACGGCACGTGGAAGAGAACGTGCGGCAACTGGTGGAGCTGGCCGGCGGGGTGGAGAAGGCCTCGGGCGCCACGGCGCGCCTGTTGTGGAGCGAGCTGGGCGAGAGCCTTGCGCAGCGGCTGGCCGAGCGGCTGGGATTGAGGAACTAAGCCGTGCGCTTCACGATCGAGCGAATCCGGACGCTGGTGGTAGTGGCGGCGGTGTTGCTGCTGGTGGCGCTGGGAGTGTTTCTGGTGCGCGCCAAGTGGAAGAACCTGCTGAGCTGGCGCGATTTGCCGCAGCGGCTGGGCGTGAATATCACCGAAGAGTCGAACGGCTACACGTACTCGCACAACCTCGGTGCGCATTCCAAGTTCAAGATTCATGCCGCGAAGGCCATTGAGCTCAAGAACGATCACGTGGAGCTGCACGACGTCGAGATCGAGATCTACGGCGAGGACGGCGTGCAGGCCGACAAAATTGCGGGCGACGAGTTCGAATACGACCAGAAGAGCGGAATCGCCTCCGCGCAGGGACCGGTGGAGATGATTTTGACGAAGCCACCCCGGCCCGCCGGTGGCAGCAAGAAGGTCGATCTTTCCCACATCGCGGCGAGTGCGGCGGCTGATGCCGGCCAGGTTCATGTGAAGACCAGCGGAGTCACTTTCGACCGCAACACCGGCATCGTGACGACGGCGCAACCCGTGAATTTCACCATGGCACAGGGATTTGGGAACGCAGTGGGCGCCTCGTACGACTCGCAACGCGGCTACCTGACGCTGGTGCAGGCCGTGGAGCTGACGACGTATCGCGGCCAGGATGAGGTGCGAATCCATGCGCAGCACGCGGAGTTCGACCGCGCCGCGCAACTGTGCCTGCTGCGCGCGGCAACGTTGGAGTACAGGGACGACCGGGCGGACGCGGCTAAAGCCAGCATCCTCTTCCGCGAAGATGGGTCGGCGGCGCATCTGGATGCGACAAACGGTTTTACGATGACCACGTCGACCGGCGGTCGCCTGGCGTCGCCAACAGCGGCCATGGACTTTGACGAGCACAACCAGCCTCGCCACGGACACCTGGAAGGCGGCGTGGTTCTGGATTCAAAGCAAGAAGGGGATTCGGCGCAAGAAGGCCGCACCATGCATGGCACCTCGCCCACCGCGGAGCTGGATTTCACGGCCCTGGGCCAGTTGCGCCACGCGCACCTGGAGCGCGGCGTGGCCATGGAGAGCGAAGTAACCAGCCAGGAGGCTGCGGGGCAGACGCTCGACGCGCGCCGGACCTGGCGTTCGCCGGTCGCGGATGTGGATTTCCACTCCATCGAAAGCGCCGGCAAGACCCAGGTGGAACCGGAGACGATTCACGGCACGGGCGGCGTAGTAGTTACCAGTGAAAGCCGGCTCGGCAATGCCGCGGCAGTGCCTGCAAAGATGGCTGCCGACGAGGTGACAGGCACGTTTGGCGCGGGATCGGCGCTGCGCACGCTGGTGGGCACGGGGCACGCGCAAATGGAGCAAACCACGGCGACGGGAGCACATCAGACCGCAAGCGGCGACCGGTTGGAAGCGAAATTCAGGGACCACGGGACCGAGGGAACAAGGGAGCAAGGGAGCAAGGGGGCGAGGGAGCAGGGAACCGCAGATCACGGCGGAACGCAATCAACGGGCGCTCCCGAGGTGCAGACTGCCGAGCTGGACGGGCATGTGGTGGTTTTTGAGCAGCCAACGGCAAAGCCAGGAGAGCAACCGCAACCGCCGCTGCGCGCCACGGCCGGTAAAGGGGTGTACGAGGGCGACGGCGAGTGGCTGCACCTGACCATGAATCCGCGCATCGTGAATGGCGGACTGGAGCTGACGGCGGACAAGGTGGATGTATCGCAGCAATCGGGCGACGCCTTTGCGCACGGCAACGTGAAGGCGACACAGACCGGCGGAGCGCCGAACGGCGCCGGCAGCCAGGGCGGGACAAATCAGGGCGGCATGGGCCAGCGCAGCGTGGCTTTCGGCGGCAATGGGCCGGCACACGTGATTGCGGCTGAGGCGCAACTGAACGAGTCCACAGGCGAAGCCACGTTCCGCGGGCACGCGCGGCTGTGGCAGCAGGCGAATTCGGTGGCCGCGCCGGAGATCGTGATCAACCAGCATTTGCAAACGCTCACGGCGCGCACCACCGATGCCTCGGATCCCGTGCGCGCGGTGCTGTTGAACGCAGGCGCATCGGGAACGGGCAACGGCGCGGGGAATCTGCAGCACGGCCAAAACACGGCAGGAAACGCGGCCGCGAAGCCAGCGGCGCCCTCCGTGATTCGCGTGCGCGGAGGCGATCTCAAGTACTCCGATGCCGAACACCGGGCCGTGGTGCATGGCGGCGTGGCGGGCGCGGTGGTTGCGGAGACGGGAACGGCCACTTCAACCTCCGATACCGTCGATTTGCTCCTGATTCCGGCGGGAAATCGCGACAACGGGACCGGGCAGGCCCAGAGCGCCGGCGGCCAGACGCAAGTGGACCGTATGACAGCCACGGGACACGTGGTGCTGACGTCCGAAGGCCGGCGCGGAACCGGCGAGCAGTTGGTGTACTCAGGTGTAACCGGAGACTACGTGCTCACCGGCACGGCTGCGATGCCGCCCCGGATGACCGCTCCCGGGCAGGGCAACGTGACCGGAGAGGCTTTGATTTTCCATAGCCGCGATGATAGCGTCAGTATCGAAGGCGGCGGACACGAGACACGAACCGAGACTACCGCGCCGCAAGCGCACGGAAGGTAACGGCGGAAGCGAGCCAAATAGCTGAATGGAAACATTGATTGCCGAGGGAATCGGCAAGAGCTACAAGGGACGGCAGGTTGTCAGGGGCGTCAACCTGAGCATCTCGCGCGGTGAGGTGGTGGGACTGCTGGGGCCGAACGGCGCCGGCAAGACGACCATTTTCTATATCATCGTCGGCCTGGTCGCACCGGAGACCGGGCGCGTGCTGGTGGATGAGAACGACATCACGCGCCTGCCCATGTATCTGCGTGCGCGCAACTTTGGCATCAGCTACCTTCCCCAGGAGCCGTCGATTTTCCGCAAGCTCACCGTGGAAGAGAACATTCTCGCAGTGCTGGAGGCGCAGCCCCTGGGCAACCAGGAGCGGCGGGCGCGCACCGAGAAGCTGATCAACCAGCTCAATCTGGGCCACATCCGCACCACGCGCGGCTACGCGCTCTCCGGCGGCGAGCGGCGGCGGGTGGAGATCGCGCGGGCGCTCTGCATCCAACCGAGTTTTATCCTGCTCGACGAACCCTTCAGCGGCATCGACCCCATCGCGGTGCTGGAGCTGCAGAGAATCATCTTCGAGCTGAAGGCCAGCGGCATCGGCGTGCTCATCACCGACCACAACGTGCGCGAAACGTTGAGCGTAACCGACCGGGCATACATTATTGCCGAAGGCCGGATCTTCCGCTCCGGTACGCCGCGCGAGTTAGGCAACGATGTGGAGGTGCGGCGAATTTACCTGGGTGAGGGATTCTCGCTGGGCTAAGGCTTGTTGTTCACCTTCGCATGCGCCAAAGGGAATAGCAGGCTCTGACCCTGGAAATCGAAAAGTAACTACCCCTCTGTCGGCAGACCCTAGCGCACCGGTGTGGAAGAGGGCTATATATTTCATACTAGAGATTCCGGAAATGGGCGATGGCCCGATCCGGGACCAGCGGCTCTAAGATGAGCCGTATCTCCTTTAAGCTTTTTCTCACACGGTTCGGCTCATGGGTACACTCGCATTGAGCCGAACGAGGAATGGGCTGCATCGATGGCTTTGCTTGAGCCAAGACTGAATCTAAGAGTCGCGCAACGCCAGATCCTGACGCCGGGTCTGATGCAGATGGTGAGCGTTCTCGCCCTGAACAAGGTCGAGTTGAAGGAGATGATCGATGCGGAGATGGTGGAAAATCCCGTCCTGGAAGAGATTGACGAATCGGTTCCAATGCTGGACGAATTGGCAGGCCGCGAAGAGCGGCTGGAACGCGGTGTGGAGGAAACGGCCGCGCCGCCTAAAGACATCTTCAATGAGATCGATTTTGGTTCCTACTTCCAGGAGTATCTCGATCCCGGTTATCGCACGCAGCCGGAATATGAGGACAGCGAAAAGCCCTCGTTTGAAAACTTTCTCTCCCAGCCGACAACTTTGTCCGATCACCTGGCGTGGCAACTGGGAGCTCTGAGCCTGGACCGGCAACTGGAAGAGGCCGCCGATTTTGTGGTCGGCAATCTGGACGAAGACGGATACCTGACGGCCAGCGAAGAGGAGTTGGCCGCGGCCTTCCGCGGAGCTCCCGAGGCCACGGCCGCGGGAAACGGCCACCTGCCGGACGAGGCGGCAACGCTCGATTTGATTCTTCGTGCCGTGGATCTGGTGCGGCATCTTGACCCGGCGGGCGTAGGGGCGCGCGATTTGCGGCAATGCCTGGCCCTTCAGATCGCGGCCCAGCAGCAAGAGTTTGGCCAATTGTACGGCGGACCGCTGGAAGAGACGGACACGGACGCACACGGCAGCTTTCGCGACGAGGCCGAAGCCCGGGTGGAGGAGCGGCGGCACGCCATGGAAGTAGCGGCGCTGATTGTGGACCATCACTTGCCTCTGCTGCAGAAGCGCGACATGAAGGACCTGGCGCACGCGGCGCAGGTAACGCCGGAAGAGGCACACGCGGCAGTGGAATTCATCCGCACGCTCGATCCGCGCCCGGGGCGCTTGTACAACCGCGAGCAGACGCGGCTCATCGAGCCCGATGTGTTCTTTGTGAAGCGCGGCGGCGAGTGGGTGGTCTCGATGAACGAGGAGGACCTGCCCAGCCTGCGCCTGAGCCGGCGCTACCGCCGCATGCTGGTCTCCCGGGACACCGACAAGGAAGTGAAGGAGTACGTGAAGGAGCGCTTCCGCTCCGCGCTGCAACTGATGCGCAACATCGCGCAGCGCAAGAGCACGATCCTGCGTACTTGCGAAGTGATTGTGCGGCGGCAGCAGGAGTTCCTCGACAAGGGCGTGGAAGGGCTGCGGCCCATGATGATCAAAGAAGTGGCCGAGGAGATCGGCGTGCACCCCTCGACGGTGAGCCGCGCCGTAGCCAACAAGTATGCGCATACGCCGCAGGGCGTACTGGAGCTGCGCTTCTTCTTCAGCGAGGGCGCGAACGGCCCTGAAGGCGCGGACACGCCGCTACTGGTGCTGAAGCGCAAGGTGAAAAAGTTCATCGAGGATGAGGACCCGCGGCACCCTCTCACCGACGACCAGCTCGCGGCGATGCTGCAGTCGCAGGGGATTCAACTGACGCGACGCACCGTGGCCAAATACCGCGAGGACATGAACATTCCCTCGACGCACCAGCGGCGGAAGAGAGTGTGAAGGCTAGCTTCTGGCTGCTAGCCTCTAGCTGCCAGCTTGCTCGTGCTTGCGCGGTCCCAAGAGCGAGACCTGGGGCATCCGGCATGCGAATCCCGGTGGGGCTTTTTCTCCAGGCCGTCTAAGTACTACGCTTATTAGGTGCCTATCCCACTTTCCCATGTTCACCACTATGTGCCCCAGTGGTACCAGAGACGATTCCTTTTGCCGGGAACCGCAAAGCTGCACGTGCTTGATCTCAAGCCCGAGGTGGTGAAACTCCCGAATGGCAAGAGCTTTACCCATAACGCCTATCGGATGAGGCCAACATCGACTTGCTTTTGCAGGGATGACCTATACATGCTTCGCTTCGGACAGAGCGTCACCGACACGGTAGAACGAACTTTTTTCGGTGCCGTGGATCAGCGCGGTAGTGCCGCCGTCGAGGAATTCAGCAAGGTCACTGGGTTTTCGAAGGGATTCGCCAAAGCCCAAGGTGAGATCCCGCCCTATATGGGGGCGCAAAGATTCCGAACTCCGCGTGGATTGGATTGGCTTAAGGAGCAGACCAAGGCTTCGGATCACAATCAGACCTTGGCAATAATGGCGCGCAGCTTTCAGCAGCACACGACCATGTGGGCCGAAGGAATTTGGGAAATCGTCCGGGCACGGAATACCGAGACAAAGTTCATTATCTCCGATGAACCCGTTACGTTTTACAACAGTCGACTCCCGCCCTCGATGGCGAAGTACCCCGGCACGGAGGAGCTGGCTTGCGTGGGAACTCGCACCATTTTTCCTCTCGGGCCAGACAGCTGTCT
This sequence comes from uncultured Occallatibacter sp., assembly GCA_964569985.1. Taxonomy (GTDB): domain Bacteria; phylum Acidobacteriota; class Terriglobia; order Terriglobales; family Acidobacteriaceae; genus Telmatobacter. The sequence goes on from CAZMWL010000006.1 coordinate 71,845, forward strand.
CGTGATCACCCACCTTCAATTCACCAGAAATCCCGACCAGAATCAAAAAGCACTACGCATCAACGCTCGCCGCTATGATCAGGTGGTGATGTTCGCCGGAAATGTGCAGTTTGATCGGGAATTGGAAGAAAATGAAGTCATCCGAATAAACCTCATTCTTAAGTCGAAGGCTACGCGATTCATTGCAGCAGGCTCCAAGGAGTGGCTGTATCCCGAAAAGAGGGTGAGGCGGTCGGGGTGGGCGATTATGGATGATGACTGGTTCCTTTTACCCAATCTCTGGAAAATAAATTTCATGAGCCAAGTGATGACGGGCTACAAGGATGGCTCATTCTGGGCAGCGGACGAATATGGTCACCACCCTGGCCACCCTTTGTATAAGAATGACCCGGATCGGCGCGAGCGAGAACGGAACACCCGAACACTCAGTCAATGGAAGTGGGCCAAACTCCGTCGAGGTAAATCTCTTTCGCACACCTACGAATCACGCGAGGATAAGATTCACGACGAAATGATGCTCGAGTACCTCGAGAGCGTCACGAAGAAGAGAACGGTATAGCCCGACCTACATTTGTCTGAGGCTCGGTGCCCCAAGTCTCGATTATGAGACATGGGATAGCACAGCTCCCCACTTATGCTTACAGCAAGACGCTGTTATTCATCACTGTAATCTCCGGTACACTTCCGCCGCATTCGACGGTGACGGTGGCGCCCTTCAGGTCCGCGCCCGCGGGGACCGCGAGCGTGACCGCTGCCGTCTTCGGCATGAGATCGAGTGGCGCCTTGAGCGCGGGCACGCGCGCGGTGGCCAGCGTCTTGCCCCCTTTGTCGCGCACGACCACCTTCGATGCAGGCGCGTCGACGGAACCCAGGCTATGCACGGTGACGGTCATCTTCGCGCCTTCCACTTTTATGTCGTCCGCGCCGATGCCCAAATCGGGTCTCGACCAGTAGGGCACACCTTTCTCCACCAGCCTGAGCTCCAGCACGGTCGTTGTGTGCGGGGCGAATGTGAAGTCGAGGCTGGTGCTTCGTTCAAAGCTCGCCGTCCTGGTCGTGACATTCTCCACCGGATCGGTTTCCGCATTGCCGCGCGTGCCCTGCGTAATCTCCCACTTGCCTGGATCGATCTCCCAACCGGTCATCCGTGTCGTCACGGGAACGGCATCCAGGTTGTACACGACGATCTTCAGATGATCGGGCGTAGCCACCGGAACCAGAATGCCAAGACTTTGTGGCGTGGCGGGCGCCGCAAATCTCCAACTGACGGAATTGCCCGGATAAATGTGATTGCGGATGAGCGCGACGCCGCCAAAGCGCGCACGCTGCAGTTCGGTATTGACGAACATGGGGCCCGCGGAGTCCGTGACGCGATCGATCCAGAGACTGCCTTCGGTATTGATCCATTCCCGGTTCGATTCCGCCTGCAACTGCGCCGCGTAGAGCCGGTCGAGATATTTCGTATCGCCGCTGACCTGCCAGGCGAAGGTCTCGGCAGACCCGGTAATGGATTGCGCGCCGGTGGGCGCCACTCCGGTTGTGGAGTCAATCGTCCCTGCCGCGGCCACCAACTGCTTGCCCCACGTGTCGCGCAAATTCAGCATGTCCAGCGCGTCGGAGCTGATATGCGCGAGCGACGACGGGCCCGCATCCATCAACGGCAGTAAATATTTCTTGTCGCCAGTCCAACGATACGCAGCCCAGAACATGAAGTCGGGCGTGGCGTCGCCGCCGGGCAGATCTTCATCGGTCTTGAAGTTGATGTCTGTCCGCGTCACCCACCTGCCGTCCGCTTCCTGCTTGCGGTGCGCCAACATGCCGTCGACGGTCTCCAGCACCATCTTGCGCGTCTCCGGCGCGCCGTTGAACAGCACCAGATCGAGCGCCGGATGAAAGTCCATGTAGGATCGGGCCTTGGTCCATCCCCATACGCCGCCTGTGGCCATCTTTGCGCCGCTGAAATAGGCAGAGCGGACATGCCGATGCCCGGCGGCGTTGATGCCGGTCAGCCACTCCAGCCGGCGGGCCGTCAGCATTGCGCGTTCCAGATCTTTGGGATTGCCGAAATCCATCAAGAGCGACTGGCCGAGAACATTCAGTCCGTCCTCGTAGCTGTGCAGTTCGTCGAACTGTCCCGTGGCCAGCCCGTTGGTCCACATCTTGTTCTCGTACATGGCCTCCAGTTCTCTCGAAAGCGACGCCTTCAATTTCTCCGGCTCCGTGCCCATCAGGGCGAGAGAGGGAAACAGATTGGTGAAGTCGCTGTCGTCGCCGAGGCCGCCTCCGAATTCGCCGTCCCACGCCTGGCGCCAGTCGATATAGAAGTCGGCGATGCGCTGGAAGTAGTCGACGTCCTTGACTTGGAGATAAGCCCACTCGGGCACGCCTGGCGGCGCCGCGGGTTGCGTCCAATTCGGTTCTGCCGTCTCCGGGTTCCATTCGTGCCAGTATTTGCGGCCGAGATCGTTCTGGGGATCGACGCGCAGCAGGTCGGTGATGTCTGCATAGAAGCGGTTGTAGGCGTTCAACCGCTTGCTGTCGACGTGCTCTTCCGTCATGTTTGAAAAATTGTCGCGCACCTGGGTCAGGCGGTCGGCAATGTGCTCTTTGAGCGCATCCTTATACGGCTTGAAAATCAGCCGCACCTGCGCGCCTTCAAGGGAGCCTGCATTGAACTCCGCGCTGGCAGACGCGATGGTGATCAGCAGGCTCTTGTCGTTGGGCAGAATGCGGTCGCGCGTGTCCAGCCACAAGGTGTGCGCCTCGCCCGGCTTGACTGAAAATGTGAAGTTGAGCATGTCGCGCATGGGCCACAGCGGATCTCGCACCTCGATGTTCATGGGCACAAAATCGCCGTGCGTCGGCTTCACGTTCAACGCGGGCAGGTCGATGGCAATTCCGTCCAGTCCCGCGTCCATATCGTCCCAGGTATAGGTGGGAATATGCGTCGTGGTTGCCGGCATGCCACGCAAATCGGCGGGAATGAGGATGTGCACGATGGGCAGGACGGCGGCGTCCTGACCGTTGCCCGACGCTCTCGGCCTTAAGCCTGCATGCCGGCCGCCGCCGCCACCCGGCATGCCCACGACCAGTGAGCGCTCGTCCGCCGGATAGCGATCGCGAATAAAGGCAACCAGCGGCGTCAGGCTGGGATTGTCATCCGGAGACGTGTTTGTCGAAAGCCTGTACTTGAGCTGGACGATTCCCTGCGGCGGATCGCCGGGATGGACATAGTAGGCGGAGAATTCGCCGATGGGCGTCTCCTGCTCCACGTTGGTGAAGCGCAGCTTGCCGCCGGTGATCGGCCGAGAGAAATCGTGAAACGTCGTCTCCTGCCCACTGGGCCGCTCGAACAGCGTCGTACCCGGCAGCCTCGTTCCATCAAGTCCGGCGCGGCGCACCGCGTCCACGGAGACATCCGGAGTAAGCAACGTCATGTTGCCGAATGCGCCGCCGCTGAATTCCAGGTGGTTCCAGGGCTCGCTGGGCATGATGAAGGTGATGGTCTTGCCTGAGATCGCATAGCAATCCCAATCCGGCAGTTGGAAGTAATCGAAGCGGCCAACCAGGCGCGAGCGATTGTAGACGCCCGGCCACGTGGTTTCGCGGATGCCGTCGGTGGCGCGCCACCACCAGCGCCCTATATCGTATGCGTCATTGATCTGCACTTTGCGAATCGTGGTGCTGGCAGCGGGAAGCGGAGCGGGAATATCGCCGGGCCGGTTCCAGCCGTAATGGAACCACCACTCCTGCTGCGTGCCGGCGTTGGCAAGGCTGCGTGCGACGGGCGGAATATTCTGCGGAGTTTCGCCTTTGGCGAGCGCTGCCACATTCTCGTCTGAAAGCGCCCGATCGTAGATGCGTACCTCGTCCAAGTCGCCGCCGCGGTCGTAGCTATAGGAGCTTTCGACGCCAGTGGGTCCAATGATGCGGGAATGCGGCCCGAACTGATCCAGCGCGGCGTCGAACATGCCCGTGGCAGCCTTTTCCGCCACCATCTTGCCGTCGACGTAAAAGCGGATGCCCGTGGTCTCATCCCATGTCAGCGTCAAAAGCGCCCATTGATCCGGCTTGGGAAAGTTCGGCATGTCATAGGAGATGCGCGTCCGGCCCAGGTTCACGTCGGTGACAAAGGCATCGAAACCATGGCCGTTGTAATCGATGCGCAGCCATACCTGGTCCCAACTGGAATGGTCCGCGTAGCCCACGCGGAAGATGGGAAACGCCGTCTCGTCCACCGGGTCGCGCGAACGCCAATAGAACGAGAGCGTGCCGCGCTGCGCATAGATGTTGCCCGGCGCCCAGTAGGAGAGCAGCTGATTGTTGCCGCATTGAATGTAGGAGCCGCTCGCGCCGCCGGGGACGATCTTCACGTCGTGCACGTAGTTGGGGACGGGATCGCCGCCGGCCGCGTAGTCGGCGTTGAGGCCGTGGTCGCCGGAGAGATAAAAGAGCAGACCGGGCTCGCTGGCGTGCGGGTTGGGCGGCAGAAGCGAGGTGGTGATGGGCGGCGCGTATTCCGTGGCAACCTGCGAAAGTGCACCGGCCGCGGAAAAAATAAGGACGAAGACGCAAAGCAGCGAATCAAGACGCGAACGGCGCATGGCGAGCCCTCCAGCCGGATGATGGACCTCAAGCGCATTCGTGACGGCGCAAACTGGTCAGACCACCCCCACGGCATTTTCCATGGCGAGGCGCAGAGTTGGCAACTGGGGGAATGCAGCTTCCAGCTACTAGCTTCTAGCTGCTAGCTCTTCCGTGGCGGGATGAGCATTGAGGCTTCCTTCTTTGAACACAAAACTTAGGCCGAGGACGGCGCATCCGCGTTCTCGCAGACAACAAGCTAGAGGCTGGAAGCTAGGAGCTAGAAGCTGTTCTTACATCGCTTCGGGACTCTCGATGCCGAGCAGCGCGAGCGACGAGACGAGTTCGCGCAACGTGACGGCGGCCGTGGCGAGGAGGAAGATCTTGCGCGCGGGGTCTTCTTCCGTGAGGATGTGATGGCGATGGTAGAAGTTGGCGAACTCCTGCGCAAGTTGGAAGGCGTGCTTGGCGAGATAGGCGGGTTCGGATGTCGCGATGCACTGCTCGAGGATCTGGGACCGGCGTCCAGCGCGCAGCCACAGCGACCAGATGTCTTCGTTGCCTTCACCGCTGAGGAGGGAGGCAAGAACGGATCCCTCAGGGGCTAAAGCCCCTTCAATCTTTGCGGTCTCTACGGCGCGACTGAAGTCGTGCCCTTTCACGTCGCCGAATTGCCGTGCGAAATCCGCGAGGACAGCTTCCGGGGTAGTGTCGCCTTTCCGGAAGATGTTGCGGATGCGGACGACGGCGTATTGGATGTAGGGGCCGGTTTCGCCTTCGAAGCTGAGTGCGTCTTTGAAGTCGAAGGCGATGACGGAGTTTCGCGTGACCTTGAGCATGAAGTAGCGCAGCGCGCCGATGGCGATCTGACGGGCGATCTCGCGACGCATGGACTCGGGGCTCGATGCCTGCTTTTCGTCAACGAGCGGCTGAACGGAAGCAATGAGCTTGTCGATCAGGTCGTCGGCCTTGACGCCGAAGCCCTTGCGGCCGCTGACTTCGATGTAGGATTTTCTCTTGTCCTCATCGGAAATGCTGTAGCCGAGCTCCTCCGCACAACGCGGCGTGAGCGCGACCATCTCGTAGCTGAAGTGCGTGTAGTGGTCGGCCTGCTCGGTGTAGCCCATGCCGCGCAGCGCCTGAATCACGTTCGACTGCGGATCGGACTGGCGCGCATCGATGACATTGTAGATGGCCGTTGCGTTACCGAACTGCGGATGACTTGCCTCGCCGTGCTCGGCCGAAATCCAGCACTCGTGATCCGGATAAGTGAAGAACGGCTTGTAGCCGAAGTCGCGGCCCAGCAGTCCGAACTTCCATAGATGGTAGGCGATGTCTTTGCCGACGTAGGTGACGGTGCCGTTGGAGCGGACGATGACTTTGGCGTCGTCATCGGTCTCGCCTTCAGTGGTCTCCGCGCCGGCGCGCGTCATCACCCAGCAGCCTTTGTTCTTGCCCTCATTTTCGAAATAGAGCACGCCGGACTGCTTGAGCTTGTCAAAGGCGGCTTCCCAGAACTTGAGGTGCAGAATCTCGCTTTCGCGCGGCAGGAAGTCGTACTCGATGTCGAGGCGCAGCATGGTTTCGAGATGGCGGCGCAGAACAGCGGTGGAGATCAGATCGGCGATCTCGGCGGTTTCGTTGCCGCCCGCTTCGATTTCGTGCAGCGTGCTGTAGCGAAACCTCTTGCGCGCCTCATTCTCTTCCGGCGAACCACTCGTATACCACTGCGAGGTATTTGCGTAGAGATCCCAGCAGTAGTAGTCAATGGCGGCCTTCGGGCCTTCGATCTTTGCCAAATCCTCACAGGCCGCAATCAATGCGCGCACCTCGGCCACGGATTTATTTTCGAGATGCAGAAAGCCCACCACGACGTCAGCCACCTGCACGCCGGTGTTGTCGATGTAATTCTGCACGTCGACCTTTGATCCTGCGGCGCGCAGCAGGCGCACAAAGGTGTCGCCGAGAATGGCGTTGCGCAGATGGCCGATGTGCGCGGCTTTGTTGGGATTGATGGACGTATGTTCGACGAGCGCATGGCCCGGGTGCCCCACCTTCGCGACGTCTTTGTTTCTGTCGCTAAGGTGGGATGGGATGCTGGCTGTCGCGCGAGCTGCCGCAGCGCGGTCAAGAAACGCATTGATGTAGCCGGCGCCAGCGACTTCGAAGCGAGCGAAACCCTCAACTGCACCCAAAGCAGCAACAATCTCCTGCGCGATGATTTTGGGCGCCTTGCGCAAGGTGCGCGCGAGTTGCAGGGCGATGGGCGTGGCGATCTCGCCGAGATGCAGGTCGGGCGGCGTCTCGAGTGGAATGTTCTCGACGTCGAGCGCGTATTTTTCTTTCAACACGGCGCGAAGGCTTCGGCCAAGCCGTTTTTCCAATTCCAAAACCACGCGAGAGCCTCAAAAATCCTTGATTTTCAAGGTGATTCTACCACCTGCGGTGGGGCGGCCCTTCGGTGAGGAGCGTGCCGCGCCAACCTCAGTCAAGAGCTGAAGCGGTGCCGCGTCATACCGTAAGATGGAAAGAGACCGCCGCAGCCGCTGGCGCGAACGGAATGCGCTTTTCATGACCGAATCAGCCTCGCATCCAGACCGTTTTTACCTGACCACGCCGATTTATTACGTGAACGCGCGGCCGCACCTGGGCCACGCCTACTCGACCATCGTGTGCGACGCCATTGCGCGGCGCAAGCGGGCGATGGGCGTTGAGACGCGGTTTTTGACGGGGACCGACGAGCACGGGCAGAAGATCGAGCGCTCGGCCAAGCTGGCCGGTTGCTCGCCGCAGGAGTTTGCGAACAAGATCGCCGGCGAATTTCGCGGCTTGTGGGACCTGCTGGGGATCACGTACGACGACTTTATCCGCACCACGGAAGAGCGGCACAAGCGCGGCGTGCAACACCTATTCGCAACGCTGCGCGACCGCGGCTACATCTACAAGGGCTCGTACACGGGGCAGTATTGCGTGAACTGCGAGGAGTGGATCGAAGGACCTCCGGGAACGATCTGTTCCATTCACGGCATCGTAACCGAGACAGTGAGCGAGGAGAATTATTTCTTCAAGCTTTCAGCCTTCGAACGCAAGCTGCTGGAGTTTTACGAAGCGAATCCGGAGTTCATGGGGCCGGAGTCGACGCGTCGCGAAGTCATCAGCTTTGTGCGCAGTGGGCTGAAAGATCTTTCCGTGAGCCGCACCAGCTTTTCCTGGGGCATTCCCGTGCCCGGCGATGAAAAGCACGTGGTGTACGTGTGGCTGGACGCGCTGGCGAATTACATCACGGCTCTGGGTTACGGCTCAGATGACGACCAAAAGTTTAGAAAATTCTGGCCGGCGGGCATTCATCTGATCGGCAAAGAAATCAGCCGCTTCCATTGCGTGTATTGGCCGGCGTTCCTGATGGCGGCCGGCATTCCTCTGCCGCGCTCGGTGCGCGCCAACGGCTGGCTGCTCTTCGACCAGGGCAAAATGTCGAAGTCGCGCGGCAACATAGTGCGCGCTGAAACGGTTCACGCCGTTTTGGGTTCTGACGCATTGAGGTACTTCCTGCTGCGCGAAATCCCCTTCGGGCAGGATGGGAATTTTTCGTTTGATGCTCTGGTGCAGCGTTACAACGGCGACCTCGCCAACGGCTACGGCAACCTGGTGAGCCGCGTGGTGAATATGGTGCACAAGTATTTTGGCGGCGTGGCTCCGGAAGCAGGTGCTGATACGCAAGCCGAAGCCGCGTTGCGCGAGAATGCCGAGAATGCGATGGCCGCATTCGGGTTGGCCTTCGATGAACTGAACTTCTCAGAGGCTCTGAAGGCGCTGTGGGCGCTGGTTGCAGAGACCGACGGCTACCTGACCGCCAACGCGCCGTGGAAGAAACCTGCGGAGCGCAGCGATGCCGATCATGCGGCGCTGCAAGCGCGCGTGCTCTCGACGGCGGCCGAGGCCATCCGCGTGATCACGGCGCTTGCGTACCCCATTGTGCCCGATGCCGCGGCCAGGGTTTGGCGCCAACTGGGGCAGGGCGAGTTGGCCGACGCGGCGAAGAAGGGATTTTTGAAACATCTCGCGTGGGGCGGTTTGAAGGCGGGCACGAAGTTTGGCGAGCCTGCGCCGCTGTTTCCCCGCGCGGAAAAGGAAGCGATTGAACGTATGCAGAGCCTTGAGGACGACAACAACCGCACGGTGATAGAGGCTGCGAGCAACGAAGGCGTGAATGCCGCGAAGACGCCGCCGTCGGCTCCCGCTGCCGCACAAGCAAAATCTGCCGCACCGCAAGCGCCCGCGCCGAAGCCCGCCGCTCCAGTTGCCGCAAAGACTGCGGCTGAACCTCCGGCTCCTCCGGCGCCAGCGAGCGCGCCTGCAACTGCGCCCGCATCAACAGGAGATTCCGCAACTCCCGCCCAAGAGGCTGCCCCACCGCAGGTGCCGCAGCACATTACGATCGACGACTTTGTCAAAGTGGATTTGCGCGTGGCGCAGATCCTGGTGGCCGAGCGCGTGCCCAAAGCCGACAAGCTGCTGCGTCTCGAAGTCGATCTGGGCTACGAAAAGCGGCAGATTCTGGCGGGAATCGCGCAGTATTACGAGCCGGAAAAACTCATTGGCCGCAAGATCGTGATTGTGGCGAATCTTGCTCCGCGCAAGATGCGTGGCCTGGAATCGAACGGCATGCTGCTGGCGGCCTCGCTCGAGGGCGGCGTACCGGTGCTGGCGAGTTTTCTGGAAGACGTCCCGCTGGGCGCGCGGCTCAAGTGATCTCCGCGTTGACTCTTTGAGGGTTAGAGTTTCTCATTGCGTGTAGACGCGCCTTTTGTTACCATGGCGTTACTCATGGTTTGCACCCTGCAAATCGCTGGTTGTTGTTGCCTGTCGCACATTCCCGACGGGTGTACGCGCTAGTCTCTTCTCCTCAGCACAATCGATAAAGAAGACGCACCCGCAGCTGAACGCCGGGTCTGTCTTTGTGCGGCTCGGGCCTTCAGCGGCAACACTGAATCCCCGAGGTCACCATGCCCGTCGCCGAACCCGCAATCGCCAACGCCCACCCGCCAGCCAGCGCGCTCCCGCCGCAGCGCCTGAATCACCTGCGCCTGCTGGAGGCTGAAAGCATGCACATTCTGCGCGAGGTCGCATCGGAGTTTGAGCGGCCGGTGATGCTTTACTCCATCGGCAAGGATTCGTCGGTGATGTTGCGGCTGGCGCAGAAGGCATTTTATCCGGGGCCGATTCCCTTTCCGCTGCTGCACATCGATACCGGCTTCAAGTTCCGCGAGATGATCGCGTTTCGCGATGAGATTGCGCGCCAGGTGGGCGTGGAATTGCTGGTGTGGCGCAACGAGCCGGCAATCGCCGCGGGAACCAATCCCATTGCACTCGACACCAAACGCTGCTGCGGATTGCTGAAGACGCAGGCGCTGCTGGATGCGCTGCGCCGCTACCACTTCGACGCGGCCTTTGGTGGCGCGCGGCGCGACGAGGAGAAAGCGCGCGCCAAGGAGCGCATTTATTCCTTCCGCGACTCCGCGGGGCAGTGGGACCCGAAGAATCAGCGGCCGGAACTGTGGAACCTCTACAACGCGCGCATTCATCCCGGAGAAAGCATTCGCGTATTTCCGCTTTCGAACTGGACGGAGATGGATGTGTGGCAGTACATCCTCGAGGAAAACATTCCCGTGGTCGATCTGTACTTCGCGAAAGAGCGCCCCATGTACGTGCGTGGCGACGCGCTCCTCCCCATTGAACAGGCCTTCGTCGCGAGAAAGGGTGAGGAACCCCAGATGGTGAAGAGCCGCCTGCGTTCGCTGGGTTGCACCCCGTGCACTGGCGCCATCCGGTCTGACGCGGATACGATTCCCAAGATTATCGCGGAGTTGATCTCCTTCCGCTCGTCGGAGCGCGCCAACCGCGTCATCGATCACGACCAAGAAGGCTCGATGGAGATCAAGAAGCGCGAAGGATATTTCTAAGAAACAGGGACCGCGGGAACAAGAAGTCAGGGGCTAAGGGACATTGGAGGCCAGGTTGGCGGTTGCGGCAGAATTAGAAAATAAACGATTTGAGATTGGCGAATTCCTGGCGCAGGAGCGCGAAAAGGATTTGCTGCGCTTTTCGACCGCGGGCAGCGTCGATGACGGCAAGTCGACGCTCATCGGGCGACTGCTCTACGACACGCAATCGGTCTACGAAGACCAGATGCGGTCGATTGAGGGCAAGGGCACCACGGCTCCGGGGCAGATCGATTTCGCGCTGCTGACCGACGGGCTGCGCGCCGAGCGCGAACAGGGCATCACCATCGATGTGGCCTACCGCTATTTTTCGACGGCCAATCGCAAGTTCATCATTGCGGACACGCCGGGCCATGAGCAGTACACGCGCAACATGGCCACGGGCGCATCGACCGCCGATGCGGCCATCGTGCTCATCGACGCCAGCAAGGGCGTGCAGATTCAGTCGCGGCGTCATGCTTACATCGCATCGCTGCTGCGCGTGCGCCATGTGCTGGTGGCCGTGAACAAGATGGACCTGATCGGCTACGACGAAGGGGTATTCCTCGCCATCGAGTCGGAGTTTCGCGCGATTCTCGAAGAGATCGCAAAAGACACAGGCTCGCCAGTTGAAGCGCACTTTGTGCCGGTGAGCGCGCTCAAGGGCGACAACGTCGTGCACCGTGCCGGGGACTCGACGAGTGCGATGCCGTGGTACGAGGGGCCTTCGCTGCTGGAACTGCTGGAAGCGCTGCCCGCGGCAAACACTACGCACAGCGCAGCCTTCCGGTTTCCTGTGCAGCGCGTGTTGCGGCCCGATCACACCTTCCGCGGCTTCGCGGGGCAAATCGCTTCGGGCGTGGTTCGCGTGGGCGACAGAATCGCGGTCTTCCCCTCGGGACGCGAAGCGAAGATTGAGCGCATTGTGACCTTCGATGGCGACCTCGACGAAGCCGTCGCGCCGCTCTCGGTCACGCTGGTGCTCGATCGCGAGCTCGACATCAGCCGCGGCGACTTGATTGCCGGGAAGGGCACAGCACCCACCGCGGCGCGCAACGTGACGGCGTCTCTGGTGTGGATGGATCAACGGCCGCTCGACCCCAATCGCCGCTATCTGCTGAAGCACACCAGCCACACCGTGCCTGCGTTGGTTTCTTCGGTCGACCATCGCGTGGACCTGAGCGCCTTCCGGCATGACCCGGCGCCCACGCTGCGCATGAATGACATCGGAGCGGTGTCGCTGCATCTGCTGCGACCCATCGCCGTCGATCTCTATCGCGACAATCGCTCCACGGGAGCGCTCATTCTAATCGATCCCGAAACCAATGCCACCGTGGCGGCGGGCATGGTGACGGCCGCACAGGGCCAGGCGGTTGCCGGCGACGAAGACGAGACTGCGGCGTGGGGCCGCGTGACCGCGGGCGAACGCGAGGCGCGGTGGGGACATCGCGGCGGCGTGCTGGAATTGAACGGGCCCACGGAACTGGTCGACGCCGTGGAACGCTCGCTGTTTGCCGTGGGCGCCGTCGCATACCGCATTGATGCGGGCGAGGCGGCGTTTCGTGAGCATCCGCGGCTGCTCGACATGATGAACGACGCGCAAACGCAGGCGGGGCTGATCGCGCTGGTGGTGCGAGGAAAGCAAGAAGCCGCACTGACCGCGAGCGCAGGCGGATTCGAGATCACGCTCGACGCGGACAACAGAATGCACGCCGTAACGGAAGTGCATCAGCTGCTGCGGCGCGCGGGCATCTTCATTTCTTCAGAGATGGCGGATTTGTGATGAGTGTTGTGGAGATTTCTGCCCAGGTGAACGCCAAATTGGACGCGGTGCGGGCCACGCTTGAACGCGAAGTGGCGGGCAAGGGAGACGTCTGCCTGACGTGCAGCTTTCAGGCCGAAGATGTGCTGCTCACCAAGCTCGCCATCTTGCGCGATCCGCGAATTCCGGTTCTGTTTCTCGATACCGGCTACCACTTTGCCGAAACCTACGAATATCGCGATCGCATTGCGCGCGAGTGGGATCTGAACCTGATCAATCTGCTGCCGGAAAAGACGGTGGCCGAGCAGGAGGCGGAACACGGTTTGCTGTATCAGTCCGCGCCCGACCGCTGTTGCGGGCTGCGCAAGGTCGAGCCGCTGTTCAAGGCGGTTGCAGGGTACCGCGTGTGGCTCACAGGGTTGCGCCGCGAGCAGGCCCGGAGCCGCGCAGCACTCGAGGAATCTGCGCTCTTTACGCTGCCCGGAGGCAAACAGGTGCTGAAGCTGGCGCCGCTCGCAGAGTGGACCACGAGCGATTTGTGGTACGCGTGCGAACAGCTTGGCATCCCGCTGCTGCCACTCTACGCGCGCGGCTACACCTCGATCGGGTGCGAGCCCTGCACGACGTTGCCGCTCGATCCCAACGATCCGCGCTCGGGCCGCTGGGCGGGGCACAAGGTGGAGTGCGGAATTCACATACAGGCAGCGAGTTAGCGGGGTTTGCGCTTGATCAGGAAACGGAGCTGAGGACCAGAGATGCCGTACGTCATTGGATTTTTGATTGCGCTGCTCATCGCGCTCACTGGCGTGGGCGCGGGCACCATCACCGTGCCCGTGCTGGTGCTGTTTCTCGGCGTGCCTGCGCCGGTGGCCGTGGGCATCGGGCTCACGTTTTCGGCCGCAGTGAAATTCATCCTGGCGCCGGCGCAGATTGCGCGCCGCAACGTGGCCTGGCGCGCGCTCGGCTATATGCTGCTCGGCGGAGTGCCCGGCGTTCTGGTCGGGTCGCTCTTGCTCAGGCATCTGGTCAGCAACGGATCGGAAAACTTGCTGAATGCGATTCTAGGCGCGATTCTCGTGACCACGGCAAGCTGGCAGATCTTTTCTTTCTTCCGCCCCATCCGGCAAAGCTCCGCAACGCGCGACCGTAGTCACTGGCTTTGGTGGCTGATGCTCCCCGTGGGCGCGGAAGTTGGTTTTTCGTCGGCGGGAGCGGGTGCGCTGGGCAGCGCCGCACTGCTGAGCCTGACGCCGCTGGAGCCGGCGCAAGTGGTCGGCACCGACATTGTCTTTGGCTTCCTGGTTTCGCTCATCGGCAGCGGCGCACATTGGTCCACGCACGCCAGCAACCCCGCGCTGCTGCTGCAGCTCATCCTGGGCGGCGTGGCTGGAGCCATCGGCGGAACGCTGCTGATCACGCACATTCCGCGGCGGCCGCTGCGCTTCGCTCTCTGGGTCTGGCTGCTGATTCTGGGCGGGCAGTTTCTCTTCAGCAGTTACCAGGTGTGGGCCAGCCCCACCACGCACAAGAGTGCGGCGCCCGCGGTGCGCAACGCAAGCACTCCCAACAATTTTTCGCGCGAATGAAGGCGCGGCGGCCGCTCAAGAAATTCCGAAGAGAATCACAGGGGATGAAACGGGAGCAGTTGGTGCGGAAGGCGGGACTTGAACCCGCAAGCCTTTTGGGCGCCAGCTCCTAAGGCTGGTGTGTTTGCCATTTCACCACTTCCGCACGGAGGTGGTTGACTTACCTCTTCAAGTCTAGTGGGAAATCGATGCGCGTTGCAATGCGGGCGCAGCGCGGCGTCGTCTTTGTGCCAACGGCAGGAAATCTGAGCCGCTCGCCGTGCGAAGATGAAGCTGAAAGCTGACGGCTGAGGGCTGTTTTTTATGAAGCGTGTCCTTCTCTCCTGGAGCAGCGGTAAAGACAGCGCATGGACCCTCCACGCCCTGCGCCGCGATCCCACGATCGAGCCGTGCGGACTGCTGACCACGGTCAACAGCGAATTTGATCGCGTGGCCATGCATGGCGTGCGGCGCACCGTTCTTGAAGCGCAGGCAGCCGCGGCCGGATTGCCTTTGTGGGTGGTCCCGCTGCCCTGGCCCTGTGCGAATGAAATTTACGAACAGCGCATGGCGGAGACCTGCCAACGCGCCGTGAGCGATGGCATCGATGCCATCGCCTTCGGCGATCTTTTTCTTGAAGACGTGCGCGCCTATCGCGAGCGGAATCTCGCGCCCACCGGACTTGAGCCGCTATTTCCGCTTTGGAGGATTCCCACCGATGCACTGGCGCGCGAAATGATCGCCGGCGGCCTGCGCGCGCGCATCTCTTGCGTCGATACCGAGAAACTGCCGGCGAGTTTTGCCGGCCGCGAATTCAACGAGGAATTATTGCGCGATTTTCCGCCCGGCATCGATCCCTGCGCAGAGCGCGGCGAGTTTCACACCTGCGTTTACGCCGGCCCCATGTTCGCGGCTCCGCTCCCGCTTGAGACCGGAGAGATTGTCACCCGCGACCGCTTCGTCTTCGCCGATTTTGTGGTTGCCGGCACGTAAGCGGCGTTTCTGACACCTGACACCTGAAAATCAGTTTCTCAATCCCCGCAGCGCCGGATACAACTTTCTCCATCGCGCATAGCCGGTCTTGTACGCGGCTACGTCGGCCGCATCGGGCTCGATGCGCTCGGCCACCTGAATGGCCTGCCCGCATGCCTCGTCGAGATTATTCCAGTGGCCCGCGCCCACGCCCGCCATCAACGCGCAGCCAAACGCGCCACCTTCCTCGGCTACCAGCACTTCCACAGCTTTGCCGTAGATGCCGGCCTGGATCCTGCGCCACAATGCGCCGCGCGCGCCACCACCGCCCAGGCGAATCGCCGTGACGGGAATGCCAAGCTCTTGGAAGAGGGTAAACGAGTCCTGGAGCGAATAGGCCACGCCCTCAAGCACCGCGCGCACAAAATGCGCCCCGGTGTGTCCCACGCCGATGCCCGCGAAGGCCGCGCGCACCTCGGGATCGAGATGTGGTGTGCGCTCTCCGAGCAGATACGGCGCCCACTCCAGACCCTCGCTGCCTGCGGGAATTTTTCCGGCGCCCTCGCTGAGCGCGTCGTAGCTCTGCCCGGCAAAAAATGTGCCGCGCAGCCAATTCAGGCTCAGCCCCGCGCTCTGCGTTACGCCCATCACATGCCACAGACCAGGCACGGCGTGGCAAAAGGTGTGCAGGCGGCCCTTGGGATCTTTCGTCGGCTCGGCCGTGGCCGCAAACACCACGCCCGAAGTGCCGATGGTCGCTGAAACACTTCCCGGCTGCAGAATTCCCATGCCCACTGCGCCCGCGCCCTGGTCGCCCGCGCCCGCGGCAACCGGCGTGCCCGCCTTCAATCCCGTCAGCCCCGCTGCCGTCTCGCTAATGCGCGCGCAAATCTCCGGCGACTCGTACACCTTGGGCAACCACCGCATGTCGATCCCCGCCGCCTCGGCCACTTCGCGCGACCAGCGGCGGTGCGTCACGTCCAGCAGCAGCGTTCCACTCGCCTCCTGCACGTCGATCGCAAATTCGCCGGTGAGACGGTAGCGCACGTAGTCCTTGGGGCACATCACGTGGCGGATCTTTGCGAAGATCTCCGGCTGGTGCGTCTTCACCCATAACAACTTCGTAAGCGTGAAATTGGGCAGCGCGGGATTGCAGGTGAGCTCGATCAGCCGCTCGTAGCCGATCTTCGCGGTGAGCCAATCGCACTCCGGCTGGGTGCGCGTGTCGCACCAGATGAGCGCCGGGCGCAGCACCGCGCCCTTCTCGTCGAGCATGACGGCGCCGTGCATCTGCCCCGTGAGCGCGATGGCCGCGATGGGCTCGCGTGGCTCTGCTGTCGCTGCCAGTGCTCCGCGAATGGCCTCCTTTGCGGCGCGCCACCAATCCTCGGGATCCTGTTCCGCCCATCCCGGGTGTTCTGCGCGAAACGGCGCGTGTTCGCACGACGCCGATCCCATCAACTTGCCTGCGCCATCCACCACCACGGCCCGCGTGCCGCCCGTTCCCACATCCATGCCCAGGAACCACATATTGGCAATCCCCCCAGCCTAAATCGCTTTTCTCTGCGCCCGCAGCATAGCAGCTTTCAGGTGAAACGGAAAAGCTGCGGTTAGACCTGAACCGCGAATGCTGTGCACGGCGATGGTGGTCTCCCACCCTTTCGCAAAAAGCGCGAAAGGATGGGGCGCGGAGCTCTGAGGCGCGGCAAGCATGGAACCGCCGTAAGCCTCTGGGGTTTCCGTCGCCCGCCGGTCTTGAGGCTCATGCCTGTCTCTCCAAATTTGGAGTGATATAATTCCATTATTGGAGTTTCTATGGCAACCGCACTTCCCATCCCGCAGATCGCAGGCTACAGCTTCGACGTGGCCGCCGATCTCTCCGATCCCGCCACGCGCAAGCGCCTCACCCCTGCGGCGATCAAGGCTTTTCTGAACATCACGGAGAAGTGGGGCGTCAAGGACGACGATGCGCGCCAACTGCTCGGCGGCGTTTCGTCGGGCACGTTCTACTCCCTCAAGAAGGATCCTGCGCGCCGCGCTCTCGATCAGGATGCAGTCACCCGCATCTCTCTGCTCATCGGAATCTTTAAGGCCCTCAACATCCTCTATAGTTCGCGCCTGGCCGATGCCTGGATGACGCTTTCCAATTCGAACCCAGTTTTTCGCGGTTCCACGCCGCTCACCTACATTCTTCGCCTGGGCCAACCGGGCATGATCGAGTTGCGCCAGCTTCTGGACGCACGCCGCGGCGGTTGAGCGCATAGGATCGGGCGCAACGATGACGAGCGCGTCGATGAAGATCGCAGAGCGAAAAACCGCGGCCCCAAAAGGTGCGGCCAGAATCAGCGCCATGAAAACCGGCGCAGCGAGGTCCAGCGCCCCCACGCCTCCCACGCGCGAATGCTCCTTCCGCGGCACGCATCGTCTCATCCCATCAAAGTGGAGCGCCGAAGGCACGGTGCTTGCCGCGCTCGCAGGCAATGACGCCGAACTGCGCGACCTGATCGAGCTCGATGGCGCAACCAACGCGCGTTTGCTGGGCGAAGAAGGCCTACTTCCCGGCATCGGCGTATACGAGCTGCTTTTTGGCGTTGCCTCGAGCGAGATTGTGAATGCGGCATTCACGCACGCTGCGCCTCGCGGCGGCCGATTCAATAGCAACCTGCGCGGCGCATGGTACGCAGGCCTGGAACGCGAAACCTCCATTGCCGAGGTTGCCTTTCACAAGCTGGAGCAATTGCGCGAGGTCGATTGGCCGCATGAAGAAGTCTCCACCTGCGACGACTACCTCGCTGACTTTGCCGCCGAGTTTCACGATCTGCGCGACGGCGTGACGCGTTTCGCCCGGTTCCTCAGGCCCGGCCCGATTCCCGAGTGCTACCAGCCCTCGCAGCAACTGGCCGCCGGGCTTCTTGAGCAAGGGTCGAACGGCATCGTCTTCCCCAGCGTTCGCCGCGCCGGGGGAACCTGCGTTGCCTGCTTCCGTCCCGTGCTGGTCTACCATGTGCGGCGCGACGCCCGCCTCGAGTTTCGGCTTCATGCGCGGCACCCCTTCACCGCGAATCGGGTTCGCCGTGTCGCAACCGCTTGAACGCTGCCGCCAAAGCATGCCGCAACGAGTGAATTTATCATCGTGAGCTGACTGCTCCAGCGCCTACATCAATTCACGTTCGGAGCCGTCGCAGCCGCGGCAACCTGCGCCGCATCCAGCGTCACGGGGCTGTCGAGCACCATCTGGAACTGCCATCCGACGTCGAAGACGATGAAGTCGTAGCCGTTGGCGCGGTGGCGCGCCCACAACAGCATCCCGATGGTGAAAGCCGCAAAGCCTCCTGTCGTAGCCCCGATCACCACAGCCTTCGACGGGCCAACCTGCGGCAGCGTCGGCATGGTTGTTTGTCCCGCACCCATGGCAAAATGCGCTCCCAGCGGTGGCATGGGCGTCAGCTCCGCTACTTCCACGGTCGACGCCCTGTCGTCGTCAGGCAGCAAAAACGCCTGTGTATTCTCTCCATTCAGCGCCACTGAATACCCGTTGGGAAACAGCAACTGCGTGAAATGAACGCGTAGCGTTGGCGCCTGATTCTTCAGCGGCCGCGCGCTCACCTGGGTTACAGTCCCCTCCACAAAGGTCCCTGTGGGAATGGCGAGCCGCGAGCCCACCGTGACCGGAAACGCCACCACCGCGCGCACCTGGTCTCCCGGCTTGGTCGATTTGCTCTTGACGGGGTTCATCAGCGTAAGCGGGACCGCTGTTCCCGCCGGCACGGTGATCGTGGATGTGGCGGGCGGCGCCGGGATTTGCTGCGCAGCCGGAGCCGGATTCGGAACCGGTGTTTGCGCGATCGCGAGGGATGCAATCACGATTGCGGTAATCGAATGTACGAACATGGGATCGTCTTCCTTCCAAGGCGTTCTTCGAACGAAATGTGGCGCTTCAACGTGCCGCTGCGGGCTGCGAATTGAGCGGTTGCTTGTTCTTGACGACCGGCGCGCAGGAAATCACCATCGGCGCGGCCGGACAGATGTAGTTAGGCGTTCCGGGTGTTCCCGGAATTCCCGGTGAACCGGGGATGACTGTGGGAGGAGTTCCCGGAATTACCGTATCCGGCATTCCGGGTCCTCCCGGAATCGTTGTAGAGGGCGTGCCGGGAATCACCGTGTCGGGTGTTCCCGGCGTGCCGGGACTGCCTGGACTGCCGGGAATATTCCGGCATCGCGTGGCAGATTTGAATTGTCCTGGCTGCGGCACGTGCGAAAGCGAAACGGCTTGCGCAATTTGCTCTGCGTCCAGCACGAGCGGCGCTGCCAGCGTCATCTCCACGTCGGCGCCGTTGTCGAGCAGCAGATCGTTCGCTGTGGTCGCCTGAATCGTAATCGCAATCAGCATCTCCACGGCTGCGTTCTGCGGATCGGTCCCGGTCGCGCTGGGGTCGCCCGGAAGCAGCACAACATATCCGTTGGCGAAGATGATTTTCGTGAAGAGGACTGCAATTTCGGCTCGACTCGTACGCCGCGTGGGCCGCGTCACGCTTTCAATCGTGCCTTCCACATAGGTTCCCGCTGGAATCGCGATCCCCGTTCCCGCAACCACGGGAAACGAAGTCTGCGCGTAGAAGACATCGCCTGCTTTTGCCGTCGCCGCCCAGATGGGCCGCAAGACGAGCAATTCCACTTTGGTTCCAGCGGAAAGAGTGATCGAGGCGGAGGCGCCCGCTGCAGTGGGCATGGCCGCGGCGGTTTGCAAGGGCCCTGCCAAACTGCATGTTGGAAAGATCAAGAGGAAAACAGAAAAGAGAATGGAGTCGAACCGTCTCACGATACCACCTCTCCCGTACTGCGGTATCACTTGGGTCAGATGCGGACCGGTGCGAATGGTTGTCCCTGGCGTCGCGCGCTGCGCCGTACAATCACTCTGAACACGTGTACCTGTGATGTGCGACACGAGGTGACACCAAATCTGTGCCGCTTGCTCTCAAATTCGATCCGGCCGATCCCAAGGCCGCGCTGGCCCAACTGCCGCAGGCCCAGGCGGTGTTTGCGCTCTATGGCGCCGACGAGCGCGCCGAACCCTACATTGGCCGCACGCCCAACCTGCGCGCGCGGCTGGAGCGGCTGCTGCAACCGTCGGCGAAACATCCGCGCCGATTGCATCTCACTGGCCTGGTGCGCCGCATCGAGTGGCAGCTGACCGGCTCGGAGTTTGAATCGCTGCTGGCGCAGTTTTCCCTCTTGGACCAGATTTTCGGCGCAAAGGCATTGGAGCGGATGCACCTGCGCGCACCCGCATTCGTGCGTTTTCTCGGCGGCAATCCTTACCCGCGCATCACCGTCACGCACCGGCCCAGCCTGCGCGAGGCCGATTGGGCCTACGGGCCGTTCCCTTCGCGCGCTGCTGCCGAACGATTTTCAGAAGAGGCGCTGAAGCTGTTTCTGCTGCGCCGTTGCACCTTCGATCTTGCGCCGGACCCCAGCTTTCCCGGCTGCGTCTACTCGGAAATGAAAATGTGCCTCGCCCCTTGCTACAAGGGCTGCAGCGACGAGCGCTACGCGGAAGAGGCCGCGGCCGTCGAGAGCTTTCTGTCCACGCGGGGCGAGAGCCGCCTGGTCACGCTCCGCAGCCAGCGCGACCAGGCGTCAGCGGAATTGGCCTTCGAGTCCGCAGCCACGCTTCACGTGCAGGTGCAGCGCGTGGAGGCCGTGCACGCCCTGGCTGCCGAGCTCGTCCGCCCACTCAGCCGACTGCGCGCGGTGATCCTGCAGGCGTCGGCACGGCAGGACGAAGTGGCCGTTTTTCTTTTTGAGAATGGATGCCTGCGTGGGCCGGCTGCGTTTTCGACTGTTGGCATGAGAATTCAAAATGAGCAGTCGGGGTCGAGTTCGCTGTTTGCGCAGCCGATGGCGTTGGAGCCGGTACCGGAACGGCCGGGATTAGGAAATAGGGAACAGGAAACGGAAAGCGAGGGAGGGGAAATCAATCCACGTTCCTCGGGAGAAGTTTCGAAAGGGCACGGCTTCAGTCGTGCCAATAGCGAGGAACAGAACGAGGGGGCTTTGGCCCCAGCAATACCGACCGCCCCGGCAAAGCTTCCGCGTGGCCTTCTCGAATCCCGCCTCGAAACTGCACTAGCTGAGCTCTCCGCGCCGGCCGCGCCGCCTTCGGCCACCATCCGCCAGGGCCATCTGGCGCTCCTTAAGCGCTGGTACTATCGCCCCGAGGCCCGCCGCGCGGGCGAGATTTTCTTTCCCGACGCCGAAGACCGCTGGCCCACAAAAGCCATTCTGCGCGGCATCGGCCGTGTAGCGGCAAAATCTTTGATCGCCGAGGATGCGGGCTAAAGTGGGAGCATAATCATTTCAGATTTTTTGCTACAAATCGGGAAAGACCTCTTCGACGGCACTGGAAAAGTGCGACGCCAGCACCGGCACATGGGAAGTTCTCCATTCCGGCGCGATCGCAATTGCGGACTCGAGGTTGGAGGTGAACGTGGATCAGGAAAAGATGGCAGGAGAGCTGCGCCGGCTCAAGAGGCGCGAACTCGCGTTATGGCGTGCGCTGCTTGGCGTCTTCGTAGTAATGGGCGCCGGGCTCGGTGCGGAAGCATATTTCCTCAAGAAGCTGGCGCATCCTGAGCAACTCACACTCCGGCGACTCGACATCGTGGACAGTCAGGGCGTTTCCCGCGTGATTCTTGCGGCTCCGCTGCCGTCGGCGACGTACTTTGGAAAAGTCAGGAGCAAAACTGACCGCCAGATCTCAGGCATTCTCATTGCGGATGCGACGGCCACTGAGCGGGGCGGGTACGTCACGAGCGACACCGACGATGCCAATGCGCTCCTCACCCTCGACGGCCAAGGCCACCAAACAGTGTTGCTGCTTGCGGAGCCGAAAGGGGAAACCCTGTTTCGCGTCTGGAACGGGAACAATGGTTCGCTTGTGATGGGCGTCTCCGGCAAGAATCCATTTCTCAACGTGAACCAAGGCGGAAAGGCGGTCTTCGGCGCTCCGCAAAACAATCCGGAAGCCTCGGATCCCCGGCCTATGTTTCGTTAGCTCGGCCGCTGCTCTGCGGGACTGGGAGACCGTGCTTTGATGGGTGGCAGGCAATCGAGAAGCGATCGACAAAACCCGGGCTCCCCTCCCCTCACCGCCTGATACACTGTCCCCGCAAGCGGTTCTCGACGAAATTCATGGTTGAGCTGCTGCCGGCCTTACGATGATTGAACTTCTGCCTTCGATATTATCCGCGGATTTTGCCCACTTGGCCGACGAGATTGCCGCGGCCGAGCGCGGTGGGGGCACCACCATCCACGTGGACGTGATGGATGGCCATTTCGTGCCCAACATCACCATCGGGCCGCCGGTCGTAGCCAGCCTGCGCAAGGCCACCAAGCTACCGCTCGACTGCCACCTGATGATCGATAACCCCAATGATTTCATCGCGGCGTTTGCCGATGCCGGGGCCGACTGGGTCAGCGTCCACTACGAGGCGTGCCCCCATCTGCACCGTACGCTGGAGCTGATCCTGCACCACGGCATGCGGCCTGGGGTGGTGATCAATCCGGCCACGCGGGTCGACCTGATCCTCGATATCCTGCCCATGGTGCACCACGTCCTGATCATGAGCGTGAATCCGGGCTTCGGCGGACAGGAGTTTATCCCCTTTTCTCTCGACAAGATTCGCCACCTGGCCGCCATGCGCCGGGATCTGGGCCTGCAATTTAAAATAGAAGTAGACGGCGGCGTGGCTCACGACACGGTCGCGGCCATCGTCCAAGCTGGCGCGGAGCTGCTGGTTGCGGGCAACGCGGTGTTTGGCGCCGGGCAGCCGGAGCGCGATGCACGCGCCCTGCTGGACGCGGCCCGCCAGGCAGAGATCCTTCAATCCGCACGCACGGCTGCAGACGGAAAGAGTAAAATTCACTAAATAGCGCATGGATTGAAAAGCGCAAGCCCTGAAATGAGCATGTATTGACCGGATGGCCCCCTGGGGAGCTGTCCTTCAACGAGGTGGTATGAACCGGTTGTCTTTGAAGATCGTCGCGGTCGCATTGGCCGTGTTGTTTCTCGGTGGGGCTGTAAGCAAGGCCCAAACCGACGCCCAGGCCGCGACCGACGCCCAGAACCATAAGTTCAAAAGGAAAAAGAAGCAGAAGGCCTACGACCTGAACGCCAACCCTCTGGCCGGCGTGCAGTCCAAGCAGCCCGACAAGGAACTCTACGACAAAGCCATGGTGGCCATGAAGAAAGGCCGCTACGACGTCGCCCGCCTTGACCTGCAGACCCTGCTCAATACCTATCCCGAGTCGGAATACCGCATGCGCGCCAAGCTCTCTGTTGGCGACACATGGTTCAAGGAGGGCGGCTCGGCTGCGCTCACCCAGGCCGAAGCCGAATACGAGGACTTCATCACCTTCTTCCCCAATGCTCCTGAAGCTGCCGAGGCCAAGATGAAAGTGGCCGACATCTACTACGAGCAGATGGAGAAGCCGGACCGCGACTTTACCAACGCGCAACAGGCCGCCAAGGAGTACCGGGAGATGATCAACATGTTCCCGGATTCCACCCTGATCCCCCGCGCCAAGCAGAAGCTGCGCGACGTGCAGGAGGTTCTGGCCGAGCGCGAATTCCAGATCGGCAGCTACTACGAGAGCCGCGAAGACTTCGTAGCCGCTATCGCGCGCCTCGAGACCGTGGCCGATACCTATCCGCTTTACTCCAAGAGTGACCAAGTGCTGCTCGAGATCGGCGACGCCTACGCGGGCGAAGCCCACAACGTGCAGATGGCTCCCGGGCTGCCGGGCGCCATCCGCGAGCGCCTGGAAACCATGTATCAGGACAAGGCCGCCCAGGCCTACCAGAAGGTGATCACGCGTTATCCCATGACGCCGCACGTTGAAGATGCCCGCGATCGCCTGGTGGCCATGAACCGTCCCGTTCCCGAGCCTACTGAAGCCGCCATCGCCGAGAGCGACGCCGAAGAGCGCAGCCGCCAGCCGCTGCACTTTACCGATATTTCGCTCGACATCATCAAGCATGGTCCCATGGTGGTACAGGCCGTGCACGTGGGCGAGCCCACGCTCGACGATCCCAAGCGCGTTCTGGCGCCCGACATCACCAAAGAGAACCGGACCATGTTCGTCGAGGCCGTCAACCAGGGCAAGCCGCCCGCGCCCGCCACAGCCGTTACGCCCACCGGTCCTAACGAGCCGCCGCGCAGCGACCAACCTTCCACCGTGCCGCTGCAGATGCAGGCTCCGGCCGGAGGCACGGGCGTAGGCGTCGAAATCGTCAATGCGCCAAACAGCGCCGCCACGGCGCCGGCCAGCACCACACAAACCGATCCCAACGCGCTGATCAAGCCCGTGGTTCCGGCCAGCAATGCTTTACCCAGCGCGGACGCGCCAGCGGAAGCGCCCATCCAGGTAAACGACATCAAGCCCGGCGAGAGTCCCACGCCAGCCGTCGCCGCCCCCACGGGCAAGCAGAAGAAGCCCAAGGTGGACCAGAGCGACGAATCTTCAAGCAAGAAGAAAAAGAAGAAGGGCTTGGGCAAACTGAACCCGTTCTAAGAGCAAAACCGATCTACGACGAAAAGGCCGCAGCTTGTAGCTGCGGCCTTTTCGTCTCCCATCGTCCACTCGGCCGGAATCCTGGGCGCTTCGCTCCGCCGGGCTCCCCCATCTGCTAACCTGAAAACGTGGTCCCCAACGCCTCAAAACCCCTGTTTTCATGGGAGTTTCCGCGAATTTCAAGGGGCTCACCGAAGATAAAATGCCTCACGATCTGCCCAAAGCCTACGACCCAGCCGCCATTGAAGATCATTGGGCCGGTTACTGGGTCCTCGAGAAGCTTTTCGCCGTTCCGACGCCCGGCCACGGCACGACGCCGGTCCAAAACCAGGGCCTGGACGCCCAGTCTCCCTTCGTCATCCTGTTGCCGCCGCCCAATGTTACCGGCCGTCTGCATATGGGCCACATGCTCAACCAGACGGAGATGGACATCCTCACCCGCTGGCGGCGCATGAGCGGCCGGCTGGCCTTGTGGGTGCCCGGCACCGACCACGCAGGCATCGCGACGCAGATGATGGTGGAGCGCCAGTTGACCGAAGAAGGCACCTCGCGCCAGAAGCTCGGCCGCGAAGCCTTTGTGGAACGTGTGTGGGCGTGGAAACGCCATTACGGCGGCGCCATTCTGGAGCAGATGAAACGCCTCGGCGCCTCCGTCGACTGGAGCCGCGAATACTTCACCATGGACGAGCGCCTGTCCGTTGCGGTCAGAGAGGCCTTTGTCCGCCTCTACGCGCAGGGCCTCATCTATCGCGGCGCCTACATCGTCAACTGGTGCCCGCGCTGCCAGACCGCCATCAGCGATCTCGAAGTGGTCCACCAGGAGCAGAAGGGCCACTTGTGGGAGATCAAGTACCCGGTGTTGGGCGACGGCGGCAAGGAAACCGGCGAGTTCATTACTGTCGCGACGACGCGCCCTGAAACCATGCTCGGCGACACGGCCGTCGCCATTCATCCCGAAGACGAGCGCTACCTGCACTTGCACGGCAAAAAGCTGCGCCTGCCTCTAATGGATCGCGAAATTCCCATCGTGGTCGATCCCTGGGTGAGCCGCGAGTTCGGCACCGGCGCAGTGAAGGTCACGCCCGCGCACGATCCCAATGACTTCGCCATCGGCGAGCGCCATCACCTGCCCTCCATCAACGTAATGGACGACCGCGCGCACATCAACGAGAACGGCGGCCCGTACCAGGGCCTCGACCGCTACGTGGCGCGCAAGAAAATCGTCGCCGATCTTGAAGCGCAGGGGCTTCTGGCGGCCATCAAGGACTACACCAACAACGTGGGCCACTGCGACCGTTGCAAGACCGTAGTCGAGCCGCGCCTGTCCACTCAATGGTTCATCGCCGTCAACAAAGAGCCGATTGGCGGAGGCGATTCGATGGCTGAAAAAGCCCGTGCGGCCGTCCGGTCCGACGCCATCGGCAACAAGGCCATTCGCTTTACGCCCGAGAACTACGAGAAGATCTACCTCAATTGGATGGAAGATATCCACGACTGGTGCATCTCGCGCCAGCTCTGGTGGGGCCATCGCATTCCCGCGTGGCACTGCGCCGTCTGTCACAAAATCACGGTGCCGCAGCCCGGCTCGACCGGCGATCCAGTCGCATGCGCCCACTGCGGATCGGAGCAAATCACGCAGGAGACTGACGTTCTCGACACCTGGTTCTCTTCGGGCCTGCTGCCGGTTTCCGTTTTTGGCTGGCCGAACATCACGCCCGAAACACGCGCCGATTTCGACGCTTTCTATCCGACCTCGCTCCTCGTCACCGGCTTCGACATCCTCTTCTTCTGGGTGGCGCGCATGATCATGCTCGGCTGCTGGTTCGCCGGGGACGTGCCTATGCCGGATGGCTCGTCCAGAGGGCCGCAGAACGCAGTTCCGTTCAAGGAGGTCTACATCCACGCCCTGGTGCGCGACGCCAACCGCGAGAAGATGTCCAAGACCAAGGGCAACGTGATCGATCCCATCGAAATCGTGAAGCAGTACGGAACCGACGCAGTGCGCTTCACGCTCGCGTCGATGGCCTCGCCCGGCACCGACATCGCCTTCAATGTAGCCCGCACCGAGGGCTACCGCGCCTTTGCAAACAAGATCTGGAACGCCGCGCGCTTCATCTTCATGAATGTGGACCGCGCTGCGGAAGTTGGCATCACGGTTGATCGCGGGCTGCTGGGCCAAATGCCCAGAGTTGCCGCAGACACCCCGCTCGAAGCGCGCTGGATCGTGGCCGAATTGCACGCGACGGCCGCGAAAGTGAACGAATCGCTCGAAAACTATCGCTACGATGAAGCGGCGAGCATCATTTATCAATTCTTCTGGGGAAGTTTCTGCGACTGGTACCTCGAGATCGTCAAGCTACGGTTAGACTTCGAAGGGGCCGACGTCGTCAACGGAACGGAAGGTCAAATCCTCCGCGATCTCGAAGAAACCCGCGCGGCATTGACCACACTGGTGCAGGTTTTCGAGTGCGCGTTGCGCCTGCTCTCGCCCTTCATGCCGTTTATTACCGAAGAACTCTGGCACGCAGTGTATGACGGCAATCCGCCGGCAACGTCAATTGCGCTGACGAAGTACCCGCACGCCGCTAGCGAGCCATTTGACAAAGTCGCGGTAGACAGCATGAGCACCGTCCAGTCCGTCATCGTTGAAATTCGCGCTCTCCGCAAGGAAATTGGAGTTGAAGAAAAAGCATTCACACCAATTGAGCTGCGAAATGACGACGACGTGCGGGCTGCCGTTGAGCAGAACGAGGACCTTGTCAAACGTCTTGCCAAGGTCAGTGAACTGCGGCTTGTCAAGCAGATCACCGCCGGGTTACCGCTGCGCACGAGGTTCAACTTCGACGTCGCCGTTATCTACGAAAAGAAGATCGACGCTGCCGCCGAACGCGAGCGCTTGACAAAGGACATCGCCAGGTACGAAAAAGGCTTGGCAGCAGCAGAACGCCAACTGGGCAATGAAGGCTTTCTGGCCAAGGCTCCCGCACACGTGGTGGAGGGCCTCAAAAAGCAGGAAGCCGAAACGCGCTTGCTGCTCGAAAAAGCCAAGGCCGCCCTTGCCGCACTGCCAAAGAGTTGAAGCTCTCAGCTTCGCACGAACAAGCTGAAAGCTGACGGCTAGAAGCTAAGAGCTGTTTTTATGGATTGGAAAAGCCACAAGATCGACGCATTGCTGGAGCAGGCCCTGCAAGAGGACCGCGCCACCAGCGACGCGACCACGCATATCACGATCGATCCCGGCCTGCGTGCTGCCGGCTCCATCATCGCCCGAGAAGAGTTGGTGGTCGCCGGCCTGGGCGCCCTCCCGCGCTTCTTTGAGATTTATGCGAGGCTCGACGCACGGCCCGAGGCGCAGACGCGCTTCGAAGTCGTCAGCCATCCCGAAATGTTCGACGGCGTGCGTGCGCATCCCGGCCAGGTGCTGGCCGTCATCCGCCACAACGCGTGCGCGCTGCTCAGTTGCGAGCGCGTGATCCTCAATCTGCTGCAGCATCTGAGCGGCATAGCCACGCTCACACGCAAATATGCCGACGCCATTCAGGGCACCCACGCGCGCGTGCTCGACACGCGCAAAACCGTGCCCGGCATGAGGGCCCTCGAAAAATATGCGGTCCTTTGCGGCGGCGGCACCAATCACCGCATCGATCTCGCCTCCGGCATTTTGATCAAGAACAATCACATCGCCCTTGGCGGCGGCATTGCCGCGGTGCTCAAACGCGCCCTGAGCGAGCGCAAGCCCGGCCAGCGCGTGCAGGTGGAAGTGCGCACGCCACAGGAACTCGACGAAGCCCTCGCTCACGGCGCCGAAGCCATCCTTCTCGACAACATGACGCCCAAAGAAGTGAAGAAATCCATCGAGCGCATCAAGAGTGTGGCCGCAGGCCAGCCGAACCGCTGGATCCCCACCGAGGCCTCGGGCGGCATCGTGCTCGACAATGTCCGCACCTACGCCGAGACCGGCGTCGACTTTATCAGCGTGGGCGCGCTCACCCACTCTGCCCGCGCCGCCGACATCTCCATGTCGATTGCCGCGGAAACGGGCCAGGAAAGCGTCAAGATCAGTCACGGCTTTCAAGGCGAGGGGCTTTAGCGCAAGCTCACCCGAGGGCAGTCAGACTCAACCGCCTCGAACCCGCACGGCCAGGGATTTCATGTTCGATCTTGCAGCCCTCGAAACCGAACTCGCAGGAACCGTCTTCGCCGGCAAGCTGCACTACGCGCCCACCACTGCATCGACCAATTCCGATGCGATGGCTGCTGCACGCGGCGCTGCGCCGCACGGCTCGGTGTACTTGAGCGAAGAGCAACTGGCCGGCCGCGGTCGTGGCGATCACAGCTGGATTTCCGCCGCCGGCGAAGGCCTCTACGTCAGCGTTCTTCTGCGCCCGCAGTTTCATGCCGCGCGTTTTCCGTTTCTTCCGCTGGCTGCGGGCCTGGCTGCCGCCGATGCCATCCGCGCGGTCTCCGGCCTCGCAGTCGATCTTCGCTGGCCCAACGATCTGTTAATCGGCAAACGCAAAACCGGCGGCATCCTGGTCGAGGCGGGAATCTACTCCAAAAGTCTGCCCCACGCAGCGGTGGGGATTGGGATCAATGTGCACCAGCGCGCGTTTCCGCCGGACCTCGCCACGCCCGCCACGTCGCTCGATCTGGAAGCCAACCGGCACATCGCGCGCCAGGATTTGCTGCTCGCGCTGCTAAAATCGCTTGAGCAGGAAGCTCTCGCGTTGGCGCATCCCGATGCGGCAAAAGAAATCATCGCCCGCGTCGAAAAGGCTTCAACATGGATGCGAGGCCGCAAAGTGGAAGTGCACGGCCCGCAAACCTGTAGCGGCGTGACGGCCGGCCTCGATGAGAACGGATTCCTGCGCGTGGCAACCGCGGAAGGGCTCGTCACCGTGCAAACCGGCGGCCTGCGCGAAGAACCAGCCTCTAGCTGCTAGCTTCTAGCCCCTAGCTCGTGCGTGCCGAATTCATCACCCTCGGCTGTCGCGAGAATCAAGCTGGCGGCTAGAGGCTAGAAGCTAGGAGCTAAGAGAATATGCTGCTCGCTCTCGATGTAGGCAACACCAATACGACCCTCGGCCTCTACAAGCTCGATGGCGAGAAACCCGAACTCGCCGCGCACTGGCGCGTCACCTCGCACCGCACCCAGACCGTCGACGAGTACGGCGTCTTCTTCGTCAACCTCTTCGAGATGCACGGCATGTCGCCCACCCAGGTCACGGACATCATCATCGCGTCGGTGGTGCCGCCCGTCGACTCCACGCTGCGCCAGGTGTGCGAAACCTACTTCCACATCGAGCCCATGTTCGTCGAGCCCGGCATCAAGACCGGCATGAAGATGCTCATCGACAATCCCACCGAACTCGGCGCAGACCGCCTGTGCGACTGCATCGCCGCCTACGAGCGCTACGGCGGCCCGTGCATCGTGGTCGACTTCGGGACTGCGACAAAATTCGAGGTGATCTCCGCGCAGGGCGAGTACCTGGGCGGCGCCATCGCGCCCGGCCTCGGCCTCAGCGCCGATGCGCTCTTTTCGCGCGCCGCGCGCCTCTACCGCGTCGACATTAAGCGCCCTGCCAAGGTCATCGGCACCAACACCGTCGCGCACCTCCAGAGCGGAATCTACTTCGGCTACATCGGCCTCGTCGACGGCATCATCGAGCGCATTCTTGCCGAGTTGGGAGCCGCGCAGGACCGCCCCCCGCGCATTGTCGCCAGCGGCGGCCTGGCGCACCTGATCGCTCCGGATTCGCGCTACATTCAGGAGATCGACGACCTGCTGACGCTCGACGGCCTGCGCATCCTCTTCGAGCGCAACCGCACCACCCGTCCCCGCGGCCGGGCGCACTGAGCTTCACAACCCCGACAGAATCTCCTGCGCCGCGGGCACGTGCGCGCGCAAGCTCTCTGCGGTCAGCTCGTCGGCCTTGCGCAGGCTGGGAAAGATGGTAGCCCAGAGCCCGGCTACGGCCAGCGCGCCTATTCCGCCGATCACTGTAGCGCGCACCGCACCCCACCACTGTGCCGTCAATCCGCTTTCGAACTCGCCCAGTTCATTCGACGCGCCGATAAACAGCGAGTTCACGGCGCTCACGCGCCCGCGCATCTCCGGCGGCGTAGCCAGTTGCAGCAGCGAACCGCGAATGATCACGCTGATGGTGTCTGCCGCGCCCGCCACAGCCAGCGAAGCCAGCGACAACCATAAAGTGCGCGACATTCCGAAGACCACTGTGGCGGCGCCAAAGATCGACACGCAAATAAACAGCCAACGCCCCGCGTGCCGGCGCAGCGGAAACCGCGCCATCACCAGCGACATCGCCACTGCGCCCGCCGCAGGCGCGGCGCGCAACATGCCCAGGCCGCGCGGTCCCTGTTGCAGGATCTCGTGCGCGAAGATCGGCATCAGCGCCACGGCCCCGCCCAGCAGCACCACGAATAGGTCCAGCGAAAACGATCCCAGCAGCATCCGCGCGCGGCGCACATATTGAAAGCCCGCCAGCAACACTTTCAGCGAGAGATCGCGATGCTCCATGCGTCCCGGCCGCACGCTCAACGTACTCACCAGGATGAGAAACCAGCCCAGCGTTCCCAGCGTGAACACGTACACGATGCCCGCGCCCTCCAGCCGCGAGTCCGACACAAAATGCGCAAGCGGAAATGTGAACAGCAGGCCGCCCAGCGCCGGGCCGGTGATGTTGGCCAGTTGGAAGATGGCGCCGCCCCACGTGACCGCGTTGACAAAGTGCGTCTCCGGCACTAGGTGGGGAATGAGCGCCGAACTCGCGGGCCCTGAAAACGCGCGCCCCGTGCCGACAAAAAACAGCACCGAGTAAATCGCCAGGATGCTCTGCGAATGGTTGCACGCCAGCACCACCAGCGCCGCCGTGCAAATACACTGCAACGCGTAACAGACCAGGATCACGCGCCGCCGGTCGAAGCGATCGGCCACGTGGCCCGCGGGCAGCAGAAAAATAAGCCCGGGCAGGAAGAGCGCCAGCCCCGTGTACCCGAGATCAATGGCGCGATGGGTAATGGAGTACACCTGCCACGCCACGGCGACAGACTGCGCCTCGGCGCCGAGGATCACCGCCACGCGCGCCAGTTGGTATCGCCTGAAATCACGGGAGGCAAAAGCCTCAAGTCCGCGCCGCGGTTGAGGGGAAGGCTTCTCCATCGTCTGCTCTCAGGGTATAACGGACAGCGCGGATACGGCTGAGACGCGCGCACAATCGCGATGCTATACTCGCCTCCGCGGTCTGGCTGCTGCTGAGGATTCCCATGAATTCGTCCAAAACCAATCGTCGAACGTTTATTCAGGCTTCGGCGGCGGCGCTTGTCGCTGCGCGCCTTCCGCTGGCCGCGCAAAACGCTGCCGCGACGCACAACGCAGGCAATACTGACGCGAACGTTATCGCCATTCCCGACACGGGCTGGCGTCTCTGGCCCGACCAAAAGGCCGAGTGGAAGAACGACACCGTCTATTTGCCTGAAGATGTGCATCTCGCGAGCCTGCCAGTGAACCCTCCAACCGGCGGCTGGGGGGCGCTCAGCGCCACGCAAGGCATTCCCGTTACGCTGCCCTGCACCGTCGAGCAGTATTTCTGGGGCCTCACCGGCATGCGTCCCTATCACGATGAATACCGCTTCGAAACCGCCGACGACGAGGTGAAGAACGGCACTTATAACGGCGTCTCCTGGTGGTGGCGCGCACTTGAAATTCCGGCAGCGCTTCAGGGCAAGCGCATTTTTCTTCGCGTTCGCGGCGCACGCCAGCGCGCCGAGGTCTATCTCAACCACAAGCTCGTCGGCTACAGCCTGATGGAGGAGCTGCCCTTCGAGTGCGATGTCACCGCGGCGGCGCGTCCCGGCGCATCGAATCAACTTGCCGTCCGCATCACCAATCCCGGCGGCCGACTGGATTGGGTCGACGGCGGCAGAATTACATGGGGCAATGCAACCTTCCAGAAGAGTCACGGCTTCGGCGGCCTCGATCGCGCTCTCACTCTCAGCGCGCACGGCCCCGCGCGCATTCGCGACTCCTGGGTGCTCAACACGCCCGAGCCCGGCCTCGTCACCGTCCACGCGGAAATCGAGAACACAGGCGCAGCAGCGCCCGGCGGCCATCTCTATTTCTCTGTTCAGGACCCTGTCACCGGCGCGTGGGTCTCGCATACCGACCTTGACGCTCCTCTAAATCGCAACCAGACAGATTCATTCCACGCCAACATTTTCTGTCAGTCCCCTCGGCTCTGGGACCTCGACAGTCCTCACCTCTACCGCTTGATCGTTCAGTGGACCCCGGACTACAGTAACGCGTCGCGCATAGCCGATGCGCGCACCATCGACTTCGGCTTCCGCTGGTTCGCGCCGGAAGGCATCGGCACGAACGCGCTCTTCCGTCTGAATGGCCGCCGCGTGCGCATCTACACTGCTATCTCCTGGGGTTACTGGGCGCTTAACGGCCTCTTCCCCACGCCCGAGCTCGCGGAAAAAGAAGTTCTCGTCGCGCAGCAGTTTCATCTCAACTGCCTCAACTTCCATCGCAACCTTGCCAAGGAAGAGGTGCTCGCCATCCAGGATCGCCGCGGCCTGCTGCGTTGCATGGAGCCGGGCGGCGGTATGCAGGCGGTTGGTCGCGCTGGTCAACCTGACGGTTTTGCCGAGCGCTACATGCAAGCCAAGATCCTCGGCATGATCCGCGCCAATCGCAGCCATCCCTCGGTAGTCGAGTACATTCTGCAGAACGAGGGACGACCCGATCTTTCAAACCCAAACCTCGAGCGTGTTTTGCGGATGATGCATGCCGCCGATCCAAGCCGCAGCATCGTCGGCTGTGACGGTTTTGCCTCGCGCGCGCCGCAGGCGTGGATGGAACCCTACAGCGACCACCTGCGCACTTCCGCCGAGGGCGGCGCCGGCGGATGGTGGGACGAGCACCAGGGCCAGCCTTCCGATGTGTGGCAGGACGCGCAGTACATCAGCCCCACGCAGTTCCTCTACTACTCCACGGACCGCACGGAAATCGTGGAGTGGGGCGAGATGAAGGGCGCCGCATCCATCGACGATCACGCCGCGCTCATCAGGCAGATTATGAAGCACGGCGGCCACAGTTACGACCTTGCCGATCATCAGGAGTTGCTCGCGGTCTACGAAAAATTTCTCGACACGTGGGGATTCCGCAAGGCCTTTCCCACCGCGAGCGATCTCTTTCAGTCCATCGGCCGCCGCGCTTACGAGTCGTGGGGACAGTTTCTCGAAAACATCCGCATCTGCGACCTCAACGACTACGCCGCCGTCAGCGGCTGGGAATCGACCGCCATAGAAAACCATTCCGGCCTCGTCGACAATTTCCGGGACTTCAAATCCAATCCCGATCCCATCCGCAATTCGCTCCTGCCGGTGCGGCCGGTTGCAAAACAGAAAGCTCTCGTTGCCGCGCTCGGCGAGCAGGTCGGCTTCGACCTCTATCTGCTCAACGACTCGAATCGTCCCGCTCCCGGTAAGCTGGCGTTCTCCATCGCCGATCCCAAGGGCGCGCGTCACGCGATCGGCTCCTGGGATGCGCCTGTTTTCGTGAAAGATCAGCTCTCGGTTCTCGTCAAGGAGAACGTTTCCAGCCCCGCGCTTGACCGCGAAGGCGTGTGGACCACGCACTTTTCGCTGGCCGGCAATGTGGAGACCGAACACCGCCGCGAGATTTGGGCCGTCAATCCCATGCCGCATCACTTCAACAATCTCCGCGTGGCCACACTCGGCTTGGCCGACGAGATTGCCGCGCAACTCACGCCCATCCCCGGCCTCAAGCTCGAGCCCTTCGCCGTGGACCAGCACTACGACCTCATTGTGGCTTCGCCGCCCACCGCGCGGCCCACTGACACCGTGAGCACCGACGATGTGGGCGCCGATCGCCGCAGCCGCTCCATTCCTCCCACTGCGCTGCCCGCCGATGTCGCCGCAGCCTTTACCTCAGGCACGCCGCTATTCGTGCTCTGCACCAGCGACGGCCAGGCCACGGGCGCTGGAGCGCAACTCGCTTCCGCGGCCGGCTTCCGTTTCGATGGGATGGTCGGCTCCTCGCGCGCCTCCTGGATGGGCACTTGGTTCTTCGTGCGCAAGCATCCCGTCTACGACGGCCTGCCCGTCGACCGCGCCATGAGCATCGAGTACCAGGTGAAGGGCTCCGACTCGAACGGCCTCGTCGTCTCCGGGGACGGCATTGAAATCATCGCCGCCTACAGTCGCGACCACGACCGCAAGATCGGCGCAGGCACGTTTGCCTGGTCGGGCCACGGCCGCAAACTGCTCTTCCACCGCATCACCGAGATGCATCGCGTCTTCCATCGGCGGCTGCTGTCGAACGGCATCCAGTATCTGATTCAGTCCGCGTAAGAAGCGCCCCGCTGCTGAAACACGGTTGTCATCTTGAGTGAAGGTCGTCCGCCGCGGCGGATGACCGCAGTCGAAAAACCTGTGGTTGCTTTTTGCCGCGCGAGCCGCTGAGAACCGTGAAAGATGAACTCGCCCTTCATTCCTGCATTTCATGAAACAATGAATTCATAGACCATCATGACCGACGAACTTCTTCCATCATCCGAGCCCGCTCCAACCGAACCCATCGCTGTGTCTGAGCAAGAAGCGCCCAGCTCGCCCATCGTAGCCAGTGACGAATACCTCACGCCGCTCGAATCTTCACCAGTTGCTCCGGTCGAGGAACAGCATCCAATCAGCGAGCCCGAACCTGAGCCTGCCGAGTCATTCGCCGACGCGCTCTCCGCCTTCGACCGCGAGCACACGCATCGCGCGGTGACCAAACAGCTCGAAGGCACCGTTGTCTCGCTCACGGCCAATCAGGTCATCCTCGATATCGGCTACAAGATGGAAGGCGTTCTGCCCCGCTCGGCATTCGAAGACAACGCCGCGTCTGTGCAGCCCGGGGACGCGTTCCCCGTCTCCATCACCGGCCGCAACGAAGAGGGCTACTACGATCTCTCGCGCTTCCGTGTGGCGCAGCCCCGCGACTGGTCGGGCCTGGAGCGCGCGTACGCTGAGAAAATCGCCGTCTCCGGCACCGTGACGGAAGTGGTGAAGGGCGGTTTCAGCGTCGACATTGGCGTGCGCGCCTTCATGCCGGCCAGCCGCAGCGGCACGCGCGACGCCGCCGAGCTCGAAGCCCTCGTGGGCCAGCCCATCACCTGCCGCATTACCAAGCTCGAAGTCGCAGATGAAAATGTTGTGGTCGATCGCCGCGTGGTTCTCGAAGAGCAAGCTCGCGGCGCGCTCAGCGAACGCCGCGCCGCGCTGAAAGAAGGCGACACCGTCACCGGCACCGTGCGCACGCTCATGCCTTACGGCGCGTTCGTCGCAATTGAGCCGGGTCTGGACGGCTTGCTTCATATTTCAGATATTTCGCGCGCCCGCGTCGCCAAACCCGAAGACGTGCTCTCCGTCGGCGAGCAGCTCACGTTGCGCGTGCTCAAAATCGATCCCGGCACTGGGAAAATCTCGTTGGGCCTCAAGCAGCTGCAGCCCGAGCCGTGGGAGACCGCCGCCGAGCGCTACGTGGCGGGCCAGCGCGTCGCCGGCGCTGTTACACGCCTCATGGACTTCGGAGCATTCGTCGAGCTCGAGCCTGGCCTTGAAGGTCTGATTCACATTTCGGAAATGGCGTGGGACAGAAGAATCAACCATCCCAGCGACCTGCTGCACCAGGGTGACCGCGTCGACGCCATCGTGCTCTCCGTCAAGCCGCCCACCGCAACGGACGCCGGCCGTATCTCTCTCGGCCTCAAACAAACCCTCGCCGATCCTTGGCTCGAAGTGGAGCGCAATTTTCCTGTGGGCTCGCAAATTGAAGGCCCCGTCACCAAGATCATGAACTTCGGCGCCTTCGTTGAAATCATTCCGGGTGTCGAAGGCCTGGTGCACGTCAGCGAGATCGTCGCCGACCGCCGCATCAACCATCCGCGCGACGTGCTGCGCGAAGGCCAGCGCGTCAAGGCCCTCGTCCTCGCCATCGATCCAGAGAAACGCCAGATCAAGCTCTCCATGAAGCAGTTGATCCCGACCAGCATCGACGAGTACATCGCCGAGCATAAGGTGGGCGACCATGTGTCGGGCCGCGTGGTGGAGTTGACCGCTTCGGGGGCAATGGTCGAATTGGGCGAAGGCATCCGCGCCATCTGCGGTGGGGCAGGCACTGGCCGTGCGGGCAACGCGCCTGCGGCGGAGACCGCGAAGGCCTCAGCATCTAAATCGGGTGCCACCGCGCCCGACCTCTCGCAACTCTCTTCGATGTTGACGGCGCGATGGAAAGGCAATGCGCCTGCGCCCTCGGCCGCGCCGGAGCCGCTTGCCGAAAGCCAGATTCGCACCTTTAAGATTACAAAGCTCGCCGCCGATTCAAAGAAAATCGAAGTGGAGCTGACGTAGATCGCAAACTCCGCTAACTTGCTGGCTTGCCCTACAGATACACCTCATCCACGTAGCACCAACGCCAATCCTCGCCGCGCTCGGCACTCTGGATCAGCGGATGCTTTGTCTCATTGAAGTGCGCCCGCGCGTGCCGGTTCTTTGACGAGTCGCAGCAGCCTACGTGCCCGCACTCCAGGCACATGCGCAGGTGCAGCCATGGTTCGCCCAGCTTCATGCACTCTTCGCAGCCCTTGGTGCGCGGCTTTACGCCCTTTTTGATCGTTCCCACATGCGTGCATTGCGCTGCCATCGGTGACCTCCTCCAGCTTTCCACTGACTATAATGCACGCACGGCCTTCCTTTGAACCCGCAGGCATTCACCGCACCGCCCGCCATACACTATGCTTGCCCTCATGCACCTTCCTGCGCGCGATGCCGAGCTTGTGCAGATTATGGATTCCGCGCTGGCCGAGGCAGCCGGCCGCGCCGGATCGTTTCTGGCCTGCCGCATCGGCTGTACGCAGTGCTGCTACGGAGCCTTTGCCATCAACGCGCTTGACGCCGCGCGCCTGCGTGCCGGAATGACTGAGCTGCACGCCACAAATGCCGCGCTCGCGGCCGAAATCGAACGCCGCGCCCGCGCCTGGTTCGCGGAGCACGGTCCGCATTTTCCCGGCGATCGCAATACCGGCGTACTCGGCAGTTCCGCTGAAGACCTGGCCCGCTTCGAAGACTTCGCCAACGATGCCGCCTGCCCGGCGCTCGACCCCGCAACGGGCCGCTGCGATGTGTACGCGTGGCGGCCCATGACCTGCCGCGTCTTCGGCCCTCCGGTGCGCGCGGTAGGCGATGGCGGCGTCGAAGGCCTGGGCCATTGCGAGCTCTGCTTCATCGGCGCTACACCCGAACAGGTGGCCGCTTGCGAAATGAACGTCCCACACGATTTTGAAGCGGAATTGCTGCATGAAACCGGAGCGGACTTTGAGACCGTCGTCGCCTTCGCATTGTTGCCTGAGAAGGGCAAAGACTCGTGATGAATCGTCTAATATTCGAGCACCTACGAGCGAACCGGCTCGCGGTTTACGCGCGCATTGCTGCGTTCGCTCTCGAGGCGGGCATCATCTTAGGGTTGGTCGGAATTGTGCACGGTATGGCGTCAAATCCAACAGCGGTGCGTACGTTGACCGGAGTCTGGTTATCGGGGCTTCTCTTGTTTTTGCTCGCAGTCGGTTTTTCGTTTCTGGCAATCGAACGCTATTTTGATGTGCTGGAGCATGCGCAGGAATTCGGAATACTCCGGGTATTTGGTGCACCCTACTCTTATTTTCTTGCCATTCTCTTTTGGGAAACCGTGGTTGTCGCGGTCCCGGGCACGATCGTTGCAATCGGGCTCACATATCTCGCGAGGGCAGTGATCGCTGTGGAGTTCACACGTTTCTGGACCCTCGAGATCGTATATACATGGTGGCCAATCGCAGGCGCATTCTCGGCGGCGGGCTCTATGGTGGGGGCAATTGTTGGAGCGCAAAAAGCAGTAAAGAACGGCCTGGTGCAGGTAATGTCCTACGAAAAGTAAGTTCCCTGCTCGTCCCGGCCGTTCGAACTACGTCGCCTTAGCGATGCCGTAAACTGATCTTTGCAACCTTCCATGCCAATGCGTCCCTGCTGGGCCGAGATTCGCACTCGCGCTCTCGAAGAGAACATGCGTTTTCTTGCGAGCCTCGCCGCACCGCACGCCGAACTGCTCGCCATGGTGAAGGCCAACGCCTACGGCCACTCGCTGGCTCTGTGCGCGCCCGCGGCCGTGCGCGGGGGAGCCGGTTGGCTGGGCGTAACCAGCGTGGAAGAAGGCATTGCCGCACAGGCCTTGTGTCCTGACACGCGCGTGCTGATCATGTCGGGCATCGCTCGCGGCCAGGCCGCAGCGACGATTCAATTCCAATTAACGCCCATTGCCTGGGAGCTATGGCAGCTCGACGAGCTCGAAGCCGCGGCGCGTGCCGCCGGAATAGCGCCAGGCTCGTTCCCGGTTCATCTTGAGATTGACACCGGCATGAGCCGTCAGGGCGTCCTTCCCGGCGAACTCTCCAGCATCTTTTCCCGCTTCGCGCCGGGCTCGCCGCTCCGCCTTGAAGGCGTGATGACGCATCTGTTTGCCGCCGACGAAGCCTACGGTCAGGCGACGCAGGAGCAACTCGCGCGTCTCGACGACGTTCTCACGCGCATTTCCGCGGCCGGGCTGTTCGCCGAGTGGCTCAATGTGGGTAACTCGGCAGCGCTCGTTGCCGGCCAGGCGCGCCCCCTTGCCGAACTCGCCGCACGCCATGGCATGAAGGCTCTGCTGCGTCCCGGCCTGGCGCTCTTCGGCATCGCGCCCGAGTTCGATCCCGCGTTCTCCGCTGCCGACGAACCCTCTTCGCTCGCCCGCGCGCGCGTCAGCCTGCAGCCCGTGCTCGCGTGGAAGTCCGCGGTCATCGGCGTGCGCTCCGTGCCCGCCGGCGCCAGCGTGGGTTACAACGGAACCTTCGTCGCCACCGAGCCCATGCGTCTCGCGCTGGTTGCAGCGGGCTACGCGGACGGCCTCGACCGCTCCCTCGGCAACCGCTTTCATCTGCTGGTGCGCGGCCAACGCGCGCCGCTGGTGGGCCGCGTCAGCATGGATCAGTCGGTGGTGGATGTAACGGAGATTCCCGGCGTCGCTGCCGACGACGAGGTTGTGCTCATCGGCACGCAGGGCAATGAAACCATCTCATCTCAAGATCACGCCCGCGCCACGGGCACCATTCCCTGGGAGGTTTTCACGCGCATCGGCCCGCGCGTTGCGCGCACGGCTGTTTGAGTGGGGTTCGTGTTCTCCCGCCCTTTCGCCGAAAAACGGGCGAGAGGATGGGGCACGGGAAGGTTTCTGTTCAAGCGGCCATAGACTTAGCGCGCCACCGGTTCGGCAGGCGTCGGGCACAATCCCGCCGCGCACTGGACCGCGTCAATCATGGCTTCCGCTCCGATGCACGAGTTCAGCAGCATGTGGTAGAGCCCGCGCGTGCACCACTCCTGCTGATAGAACTTGCGGATCACTGCCGCGCGCCGCCGGTCGAACGCCGCCAAATGCTGTTCCGCCTGCTGCGCTCGCTCAGGGAAGGCCCGTGCGAACCATTCTTTCTTGGCGCTGGCCGTGGCGTACACAAAAACATGAAAGCATCCCGGCCGTCCGGCCAGGGCGCAGGCCGATCCGCGACCCACCAGCACGCAGTTGCCCTGATTCGCAGCGTCGAGAATCTGTGCCCGGATCAACTCCAGCATGCGCTCGGAGTCGAAGATCTTTTCATCGCCGCTGGTCGCCGGCGCATACACCGGATCCTGCCAGAACATTTTGCCGTAACGGTAATACCACGGGTCCAGCCGCTCGTCGAATTTGGCCGCCGCCTTGGGATCGATGCCGGCGATGCGCGCCGCGCCGGCTACCAATTCCGAGTCCAGCAGCCGCCAGCCCAGCCGCGCCGCCAAATCGTGCGCAAATTCCGCACCGTGCGAGCCGTACTCACGCTCCACGGTGATCACTCTGACCGGCGCATGCACCATGACCTTGAATGACCCCCTGCGCAGGAGCATACAACTCTTGCCGCGGAAAATAAAATAGGCGCGGAAGGGAAAGCCCCTCCCGCGCCCGTTGCGATACAAGTTCCGCGTTGCCGGTCTATTGCGTAACCGGCTGAGCCGGCGGCGCCTTCGGGCTCTTCAGGTGGCGCGCGTTGGGAGGGGCCGGAGCGCCTGGAGCAGGCGGCGCTACCGGCGAAACTGCCGAACCCCTCTTGATGTGCAGATCGCCATTGTCCGCGCTCAACACAATGTGCGCCGTGCCCGAGCCGATGCGCCCGCTGACTGTCTTGTCCTCATCGCCGCTCACCGCCAGCGAAAAATCCGTCACGATTTCGCCGTTATGCGTGCGCCCGTTCACCGTCGCAGACGCATTGGGAGGCAACGTGATCTCCACGTCGCCCTTGCTGTTCGTCGCCTCCACGCCGTAGGCTCCCGCCAACTCGATGCGGATGTTGCCGTCGCGGTCCTCCACGCGGCTGTCGCCGTCGATCTCGCTCAGATCCACGTCCTTGGAGTGCGTGGTCACGTGCACCTGTCCCTTGGCGCCGATGACCCGCAGGTCATCGTCGTTCAGGGTCAGTTCGCCGGGCAACTGCGCCGCGTCGACCGTGGTCACTGAGGTACGCAGGTGCACCGGCCCGGCCACGTTCTCCATCGACACGTCGCCCGGGATATCGCCGTTCTGTGCGATCCCGCCTTTGATATCGCTCACGGTGATGTCGTTCACGTCGCCCTCCAGGGTCATGTCACCCTGGACATCCTGCGCAGCGAAGACGTCGTGCTTCCCGTGGACGAAGTGCGCCACCACCGGTCCCGCGATCGAGCTGAGATGAATGTCGCCCCGGGCGGTGATGTCGATGCCGGCGCCCAGGCCGCTCGCGGTCACGCTATCCCATCCCGCATTCACCGTCACGTGCGCCGTTTTCGGCACGGAAACCGACAAATTCACCCGTCCCCGGTCATTGCTGTTGGACTGGATCAGCACCGCCGAGCCGTTCACCGTCACCTGCGCGGCCTCGGCGTCGAAAATCTTCTTCGCGCCCGAGTCCGAATTGGCATAGGCCACTTCCTGCGCATGCACTTCCAGGTTCGGCTGGTCGCTCGCCGTAATGCTCACGTCGCCGCGGGGATCGAGAATCTCAATTGACGCATTGGCTGGAATTTGCCGGTTGTCTACCGGCTGATCGCTGTCGTGCTCCGGCATTCCGAAGGTGTTGAAGAAGCCATCATCGCCGAAGTCGAAGTGCGTCGGGCCCCAGAAATGGTTATGCGCCGCTGAGATTGCACCCAGAAACGCGAGGAAGATGAGGATTCCGATGAAGCCGCCGCTGCGCCGCACCGGAGTCTCTCGGCGCATGTCCAGCGCCCACTCGCCCAGCAACGCGAGGCCAGCGCCGATCAGCAGCAGCGGCCACCACCGGCCGTACCACGACCAGAATGAGCTTGCGTCGAGATGGCCGCTCATGATCAGCAACGCAATCACGCCGACCGTCACCAGAATGATGGGACCGACCATCGAAGGTACACGCGGACCGTACGTGCCCGCGTAGCTCGCCTTCCATGCGTGGCGCTGTGCGCGCCAGGCATCGCGCTGCGCGCGCCACTGGGCTTTTTGCTGTTCGCGATAGGCGTGCCATTGCGTCTTCGGATCGTACGGCGGCGGTGCGCCGCCCCCCGGAGGCATGTTTGGAGGCATATTCGGAGGCATGCTGCTCATGATTGCCCTCTCTCCCTGTCGTTCTCAAATTCCTGCCACTGCGACGGCACAATTGCCGGGTCCTCGACTGCGCCAGAATTTTCCTTGCTCTGGGACGGCGCGCCCTGAATCGGACCGGTCTGCTTGGGACCAACCTGGCTCGGTCCCTGCGCTGTGTTTTGCCACGGCGCCCCGGGATAGAGCGGATCGTCTTCCGCGGCCAGCGCCGCCCGCTCAGCCAGCAGCAACAGGCCCAACGTGATCAGCAGCAGCGGCCAAAACAGCCGCCAGAAATACGGGATCGCACCCAGTTGGTGCAGCAGAGCCAGGGTTCCGATCAGCAGCAAAATTGCCGGCCCGCGCAATCTGCGAATCAAGATGTAACGGCTCATTTCTGCCCTCCTTGCGAGCTGCCCTGCGGTCCATTCGGTGGCCCCGCTTGCGAGTCGTGCAGACGCCGCACGATCAGCCACACGCCCAGCCCGATCAGCAGCAGCGGCCAGAAGTACTGGAACATGTGCCACGAAAACCAATCGAACTGCCCCAGCAGAAACAGCACGCCCAGGGCAATCAGAATCACGGCTCCGATCGGCTCTCTGCGCCGCCAGTGCGCCGGGGGCACCGGCGGGAAAGGCGGGATGGGTGGAATCGGCGGCATGCCCGGACTCGTGTAATCCGGCGGAGGCGGCGTGTATGGCCCCTGATACGGAGATTGATATGTCGATTGATACGGAGCCTGGTACGGCGTCTGGTTCCCCGCCTGATCCGCGGGCGGGTACGTGCCTGCAGGTCCTGTTCCCCCACCCGGCGGCGGACCCTGTTGCGGCCTTGCAGCCGTGACAAACCAGTTGCTCACCTCGTTCAGGCCCAACGGATCGGGCAGCGGATCTCCGTCGCGCCGCGCTTTTGCCGTGTGATAGGCCTCGAACATCTGGTAGAAGATCCAGGCCGCAACGAAGAAGCCGAATACGTCGTAGACGTGCGCCACGCTCACCAGCACCGCGAAGATCACTACGTGCACCATGCCCTTGACGAACTGGCCGTTGTACATCGCGCCCACGCCGGGAATCGCTCCCAGCAGCGCCGCCAGTCCCGGGCTCGGTCCGTCCACGGGAGGCGCCACATAGGCCCTCTGTGCGCTCTGCCACGCCATCCAGCACGGTTCGCAGAAAATCTGTCCGCCCGATCCTTTGCGTACGCATGCCTGGCACAGCGCCTTGCCGCAGCTCTGGCAGTACGCCGTCGCATTCACGCCGTGATGGTTTACGCAATCCATGGTGTGCTCCTTCCCAACGTTTGCACCGCGTAGCCTCTGGACTGCCGACTGGTGTGCCCACTTGTCCGTTTTGACCGCATCGGAAACCTGAGTGAAGTTTCCACATAATCATTGCTGCTTGCCGGTTCGGTTCGCGGTGTGTCCGGTTGTTGCCGAGGGCCCGCGCGCAACCCTCCATCATGGCTTCCGGGCTTTTGCCCCGGATTCTGCCGGGTCTCGCCCGGCGTTACCGGTTGGGTTTGCCGCTGCTGCGGTGCGCCGCCTTTGCCTTCGTCCCCGGTCTCGCCGCGCAGCTCGCGCACCCGCGATTCCACCTCGTACACAAACCGCAGATGGTCGTAATAGCGCACGATCGGCACCGAAGCCATGGTCAGTTGCCTCTCCATGTACGATCGCATGGCATGCGGCCTCAAGTCGGCAAGCCGCAAATTCTTGAGCCGCACGCCCGCCAGGTTCAGCGTGAGTGCGATGGAAAAGAACGCCATCGCCGCCGTCAACAGCAGCCGCGGTTGCACACTGTAACGTATCCGCGCCAGGAATCCCGGCTGTTGCCAGACCGGCGGAACAAACGCAGGAACCCCGCCAGCTACTGCCGGCACGGGCAAGCCGCTTATTGCATGCCCCGGTCCCGTGGTGGCCAGAATCCTCTCCAGCAGCCCCTCGGGCGGCTCCGGATCGGGTGATAGAAACTCCAGCCACTCGCGGCCCTTGCGCGCCGCTTCATACAGCGCTCCGCATGCCGGGCAGCCGGCCTTGTGCGCGAGAAACCGCGCTTCTTCCTCGGGCTTCAACAGCCCGTCCAGTGCATCGGCCAGCTGCGTCTCCCACTCGCCGCATGCTGATGTGCCCGGAATATGTGTGCCCTCTGCCATGGCTACATCACCTCCTTCTTAGTACGTTCCAGGTGCCGCGCCAGTTCCGCCCGCC
Organism: uncultured Occallatibacter sp.; assembly: GCA_964569985.1. Lineage (GTDB taxonomy): Bacteria > Acidobacteriota > Terriglobia > Terriglobales > Acidobacteriaceae > Telmatobacter. Next base: position 116,195 of record CAZMWL010000006.1, read on the forward strand.
CCCGGCTGATGCGTGACTTCACGGTTCCCTCTGGAATCCCTAAGACTTGTGCAATTTCTTTATAATCAAGGTCTTGTAAATCTCTCAAGATCACTGCCTCGCGCAACTCCACGCTCACTTTCATCAGCGCCTTCTGCACCATCTTTTTCAGCTCGTTGCGCGCCGCCGACTCGTGCGGGGAAGGCCCGGCATCCGCCAGCCGGTCGGCGACGCTCAGGCGCGGCCGCAGCTCTTCCGTCTGGTCCCATCCCTCGTCCAGCGAGCCTGTCGCGCGCTGGTTCCGTGTCCGCCTGTAGTTGTCCACCAGCAGATTCCGCGTCATGGTGGTAATCCACACCGGCAGGCTGCCGCGTGCAGCGTCAAAACTGCCCAGATTCGAGTAAATCTTCAGGAAAACGTCCTGTGTCAGGTCTTCGGCATCCGTTGGGTTGCCGGTAAAGCGATAGCAGAGCCCATACACACGCTTCTGGTGCGTGCGGACCATCTCGGCCCATGCGCTGGAGTCGCCGTTCATGCAGCGGCCGACGATTTGCGTCCAGTCCTGCTCCAGAGCTCTCACCTCCGCGCGCCCGGCGTGGCCCGCCAATGTCGCCCGGCTCGCCTCGTTAGCGCCCAGCGTCGCCATCGGCGCGCACTGGGTCTCGCGCTGCCGTGCCGGCCTTCCGGGGTCCGCGTCTGCGACCTGCAGTCTGCAGTCTGCCGAAGCCTCGCATTGCCGCGCCGCGGGAGCCGATTTGGCTTCCTGCACCGAGGCCCGACCAAAGGCCCGCCGCACCGCAGGTGGCGTCATGCCCCAGCTTAATGTTCCCACATACTGCATGGTCATTCGATACGCAGAATGCGTCCCACCGGTTCCATGGCCGGCAGACGAGATGGCGCCGGGACAACGCTGCGTTGTTCGGGCGCGGCGATTTCTGGAACCCGGTGCTTCATGCGGGTATATAGTGGGGTACGATTTCCCCAAGGAGAACATCGCGATGGGTACACCTGTTGCCGGCCCGGTATTCCAACAATCCCTGCAAGATCGTGAGCGGCTCCGGAAAAAGGGAATCTTCCTCAAGTGGTGTTCCATCGCGGTCCTGCTGCTGGGCGTCGCCGGATCCGTGATCGTAGGATTCACACTCACCGACGTGATCAATAGCAACGATTGGGGCGGATTTTTGTTGGCCGCGCCCGTCGCTGTCAGCGGTGGCATCTGGTATTCGCTTTACGCCCGAAGCAAGCGGTGCCTCGCCCTCTCGGCACAGGATGTACTAGCCCACGACACGCGGCCGCCGGTCATTTATCTCCGCTCGTTCAAGGACGACGGCAAGAACGTCAGGACGTTTAAGAACAGTTTCCCGCTCTGGCGCGTCCTGCACCCAATGAAACTATGGGGATCGGTTCTGAACGCCTTCGACACCCGAACCGAAGAAGAAGTGCTCGCCGAAGTGCTGCACCAGATCGGCCCTGTAGTGGGAATCGGCCGGCCGGGAGAGAAGCTTCCTCAGTTGGGGGCGGCGCGCGTCTACGTGGATGACGACCACTGGCAGGAAACTGTGCATAGCTTTCTGTCACGAGCCGGGCTCGTGGTTCTGCGCCTGGGCAAAACTCCAGGGTTCTTCTGGGAGGTCGAACAGTCGACCGTTAAGATGAATCCGACGCGGCTGATTGTGCTGGTGCCCCTCTCGCACCGTAAATACGACCAATTTTGCGAACGTGCCGCCACGCACTTTCCCAAGGGGCTACCGGCGTATAAGTGCTCCCAGATGCGCAGGCTATTTGGCGCGAACCTGCTGGGAAACTTGAAGGCCATGATTTACTTCGAACCGGACTGGACGCCTGTATTCGTGGACCTGGCGCGGATTCGCTGGCCCTGGAAATACAAGCTGCGCATGGCGGGCAGGCGCGACCTGCTCAACGCTTACGACTGGGCGCTGCAGCCCGTCTACAAGCAGCTTGCAGTGACATGGGAACCGCCAGCCTACACCCCCGGCCGTGTAGCAACCGTGCTCTACAAATCTGTTCCGCTACTTTTGTTGGCTGGGCTTGTAGTGCTGATTGCGGTGGTGTCGATGCGTTAGCGGGTCACTCGTTGCGCCTGACGCGCCACGTCTTCAACTCTGGTGCCTGGCGGCACTGCCAAGCCAACGGCCAGGACCGAAGCCACGAGAAGTCATCTGCACCGCTCAAGCCCCACCCATCGATTGCGAATTCTCCGCAAGATTTGCACCAATCCGCCGTAAACTGAGCATCAATGGAGGTCGTACCGTGGAAGATTGGAAGTTTACCCAGCAGGATCCCGCGGAGGCCCTCGCCAGGCTGCATTTCTTCTCGATCAAGAAGAAGCATGCGCACGGCGAGGTGGAAGCACGCATCACGGTCAAGGAATTTGCCACCGCCAAGACCACCGACATGAAGTTCTTTGCCGTGGCCGACATCGAGCTGAACCAGAAAATCATGAAGTTCCAGCCCTGCGGATGGCACGAAACCCTGATGGGCGCGCTCACGGAATGCCTGAGAAACCTGCGCAAGTTTGAATATGAAAGCCCGGAACTGCCGCCGGAGTCCTCAGCGGACGGAGCCCAGCTGTAGCGCCGGTCTCCTGACCGGGGCCCCCGCGGACAGGCCTTCGTCCGTGGGGTGGCTGACCGGCTGTAGCGCGGGTCTCCAGACCCGCACATCGCTCTCCACACGCCGCCGCTCAATCCAACATCAACTCAGGTATGCTGAATACCCAAGGAGCATCCGGCCATGCGCAAGACCCTGTTGGCCCTCGCACTTCCGTTCTTGCTGTGCGTCCTGGCCCAAGCCGCCAGCTTCGATTGCACCAAGGCCACAACTGCCCAGGAAAAGGCCATCTGCGGCGCGCCCGATCTGAGCGCTGCCGACGATCAGATGGCTGCGGCCTACAAGGCGTGGCTAGCCGCGGCGCAACCGGCCTGGGCTGCCGGAATTCGCCAGAACCAGCTCGCCTGGCTGCGCACGCGCGACGCGAATTGCCCCGCGGGCAACGACAGCATCCCCATCGCGACTTGCCTCAGCAGCATGTATAAAGAGCGCATCGAAGAACTGCAGCAGATGGTGCAACACTTCGCGGGCATCACGTTCGTCTCGCAGGCGATCACGTTGACCGCGCGCGAGACACCAGACTCCGCTCCCCCGGCTGGCGTCACGGAAGTTACTCCCGGCTTCGGTACGCTGCAGGCTACTTGGCCGCAGGCCATCCCCACAACCCCGCAATGGACAGCCTGGAATCGCGCCATCGTACCGGCAATCATTCAGGCCGCGAATGCAAATCAGAGCATTTCGGTCAAAGATTGGAATGGTCTCGCACGACCCGGCATCGATCTCAGCCTGACGGTGACGGTCGATCGTCTCGACGCGCAATGGATTTCCGCGACCATCGATGGCCTCTACGACGGACACGGCGCCCATCCCACGGAAAATTCCTCTGAGTTTTACTGGATGCTCGGCGAGCAGCGCGCGCTCAAGCCCGCGGATGTCTTTCTGCCCAACTCGGGCTGGGACACCTGGATGGAGAAGCGCCTCGACAGCTACCTGCACCAGACTCTCGATGCCCAATCCGACGGCAACTACCAGACCTGGTTCCCGCAGCACGGCGCCGCCGCGGCATTGCAGGGCATCGTCACCAATCCCGGAGATTGGAAGCTCGATCCCGCGGGTTTCTCGATCTTCTTTCAGCCGTACCAGGTAGCCTGCTACGCCTGCACTCCGAAACCCATGACCCTCTCGTGGTCCGATCTCAAACCCTACTTGCAGCCCGGCTTCATGCTTCCGCAATAAAGAAAGCACGCCGCCACACGCGCCACGGCTGCGGTTATTTCTGACCCCCGACCCCTGACACCTGATCCCTGTCCCAGTACTGGTCCCCAAACTCCGGATCCACGGGATTCTCAAACAGCGACGCGTCGCGCGTCACAATCGTCAGCCCCGACGGCGTGACGAAGTACCGCCGCTTGTCCTCCACCGGGTCGTAGCCGATCACCGTGCCCTCGGGAATGTGCACATCGCGATCGATGATGGCGCGCCGGATGCGGCAATGCCGCCCGATGCTCACGTGCGAGAAGACGATGCTCGCATCCACGTCGGAGTAGGAGTTGACGCGCACGTCCTGCGACAGCACCGAGTTGTAGACCGACGCACCTGAAATGATGACGCCCGCCGTGATGATGGAGTTGACGGCCATGCCCGATCGGCCCGGCTCGCCGAAAACGAACTTGGCCGGCGGATACTGCCGCACCCGCGTGCGGATCGGCCAGCTCTTGTCGTACAGGTTGAAGACCGGCGACACCGAGCACAGATCCATATTGGCTTCGTAGTACGCGTCCAGCGTGCCCACGTCGCGCCAATAGAGCGCCTCCTTCTTGTTCTCGTCGACAAAACTGTAGGCCATCATCTTTTTCTTGCCCAGCAGGTTGGGCAGGATGTTGTGCCCGAAATCGTGCTTAGAATCCGTGTCGTCCGCGTCCGAGATCAACGCTTTCAGCAGCGTTTCAGTATTGAAGATGTAAATGCCCATCGACGCGTCCACAGCGTTGGGATTGAAGGGCGAGCGAAAACTGGTCGATGCCGGCTTCTCCTGGAAACCCATGATCTCGCCCGTTGAGCCCACCTCCACCACGCCAAAGCGCGACACCTCATCGGGCGGAATCGGCAAAGTGGCCAGCGTAATATCCGCTTTGGTCTCCTTGTGGTAGGCCAGCATGCGGCTATAGTCCATTTTGTAAATGTGATCGCCGCCCAGAACAATCACGTGCGCGGGCTGCTCGCTGCCGATGGAGTAGATGTTCTGGTACACCGCGTCCGCCGTGCCCATATACCAGTTGGCGCCGGTGCGCTGCATGGGCGGCATCAGCTCAAAGAACTCGCCGAGTTCCTGCGCCACAATGCCCGTCCAGCCTTCGCGGATGTGCCGGTTCAGGCTGAGCGCCTTGTACTGCGTGAGGATATACACGCGCCTCAGGCCGGAATTGATGCAGTTAGAAAGCGTGATATCGATGATGCGGTAGTGTCCGCCAAAGGGAACAGCAGGCTTGGCACGGTCCCGCGTCAGGGGAAACAGACGTTCCCCTGCACCGCCCGCAAGTAAGACGCCCAGAGTGTCCTTCATATCCATAAGGCTCCCACAGCCTGGAAGGGTCGCTGCCCCATGCCGCCCGGCACGGCGGGGGAGTGCCGCAATCCGGAACAGCATTCTTTCTGGCGGCACTCGATCAGAACCGCCTCTGAACGCAGGAGAATATCACACAAAGCAATACGCTTGGCAGTCCCGCTCTTGAACATTCGATGACATGGCCGCGGGAAGCGCCGCGCGGATGAAGCGGCGAGAGAGACGCACCCATGCTCTGGAGTGAAAACACACGGGCCCTGGACCGATCGGTCTCCAGATTTTGCGAAGCGGGGGCGCCTTGCAAAACGGCAGCCTTACAAGCGAAGGCCTTCCGGCTCTACCAGCCGGAAACCCAGTTCGCCTTTTTCGTGGACCGCTTGGCTTTCGTGAACTTGTACTCCACGCCCACGGAGATGGCAAAGTTCACGTCGTACTGCGCATAGGACGTCGCGGGAGTCACCAGCGTGTCATTGAAGGTGTAGTGCGTCATGATTGCGTCGGGATTGATGCGGAAGACCCAATGTTCCGACCGGTTCAGGTCGATGCTTCCGCCGATAATCGCCGCGGGCGCCAGCTGGTTCCCGTAGAAGTCGAACTTCGCGGGCGGCTGTCCCAGCAGGTCCTTCTGGAAATCTCCGTAGACTCCGCCGAACATGGCATGAGCCAGGATCGCCCCGTGCTTGTTGTGCGGCCCCAGCCATTCTGCGCCGCCCACAAAGAAATACTGCTTCACCATCGGGCCATGGATGTTGTTGGGCGAGTTGGGCGCCGTACCGCTGGTGCCCACATAGGCGCGGCCGGACCCCTCGATGCCCCAGTTCCGCGTGAGCCAAACGCTGGCGTCCCCGTCCAGGCCGCCCAGGTTCGAGCCCTGCAGCAGCGACGGGCCGGCCTTCATGTGGTCGTACGCCATCCCCAGCGACACATCGTAGCGGTTGTCGTAGCGCACCTTGGCCAGCGGATCGACGGAAATGTAGACGCCATAATTCGAGTTCTGGGCGTCTGCTCCCTGTTGCGTGGGCGCCTGCGTCGGCTGGCTCTGGCTGCTCGAGCTCTGAGGCTGGGCGGGCGGATTCTGGGAGCCCGCATCCTGTGCCTGCATGCGGGTGCCAGCACCCACAGCCAAAGCGAGAACAACGGCAAAAAGAGAAGAAAACTTAGCTTGAAGAGGCATCATTAAACAGCTTACAGGACCGCCCCGATACCGGACAACGCGGCAGGAAAGCATGGTGGAGAGCATTTTCTTTAGACGGGCCGGGGCCCCATTTCGTCCCGTGCCGCCCGGTCCCCGACCGCGGCCCTCGCCCCCACCCCCGGCTCCGGCTCGTACCCAGCCCTTTTCACTCTTTCACTCCTCCACTCATCCGGCTCACCCCCACACTCACACTCACACTGCTCACTGTCCGCCGGCGTCGCACCGCTCCATCTGCCGCGACCACACCAGATAATGCACGGTCTTGAGCAATTCGACCGCGGACTGTTCTGCCGCCGGCCCCGCTCCCACCGGTCCCAGCTCCGGAGCCGCATCGACCCGCCATTTCATCGGCAAGTGGCTCAGAATCAGCCCCGCGCGCGGCAAGTGGCTGGGACTGGAAACCACCTCCGCAGACTCCCAGCCATGGCTGCGCATGATCTTCAGCGCGTTGCAGGTGTTCTCCATGGTGTCCCGCGCCTCAGGATCCTCCAGCACCGCCGATGCCGGAATCCCCTGCGCCTCCGCGGTCCGCGCCATCACCTGCGCCTCCACAAACCGGTTGGCCACCGCCCCTCCGGTAAAAAGGATGCGCGGTGCTGCACCCCGTTCGTACTCGTGCACCGCTTCGGTGACGCGCGCCAGTTGCGCCGGGGTCGGATTTCCATCCCGGTCAGCCGGATTTCCCAGCACGATGAGCACGTCGAAATTGTCTTTTGTGGTATTGCCCTTGGGCGCCAGCGCCCGCTCCACGGCGGCCCATGCGAGGAGCCCCAGAATCACCTCTGCGCACGCCAGAATTCCGCGTCCCAGCAAGCCCAGCCGCCGGCGTCTCCGGGGCGCAGCCTTCCGGCTCGTCCTTCGTGCACTCATCTGTTTTTGTGATTTCGTGGAGTTCAAATTCTGCGATCTCGTGGAGCTCAAAGGGCCCGCCTCCAAACTCCACTCTACTGCGGCCAGGGCGGGACAGCGCTGACTCGCTGACTTGCTAACTCGCTGACGTGCTGCCTTTACAGCTCCGCCGTCTTGTCCCACGCAGAGAACACAATCTCGTCGAGCGGCTTGCGTGTCCGCGCGGTGGTCTCGCGTTCGATCAGCGTGGCATCGCCCAGCGCCGCCGGTTCGCCCTGGTAGCCCAGTGCAATCACAGTTCCCAGCGCGTACTCCGCCGGAATCCCCAGTGCCTGGCGCGCGGATTCGTGATCGAACCCCGCCATCTGGTGTGTCGTCAATCCCAGTTCCGCCGCCTGCAGCGTCAAATAGGCGCTCGCCGCTCCCAGATCATACAGCGCATACGGATTCGCTTCGCCCTTGGCGTTCACGGCCAGCGCCGTGCCCAAAATCAGCACCGGAGCCTTGGGCGCCCAGGCCTTGTTAAACCCCACCAGCGTCCCGGCGATCTTCTCGTGCGTCTCCGAGCCTTTCAGCCCCACCACAAACCGCCACGGTTGCCCATTCCCGCCTGAAGCCGCCCACCGCGCCGCTTCAAACACCTTCCTGAGCGTCTCCGCGCCCACCTCGCGCTCGGCAAACGACCGCGCGCTCCAGCGCTCATGGATCACCGGCAACACCCCCTGCACTGGGGTCGCTTTTTTCAATTTGTGCACTTCACTGGCTGTCAGACTCATGGACTTTTTGCTCCTCGGGAATCCTATCGGAATTCTTTCTCTCCACCTTTTTTGATTCACCGGTTAGCCCCGAGGATTCGCCCACTAAATAGTTGTTGCAACATATGTTTTGGGTTCGGCGCACAAACGTCCGCATTCGCTCGGAGATTCGCTGACCACTGATCACTGACAACTGACCACTGTTTTACGGGTACATCCGGTTCAGCATGCGCGGGAACGGAATCGTCTCGCGCACGTGGTCTAGAGCGCATACCCACGAAACCACGCGCTCAATGCCCATGCCGAAGCCGGAATGCGGCACGCTGCCGTAGCGCCGCAGGTCGAGATACCACTCGAAGGCCTGGCGCGGCAGCTTGTGCTCGTCAATGCGTGCGCTCAGCAATTCGTAGCTCGACACGCGTTGCGACCCGCCTATAATCTCGCCGTAGCCTTCCGGCGCCAGCACGTCCACGCACAGCGCGAAACGCGGATCCTTCGGGTCGGGCTCCATGTAAAACGCCTTCACGTCCGCCGGATAGCGGTGCACCATCACCGGCTTGTCGAACTGCTTGCTCAGCCACGTCTCTTGCGGCGAGCCGAAATCGTCTCCCGGCTCGATGGCCACCAGGTTGGTGAAGTCTCCGCGTTCGCCCGGCTGGTCGCTAAGATTAAAATCTCCATCCTTGTACGCCTTGTTCACCATGGAGCAGGCTTCGTCGTAGCGCAGCCGCGGAAACGGCGGCTTCACGGCTTCCAGCTTCGCCACGTCGCGGCCGATCACCTGCAACTCCGCGGCGCGGTTCTTCACCACGCTCCCCACAATGTGCGAAATGTAGTTCTCGGCCAGCTCCATCAGCCCGTCGAGATCCATGAAGGCAACCTCCGGCTCGACCATCCAGAACTCCGTCAGATGCCGCCGCGTCTTCGATTTTTCCGCGCGAAATGTGGGCCCGAAGCTGTACACCTTGCCCAGAGCCAGGGCTGTCGCCTCCACATAAAGCTGGCCGCTTTGCGTCAGGTACGCGGGCTCGCCGAAGTAGTCCACGGGAAACAGTGTCGACGTGCCTTCGCACGCGGCCGGCGTCAGAATCGGCGGATCGGTGCGAATGTATCCGTGCATGTCAAAGTATTCGGCGGCGGCGCGCATGATCTCCGCGCGAATGCGCAGAATGGCTGACTGCCGCGGGCTCCGCATCCACAAGTGACGCCGTTCCTGGAGAAACTCCACGCCGTGATCCTTGAGCGTGATGGGGTACGGATCGGACTCCGGCACGCGCTGCACCACTTGCACGTTTTCCACGTCCAGTTCGAATCCTCCCGGCGCGCGCTTGTCCGCACGCACCTTCCCCGTCACAATCACGCTCGATTCCTGGGTCAGGTGTTTCAGCGTCTCAAACACCTCCGGCGACACGCTCTTCACGTGCGCCACGCCCTGGATCGACCCCGTCCCGTCGCGAAAGATGGGAAACACCAGCTTCCCGCTCTCGCGCAGGTTGTAGAGCCATCCCTGGAGAGTCACGGATTGCCCCTCATGCTTGCCGATCTCGGCAATAGTGGCAACGGGTGCGGCGGTCTGCGCGGATTCGGTCTGCGCGGATTCGGGCTGCGCGAGTGCGGGCTGCGTGGGGGCGGGCTGCGCGGGTGCGGGCTGAGCGGGTGCGGATTCTTCAGGCATCGTTCTTCCTTCGTCTCCAAAAACCTGTCCGAGATCGGCACGCGGGCCAATGCACGACCAGATCCTGCGTGAGGTTGCTGAAAAACTCTTGCGGCCGGTTGTCTTGTATCAGGGCGCGAGTTAACTCGCGCCGCAAACGCCGCAAATTGAATTGGGGACTTTAGTCCCCGCGAGGTTCTCGCGACCCTTCCGGACGTTCCAGAATAACGCGCGCAGCCGTCGGCAGTGCACGACCGTCGTCACTTGCTCCCTTGCCGGGGCCTCCGGCGGCTCTGCCGCTGGGGTGGCTTGCTCCCTTTCTCCCCGCCTTTCCCAATTTCGTGTCACGAGAAAATCTTTTGATCTGGACGACATTTGCCCTCAAAGTGCATCCTAATGTTCAATGGCACGGCGACAAACGAGCGGCCATGAGGGACCAGAGATGAGCGACAAGCTCGTGGTGGGCAGCGAAGAGATGCACAAAACCCAGGCGGATCCCGATTCCGCTGAGCGGTTCATTACGGAAAAGCATTTGGGCGAGCGCATCCGCCGCCTGCGCCTCAAGAAGTCCATGGGGCTTGTCGAACTGGGCAGACACACCGGTCTTTCCGCCAGCTTTCTTTCGCAGCTTGAAACCGGCCGCGTGGTGCCCACGCTACGCAACCTGGCGCGCATCGCCATGGTCTTCTCTAAAGATCTGTCCTATTTCTTTGAGTCCGAGCCCGCACCCATCTTCCGCGTGCACCGCAAGAAGGACCGCGTGCGCATGCCGCAAACCGGCGTTGAGCCGCCCACCTACACCTTTGAAAGCCTGGGCTACATGGTGCCCGATCGGCACATGGACCCCTACTTCGCGGAGTTCATTCCCCTGCCGCCGCAGGTTGAGCCCAAAGCGCACATGCACACTGGTTTTGAGTTCCTCTATGTGCTGGGCGGCGAGCTGGTGCTGCGCCACGGCGACCAGGAAGCGACGCTCGGTGCAGGCGACGCCATCTACTTCGACGCGGGCACGCCCCACTCCTACCGTTGCGCGGGCTCAAAGCCGGCCGAAGCGCTGATTGTCACCATCCATATGCAGTCCGCAGGCCAGTCGCAACCCTTGCGCCCCCCTGCCAGCGCAGCCGCGCGCCCTGCTCAGGCGGTTGCGGTCCCGCGGCCCAATCTCGCCGACGACAGGCAAAGCGGAGCGACGTAGAGACTCCGCCCACGTACAGAGGCCGGTCAGCCTGAGCGAGCTTTGGCGCATGCAATGCACCAAAGCGAGTCGAAGGACCTGCGGTTGCTTCTCGTCCATAATCGCCGGTATCATTTGGAGATGCAAGGAGCCCTGCATATGGTGCCCAGACTGATACTCCGCCCGATTATTGTGTTCGCTTTGGTTGCTCTGACTAATGGTTCGGTGCCCGGTTGGACGCAACAGGAAACTTCACCGCCGGTAGCCTCAATGGGGTGGCAGGCGGTCAGGGTCGTGGTGAAGCACTACTCCGTCGATCCGCTCGTGCTCGATCCGAAGACGCGGCAGCCTTTGCCGCGAGATGGAATCTGGTCGATCAGCAGCACTCCGCCGGCACCTTGTCCGAAGACCCAAGAAACCTGCGTCGAGGTGTTCTACGAAGTCCCTGCCGAATCGGTGCGATGTTCCTGGGTGGTGCAGTTGAATGGAGATGGCGCCGACGGCACGTTTCTCGACGAGAACGACGATGCGGAGCGCTATATGCTACGCATGGTTTCGCAGGATGAGGCGCGGGCACTCATAGTTTCCCGACAAAAACCTGTGTTTCCTCCGATTGCAATCATGGCTCACGTAAATGGGGCCGTGGTCATGCAGGTTCTGGTCGACGGAACGGGCAAGGTTCAGAAAGTCACTGTGCTGAGCGGACCAGCGATGGAGCAGGAAGCGGCGTTAGAGGCGGCGCGTGGCTGGCACTTTAAGCCGCTAGTGATTGGCACGCGCGCCGTGCCGTATGAGGTTCAGCTGGCGTTCACTTTTCAAACTCAGGGACCCGGAAACTCATCGGTGAGGGTAGCGCCTTAGAGAGACCGATCGTATCCCGCACTTCCCGCCTACTTCTTCGCGCTCCCCAACTCGCCGTAGGTGGGATAAGGCGCAGGCTCGGTGCTGGTCGGCATGGTTTCCAAAATTTTCAACTCGTCCTGCACCTTCTTCCACTCGTCGGGATGCTTCTTGGTCTCGATGGGCGCATTGGGATCGGCATAATACGCCTCCACATCGCTTTTGATGCCCGGCGGAATCGCCTGCGTGGGCGTGCTCGTCAGCCGGCGCAACAACTCGGCATAGGTCGTGTCGGTGAGTGGATAGCCGCCCGGTTTCACCACCGCGCCTGTGTCCAGGTCGCGATTGGGCAACGGTTGTTTGGGATCGAGCGGGCCCAGCGTTTCCGTCGAGGTGGTCGCGGTCAATATCCGCTCCCGGCGCGCCTCAACGGGTGTGAAGATGGCCAGGCGCTCATGCAGCACCGTGGTGGCCGAAACCACGCTGTGCATGTAATCGGCCTCCGCGGCTGCGGTCGGCCCTTTCACGGCTACCATCGACAGCGGCCCAACCTTGGGCAGCACCCAAAGCACGCCGGCCAAAACGTGCGTTCCCACTCCGGCCTTCTTGCGGTGCGCGGCCCAGTTATACAGCTTGGCCGCCGCGGCGGACTCCTTTTCAATCTCGACCGCATCGGGCGTGTCCGGCTCAGTGGGCTCCTGCTTGCGGTGCAGAATCGTCACTGCATAGGCCACGCGGGGAATGAACGTGCGCGTGGCAAACCGGTAGGCCTTCACGTTGAATTGCCGGCCCTTGCTCACGTTGAAATCTTCGGTCAATCCGTACGTCTCATAAAACGCCAGCGCCAGCTGGTGCACGGGAACTTGGATCCCGATGTGACGCATATACCCGAGCGGCGCCAGGCGGTGATGCGCGACTTGATCAATATCAAAAGCGAACTCGGTCTGCACGTGCTCGTGCCGGCCTTCGGCGTAATTCACGCTGTGCCCGAAGAGCTTTTCCAGTTTGGGAAACTCGATAGGAACGGCGCGATTGGTTGCCTGCGAGTGGCCATATGTATCCCCGATGTAATGCGAGAGCGCGCCCACCGCGAATGCCAGTTCGTTGGCGTTGTGCGCGTTGCGAAACAGCGCCAACACGAAATCGCCCGTGCGCACGTAGTGGGTAAGATCCGAAAAAAACTCGTCGCCAAACGGGTAATAGCCGATGTCCTGGATCACGCAGCCGCCATACGCGTAGGCGCGCGCCTGGTCCAGATCCGCCGGCGTCAGGTTGGGATAGTGGCTCATGAGCAGCGGCACAATCGAGTCCTCCCATGTGAGGTCGATCAGTTGCTCATGCGTCAGGAGCGAATACGCGCGGGCCTCCCTGGACCAGCTGCCCGTCAAAAGCAGGAGGGCCAACGCGGAAGCGCGAAGGCATTTCGTACCTATCGTCATAAAGCCGGACGAATCGCCGCAATGGGAAGAAATGAAGGGAAAGGGCAGCGATTTCTTCTCTAGTCTATGCGAATTTTGCTCCGCCGGCCGCGCAAATTCGATGGTCGGCGGCGACTGAAATCCAAGACCTGGAGGCTAGGCGCTGGAAGCTGGAAGCTGCTTCACCCCAGCATCCTGCCGAGCGCCACGCGCGCCCAGTGCTTCACGTCCGGCTTCACTTGCACGCGGTTCACCACGCGCCCTTCGACCAGATTTTCCAGCGCCCACGCCAGGTGCTGTGGGCTGATGCGATACATCGTGGTGCACAGGCAGCCGGTGTCGTTGAGCGTAATGATTTTCTTGCCTTGCGGCGCAAAACGCTTAGCCAGCCGGTTCACCAGGTGAATCTCAGTCCCGATGGCAAACATCGATCCCGCCGGTGCCTGTTCCACGCGCGCAATCAACTGCTCGGTCGATCCCAGCGCGTCCGCCTTCTGGCACACTTCGTAGCGGCACTCCGGGTGCACGATCACTTCGATCCCGGGATACTTCGCCCGCACCTGGTCAATATGGGACGGTAGGAAGCGCTGATGCACGGCGCAGTGGCCCTTCCACAGCAGAATCTTGCTCGCGGCGAGCCGTTCTTTCGTCTGCCCGCCCCCAAAGGATCCAAACTTGCCCGATCCAATCTGCACCGCCCACGGATCCCATACCACCATCTCGTCGAGCGGAATCCCCATGGAATGCCCCGTGTTGCGCCCTAAGTGCTGATCCGGCAGAAACAAAATCCGCTTGCCGCGCGCAAATCCCCACTCCAGCGCCTTGCGTGCGCTCGACGACGTGCACACCAGGCCGCCGTGCTCGCCGCAAAACGCTTTGATCGCCGCCGTCGAATTGATGTACGTCACCGGAACCGTCTCGTCCGCAACTCCCGCACGCTCGAGCGCATCCCAGCAGTCTTCGACTTGCGAGATCTCGGCCATATCGGCCATTGAGCAGCCCGCGTTCAGGTCGGGCAGAATCACCTGCTGGCCGTTCTGCGCCAGAATGTCGGCGCTTTCCGCCATAAAGTGCACGCCGCAGAACACAATGTATTGAGCGCCCGTGGCCGCGGCTGACTTTGACAGTTTGTAGCTGTCGCCGGTCAAGTCGGCGAAGCGCACCACCTCGTCGCGCTGGTAGTGGTGGCCAAGAATTACCGTGGTCGCGCCTAATTTCGCGCGCGCCACTCGAATCCGCTCGTCCATTGTGTGGTCGGGCAGCGCCAGGTAGTTTTCCAATGAACAGGCCGCATTTGCCTCCGCTGAGGCTGCGGTTACTTCTAGAACCAGGGTCACAATACTCCGCCTTCAGTCCATTACGGACGGGGATGTTGAAAGCTTTCCAGCTGGCTGCAGTGAGTCTCTTCCTGGTTCTGGACGATGTCCGAACCCGGAAAGCTCACGGGGTTGTTGCAGCCCGTTCCTTATGGGATGCTGCGGAATCTCGCCGGTTGCAGAAGGCTCCCGGCACGCGCCGTCCCATCTGGATTGATTGTAACGCTGCTTTAATCCATCGCCGAAGTGCCAACCGTTTGTGAGTGCCACTTGCAGCCATTTATCATGATCCTTCATGGGAACTCCGCCAATCATGATGGCCAACATCAGCATGGCCGACACCATCATCCTGATGGTGCTGGCGCTGGTGGTTTTCGGCCCGCGCCGCCTGCCGCAGATCGGCCGCCAGATCGGCAAGCTGATGTACGAGTTCCGCAAAGCCTCCAACGACTTCAAATTCCAGATGGAAGAGGAGTTACGCCAATCTGAGGAGGCCGACCGCCGCAAGAAGGAAGAAGAGGAGAGGCAGAGAACTCTGGCCGCCAGCCCGCCTGCACCGCAACTGGACGTGGCCGCCCTGATAATCGACCAGCCCGCCGCATCCGCCGCTGCGCCCGCAACGCCGGAAACACCCTCCGAAAGCCCTTATCCCGGCGAAACCACTTATCCCGACTTGGCCGCCGAAGCCACGCGGCCTGAGGAAACCATCGAAGACCTCACAGCGTCTGCCGTCGAAGCTGCGCGTCTGCGCATCCAGCCTCCGTCTACGGGCGCTGTCGTCGCTGCCAATCCGCCGGGCCAACCCGCACAGCAAACTGAGCTCTTCGAGCAACCCGCCGAGCCAGCCGCCGAACCGGCCGCCGCGCCTTCGACGAGCGAAGCCGCAAGCACCCCGGAGAGCACCACCCCTGAAGCCGAACCGTCGGAGCCGGCCGCCCACCATGGTTGATCCGCAGGAAGCCATCGAGAAAGCCCGCAAGGCCGTCACCGAGCGCGCCGAACTGCCCGGCATGAGCCTCATGGAGCATCTCGACGAGCTCCGCAAGCGCATTGTTCACTCCGCCCTCTATCTCGCCGCCGGCTTCTTCTTCGCCTTCTACTTCCGTGAAAGGCTCTACGGCCTCGTCCAGGCCCCGCTTACCAAGCTCGGCATCAAGCTCAATTACACCCACCCTATGGACCCGCTCAACCTCTACCTGCAGGTTGCGCTCATCGGCGGCGCCATTCTGGCCTCCCCTTTCATCCTCTATCAGGTGTGGCTGTTCATCGCGCCCGGTCTTTATCAAAAAGAGAAGCGCTTCGTCATCCCCTTCATGTCCGTCACCGTGGGATTGTTTCTCGTTGGCGCCAGCTTCGGCTATTTCTTCGTTCTGCCCGGTGCGCTCAAGATTCTCATCCTGCAGTTCGGCAGAGAATTCAACCCGGTGGTTACGATCGAGGAGTACACCGGGTTCTTTCTTTCCATCATCCTGGGTCTCGGCATCAGCTTTGAGCTGCCCATCCTCATCTTCTTCCTCGCTCTGTTTGGCATTGTCAGCCCGCGCTTTCTCTGGAAGAACATCCGTTACGCCATCCTTGCGGTCTTCATTGTGGCCGCCATCATTTGCCCCAGTCCCGATCCGTGGACGATGTGCATCTACGCCCTCCCCATGCTGGCCCTCTATCTGGTCGGCATCGGCGTCGCGTGGTGGGTGCACCCCTCGCGCAGGAAGAAAAAGGAGGCCGCGGGTTGATGTTTTCTTTTTTCTGGTTTTGTTTTTCCTGGCTTTGGACGAAATCCTCGCCATCCCCAAACACTGTCATCCTGAGCGCAGGCCGCGTTAGCGGCCGAAGTCGAAGGACCTGCGGTTGTTCTTTTCGCAAATCGGCGCCAACCTTCCATGCCCCATCCTTCGAGCGCTTTTTGCTCGAAGGGTGGGAATCCGCGAAACTCCGCGTCCGATTTTTTGCGTGGCCGATCTTCCTGATCCCTCTCTTCGTTCCTCTCGCCGCGTCCGCCCAACACTTCGACGGCGCCAAGGCCTACGAATACGCGCGCCAATTCGCCGCCATCGGTCCGCGCTGGCCCACCGGTCCCGGCCACGTCAAAGCCGAGGAGTTCCTCCGCTCTCATTTCCTCCGCGCGCACGACCAGCTTGAAGAAGACACCTTCACCGCCTCGACGCCCATCGGCCCCGTGCCCATGTGCAACTTCATCGTGCGTTTTCCCGGCACCAAGCCCGGCGCAATCGTGGTCGGCACGCACTACGAAACCAATTACCCGCTGCGTACCATCAACTTTGTCGGCGCCAACGACGGCGCTTCCACCACCGGCCTGTTGATGGACATCGCCGACGATCTCCGCGCCCAGGCCGCCCACTCGCCCGGCAAGAAACTTGATGGCTATTCGGTCTGGCTCGTTTTCTTCGACGGCGAAGAGGCCATCCAGCAATGGTCGCGCTCCGACTCCACCTACGGCAGCCGCCATCTTGCCGCCAAGTGGGGCCGTGACGGCACCCTCAACCACATCAAAGCCTTCCTCCTTGCCGACATGATCGGCGACAAGGATCTCGACATCCAGCGCGAGACCCACTCCACCGCGTGGCTTGTCGATCTGGTCGCGCAGGCGGCGAAGAAGTTCGGCGACCAGCGCTACTTTTTTCAGGAGCAGATGGACGTGGAGGACGATCACCTGCCCTTTGTCGAGCGCGGCGTGCCGTCCATCGACATCATCGACCTCAACTACGGGCCCAACAACAGCTATCACCACACCGCGCAAGACACGATGGATAAGATTAGCGCGCACAGTTTAACGATCGACGGCGATGTGTTCATGGAGACGATCCGGCTGATCGATCAACGGTGAAGGATCGACTTCGAGGTACTGGCTTCTAGCTTCTCGAGGAGGCTTCATCAATCGGTTCGTGAAAGGGCACGACTTCAGTCGTGCCGTAAACGCGACAAAATAAGTGGGGGCTTTAGCCCCTGCTCACTTTCGCAAGGAGCACACCTTGGCAAGCGCAGAAATCGGCATTATCGGCGGCAGCGGGCTTTACTCCATGCCCGGATTCACCAACGTCCACGAGGAACTCATCGAAACACCCTTCGGTGCACCCTCTGACGCTTTTGTTCTCGGCGAACTCGAGGGACGCAAGGTCGCCTTCCTCGCGCGCCACGGCCGCGGCCATCGCATTCTCCCTTCCGAGCTCAATTTCCGCGCCAACATCTACGCCTTCAAAAAGCTCGGCGTGGAGCGCATTCTCTCCGTTTCCGCCGTGGGTTCGCTCAAGGAAGAGCACAAGCCCACCGACTTCGTGATGCCTGATCAGTTCATCGACCGCACCTTCCATCGCGTGTCGACCTTCTTCGGCGACGGCATCGTGGGCCACGTGGCTTTTGGCGATCCTGTGTGCGCAACGGTGGCCAAAGCTGCATCGGATGCCTGCGCCGCGGTCGGTGTCGTCGGCAAACTTGGCGGCACCTACGTCTGCATGGAGGGTCCGCAGTTCTCCACCAAGGCGGAGTCGCATCTCTATCGCAGTTGGGGCGCGGACGTAATCGGCATGACCAACCTGCAGGAGGCCAAACTGGCCCGCGAAGCCGAGATCTGTTACGCCACCGTCGCCATGGTCACCGATTACGACTGCTGGCGCGAGGGCCACGACGCCGTGACGATTGAAGAGATCGTCGCCGTGCTGCACAAGAACGCCGACAACGCCGCCCGCGTGGTGAAAGCCGCCGTCGCTGCCATGCCGCGCGAACGTAACTGCGCCTGCGCTTCGGCAGCAAAATTTGCCGTGCTCACCCAGCCCGACGCCATTCCCGCCGCAGCGAAAGAAAAGCTGAAACTGCTCTTCGGCAAATATCATGGGTGGTAGGGCGCGATCTGGCTGGCAAACTCGCTGGCCAGCTAACTTGCTGACTCGCTGACTTGCTGTCTCGCCACGACTCTCATCCAGAACGAGGGAAACATGTCCATCACCGTCGTCGGCAGCGTTGCTTACGATTCCATTGAAACTCCCGCCGGCCGCCGCGAGCGTTGCCTGGGCGGTGCTGCCACCTACTTCTCGCTCGCCGCCAGCTACTTCACCGATGTGCGTGTCATCGCCGTCGTGGGCGAGGACTTCGGCCCCAAACAGGAAGCCGTCTTCTCCGCCCACAATATCGACACCCGCGGCATCGAGCACACCGCGGGCAAGAGCTTTTTTTGGGAAGGCTCGTATCTCGAAAATCTGAACGAAGCTAAAACCCATAACACTGAGCTCAACGTCTTTGCGTCGTTCGAGCCCAAAATTCCCGACGCCTATCGCGATTCCGAGTTCCTCTTCCTCGCCAACATCGATCCCGTGTTGCAGCGCCGCGTGCGCGACGCCATGCCCGCAGTCAAGCTGGTGGCCGGCGACACCATGAACTACTGGATCAAGGACCATCGCCCCGCCCTTCTCGAAGTGCTCAAAGGTCTCGATATTCTGCTCATCAACGACGCTGAAGCCCGCATGCTGGCGGGCAACAACAACCTCGTGCAGGCTGCGCGCAGCATCATCGCTCTCGGCCCTCGCGCGCTGGTGGTCAAGCACGGCGAGTACGGCGCCACCTTATTCCACGAATCGACTCCAAAAGGCAAGAAGGCGGAGCTTCGCACCTTCAGGGCTCCGGCCCTCCCGCTCAATGAGGTCGTCGATCCTACCGGCGCGGGCGACAGCTTTGCCGGAGGATTCTTCGGTTATCTTGCTTCCCAGGAAACCCTCACGCCCGCCTCCTGGCGGCACGCCATGTATTACGGCGGCGTGATGGGCTCCTATGCCTGCGAGCGTTTCGGCACGGAGCGCCTGCAACAGCTCACGCGCTCCGAGATCGACGCGCGCTTCGACGTCTTCCGTGAGATCACGCACCTTGACTGATCGCAGCGTCTCCAATGTCGAAGGCTGGCTGGTTCTGGCCTTCTCCATGGCAGCCTCGTTCGCCGCCATCTTCTGGAGTTGGAATCACAGTGCGATGCTCAACTACGGCGACGCCGTCGCCCATCTTCACATTGCGCGCCGCGTCTTCGACTCGCGCACCACCCGCTTTTCCGAACTCGGCTCCGTGTGGCTGCCGCTGCCGCACATCCTCCTGATTCCCTTCGTGCAGAACTACGCCTGGTGGGCCAACGGTCTCGCCGGCGTTATTCCCTCCGCATGCGCTTATATCGCTTCCTGCGCCGGAATCTATCGCCTGTCGCGGCACTGGCTCAATCCCGCGCCCTCCATGCTCGCGCTCGTGTTCTTCGCCCTCAATCCCAATTTGCTTTACCTCCAAACCACGGCCATGACCGAGCCGCTCTTCCTCTGCGAGGTCATCTGGATCGTGGTCTGGCTTGTGGAGTGGCGTCTTTGCCTGGACGAAGATCCGATCCGCGCAGCCCGCACGCAGCTCCTCATTGCCGCGGCGCTCATCGCCGCCATCTCCACCCGTTATGACGGCTGGATCATCGCCTGCGTCGCATGGACCGGCATCGGTGTTGCACTGATGAAGCGCGGCCGTCTGCGCTATTCGCCGTATTTCTGGCTGGCCAGCGTTGCCGTGGTCGCCGCGCCTCTCGCCTGGTTCGCCTACAACTCCGCCGGCTTCGGTGATTGGCTCTACTTCGCACGCGGTCCTTATTCCGCCAAAGCGATTGAAATGCGCACTGCCACGTCCGGCGCATGGCCACCGCATCCCGGCTGGCACAATCCCTGGGTGGCGCTGCTCTTTTATCTCAAAGTCTCGGAACTTGACGCCGTTCTCGCGCCGAATTGGGGCAGTCTCTGGGGCAATCTCGCGCTCGCGCTCGCCGCGCTCGGCTCGGTCGCTGTATGGTTCACGGAAAAAGCCGCAGCGCATCGCCGCGCTCTGGTCTGGGTTCTGCTCTTCTGGCTGCCCGTGCCCTTCTACACGTGGTCGATCGCATACGGCTCCGTCCCCATCTTCTTTCCCGCGTGGTGGCCCTTCACCTTCTACAACACGCGCTACGGAATCGAGCTGCTCCCCGCTCTCGCTCTGGGTCTCGGATTCGCGGCAAAGTTTGCTACCGGCGCTCTCGCTCGCTGGCAGGGTCACCGCATCCCACAGCTCCTGCCCGACATCGCTTTCGCCCTGCTCTTTGTTCTCGCGGGAATTAACGTCGCGGCTCTGCTGCGCCAGGAACCGATCGTCTACGCGGAAAGCGTCACCAACCTCCAGGCGCGTCTGCCCTACGACCTGGCCATTCCCCCGCTCCTCCAGGACCTGCTCAGCACATTTCCCCGCGGCACCGTGTTGATGAACACCTCAACGGATCCTGAAATTGTCGCGTTTACCGGCATTCCCCTGCGCCAAACTATCAACGAGAGCGATCTCGACTTGTGGCGCGCTGCCCTGCAAGCGCCCGCCAGCCACGCGGCCATCGTGGTTGCCTTCGACGGCGACGAGGTTGATCGCGCCGTCAAGGCTCATCCCGAGGGACTCACTGTTGCCGGCCGCTTTACCGCTGAGAATCAGCCGTCGGTTACGGTCTATACTTCTACGGCGGTCTTCCATCGCACACCCCATCCGGCTTTCAGCGCACCAATTCCAGACGTTGAGGCTCCAAACCCGAACATGGACTCTCCAATTCCAGATGCCGCCAATCACGCTCGGTGACCGGAGCGCTGGGCCTGCAACCTATCCCGTGCTTGTTGATCTCTGATTGCCGCGCTGTGAAACCTGACACCTGAAACCTGCCCCCTATATCATTCAGCTTGGGAGGAAGATTGATTCCCTTCACCAAGGCCCACGCCTGCGGCAACGATTTTCTGATCGTTCGAGAGGACGTTGCGGGAGATCTCGATCGCGCCGAACTCACGCGCCGCCTTTGCCAGCGCAACACTGGTATCGGCGCCGACGGCATCGAGTTCTTCGCCTGGGCCTTCCCCGACTCGCCCAGTCCCGACTCGCCGGGCCCCACATCCGGCCGCGTCCGCCTATATAACGCCGACGGCTCCATCGCCGAAATCAGCGGCAACGGCACGCGCTGCGTGGCCGCGTGGATGGCCGAAACTCTCGGCTCGCAAACCGGCGACAAGCTGGAAATTATCACCGACGCCGGCCCGCGCATCTGCCGCATCGACAGCGTGCACCAAGGCGACGCCTTCACCGTCGAGGTCACTGCCGGCATGGGCGTGCCGCGCTTTCTACCTCACACGCTGAAGCTCTCGAGCGGCGCTGAGATTGTCGGCGTCGAAGTCACTACCGGCAATCCTCACTTCGTGATCCTGGTCGACAATGCGGCCTTCACCGTCGCCGGCAAAACATGGCAAGCCATCGGCGCTGAAATCTGTACGCACCGCGACTTTACAAACCAGACCAACGTGGAATTTGTGCGTGTCGTGAGCGAGAACGAGATCGAAATTCGCATCTTCGAGCGCGGCGTGGGGCCCACCACCTCCTCCGGCACCGGCAGTTCCGCGTCTGCTACGGCCGCGCTGGCTCTGCGCCGTTGCGTTTCGCCGCTCACCGTGGTCGCGCCCGGCGGCGCGCAAACCGTTGCATGGGGCGGGCCTGGCCAAGAGTTGTTTCTCACGGGGCCGGCCGCGCTCATCGCCCGCGGAGAGGCTTGGTGAAATGGCGCGCTTGATCAAACCGCCGGCAGTCGCGCCAGACGCAGCCATCGGCATTGTCGCCCCCGCGTCTTCTGCGCAACCTGACCGCATCGAGCGCGGACTCGCCGCCCTTGACGCTCTCGGTTACACGCCTAAACCGGGCGTCAACACGCTGCTCCGCGGGCCGCTTTACTTCGCCGGAACTCCCGCGCAGCGCCTCGCCGATCTCCACGCGGCTTTCTCCGATCCGGCCACCGGCGCCATCATGTCTCTCCGCGGCGGCTATGGTTCGAATTACCTGCTTCCCGGCCTCGATCTCGCAAACATCGCCGCCCATCCCAAGCCGTTTTTCGCGTACAGCGATCTCACCGGCGTTCAGCTACATCTCCTCGACGAGTTGGGTCTTCCCGCTTTTCACGGCCCCATGCTCGGCGCCGATTTTTGTCTCCCAGACGGAATACATTTGGACAGCTTTCGTGCGGCATTGAGAGGCGAGCCTTACAGCGTTGGCTCCGCCGAGGGCCTCCGCATCCTCACGCCTGCGGCGCGTAAATCCGTCACGGGCACGCTCTACGGCGGCTGCCTCAGCATTCTCGTCTCGCTGCTCGGCACGCCCTGGGAGCCCAAAACTGAAAACAAGCTGCTCTTTCTCGAAGATACCGGCGCAAAGCCCTACCAGATCGACCGCATGTTATGGCAGTTGCGCGCAGCCGGTAAGCTCGCTGGCGCGAGCGGAATCATCTTCGGCGAAATGCTCGATCATGGCGCCGCGCCCGATCTTCTTGATCGCGCCATCTTGAGCGCTCTCGACGGCCTCGACATTCCCATTGCCATCGGCTTGCGCTCGGGTCATGTCTCGCGGCAGAACGTCACGCTCACCTTCGGCGTCGCCGCAGAGCTCACCCTCGCCGAGGAACCCACGCTCAAAATTCTCGAGCCGGCGGTGACCCGGTGACCTCGTCTTCCCGTCACATTCATCTCATCGGCGTCTGCGGCACGGCCATGGCGTCGCTTGCAGGGCTGCTCCAACTCGAAGGCCACCGCATCACCGGCTCCGACAAGGCCGCTTATCCGCCCATGAGCGATCTGCTCCACTCGCTCGGCATTCCCATCCTCGAGCCCTACGCCGAAGCGAACCTCTCGCCCGCGCCCGATCTTGTCGTCGTCGGCAACGCGCTCTCGCGCGGCAATCCTGAAATTGAGCGCGTCCTCGATGAGCGCATTCCCTTCACCTCCATGGCCGCGCTGCTGCGCGAAGAGTTTCTCGCCGGCCGCTCGCCTCTCGTCGTCGCCGGTACCCACGGCAAAACCACCACCACCAGCATGCTGGCGTGGATTTACCAGACCGCTGCGCGCGAAAATCCCGCGCTTGAGCCTTCCTTCCTCATCGGAGGCGTCGCGGAAAACTTCGGTTCGAGCTTCCAGTTGCGTCCCACGCAGCCCTTCATTGTGGAAGGCGACGAGTACGACACCGCCTTCTTCGACAAAGGCCCTAAATTTCTCCACTACTTTCCCGACGCGCTCATCCTCACCCATGTCGAATTCGACCACGCCGACATCTACGCCGATCTTGACGCCGTAAGAATCGCTTTCAAGCGCCTCGTCAATCTGGTTCCGCGCCGCGGCCTCATCGTCGCCTACGACGGCAGCGAAAATGTGACCGAGTGCGTGAGCCGCGCCTTCTGCCGCGTCGAGCGCTACGGCTTCTCTGGCGCCGCCTACTGGCGCATTCGCAATCTGCGCCACGTAGATGGGCAAACGCAATGGGAGGTCGATCGCGACAGCGTCGCCTGGGCCAAGTTCACCATGAACCTCGCCGGCGAGCACAACGTCCTGAACGCCACGGCCGCCGCGGCCCTCGCCGCCGGCCAGGGCATTGCGAAAGCATCCATCGTCACGGCACTCGCCACCTTTAAAAGCGTCAAGCGCCGCCTTGAAGTGCGCGATCAGATCGACGGCATCACGCTCATTGAGGACTTCGCCCACCACCCCACAGCCATTCGCGAAACCCTCCGGGCACTCCGTGCCCTTTACCCTTTGGGACGCATCTGGGCGGTATTAGAACCCCGCTCCAACACTCTGCGTCGCAAGGTTCTTGCCGACCAACTCGTCGCGAGCCTGCGTCTCGCCGATCGCGTCGTGCTCGCGGGCGTCTACCAGCAGGAGCGCATTCCCGAAGCCGATCGCCTGCATCCGGAAGAAATCGTACGCACCCTCAACGCCGCGGGAACACCTGCCGAACTCCACGCAAACGCCGATTCGATCGTAGCCGCTCTGGCGCCGCAACTCGCCTCTGGCGACGTGGTCGCCATTCTCTCCAACGGCGGCTTCGACGGCATCTACCTCAAACTTCCCGCGCGTCTGCGCGAGCTCAATCCCGGCGCTGCCGGAGCATTATGAGTCAAGACACGAATTAAGGTACGCATGATCCGCTCTCTTCTTTTTCTCGCCAACATGGCCATCCTGGGCATTCCCTCGGCCCTGCTCTTCATTCCCTGGTGCTGGCTCACGGGCAACGTGCTGCCGCTCTACAAGGCCACGCGCTTCATGCTCTCCTCCAGTTGCCGCGTCGCCGGCGTGCGCTTGCGACCCGAAGGCCTCGACCGCATTCCCCGCGACCGCGCCTGCATCTTCATGTCGAACCACGTCTCCAATCTCGATCCGCCCGCGCTCATCTCGCTCATCCCCGGCCGCACCTCAGCCTTCATGAAGCGGTCGCTTATGAATTTGCCGATCCTCGGCACCGGCTTCCGCCAGGGCGAATTCATCGCCGTCGACCGCAGCGGCAGCCGCGGCGACGCGCAGCGCAGCGTGGCCGAAGCGCAGCGCGTGCTTGCCAAGGGCACGCACATCACCACATTTGTCGAAGGCACGCGCTCGCCCGACGGCCGCATGCTGCCCTTCAAGAAAGGGCCGTTTTTCCTCGCCAAGGCCTCCGGCGCTCCCTGCATCCCAGTGTCGATTTATGGAACGGAAACCATGCTTCGCAAAGGCAGCCTGCGCATCCATCCCGGCGATGCGCACGTCATCTTCCACGAACCCATCGACCCCAATGCGTTCGCCACCCGCGAAGAGCTCACCCAAGCCGTCCGCGCCGTTATCGCCTTCGGCCTGCCGGAGTGGATGCGCAACTGATCACACGAATGCGATACTCTCCATGAACGCCTGCACACACACCGCATGATCGTCTCTCTCCTCGTCTTCGTCACCATCGTCGTACTCGCCGTTCCTACGGCGCTGGTCCTCTTTCCCTTCACGCTTCTCAGCGGCAACGTGGGCCCACTTTACGCCGCTGGCTCGTGGATCGCGCGCACCGCGATGCGGATCGCCGGCATTCGCATTCAAATCCAGGGCCAGGAAAAAATTCCTGCGGGCCGCGCCTGCATCTTCATGGCCAACCACGTCTCCAATCTCGACGCGCCGGCGCTGATGTCGCACCTTCCCGGCCGCACGGTGGTATTTCTCAAGCGCTCGCTGTTGAAGCTTCCCATCGTCGGCTACGCGTTCAAGCTGGCCAAATTCATTCCCGTTGGCCGCACGGGCAGCGCCGAAAGCGCGAGGGCAGCCGTTGCCGACGCGGAGCGCGTCCTCTTGAGCGGACTGCACATTACGACATTTGTTGAGGGCGGGCGCTCGCTCGACGGCCGCATGCAGCCCTTCAAGAAGGGTGCGTTCTATCTCGCC
Organism: uncultured Occallatibacter sp.; assembly: GCA_964569985.1. GTDB lineage: Bacteria > Acidobacteriota > Terriglobia > Terriglobales > Acidobacteriaceae > Telmatobacter. The sequence goes on from CAZMWL010000006.1 coordinate 141,749, forward strand.
AAGGACTCCGGCGCGCCCTGCGTTCCGGTCTCTATTTTCGGTACAGAAAAGATCATCCCCTGGGGCAGCAATCGCATCCATCCCGGCGTCGCGCACGTTGTCTTTCACCCGCCGCTCGATCCCGCCGACTACGCCACACGCGACGAATTATCCCAAGCCGTCCGCGCCGCGATCGCCTCAGGGCTGCCGGAATGGATGCGCAATCACGAACTGGAAGCTAGCGGCTAGCGGCTCGAAGCTGCACCTACGGCTGCACCACCGCGTTATACCCGTCGCCGAGCAGCTTGTCGCGCCAGCGGTTGGCTTCGTCGCGACTGGTGAAGGGCCCGATCCTCACGTGGATCAGTCCGTCGGCCGGTTCGCGCGTTGCGATCACCGAGTAGCCGCGCTTGCGCAGCGCCGCCACCAGCACATCGGCGTCTTCAGGATTCGCCACCGCGGCAATCTGCACCACCAACTGCACTGAAGCCGGCAAAGCCGCACGCACGTTGGGCCCTGACTGCGTAGCTTGGGTCGGGTTGCCTCCTGCCGGCAACGCGGGCCGCACCGGTTGCGCAGGACCTGGCACCGCGCTTCCTTGCCCCGGTCCACTTTGCCCGTTCGGGGCCTGCCCGCCCGCTGCCGGGCTCGGTTGCGTCGTGGAGGGGTTCGCGCCCGCGTCGGGCGCTGTAGTGGAGTCGCCTGTCTGCGGCGTCGGCGGCTCCGTTTGCTCTGCGGCTGAGGGCTTGGGAATGGAGTTGTTGCCTTGCAGCGGCTCCTGATCGGGCGCGGGAGTGGGCCCGTTGCCCGCTGCGGAGGGCGCGGAAGTGTGATGCCCTACGGCGTATCCCACTCCGAAGCACAGCCCGCAGACAAGCAACAACGCAAAAACAAAACCGAGCAGCGCGCCCGCGCCGAGTGTCAACTCGCGATCGCGTCGCGGCCGCTCAGGCTCCGGTTCATCTTCGTCAAAGTATCCGCGCATAAATATAGCCCTTAGCTATCAGCCGCCGGCCTTCAGCTCTTTCCGTGCCCGCCCCACTGCCGCTGGCTCGCGCCATCAAAAGCTAACAGCTGAGAGCTGAAAGCTAAGAGCTAATTCTTAGCCCGCTTTTTCGTCGGTCTTTCCCGTGCCGGCCAGCTTGTTCAACAGCGTCATGAACTCGATTGGCAGCGGGAAAACGATCGTGGTGTTTTTCTCCACTCCGATGTCTGCCAAAGTTTGCAGGTAGCGCAACTGCAAGGTCATGGGTTGCGTGGCCATCAGCGCGGCCGCATCCACCAGCCTTTGCGCGGCGGCGAATTCGCCCTCGGCGTGAATGATCTTCGACCGCTTTTCGCGCTCCGCCTCCGCCTGTTTGGCGATGGCGCGCAGCATCTGCTCGGGCAGATCCACCTGCTTCACTTCCACGCTGACCACCTTCACCCCAAACGGCTCCGTGCGCTGGTCAATAATGCTTTGAATGCGCAAATTGAGCTTGTCGCGATGGCTCAGCAGTTCGTCCAGCTCCACCTCGCCCAAAACCGAGCGCAGAGTGGTCTGCGCGAATTGCGAGGTCTGGTAAACGTAGTTGGCGACCTTGATGGCGGCGTCGTTGGGGTTCACCACGTACATCGTCACCACCGCATTCACCTTCAGCGTAACGTTGTCGCGCGTGATAATGTCCTGCGCCGGAACCTCCAGCACCTCCTGCCGCAAGCTCAGGCGCACCATCTGATCGATGGGCCGGAAAACCAGGATGATGCCGGGGCCCTTGGGCGCTCCCAGAACGCGGCCCAGCCGGAAAATGACACCGCGCTCATACTCGCGCAGGATCTTGATGGAGTTCAGCAGGTAAAGGACGACGATCGCAATAACAATCAGCACGGGAAGAGAGAGATCACCGATGGACATGGAACATTCCTTTCCTCACTCAGCAGGGATTGTACTCCAACGCCATACAAGCGCATGAAAAGCTGCGGAAAATCGCGCTAACTCGCTGACTTGCTGACTGGCTGCATTTCCGGTTCCACCTCGAGCAACAACTGGTCGTGCCCCACCACGCGCAGCTTGGTTCCGGCGGCCACCGGCGCTTTCGCCACCGCCTGCCAGATCTCGCCCTCCACCAGCACATGTCCCTGCGGGGCAAGGGCTTCCATCGCCGTTGCCGGGGAGCCCACCATGGCATCCGCGCCAATGCGCGCCTTGCGCTTGCGTGCCCGCACCGCCAGCCGAACCAGAAACACCGTGATCGCGCCAAACGCCGCGCTCACACTGATGGCCACCCACGGGCTGATGGCCATCTCCGGCACTGGCGCAGCCACCAGCGTCAGGGTGCCGAAGGTCAGGCACACAATGCCGGCAATGGCCAGCGCCCCGTGCCCACCCACCTTGGCCTCCAGAACCAGCAGCACCAACGCCGCCACCAACAGCAGAACCGCAGTGTAGCGAATCGGCAGCAGGTCCAGCGCAAACACCGCCAGCAGCACCATCAACGTGCCCAAAGCACCCGGCACAATCGTGCCGGGTGCGTTGAATTCGAGATAGATCAGCAGCGCTCCGCCCACCAGAAACAGCAGCGCGATGTTGGGATTCACCAGCCAGCCCAGCAGTTCCTCGCGCAGCGTGGGCGCGATGGTCACAATGCGTGCGCCGGCCACATGAAGTGTCAAAGTCGACCCATCCATGCGGGTCACAACGCGCCCGTCGATTTTTTGCAATAAGTCAGCATCACTGTTCGCGATCAAATCGATCAGGTGCAGGTTCAGCGCCTCATCTGCCGTATAGGAGTGCGACGATTTCTCCGCTTCCTGCGCCGCATCTGCGCTGCGCCCGCGCTTGGTCACATACGAGCGCATGAAGGCTTCGGCATCGTTCTCCACCTTCTGCATCTCCACATCGTCCGGTTTGCCAATCTCGAAAACCACGTGCGCCGCGCCCGCTTCCGTGCCCGGTGCCATCGCCGCCACGTCGGCCGACTCCAGCAGGAAGAACCCTGCCGAGCCCGCGCGCGATCCCGACGGAGCCACATACACGATGACCGGCACACGCGAACGCAGAATGGCCCCAACCATGGTGCGCATCGAGTCCAACAGGCCCCCCGGCGTATCGAGATCGATCAGCAGCGCCTGCGCGCCATCGGAGTTGGCGCGGCCGAGCGCCCTCGTCAATTCATCCGCGGTTACCGGCTGAATCGTGTCGTGCAGAACCAATTCGTCAACCACCGGCTGCTCGGCACGCACCGGTACGCAAGCGATCAACATCAGCCCAGCCCAGCCCAGCACGGCCAACACTCCTGCCGCAACCAGCCCGGCGCTCGCCCAACTTTTCCTCACCGTTTGTCCCATGGCTCGCCTCTTTCCCCGGCCAACCTCGCTGACTCGCTGTCTTCTACCTCTGCCCCGTCCTGGCCAGAATCTGCCGCAGAATGTCCTGCGCCGGCCGGTTCGACGGATCGAATCTCAGTGCATTGTTGGCATCGGTGTTGGCCGTGCTCAGGTTGCCGGCCGCCAGATCCAGTTGCGCCAGCACAACGTACGCGTTCGCTGAGGGCCCCAGCGTCAGCGACATCTGCGCCTCTTTGCGCGCCGCATCCGTATCCCCACTGCGCTCACGCACCTCAGCCAGGCCGGCGTGCGCCTCGGCGCTCTTCCCATCCGCAGCCACTGCCGACTGATACAACCTCTCCGCCTCGAGCAGCAGTCCGCGATCGAGGTATCCCGTCGCCTGCGTGCACAGCGCCCGCGCCCGATCGCGCGGAGCCAGCGCCTCCAGCCGCCCGGCATTCACCTGGTCCATCACTGCCGCGGCTTGTTTAAAGGCTGCTGCGTCAAAGGTGCGCACAATTCGTTCCAGCGGGTCAACGCCGGCTTGGCTCGACTCCGGATGGGCCGCGGCGCCGGCCGGAGCTTTCCACGCCGTCTCCAGCGCCTGCGCCTCACTGTCGCCTGGCCGCAGCTTCAGGCACTGCGCCAACTCGTTCACTGCCCCCGGCACATTTCCGTGCCGCTTCAGGCTCAGCGCAAGGTTGAAGTGGTAGTCTGCCGCATTGGGATCGGCCGCAGCCGCCTGAATAAACAGCGACGTGCCGTCTTTCCCCTGCCGGCTCA
>CAZMWL010000007.1:0-143575 GCA_964569985.1 uncultured Occallatibacter sp.
TTACGCCGCCCACGGGCGAGAACCTGGTGTGGAGTCCGACCAATGCGAGCAGCGCGCTGCTGGGGCTGGTCAACGGGGCCACCAAATCGCTGCTCATCTCACAGGAGGAGTTCGGCGACCAGACGATTGTGGCTGCGGTTGTGGCGGCGCTGAAGCGTGGCGCTACGGTGACGCTGGTGCAGGAAAACATGAACAACCAGTACAACGCCACGCTGACAACGCTGAAAACCGCAGGGGCAAAGATCGCCACGTATTCGTCGAATACGGGCCGCTACATTCATGCCAAGACGGTGCTGGCCGATTACGGCACGGCCCATGCGAAGCTGTTCGTGGGCTCGGAGAACTTCACCACGCCGTCGCTGGCCGACAACCGAGAGCTGGGGCTGATTTTTTCCGATGCGGCCTGCATGGCGGGCGTAAGCGCGGCCATTACCGCGGATTTCAACGGCGGGGCGGCATTCTGACACGCCTCGCCTTGCCCTGGCGCACTGCGGCCACGTACACTGATGCCTCATCCTCACGCAGGCATCATGTTGGGTTTCGTCCGCTCCTATCTCGACGAATTGTTGACCGGGCTGTTTCTGCTTCTGGTGGCAATTTTCACCGTCGCTCACCCTCCACTGTTCGCTACGCACGGCGGCCAGTTGCTGGCGCGGGTCGTGCTCTGGTCGGCCGCCATTCTGGTTTGCATCCTTCTGGCGGCTTCGCGCTTCAACTCGCGCGCCCGTGGCGCTCTGCATTTTGTTTATGACTTCGGGCCGATCGTGGTGGCAGTGATCGGTTATGTGAGTCTGCGGCTGCTCCGCGCTTCCGCGATCACGGCGTGGCTGGGCATTCCCTCATTCGACCACGAGATGATGGCTGCCGACGTGGCGATTTTCGGCAAGACTCCCTATCTCTGGTTCATGCAGTGGGGACTCGACAGCGGATTGTTTGCGCGGGTCATGTCCGGCTTCTATGCCTTGTACCCGTTCACGCCACTGCTGGCCGTGGGCTGGTTTCTGGGTACAGGCGACAGGAAGCAGTTCCGCCTGGTGCGGCGCGCACTGATTCTTTCGCTCTATTCGGGCTACGTCTGCTATCTGCTGATTCCCGTCTCCGGTCCTTTGTCGCTGGCCGGCGCGACGGTCTCCAATTTTCTTGAGTCGACGCGGGTCTACGCGTTCCTGGAGTCGAATTACCGCTACCTTTACGACTGCTTTCCCAGCCTGCACACGGCCAATCCATGGCTGATTGTGTGGCTGAGCCGCGGCAAGGCGCCGGGGTGGCTGATGGCGGCGGCCGTGACCGCAGCATGCGGCATCACCCTCTCCACCATCGTGCTCCAGGTGCACTACGCGATCGACGTTCTTGCGGGGCTGGCGTGGGTCTTCGTGATGGCGGCGGTGGCCAAGGCTTCGTTGCCTGGCGAGCGGGTGGCGTAGGGGCTGGCGGCGCCGGAGGCTAGGCCGCGTGCGTGCGCTGCCAGACGGCGGCATCAAAGCTGTGGGTCGGCTGGTAGCCTTCGTCTTGGTAGAGTTGGATGGCCTCGGCGTTGGCCTCAGTGACGGTGAGCGAGATTTCAGTAGCCCCGAGGCGCATGAAGTTGAAGGCCGCCTGCGCGAGCATCAAACGGGCCAGCCCGCGGCGGCGAAACTCGGGATGCACGCAGACCTGGGTGAGATGCCCGCTCTGTTCGCTGACGCGCGAGCCCAGCACCAGCGCTGCCAACTCGCGGCTGACGCGCTCCACCACCACATAGGAGGCCTGCGCGGCAAAGGTGCCGCAACCGGCGTAGCGCACGATGTTGTTGAGGAAACGCATAGAACCGTGGACGGAGCGGTACTGATCGTTGATGAGGCTGTCGGGATGGTCGCGATACGCCTCGCAGATGAGGCGCGCTGCCGGGGCCAGATCGGCTTCGCGCCAGGGACGCAGCTCCAGGTTTCCGGGCAGATCCGCATGGGGCTGGCTCCAACGCCCTGCCAGAGGCTGCACCAGGAAAAGGCGGCGGAAGATTTCAAACCCGGCCGCGCGAAAGGCCGGAGCAAATTGGCCGGAAGGATGGAGAAGCAACTGCGACTCGATGCGTTCAACGTGCGGCGAGTTGAGAAGCAACTCGAAAAGGTGCCGCAGCAGCGTATCTTCCCGGGCGCGGGCCGGGCTGGAACCTCCGTATGAGCTTTCAGCGACGCCGGGCAGGGCGAATACGTCGCCGATGACCGCCTTGGTTTCTTCATAGACGCAAAACACGTAGCCGGTGACCTTGCCGGCTTCAATGGCGGCGTAGCCAGGCAACATGCGGTTGTCGAGATACTGCATGAGCAGCCGGGCCGAGGCGCGATAGTCCCAGTGCAGGCGCTGGGCCCAGATCTCGCTCTCCGCATCGAGTAGGGGACGCAGCACGGGCGCCGCGAAGTGCCGCAGGTCGAGAATCTCGAGGTTCGCGTCCATTTCCTGCATCGTTCTCCGAAGGGGTGCTCGAGGGCGGCCGTTCGCGCTCCTGATGCGAAACACCCTTCCGGCCACTTTGACACGAGTGCGCGTGAGGCCGCAAGTGAAGGAGCCGGTTTGGTAGTGAGTCAGATCGAGAGAAACCGTCCCTCAGGGACTAAAGCCCCTCATTCATTTTCGCGTCTTTGCGGCACGACTGAAGCCACCCCAGCGACGAAGACCTGTCGCTAGGGACCCCGGCAAGTCGTGCCCTGACACTTCGTGCGCCACGACGCATATTTCAGCAAGCTCTCAAGTCGTGCCCTTTCACGACGGCTTCAAACTGATCCACTACTGGCCTTTCAGCGGGCTCCCACCAGATAAATCTCCAGCCCCTGCTCCGGCCAACTGAAGAGTTGCTGATGCGGACGGCCCTCCAAAAGCTCCTCAAGAGCCATCTGGGTATCGAGGTCGACGCCATGACGGCCCTGAACGCGGGCAACCAGCAGATGCTGCTCGTCTGGAACGCCGTTTACGTCGTAATTCACCATTTCCTGATCGCGGTAAAATCCGAGGCCGAATTCCACGTCGCGGCGCACGTGAAACACGGCCACGGTTTCGCCGGGAGGCGCCACTGTATCCAGCTTTGCAGCCAGAGGCCGCGCCGAATAGGTGCGATCGAGCAGATGAATGACGCGCTTGGTGGCGGGAATCCCCGGAATCCCGAAAAACGGCCCCACGCCATAAATGAACAGCACGAGAACCACCAGAATCCAACAGGTGGCCGGCCGCAGCCACGCCACACCAAAGCCTCTGGTCACAACGAGGATCAACAAGCCTGCGCCGATGGCCGCCAGAGCGGCAGCGGTCATGGCGTGGATGGGCGGCATGGCCAGATTGTGCGCCACGAACCAGGGCATCAGCAGGACAGCCACGGTGGTGGTGGCGCAAACCGCGGCATGGCCGAGAAGGAGCCAACGGTTCAGCCGCGGTCCGCGGCGGCGGAATAGATAGTCGCCGGTGAGGATGGTGATGGGCGGGATGGAAGGAAGGATGTAGCCGGGGAGTTTGGATTCGGAGAAGGAAAAGAAGAGGACGGGGATGAACGCCCACAGCACCAGAAATTCGGGAAACGCGTCGCCGGGGCGCGTGGGCAGACACTTGCCGTCACGGGAGCGGCGCAACCTCCACTCCGCCACCGAAGTGAGGATGCCATCGATGAGCGCGCGCACTGCGATCACGGTCCAGGGCATGAGCGCGAGCAGCATCACCACCAGGTAGTACCAGAATGGCTGGTTGTGCTGATAACGGTCGGTGGCAAAGCGCTCCAGATTGTGCTCGAGGAAGAACTCACGGAAGAAGGTCGGATTCTGATGCTGCACGGCAATAAACCAGGGCAGCACCATGGCGAAATAGAGAACGATGCCCGGCCACCACAAGGAGCGGAGCAGGATGCTCCACTCCTTGCGCAGAAAGGCAAACGCGAAAATGATGAGCGCCGCGAGAAGCGGGGCGACGGGGCCCTTGGCCAGCGTGGCGAGGCCGGTGAAGAAGTAAATATCGTAGAGCCAGAACTTGGAGCCGGTTTCGTACCAGGCGTACCAACCCAACAGACCGATGGCCAGCGGGGCGGCCATTTGCATATCGGTGGAAGCGCCGCGCGCGAAGCCCATGATGCCGGCGCAGGCCACCGTGATCAGGGCCGCATCCAGATGCCCGCCAGGCCGGAATCGTCGCATATGCAGATAGATGAGCGCCACCATGATGAAGGCGAAGGTGGTGGAGGGAAGGCGGGCGCTCCAGTCGTGGACACCGAAGTCCTGAAAGAGAAACATGGCGCGCCAATAATAGAGCGCCGGCTTTTCCAGCCAGGGATGGCCGTAGAGATAGGGCGTGACGCAGGCATCCAGGCGGCCTTTGAGGGTATGCGCGGAATCGAAGCGCACCAGCATCTCGTGCGCGATCTGGGCATAGCGCGGCTCGTCGGCTCCTACCAGACCCATTCCGTCGCCGCCGAGAATGGGGGTCAGACCATATAGAAGGAAAAAGACGGTGAAGGCAAGAAAGATTGCCGCTTCGCAGAGGATGGGCCAGCGCGGCAGGCGCCAGCGCCGCTCTCCGGATCGATGAGGAGCCGACGGTTCCACGGGATTTCCCATCTCTACCAATTCTCGATGACCATTTCTTCAGGAGCGCGCAAGAGCATGCTCCTTTCAGACGTGGTTTCCCTATTGACGCAGGAAGGATGGGGGATCATCCCGGGCCCGCATGCCATCCACGCCGCAACCGGCGCGAACACGTTGCAGAATTTCGACAGGGACAAGGCTAACAGATTTCCCCAGGTTCTCAAGTTGGCCTCAGGGCCGGGCCTCAAATTCCCAAGGCGCCACGCAGCTCAGCCAGAATCATCTTGAGCGCGCGCGGCAACGGTCCATTGAGGGTGCAGCCGGAGGCGTTTTGGTGACCACCGCCGCCCAGGCGAGCGGCAATTTCCGCGACATTCAATGTGCCCTTGCTGCGCAGGCTCGCGCGGATGTGGCCGTCGGGCAATTCGCGGAGGAAGAGTACGGCGTCGACTCCGGCCATGCCCAAAGCAACGTTGACGATGCCTTCGGAATCTGCCTCCGTGGCACCGGCGCGCTGCATGTCCTGGTGATTGACCCAAAGCCAGGCCAGACGGCCTTCGCGTTTGAGCCTGCGCAGCGCCGCACCCAGCAGCAGCAGTTTGGAGGCAGGCGCAGAGTAGTAGACCTCCTCAGCGATGACGATGGGATCGGCGCCGGCGTGTACCAGTTCGCGCGCCAGGGCGAAGGTGGACTCACGCACGTTGCCGTAAGAAAATCCCCCCGTGTCGGTGAGGATGGTGGTGTAAAGGCACTGCGCCATCTGCGCCGAAATGGCAACGCCTGCCGCCTGCGCCAAGCGATACACCATTTCGCCCACACTGGCCGCACTGCAATCGATCCAGTTGAGTTGCGCGAAATTGAGGCCGGTGATGTGGTGATCGATATTGACCAAAAAGAATGCATCGAGCCCGCGGAGCCGCGTGCGCACAAGGCTGTCGCACTCCAGCAAAATCGCCGCGTCGTATGAGCCACGGATGCGACGCATGGTGCGGATCGCATCGACGCCCGGCAATTGCCGGTACTCGGATGGAACCCGATCCGCCGTGACCAGATCGGCCGACTTGCCCATCTCCTCAATCACCATGCTCAGCGCCAACATGGAGCCCACGGCATCGCCGTCGGGACGCTCATGCGAACAGACCAGGAAGCGCCGGCCGCGATCGAGTACATCGAGGATAGCGGCAAGGGGGTCGGGAGTGGGAACGCCGGGGATTGGCGCAGAACCCGACAGAGGCGCAACCATCGGCGCATGGAGTCCGGGTTTTTGCCGATGAGCACTCATGCTGCTAATCGAATGATGCCTTCTGTTCCGGCGATGATTTCCCGGCCGTGGGGCTGGGCCGCGCATCGCCTGGCTGCGATGCCGCAGGCGCGGCTGCGGCGGCCTCGCGGGCCGATTTGGATTTGCGCGACCGGCTCATGAGCTCGTCAATGCGCGCCTGGAAGCGGCCCGAGCGGTCGGCAAGAAAGATCAATTCGGGCACGTGGCGCTTGCCCATGCGCTCCTTGAGTTCATGGCGAATGTAGCCTTTGGCGGCTTCGAGTCCAGCGACGGTGTCGGCCTCGGCTTTGGCAATGTCCTTCACGGCGCTGTCGATGGCCACATAAACGCGCGCCGATTTTCCGCCGGGATTGAGTGCGACCTCGCTGACGTAGCAGAGATCGATGCGGGGATCGGAGAGCTCGCCCTCGATGAGGACGCCGATCTCCTCGCGCAGCGTTTCTGCCACACGGTCCTGATGATGCTTTCGCGCTCTGTGCTCCGGCATGACTTCCTCCACCCCGTCCGGAAAGGCCCGTCCTTTGCGGGCCGGTTCCTGCACAGGTAAACCATTAAGAATAGCAGAGGGTGGGTGAAAGGATTCGCGGGAATTTAGAGCGGTTCCAGAATTCTCGTACCCCACTTCGCTCGGTGAAAGGTGGCGTTTACTTCCACGCCACAGACGAAGACCTGTCTGTGGGGAGCCCGGATCGGAAAACGCCACTTGGCATCGAGGCTCCTGAGTACAGCAATTCTGGAACCGCTGTATCGGGGCAACTTAACATGGGCGCCGATCGAGGAAAAAGCCCACCGATGATAGCGCAGGGGACAGGAACGCGTTGAGCCTTTTCCCTTATCAAGACCCGAATTGACCCACTACCTCGTTAGCCGACCTGAGCTACAATATGAGAACATCCGAGTCAATCGATTCTTTCTGGAACCCGTAGGGGGCATGTCTTTCTAAAACCCGAAGGTGGCGCGCTTGAGACTGATATCGAAATCACACAGCTCTGCGCTTCTGTGTGCCCTCCTGCTTTTTTTCTGCTCCGTTGCCGCCTATCCGGTCGCAGAGATCGGGATGATGGATGACTGGTCCTATATCAAGTCTGCCCGGGTACTCGCTCAGACCGGTCGCATCGTCTACAACGGTTGGGCCGCGCCGATCCTAGGCTGGCAGCTCTTTTTGGGCGCCCTTTTCGCCCGCCTCTTTGGCCCGTCGTTCACTGCCATTCGCGCCTCTACGCTGCTCGTTGCCTTGGCTACCGCCTACCTTACGCAGCGCACCTTGCTCCGCGCGGGGATCAATCTCCGCAATGCCACTCTCGGCACCCTCACCCTCGTTCTCAGCCCGCTATTCCTGCCGCTTGCGGTCAGCTATATGAACGATATTTACGGGCTCTTCTGCGTCGTACTTTGTATTTATGCCTGTCTGCGCGCACTGCAAGCTAAGACCGACCGATCTGTACTCGCGTGGCTAGCCTTTGCCGCCCTTTCGAATGCCCTGGACGGTAACGTGCGTCAATTGGTCTGGTTCGGCGTCCTCGTCATGGTGCCCTGCGCAGTCTGGCTCCTGCGGCGCCGGCCACATGTTATTCTCACTGGAGCCCTAGTCTACCTCGTCTCTGCGGTCATCATCTTCGTCACCCTTCGCTGGTATCATCACCAGCCCTACGCGCACTCAATGACGGGTTCGCTCCTACCCGGGCGGTTTAATCGCCACAGTGTCAACTACCTTGTGAGCCTGTGCATCAAGGGCTCGTTCAGCTTTGCCATGTTCCTGCTGCCCGTCTTGTTCGCCTTTATACCTGCGCTCTGGGTCCGCAGCCGGCGAGCCCGTGCGGTGATCGCCTCCGGTGGCGTGCTTTGCGTGGCCGGTGGGCTCTTCCTGCAACACAACCGCATTTTCGCTTCATTGTTTGCTCCGTTAGGTAGCTATATTCTCCTGCAGGGCGGCTTTGCAGACATCGCGCTGTTCAGCAATGGTCGCGCCGCCTGGCTCGCGAGTGACATCCGGATCGCCCTCTTCGCTGCCGTCGTTCTCGGATCTTCTTGCTTATTCACTTTCTGGGTCACCAGTCGGCACCAGCCTGCCGCCTCATCAGAAGGGGCACAACACATATCCGGACACAGCTTGCTCGTTCTTCTCGCTCCCTTCACCCTCGCGTACCTCGGCATACTCTTTCTGCGCGGAGCCTTTGAGGGGATCTATGATCGCCATTTCCTGCTCGTTCTCCCAATCGGCGTGCTCCTGCTTCTGCGATTCTTTCAGGATCGCGTTCGGCTCAACCTGCCGACTGCCAGTCTGGTGCTTGTGGGGCTGTTCGCGGTCTACGCGGTCGCTGGCACCCACGACGTTTTTAGCGCGTATCGTGCCCGGGTTGTGGCCATCGCCGAGTTGCACGCCGCCGGGATCCCGGACAACGCTATCGACGCGGGCTCGGAACACGAGCTGATGGTCCATGTCGAGCGCTTTGGCTATGTGAATAACCCGGAGATTTCCGGGTCTATGCCCCCCCAGTTCGCGGATTTTCCAGTTAGCTGTCAACCTATTTCAGCCATGGCGGCCCCTGAGATGGTTCCGGGGTATAGGTTGTCCCTCGATCCAGAAGCGTGCGGAGGCCCTTCCGGCTTCGCGCCTGTCACTTATCAAGGATGGCTGGGGCTTTACTCGTCCACTTTGTACATCAACGATACGACGAAGCTCGTCCCGGCCAAACGCTGAGTTTGTGTGGCGGGTCAATTTGTGCCTTTGTAGGGAGAGCGCTTAACTCGTTCCTGTCTCTTGCGCTATCAACCAGGGGTCTTCCCTTGATCGGCGCCTCTCTCAAATTGACACACTGCCCGCAGAAACACGCTGTGCTTGCGCGGCGCGATCGAGTTCGGCAATATCGAGCTTTTTCATCTTCATCATGGCCTGCATCGCCTTCGAGGTCTTCAGGAGCTCGCCAATGTTCGCAGGCGCGACCTGCCAGCTCACGCCGAACTTGTCCCTGAGCCAGCCGCACGCCACCTCCGTGCCTCCCTCGGTGAGCTTCGACCAGTAGTAGTCGATCTCCTGCTGCGTTTCGCAGCGCACGACGAACGAGATGGCGTCTGTGAACTGGTGGTGCGGTCCGCCGTTGAGTGCGGTGAACCGCAGGCCGTCCAACTCAAAAGAAAGGGTAAGAATGCCGCCGTTGGGACCGGGCGCATCGCCGGTATTGCGCAGCTCGCCGAGACGGCGCGAGTTGGGGAAGACGCCGAGATAGAACGCGACAGCCTCTTCGGCATTGTTGTCGAACCAGAGGAAGGGCGTGATGCGCGAGGATTCCGCAAGAGCGCTCATGGAGACCACCGAAAGAATTGAAATTGCGCCGCGCGGACGGGGAGGCGGCGGATGAAGGCGTTTTTATCAGATTTCGATTGCAAAATGCAAGTGATTTTTGTAGGATGCATGCGTGACCCGGACCTCCAAAGCGAAAGCTCGCTCCGGCTGCCCGGTAAGCGTGTCGCTCGACCTCTTGGGCGACCGCTGGTCGCTGCTAATTGTGCGCGACATGATGGTGCGCGGATACCGCACCTTCCGCGAGTTCCAGCATTCCGGCGAAGGGATTGCCACGAACATCCTGAGCGACCGGCTGCAAAAACTGGAGGACGGCGGCATTCTGAAGCGCGAGGTGGCGGCCGATGACGGGCGCAGGACGTATTACCGGCTGACGGAAAAAGGCATTGCGCTGGCTCCGGTGTTGCTGGAACTGCTGATCTGGGGCGCGCATCACGAGAAGACGGATGCGCCCTGCGCCGCGATTGACGCCATGGAGCAAAATCGCGCGGCCGTGCTCGCGGAGACTTACCGGCGCTGGGAGCAGCGCGATCCGACGCCACTGCTGCCACCGTTCAAGGCAGGTGGAAAAGGGGCAAAAGCGAAAGCGAATACACAATCCAATTCCCCGAAAGGAAAATCCAAACGATGAAGCTGACCACATATCTAAACTTCCCCGGCACGTGCTCTGAGGCGCTCGATTTCTACGTCAAGCACCTCGGCGCGAAGATTCTGGTGAAAGGAACATTCGGTGCGATGGCCGGCCCTAGCGGTCCGCAAAATCTGCCTCCAGGCCTGAAAGCGGAACACGTCCTCCACGCCCGCATCCAGATCGGCGACACGCTCGTGATGGCAAGCGATGGACCTCCGGAGCGCGTGCAGCCCATGCGCAGCGCGTATCTTGCGCTTGCTGTGGACAGCAATGAAGAAGCGGAGCGCATCTACGCGGCGCTCACCGAGGGCGGCGAGGTCTTTATGAAGATGGAAGAGACCTTCTTCGCGCACCGTTTCGGCCAGTTCCGCGACAAGTTCGGCGTGAACTGGATGGTGATTCACGAGAAGCCGATGCCGCGCAACGTCTGAGCGCGGCAAAGCCCGCGGCAGTACGCGATTGAAAAGAAGGCCACGGACTGGTACCCTCATCTGTCCCGGTGAACCGCCGGAACAGCAGGTGCGGCTGTGGCCTTCAAATTTCGGGGTTTCGATTTTCTCCATCTCGACGCGAGCCTGACGGAAGAGGAATTGCTCGTCCGCCGCACGGCCCGCGAGTTTGTGGACGCAAACGTGATTCCCCTCATCGAGGAGTGCTTTCGCGAAGGGCGTTTTCCGCGGGAGCTGGTCGCGCCCATGGGCGAGCTGGGCTTTTACGGCGCCAGCCTGGAGGGCTACGGCTGCGCGGGCATGTCGAATGTGGAGTATGGACTCGTCATGCAGGAGCTGGAGCGCGGCGACTCGGGCTTGCGCAGCTTTGTGAGCGTGCAATCGGCGCTGGTGATGTATCCCATCTTCACGTTTGGCTCCGACGAGCAGAAAAATGCATGGCTGCCGGCACTGGCCAGCGGCGAAAAGCTGGGCTGTTTTGGGTTGACCGAGCCGGGCTTCGGATCGAATCCCGCGGGCATGACCACGCGCGCGCGGCAAACGAGCGATGGGTACGTCCTCAACGGCGAAAAGATGTGGATTACGTCAGGTTCCATCGCTGATGTGGCCGTGATCTGGGCCAGGATCGAGGATGAAAGCGGCGTGCTGGGCGAGGGCGCCGAGAGTATTCGAGGATTTCTCGTCGAGACTAATCGGCCGGGGTTTTCGGCGCATGACATTCACGGAAAATGGTCGTTGCGCGCCTCGGTAACCAGCGGTCTGACGCTTGAAGACGTGCGCGTGCCCGCATCGAACCTGCTGCCCGGCGCAACGAGCTTGAAAGCCGCGCTCATGTGCCTGAACCAGGCGCGTTACGGCATCAGTTGGGGCGCGATCGGCGCGGCCATGGACTGTTATTCGACGGCGCTGAACTATGCCAAAACCAGAAAGCAATTCCACAACCAGCCGATTGCCAGCCATCAACTGGTGCAGGAAAAGCTGGTGTGGATGGCGAGCGAAATTGCAAAGGCGCAGTTGCTTTCACTGCACGTGGGGCGTCTGAAGGATGCCGGCACGGCGGGCTACCAGCACATTTCCATGGCCAAGCGGAACAACGTGTGGATGGCTCTGGAATGCGCGCGCCTCGCGCGCGACATTCTGGGCGCGAACGGCGTCACGGAGGACTTCCCCGTGATGCGCCACAGCATGAACCTCGAATCCGTGAAGACCTATGAAGGCACGCACGACATTCATACGCTGATCCTGGGGCAGAACCTGACGGGGATTGGGGCGTATTAGCCTTAGGATGTTGCCTACAAATTAGGATCCATCCATGCCTGAAGAGCTTATTATCGCGTTGGTCGTGGTGTTCGCTATTGGGTGGGTACTGTTCAAACTGGCCAGTGCTTTTTTTAACGCAATTAGCGAAACTCAAAAGGGCCTTGCTGGCGAGATTGCAAGAATGCGAGCACGGCGCTTCGAAGCACGGAGAACCAAATTCGCCCCTTTGGTCCGGATCGCTCTTCCAGATGACTTGACCACGGCAGAGCGCGAGATTAGGCGCGCGGAAGGGGAACTAGAGCGTCGGCGAACCAATACAGTCTGGAAGCCGGAACGCCCGCCCTGGGAGAAAAAAGCCTTCTTAAAGCAACCCTTCTCGCCCCAGCGCGCGTTCCATAGCGAGATGAACATTGGGGAGATTGACAAGATACTACGCCCCGAGGCTGTCCCTTGGTCAGAAAAAGAGGCGGTCATCCTCAGGCAGAAATGCGAATATCCCCACGCGGCTCCGGTACGTACCGATCAAAGATTTGAAAGATTCTCTTGGTCGCCGCACCTCATTAGCGAAGCGGTGTTTGAATTTGACTCGCGAGCAATTCGAGAAAAGGTTGTTCGCCGGTACTTTGAAGTCGAACGAACGCGAGTGGGCGAGTACAACCGGCGTCGACTTGACATTCTTTCAAGACAAGCCAGTCTAATTAACCAAATTGACAAGTGGAATGCAGAAGAACGAACCCGCTGGGATCAGTACGCTGACACCAACTCGAGACTATTTCAGGAGGAGTTGGCAAAATACAGGCAACACTCTGAACAATACGCGAAAGACTGCATCGAACAGCAACACAAATTCGAGACAGTGCTCGAAGGATTCAAGAACGGAGCAAAAGAGGCTGTGCTCGAAAGAGTGGAGTTTGTCTTGGGAAGCCTCGATCTTCCGGGTTCGGTGCCTCGCCTATGGAATACCGATTATGACGAAGACCAGCATATCCTGATTGTCGAGTTGGGATTGCCTGATGTCGTGCACAGGCCGCCCGCCAAGTTTGTTCAACAAAAAATCGGTATGGTGGCAAAGCCCTTGAATCAATCAGAGCGAAGGGAGTTTATCCCGAAGGTGCACCCTGCAATTTTATTGAGGGTCGGGTTCGAGATTGCAAGGAATAACACGGGGAATACCGTCAAACTACTTGTTTTGAATGGCTGGGTTGAATTTCGCGAGCCAACCACTGGTCTCGATACAATTGCCTACACAGCATCACTGATGGCTGAACCTCATCAACTGGTGTCGCTCAACCTTAGAGACGTCGATCCCGTCGCCGCATTCAATCATCTTCACGGCAAATCCGCCGGGAAATTGATTGAGATTGTTCCAGTTGAGCCGATGCTCAACTTAAGGCGTGTAGACTCACGATTCGTCGATGCAAAAGCCTTGATGGCAGCACCAACCTTGCCATGATGGAGTGGCAAGACTTTGAGCACCTTATTCGAGAACTGTTTGAGAAGGAATTCTCCGGTAGAGGTGCAGAGGTGAAGATCACTCAGGCGAGTAGGGACCGCGGAGTTGATGCGATCGTATTCGACCCCGATCCCATTCATGGCGGTAAATATGTAATTCAAGCGAAGCGCTATACGAATACCGTCGATGTCAGCGCGGTCCGAGACTTGTGTGCAGTAGTTCGTAAGGAGGGCGCGTCACGAGGAATCCTCGTTACCACGAGCACGTATGGAACTGACGCCTATGCCTTCGCGAATAATGAACCTGTTACGCTTCTAAGCGGCGCAGAGCTACTCGGACTGCTAAGGAAGCACGGCTATAGTTTCAGAATAGATTTAGCTGAAGCACGTCGGACACTGCACAATTAGTCCTTCGGCGAGCCGAATTCCCGGCGATCGGTCCCTGGGGCACAATGAACTGCTTCCTCACGCCTCATCCCTAAATAATGGGACAAATAGGCGCGCGTCATTTTTCGGTAGCCAGTTTTCCCGGCCTGTAGACGTCGATTTCAGTGTCGATCCGTTTCATCTTCAGCTTATCCACGCCCCTTTTTCCAGCCTCCGTCCAGGCCTTCCGCAGCCACTCCGGCGCGGACTTAACCGCCTCCAGATAATCCTGCACGCTGAGAATTACGACCGACGGTTCTCCACGGCGATCCACGACGAACCGCTCCTTTTTGCGGACGGCGCGGTCCATGAGTTGGCCGAACTGGGTGCGCGCGATGTGTGCGTCGATTCTACGGTTCATCACCCCTTCTTTCCCAATGCATCAATCAATGCATTGATTGATGCATTGACTATACGCTCCCCCTTGCTCCCGGCACACTTCGTTGTTCCTGCACGTCTCCCGCCTTTGCTGCCGCAAGCCGCCATTTTGTTGCTACAGCGTTTTCGATTCTGCTGTGAATAGAATGCAAAATGCCAAAGGTCGATCTCCTCAAGAAATTCGCTCCTCGCACGGTACTGTCGGTGTTAACAAGTGAATCGAAAATGCTCTATATTCGTACCCATGTACGAGTTCCTAATCCGCCCCGTCCTTCTCGCTGTTTGCGCCAGATTCCCATCGACATTGGCGCTTCAGCGACTTACTCTGATGGCATGAAACGTCACTTGTCGTTACTTGCGCTCCTTGCTGCCTCCAGTTTTGCTCCCGCGCAGCAGCCAGCGAACCCGCCTGCCGCGCCTATCGTGCTGCACGCGGCGCGGCTGCTTCAGGTCGATACGGGGAACGTGCTCCAGCCCGGCGAGATTCTGGTTGAGGGCGAGCGCATCAAGGCCGTGGGAACGGCGGTGGAACATCCGCAGGGTGCAGCAATGATCGACCTCGGCGATACCACCTTGTTGCCCGGCCTGATTGACGCGCACGTGCACTTGTTTCTGCATCCCGGCGCGGAGGACTTGCAGACGGTCGTGGAATCCGTGCCGTGGCGCACGATTCTGGCGGAGCAGGCTTCCAAGGCCGACCTGATGGCCGGCTTCACCGCCGAGCGCGACATGGGCACCGAAGGCGCGGGCTCGGCCGACACGGCGATTCGCAACGCCATCAACATGGGACTGATTCCGGGCCCCAGACTGCGCGTCAGTGGGAATGCGATTGATATTGTGGGCGGGCACGAGGACGCCAACCATTTCAATCCCGCGCAGCACGTGCTCTCGAATGCCGACTACGCGAACACGGCCGATGAGATTGTGGCCGTGATGCGCGAACAGCACAAGGAAGGCTCGGACTTCGCGAAGATTTACGAGACCGGGCCGGACCGGATGATCAACGGGGTGCTGCACACGCCGTACCAGTACACCGAAGCGCAACTGGCTGCGGCGGTGGAGGAAGCGCACCGGCTAGGCACGTTTGTGGGCGTGCACGCCATGGGCGAACCGGGCACGCTCTATGCCGCACAGGCCGGCGTGGCGTCGATTGACCATGCGACGCAACTCAGCGACGAGACCATGCGCCTGATGCGCGAGAAGGGCATCTTTGCGGTGCCCACTTTCACCATCTTCGACTACTTTGCGACGCACCGTGAGTCGCAGGACCAGGCGGCGGCCGAATCGGCGATGCTCGACTACAAGATTGCGGAGTTCAAGAAGCAGATTGCGGCGGGAGTGCCGTTTGCGGTGGGCTCCGACGTGGGACCGTTTCCGCACGGCACACAGGCGCGCGAACTCACGTTGATGGTGCGCTACGGAATGAAGCCGCTCGCGGTGCTGCAGGCCGATATGATCAACGGCGCCAAACTGCTGCGCTGGGGCGGGCAAATTGGCGAGTTGAAACCCGGATACTACGCCGACATCATCGCCGTGCCCGGCAATCCGCTCGACGACATCAGCGTAGTGGAGCGTGTGCGTTTTGTGATGAAGAACGGCGTGGTGGTGCGGCAGTAAGCCGGGTGGCCGAGTGTACACTCATCTCTATCCAGACTGAGAAACTCGAGAGTTCGATCACCCCTTCGTACTTGAAGAATCAAACTCCCAAGGAGTTCGCCGTATGCGCTTCCCTGCTCTGCTGCTTGCCACCACGCTTGTGACCGTGTTTGCCGCATCCGCTGCCGCAGCACCCGATGCGCGTCTTGACGGCGCCTACAAGTTCAATGAGGGTGGATGGACGTATGTGCATTTAGAGGGCACGCCGGAACAGATCGGTTATCAGCATGGCTATCTGCTGGCGAGGGAGATTGAAGACAACGTCCACGTATACCGTGTGGAAGCGCCGCACGATTACGAGCACCAGTGGAGTTTCTTTCGCGAGGCGGGGAAGAACATTTTGTGGCCGCATCTCGATGCGGAATATCAACAGGAG
Organism: uncultured Occallatibacter sp.; assembly: GCA_964569985.1. Lineage (GTDB taxonomy): Bacteria > Acidobacteriota > Terriglobia > Terriglobales > Acidobacteriaceae > Telmatobacter. Next base: position 15,750 of record CAZMWL010000007.1, read on the forward strand.
TTGAGAGGGATTGCCGCAGGGCTGAAGGCGCAAGGGTCGACGCTCGACGTGTGGGACATTGTGGCGCTGAACGGCATTATGGAATTGGGGCAATATTATCTGCCATGGCTGGATGCGAAGCAGCACAGGGCAAATCCGCCGCAGGCCGTGGCACCGGGCCACTGCAGCGCGTTTATTGCTACGGGATCGGCGACCAAGGGCGGAAAGATTGTGATCGCGCACAGCAACTGGACCACCTACGCGGAGGGCGAGCGCTGGACTGTGGTCTTCGACATTTTGCCCGCGAGCGGACAGCACATTTTGATGGACGGGATGCCGGGCGTGATCACAAGCCAGGACGACTTCGGCGTGAACGCAAGCGGGCTGATGATTACCGAGACCACGCTGCCCCAGATCAAGGGATTCGACGTGAATGGGATTGCCGAGTTTGACCGCTCGCGCAAGGCGATGCAGTATGCAACGTCAATCGATGAGTACGCGGCGATCATGCGCAAGGGCAACAACGGCGGCTACGCGAATTCGTGGCTGATCGGCGACCGCAAGACGGGCGAGATTGGCTACCTTGAACTGGGGCTGCACCACACGCCGTTGACGAAGAAGAAGGATGGCTATTTTGTGTCGTCGAATTTTGCGGCCGATCCTGAGCTGATCCGCGACGATACCACGGGATTCGATGCGAAGAATGCGGAAAGTTCGTCGAATGCGCGGCACATTCGCGCCGAGCAATTTGTGAAGGAGCACTACGGCCAATTGGATACGGCGCTGGCGGAGGCCTATCTCTCAGACCACTACGATACCTACGAGAGCAAGGCCGATGCGGGCAAGCGAAGCCTCTGCGGCCATATGGACACTTCGCCGGTGGGCGAGAAGGTGTGGGGCGACCCGCCGTTCGATCCGATGGGCGCGGTGACGGGCAAGGTAATGGACTCAGATCTGGCGGCGAAGATGAGCTTCATCGGCCGCGCGGGCCATCCCTGCGGCGAGGATTTCATCGCGACGCCGTTTCTTGCCGCGCATCCGGAGTTCGCGTGGCAGAAGCCGATTCTGCACGACATGAAAGCCGGACCCTGGACGGAATTTACGGCCAACGAGAAGCCGCCGGCGGCGATGGCGCAGAACCAGGGCCGGTTTCCCCGATGGAAAAACTAAACCGCGACAGTGAAGCTGTCTTCGCTGCGCGTGACCGCGTGATAGAGGGTGTCGCGCTCCACGGGGACGCGGCCGGCCTCGGTGATGAGGCGGCAAAGTTGCGTGCGCGTCATGCCCTGCGGGGTGGTGGCGCCGGCATCGTGATAAATCTTCTCCTCGATCACGGTGCCGTCGAGATCGTCTGCGCCGAAGCGCAGCGCAATCTGCGCGATCTTGGGCGTCATCATCTGCCAGTAGGCCTTAATGTGCGGGAAGTTGTCGAGCAAGAGGCGGCTTACGGCGATCTGGCGGATGTCGGTGAGTCCGGTAGTCACCGGCAGATGATCGAGCATGGTGTTTTCGGGATGGAACGCGAGGGGAATGAAGGTCTGGAAGCCGCCGGTCTCGTCCTGGAGGGCGCGGAGCTTGAGTAAATGATCGACGCGGTCGGCGTCGTTCTCGATGTGGCCGTACAACATTGTGGCGTTGGATTTGAAGCCCAGCTTGTGCGCCGTGCGCGCGGTTTCCAGCCACTCTTCGCCGTCGATTTTGTGATCGCAGATGATGGAGCGCACGCGGGCAGCGAAGATTTCCGCGCCGCCGCCGGGCATGGAGTCCACGCCCGCATCGCGCAGCTTGAGGAGGGTTTCTTCAATACTGAGCTTGGCGCGGCGAGCCAGAAACGCAATCTCCACCATCGTGAAGGCCTTGATGTGCACCTTGGGGAATCGCTCTTTGAGGCCGCGAACGAGATCGAGGAAAAACTCAAGAGGCAGATCGGGGTGCAGGCCGCCGACGATGTGGAACTCGGTGACGGCTTCGGAGTAGCCGGAGGCGGCGGTTTCCCATGCCTCTTCGAGGGCCATGGTGTAGCCGGCAGGGTCGCCCTTTTTGCGGCCGAAGGCGCAGAGCTTGCAGGCTGCCACGCAGACGTTGGTGGGGTTGATGTGGCGGTTGACGTTGAAGTAGGTGACGTCGCCGTGCATCCGCTCGCGCACATGGTTGGCCAGCCAACCCACGGCAAGCACGTCACTTGAGCCGTAGAGCGCCAGGCCGTCGTGCGCACTGAGCCGCTGCTGGGCCATCACCTTGGCGGCGATGGGCTCCAGGCGGGGGTCGTACGTTTGGAATGCGCGGGTTGGGCCAGAGCTCACGGTTTCAACGCTCATAGCACTGATGATACCGAAATCCGGGCCCCTTCGCTCGGCCTGCCTGGTGGCCGCTTCGGTGTGGCTTGGATCACACGAATTGGCGGGGCTTGCGGCGTACACTGCCCTTCGTCGCTCAAGAAGAGGCAGAAACAGGATGCCCATTGTTTCCATGAATATCGACGAGCAGATTTTGACCCAGAGCTATCGGCGGGGGCCGGCTAGGCCGCTGCTGGAATTGACGATTGGCGACCTGCTGCAACGAACGGCGGATCGCTACCCGGACCGGCCTGCAGTGGTCTCGTGCCACCAGGAGCGGCGGCTGACCTGGGCGGAGCTGAGCGCCGAGGCGGACCGCGTGGCGCGGGGATTGTGGTCGCTGGGCATCCGCCGCGGAGACCGCGTGGGATTGTGGTCCACGAACTGTGCCGAGTGGATCATCCTGCACATGGGCTGCGCGCGGGCCGGGGCGGCGCTGGTGAATGTGAATCCCGCGTACCGCTCGCACGAACTGCAGTTCACGCTGACGCGCTCGCGGATGAGAGCGCTCTTTCTGTGGCACAAGGACAAACGCGCCGATTACGCGGAGATTTTGGGCCGCGCGCGTCACGGGCTCTCGCTCGAGCTCGAACACACCATTTATTTTGACTCGCCGGAATGGCCTGCACTGCTGGACGCCGAGGGCCAGCTGCCGGATTGCGTGGCCGTGGACGATGTGGCGAATATCCAGTACACCAGCGGGACGACTGGACTCCCGAAGGGTGTGATGCTGACGCATCACAACGTGGTGAACAACGGACAATTCTTGGCGCAGGGATTTCATTACACCGAGCAGGACAAGATTGTGGTCCCGGTGCCGCTATTCCACTGCTACGGGTGCGTGATTGGGACCATGAGCGCGTTGAATTCCGGCGCGGCCATCATTCTGCCCAACTGGACCTTCGACGCGCGGGCCACGCTGAAGGCGGTGCACGAGGAACACGCGACGAGTGTCTACGGAGTTCCGGCGATGTATGTGGCGGAATTCGGGCTCGATGATTTTGCGAGTTACGACACGCGCAGCCTGCGCACGGGCATGATGAGCGGCGCACCCTGCCCAGTGGAGCTGATGAAGCGCGTGCTCGAAGAAATGCACATCCGCGAACTGGTGATTGCCTACGGGCAAACGGAGACCTCGCCGGTGGTGACGATGAGCGACGCCGGCGATTCGCTGGAAGTGCGCGTGAACACGGTGGGCCGCGCCATGCCGCAGACCGACATCAAGATTGCCTCACTCGATTCGCAGGAGACGCTGTCCTGCGGCCAGCAGGGCGAAGTATGCGTGCGCGGCTACGCGCTGATGAAGGGCTACGACGGCGACGCGGAGGGCACGGCGCAGGTGATCCAACCCGACGGGTGGCTGCGTACTGGAGATCTCGGCGTGATGCGCGAGGATGGCTGCATTCACATCACCGGACGTTCGCGCGACGTGATCATCCGCGGCGGCGAAAACATTTATCCGCGCGAGGTGGAGGAGTTCCTCTACGCGCATCCCAAAGTAGGCGAGGTGCAGGCGTTCGGGATTCCCAACGCACGGCTGGGCGAGATCGTCGTTGCGTGGATTCGCCTGCGGCCCGGTGTAACCGCCAGCGAAGAAGAGATCAAGAAATTCTGCCAGGGGCAGATCGCGTATTACAAGATTCCCGAGCACGTGCGCTTCGTAACGGAGTTTCCGGCGACGCTCTCAGGCAAGATTCAGAAGTACAAGATGCGCGAGTTCGAGATTGAAGCGCGCGGGTTGCAGGCGATAGCGACGGCGGCGACGGCCTAATTCACCAGCGCCGACGCCGGGACCGAAACTTTCTGCGCCTGGGCGTCGCGGATGGGGGCCGCATCGCGGGTGATGGCGATGACGGTCATGTCGTCCTGCTGGCCGAATTGCTTTGCCGTTTCGACGATCGACTCCACGGGATTCATGGAGATTTCGCGGCTGCGCTCGAAGCCGAAGAGCTCGCCTTTGGAATTCTGCGCCTCGACAATACCGTCGGAGTAGAACGTGAGGCGGCTGCCGCGCGGCAACTGGAAGCGAATGGTTTCATAATGCGTGCCGGATTTTGCGCCCAGCGGCAGAGCTCCCGCGATGGGCACTTCCTGGCCATCGAGATAAGGCGGCAAATGCCCCGCGTTCGACAGGACGACAGAGCCATCTGGGAAGATGTGCGCCGCGAGCGCCGTGGAAAAGTTGCCCGCCACACGGCCGACGAGGCGTTGGTTAAGATTGGCCAGCAGCTCCGCTGGCTCCGAGGTGTATTCGGCGACGCCGCGGATGGCTCCGACAAGAACGGAAACCAGCATGGCCGCGGGCAATCCCTTTCCGGCGACGTCGCCGATCACCAATAACAGCGAGCCTTGCGACGCGGGCAGAATCTGGAAGAAGTCGCCGCCCACCTGCTGCGCCGGCACATAGGCGCTTTCGATGGAGAATCCCGGCACGCGCTCCAGTTGCTCCGGCAGAATGATCTGCTGCACCTCGCGGGCCGCCGCCATCTCACTCTCGATGAACGCCTGCTGACGGCTCATGCGCGTGGAGCGCAGCACGATAATAACGGCGAGAGAGAGTACGAAAAGGCAGTTGCTCAGGTCGTTCAGGTTCAAGGTGAACGGACCCACGGTGGGAAAGAAGATGGCCGTTTGCACGCGCTGCACGGTCCGCGCGATGGCCGGAACCTGCGTGCAAACGTAGAAGACGATATTGAAATAAATCGTCAGGGCGTTGAACATCGCGGGGACCAGAAGGATACCGGCCTCGCGATTGCCGCGGCGCAGATGCACGATGAGCAACACCGGGATAACGCCTGCAAGCAGCGCGCTTTGGGGTACGAAGGTGACGAGGTTGAAGACCGCCGACCCCGTCCCGGTCGCCGCTGCAACTGTGCCGATCATCATGCACGCGATGACAATGCCGAGGACGATGCGAATCGGGGTTCCAAAGCGAATGAGCAAAAGGGCAAAGTACGTGCGCGTGAGGAAAATGAGCCCCGCGATCTGAAGAAGCATGGTCAAGTACAGCCATTCCGTGGGGCCATTATGGAAGTAGCGATAGAACGCAAGTAGCAGGCGGACCGAGCCTGTGAGAAAGAGCAGAAAAATCCATAGATATTCCCGCTGATGGGATTGAGCGACGAAGAGAGCCAGCGCCACTATTCCCAGCCCGAGTCCGGTGATCGTGCCAAACCATCCGAGAGCATTCAGGCCGATGATCGTAAGCCATGTGGAGTCTCTGAGCGCGTGTTCCTGGCCCATGGTCAGGTTGTAGCTGTAGAGGCCCGGAAAACCGGCGGCCCAGTCCGACGGAGAAATATGCACGCGCAGGGCAATGACAAACGATCCGGTGGCGATGTCTGCGTCGGGAATGCGCTTGAGAAGATAGGCATCGAAGGTAGAGGGCTTGAACGGCGAAACGGAGCCCGTTGCCATGAACTTCTGGCCGTTGACATAAATCTCGAAGGCGCTGTCAAGGTAGTACTCACCCAGCGCCAGGCCCGTCTGGTTGGGCGCAACCTTCACGTGCAGCCGATACCAGACCACCTCAGGCCGCTTCTGAAAATAGCGCAGCAGCGTCTCATTGGGGTCCACGACCGTCCATTTCGAATCGTCGAAATTGGGCTGGGCGTAGGCAGGATTGTCGCCGGCCGTGAGCAGCCAGTTCATGCTCATGGAAGTGGGATGACGCAGCGTGGTGGCGTCAAAGGTCCCGGCCTGGGGGGTCTGGGCGCAGAGCGGCGCGGGCGGGACGAGCAAGAGACCGAGAAACGCGAAGAGGCAAATCCCGGCCAAACGCCGGGGAAGGCGCAGGGAGGTGGGAACGAGCATAGGGTGGACGCGGCCTCCAGCCGTTGTGAATCCACCCTATCACTGCGCTCTTTGCTTCCGCGACGAAAATTTTGCGGGGTTGCCGCCCGGTTACTGGGCGGGCGGAGGCGCCGTCGCGGCTGCGGGAGCCCGCTTGGCGGTGAACTCCTGCGGAGGCGGAGGGCCGCCGTTGCCGCCGCCACCCATGCCGCCGCCACTGAAGGTGCGCGTGAACTTGATGGTGTCGCCGTCGGCCGTTCCCTTGTAGCTCATGGTGAACGTATTGCCGTTGAAGTTGCGGACGACGTCGAAGGTGATGGTATCGGCGGTGACCTTGCCATTGGTGATGGGCATGTCTCCCATGCGGCCTGAAACCGTGCCCGTCACCGTCATGGCGGCGGGATCGACCGTAAAGGTGAAGGTCGTGGTCTGCGTGTTGCCGTTCCGTCCCGGAATATCGGCTGACCATTTGCCGTTAAAGTCGGCGGCCAACGCGGAGACGGAGCCGAGCGCGAAAACGAGAGCTGCGAGCGCGAGTTTTTTCATCATGCGAGGTTCTCCAGACTTGTTACATCCCGGCGCGGGATCGAATACCCGGCGCCTGTAACCAGTGACGTTGGAGAACCGGGGGAAGTCTCATCGGAGCGAAGGCTACTTGACCAGCCCGGCGCGATGGATGCGCTCCACCTGCTTGTTGTAGCGGCCGAGAAGGGCGTTCCAACGGACGATGGCGATGTCCTGCAACATACGCGTGCCGTCTTTGAGGTAGCTGATGCGGGTGCGCTCGTCGTGGGCCCAACTGACGGCGACTTCGTCGATGCGGTAGCCGCGCTTGCGGGCGATGAAGAGGATTTCGGGATCGAAGCCCCAGCGGTCGATGGTCTGCAACTGGAAGACGGTTTGTGCGGCGGCGCGGGTGAAGGCCTTGAATCCGCATTGCGTGTCGGCGTAGGGAAGGCCCATGACGGCGCGGGTGACGCCGTTGAAGCAGCGTCCGAAAAATTGCCGATAAAGCGGCTGGCGAATGGTTTGGCGAGTGCGCTCGAGCCAGCGGGAGCCGATGGCAATGTCGGCGCCAGCGGCGATGGCGGATAACAGACCGTCGGCTTCCTCAATGGGCGCGGAGAGATCGGCGTCGGTGAACATGACCACTTCGCCGAAGGAGTGGAGGATGCCGTTGCGCACACTGTAGCCCTTGCCGTGGTTGCCGGGATTCTGGAGCAGCCGGACCTCGGGATTGTCTTTGGCAAAGGCGCGGACGATTGCGGCGGTCTGGTCGCGGGAGCCGTCGTCGACCACGACAACCTCGGCGTTCCAGCCGCGTTCACGGACACAGGCGACGACTTGCTGGAGGGCGTTCCCGATGCGCGCGGCCTCGTTATAGGCGGGAATTACGATGCTGTAGGCCGGATAGGGCATTCTGGCACAGGCCATCCCGGGGCACAGTCCGCGGGCGAAATCGGAGGCGGTTGTGCAAAGGGCAGTCTCTGGGGACATGATAGCGCACCCCTCGGGATTGGGCCGGGGCGGCGGGTGAGGCCCCGGATTGTGCCCCCAAACTGCTGATGCGCAAAGGATAAATTCTCACAGAGGGCTTGCTTTTTCGCGCGCACCCCGGCAAAATCCGTTTATGCTGAGTGCGGAGGTTTAAGCGAGATGACAAAGGCGGACCTTGTGGAGAAGGTAACAGCCCTGGGCGATTTGACCCGGCGCGACGGCGAAGTGATCGTAGAAACCATCTTCGGCTCCGTAATCGGCGCCCTGCAAAGCGGGGACAAGATCGAAATTCGCGGTTTCGGCTCGTTTCGCATCCGCCAACGGAATCCCCGCATTGGCCGCAACCCCAAGACCGGCGCGCGGGTGGAAGTGCCAGCCAAGAAAGTTCCCTACTTCAAGCCGTCGAAGGAATTGCGCGACCTGGTGAACCCAGGCGAGGCGGCAGCAAAAGCCTAGGGCCTGACCCGAAGATTTCGTAGTGATCTGCGGATGAATGCGGGTCTGGAGGCCGGCACTACAGCCGGTCTGGAGACCGGCGCTACACAAACCACGCATCAAAATCCAGCTATTTTTGCGGCCGGCGGGAGCGGACTTTTGCGGCTTGGCGGGATTTGCCTGCTTCGCGGATGCCGATGACGGCCATCATGCGGCCCGTGTGGCCGTGGGACGCGCGATGCGAGAAGAATAGATCCCCCTGGCATTGCGTGCAGCCGCCTACCACCTGAATGGAGCGCGGGGAAAGCCCGCAGTCGAGCAACTGACGGCGGTTGGCTTCGACGAGATCCACGTGCAGGCTGGGCCCGATGGGCGAGTGGCCGGGTGCGCGTTGCGTCAGAAACAGCATGGGGTATCTGGTTTTGACGGGGTCAGAGGAAAAGACTTCGTGGAAGAGTTCGCGCGCATAAGAAAACTGCGATTCGAATTCTGAAAGCACCTCTTCGCCCACGGAATAGCAGCAGGCGGAAGCGCCGGGACCAATGGCGGCGATAAGGTCCTGCGGACGGCAGCCAAAGTCGAGGCGCATGCGGCCTATGCCGGATTCGACGATGCGCTTGGCGGTGCCGCGCCAGCCGGCGTGGAAAGCAGCGACGATGCGTTGCCTGCGATCGGCCACCAGAACCGGGATGCAATCGGCGGTTTGCACGGCAAGCAGCACGCCGGGCTCGGCGGTGATTTGGCCGTCGGCGCGGCGAGGGCCCTGCCGGCCTGCGCCGGCGCTTGTCGACCGGGCGGCATCGGAACGGGCGGCGTGGACCACAAGGTTCGAGTGGAACTGCTTCAGGGCGAGGATCGGGGTTTGGGCGTCGCCGGTGACGGCTTCGGCCAGCAGACGGCGGTTGGCGAGGACAGTGTCCCGATCATCGGCCGCGGTAAAGCCGAGATTCAGCTCACCGGGCGAGTCTTCAGCACAATAAGCGCGGCTCAGGCCTCCGGCCCGCGTACTGAATCCACTCCAAAGCCAGGAAAAATCCCAGCCGGGAATGGGCAGCCATTCGACGCCGTTGGAGGCGCGGCGAGGAACGGGGCGGGGCGGGGCGAGTTCTTCAGGAGCGGCGCGGACAAAACTGGCGGGACGGGGCGGGCGGGGGCTGCGAGGCTGCGGGCGGCGCGGGTTACGGACCAGGCCCGCCTGCCGAAAGAGGGCGTCGAGCGGCTCGATGTTTGGAAGATCGGAAGATGGAGGACGGGAAGAAGGCCGCATCGCAGCTTTGATTCTCATACCGCAGGGAGCAAGGGAGCAAGGGAGCGAGAAGACAAGGACCACGGGATTTCGGGGCTGCGGGACTGACGGAGCGATTCGGCAAGGCCGAAAAAAGCAATGGGCCTACCTTCCGGTAGGCCCGCTCGAGAGGCAGTTAAGGAAGGGTGTCCAGGGGGGATTTTGGGAAGAGGTTCCGAAGAACCCTCAAGAGAGAGTTGTCTTGCTTTGGTGGGAAATCATGGGGAAGCCTCTGCTAATTACCTAGATAGATGCAAAACCCGGGGAAAGGTTGCAAGGCTTTGATCAATGGGCCGAAAAAAACGAAATCGGGCCGGGCGGGCGGCTCTTAAAGCGGTTCTCCAATCCATATGCAACATTTTCATTGCAGTGCGAGGTGGCTTTTCCTTGATGAAAAAGCCACTTTGCGGCCGAGGTTTCGTCTTAAAGCAAGTGGAGAACCGCTTTTACCTGTCTGGCACCCCCCGCAGGCAAAAGAAGGCAAAAGGCTTGCGCGCACGGGCACAGATCGAGCACTCTTGAGATTGTGAAAAGGTTGCTCTACTTCGTGCTGATCGTGGTCGTGGTCGGGGTGATCGCGTATTACGTATACGAGCATCGCGCCTGGCTGGGGCTGGGCAACTCAGGGGGCGGCGTGCCCACGGAGGAAACCAACACCGATCTCGAGCCGGCGCACGTCTCGTGGCACGCGGTGAACCGGATCCAGGATGGATTCAATATCGACATGCCATCGGACTCTAGCGAGATCCAGATTCCCGCCTACAACGTGAAGGGCGGCGCCGAGGAGATGGACATGCTCGTCGCCACGCCCAACGCGGAGACAACCTACGGGATCGCGTGGGACGACAATCCCCCGGTGGAACGGGCGAGCGGCGAGGTGGTGGAACGCACACTCGATAATGCGCGCGATGGCGCGCTGGCGCGAACCCAGACCACGCTGATGGGGGAGTCGCGCGCCAACTACCTGGGCTATCCGGCGCGGGATTTCAGCGGGCGCAACCAGAGCGGCGGCCTGTTTAATGCACGGCTGATCCTCAAGGGAACCAAGCTCTACATGATGATCGTGGCCGTCCCTGCACCGAGCGCCCGGCGCGACGAAGACGTGAATCACTTCTTCGACTCGTTCAAGCTGACTGGCGCGTCGACCCAGTAGTCCAGAAGCCCGAAGTCCTGGCTTTCCTCGCTCCCTCGCTCGCTTGCTCCCTTGCTCCCTAGTTTTTGGGGCGCGCGGCTTTTTCGACGAAGTGGGTGATGAGGCCGACGGGAAGAAAGCGGACGAGGAATGCCGTGAAGCGGCCGCTCCACTTGGGGAGGATGGTGCGCTGGCCGCGCGCGAGTGCGGTGAGGCCGAGGCGAGCAACTTCATCCGCGGATTGCAGCTTGCGGGTGCGAAAGGCTCCGGCGCGCGCCACTTCGAAAAACTCGCTCTCCGTGGTGCCAGGACAGAGCGCGGTGACGTTGATGCCGTAGGGCGCGACTTCTTCGGCCAGTCCCAATGCGAAGAAGCGGTCGAAGACCTTGGTGGCGGCATAGGTGGCGAGATAGGGCACCGGCTGAAAGCTGGCCGTAGAGGCAACGACAAGCACCCATCCGCGACGCCGCTCGACCATACGCGGAACAAAGAGCCGCGAGAGACGCACCACGGCCTCGCAGTTGACGCGGACCATGCTGAATTCCTGCTCGGGAGGGCTGGAGTGGAATGCGCCGTATTGGCCGAGGCCGGCGTTGTTGATGAGGATGTCGACGGCGAGCGCGGCGCCCTCGGTGGCGTCGTAGATTTGCTGGGGCGCGGCCGGATCGTTCAGGTCCGCAACCACGGTGCGGGTTTCAACGCCCTCGGCGGCGAACTCGGCGGCGAGCGATTCCAGCCGCTCCCTGCGTCGCGCGGTGAGAATGAGCTTTGCGCCCCGCCGCGCGAGCTCGCGCGCCAGAGCCACACCGATTCCCGCACTGGCTCCGGTCACCAGCGCCCATTTGCCGTGAAATTCCGTGGTTGCCGTCATCGCTCCAACAGGATAGCGGATGCGACAGTTGGCGCGGAGTGCGGGCCGGGAGGCCCGCACTACAGCCGGTCAGCCACCCCACGGACGAAGACCTGCCGCAGGGGCCCCGGTCTGGAGACCGGCGCTACAAAGGCGGATGAAGGATGCCGCGAAAGCTAGTTTGTGGGCGGCGCGGGTGCCGGAGCCGGGGCATCAGCCGGAGCTGAAGCGGGGGCCGGGACCGCGGCCGGAGCCGGCGGCTGGTTCCTTGAAAGCGAACGAATGTAGATGATCAGGTTCCAGACCTCGGTGTCGGTGGCGCGACCCACTTCCTCGGGGGGCATCTTGTCCTTACCGTTGCGGATGGTAGCGAACAGGTCGCTGTCGGGCTTGCCGGCAAGTGTAGCGGGGTTGGTCCAGTCTTCCATCACGAGGCCCATGGTGTTCTTTCCGTCGCCATTGTCGCCATGGCAAAGGGCGCAGTCCCGTGCATAGAGCATTTTGGCCTTGGCTTGCGATTCCGCGTTGGGCTTGACGGGATTCTTGCCAGAAGGCGTGGGCGCGGGCGCGGTAGTTTGCGCGGGAGCGAGCGCGGGTACGGGCGAGGCAGCTTGCGGGTTGCGGCCCGCAATCGGCAGGCACACGACGACCAAAAGGGCCACCGCCAAAAAGAGCAAAGACGACTTCAACATCACACCCTCCTCAGCAGATGTCAGCAAAAACGGGCATCTTTGTGTTGAGTGAATTCTGCCAGCATTATAGGCCGATTGAGAGGAGTGGGGCTATGGGATGGAGCACATCGACGAATCCGGCTGGAAACAACGGCTTCCGGCACGGGGAAGGGGATGCAATCTGGGAATGACATTATGGCCGCGGCGCTCTAGTGGACGGCGCCCGCGCCGGGGCCTGCGCCGGGACGGTTCTTGCCGAGCATGAAGGCCAGCGCAACGAGGACAACGGCGGCCCAGGACAATTCCATGTAGACATCCTGGTAGCCCTGCGTCTGCGCCTGCTGGTTCAACTGCTGGTAGATCTGCGCCAGCGCCATGTGGCTGGAGTTTACGGCGCCAAAGGAGTTGCCGAGGAATCCGGTGAGCGTCTTGAAGTGCTGGTCGTAGGCAACGGTTCCCGGCAGCATGGATTGCTGCAGGTGCTGCTCATGCCAGAGGGAGCGGCTGGTGACCTGAGCATTGGTGATGGCAATGAGAATGGAGCCGCCGATATTGCGCACGAAGTTGATGAGGCCGGCGACCTGGTTACTCTGCTCCCTGGGCATACCTACATAAGCGGCGGTGGTAATGGAGATGAAGCAGAACGGCAGGGGAAACATTTGCACCACGCGCAGCCACGACGCCTCAGCAAAGCTCATCTGCAGATTGGTCACGTCGGCCGCGTAAAAGAATGTGATGGCGAGCATGGCAAAGCCGAAGGCGGCGAGATAACGCGCGGAGATCTTTCCCGTGGCGAAGCCTGCCAACGGCATCATGAAGAGCAGCGTGACGCCGCCGGCGGTGAGGGCCAGACCGGCCGTGGTTGCTGTCCAGCCCAGCAACTGCTGGGTGAACTGCGGCTGCAGGACGGTGTTGGCGTTGAGCACGCCGCCCACCAGCATCATGAGGAAACAGCAGATGGCAAAGTTGCGGAAGCGGAAGAGCCGCAAGTTGATGAGCGGATCTTTCTGCCGCCACTCCCAGACGAAGAGACCGATGATGCCGACGATGAAGAGAAATGCGAAGAAGCAGATGAAGTCCGAGGAAAACCAGGCATCTTCTTCGCCCTTGTCGAGCATGATCTGCATGCCGCCCATGGCCAGCGCGAGGAAGGCGAGGCCCATGTAATCCATGTGGCGCAGGCGCGAGGGATCGGCTTTGATCCACGGCGGGTCGTCAACGAGTCGGGTGACGAGGATGAAGGCCAGGATGCCGACAGGAATGTTGATGAAGAAGATCCAGCGCCAGGAGAAGTTGTCGGTGATCCAGCCGCCGGCCGTAGGGCCGATGGAGGGCGCGAGCACGGCGACGAGGCCGTAGAGCGCGAAGGCCTGGCCGCGCTTGTGGGGCTCGAAGGAATCGGCCATGATGGCCTGCGCCATGGGCTGCATGCCGCCGCCAAACGCGCCCTGCAGGACGCGGCAACAGAGCAGGATGGGCAGCGACGGAGCCGCGCCGCACAGAAAACTTGCGACGGTAAAGCCGCTGATGCAAAGGACGAAGAAGTTGCGGCGGCCCATGAGGGAGCTGGCCCATCCGCCGAGCGGCAGCACGATGGCATTCGAGACCAGATAGCTGGTGAGGACCCAGGTAGCCTCATCGGTGCTGGCGCCCAGCGCGCCGCCAATGTGGGGTAACGCCACGTTGGCAATGGAGGTGTCGAGCACCTCCATGAAGGCCGCCAGCGCCACCGTCATGGCGATGAGCCAGGGATTGACTCTGGGTTTCCACTGCGCATGAAGGTCGGGATTGGCGAGCGTTGCCGGCCGGGCCTCGGCCTTCGCCAGACTCCGCGCACCCGCGCCGGAGAGGCCGGAGGGCGGTGCGGGCATTGTGGAGTCGATCGCGGACAACAGTGGTCTCCTGAGGCGTTGATTGGTTTTGGATCTTGCAGCGTTTCGGATGTCGACGGGCCGGGGAAGAACAGCGCTAGTTTGCCGCCGGATCGGTTGCAGGCCGTAAGATTCCGGTGGCAACCCGGTGGTACCTACACGTTAATAGATTCGCAAGAGCGCGTTTGGGTGCAGGGATTCGATTCCGGGAGGGTCAATCAACGGGCAGACGGCTTGCCGGATGCGAGCGGAATCCTTATACGATCTTGATGCGGTCGCCCGCGCAAAAAACCGGGGCCAGAGCCATTGCAGGGGGCCGGATCCGCTATGAATTCCCATCGAAAATTCTTGCGCAAATGATAGACATTCCGTATACTCCGATCTAACTTGCACGTTCGGAATGACTGCCGGTACGGGCGTTCTTTCGCGAAAGTGCTCCTGCTGACGTAACTTGCCCCGTTCAAGCCTGCCCCAGCGCAGGCGATGTTTTTTTAACTCTCGCTTTTTTGACCAACGGCATTTCACGAGTTCGGTCGCTGACAGACCAAAGCAGACGAAGAAACCTCTGAACGCAGAATCCCCCGCGGATCACATTTTTTAGGGCGTTCAGGCGCAGGGAAACGTGTTCCTCGCTGAGCAGCCCTGCACCGTAAGAACGCTTCCACGGCGCACATCGAAGAGATGGCGCAATGCAAGGTGGCCTTTTCGAGAGAGAACCGCCACTCAACGAGTAGTGTCATCTCTAAGCAGCGATGGCAAGCAGGCTGCGGGGATGATGTTTACGCATACCGATTCACTTATCAGGAGGACAGAATGAAGTTCACGCGCGTTACAACATTCGTGTTTTTGCTTGCAGCCTGCGCTCTGGCGGCGTGGGGGCAATCAACAGCCAGCCTTTCTGGAACCGTAACCGATCCGAGCGGCGCAGTGGTAGTCGGCGCCCAGGTGACCGTGCATAGCCTCGGTACCGGTTTGGACCGCGTTGTGAAGACCGACGCGGACGGCATCTATGTAGTGCCATCGCTTCAGCCCGGCGACTACAAAGTGGATGCCTCCGCCTCCGGATTCAGCTCCTATGTCGTATCCAAAGTTACATTGGACGTCGACCGGGAGGTGACGGTAAACATGCGCCTCGCTGTATCCGCTGCCGGAGTGACAGTGCAGGTACAAAGTGCGGTGCAGGAGATTGAAGCGCAGACCATCACCGTCGGGCAGGTCATCGACAACACTTCGGTGCAGGACCTGCCACTGAACGGCCGTCACTTTCTCGATCTGACGGTTCTGACACCCGGCGGCGTTGTTGCCGACACGGCGGGCAGCTTGACATCGCCGAGCCGCGGCCTGGGAGCCAATTCGTTTCTAACTGCCGGCAATCGCGAGGACTCCGTCAATTTCCAGATCAACGGCATCAACCTCAACGACATCGACCAAAACCAGATCACCTTTCAGCCGTCGATCAGCACCACGTCGGAGTTCAAGGAGAACAACTCCACCTTCAGCGCGGAATACGGCCGCAGCGACGGCTCCATCGTGACCGTTGCCACCCGTTCCGGCACCGACAAGTTCCACGGCGAGGGATTCGACTACTTCCGCAACGAAGCTCTCGACGCCCGCAACTACTTCAATCGCAGCTTTAACCCCGCCACCGGACTGCCGCTGGTGGCCAACACCGGCGATAAGGCTCCGCTGAAGCGCGACAACTTCGGCGGATCCGTAGGCGGTCCGATCTGGAGGGGCCACACCTTCTTCTATGGGAGCTACGAGGGCCTACGCCAGCATCAGGGCATCCTGCAGAACAGCACCGTCCTATCGAACGCTGCGACTACGTCCACGAACGGATCGGGACAAACTGTCTACTCTCCGAGCCAGCGGGCCGCGGTCGTCGCCGCTGGCAAACCCGCTGCGAACGCGATCACGGCCCTCATCCCGCCGCCCAATAGCGGAAACAACTATGTCGCGTTTACTCCCGGGCCGGTGAATATCGACCAATATACGGTCGACATCCTCCACCAGATCAGCGCCGCCGACTCCCTGCACGGCTTTTATGCCTTCCAGAAGGACGTCCGTACGGAGCCGGCGCTGCAAGGCGACACCATTCCCGGCTGGGGCGACCATCGGCACGCGCACCGGCAGATTGGCACCTTGAGCGAGACCCACATCTTCAATCCGAACCTGGTGAATGAGGCGCGCCTCGGATTCAACCGCATCAACATCGCCTTCAACCCCGCCAATACCATCAGCCCCAGCAGCGTCGGCATCGCCGACGGCCTCAGCGGCAATGTCGGGCTGCCTCAGACCACGCTCTCTGATATCGGGATGGTGTTCGGTGGTCCATCGGGCTTTCCGCAAGGGCGCGCCGACACCACCGGCGTCCTGTCGGATACGGTCTCCATGCTCGAGGGCAAGCACACCATCAAGTGGGGCGGCGAGTTCCGCCGTTACCTGGTGGCCAGCTTCACCGGAAACATCGGGACGCTGACCTACACGACATCGTTGACGACCTCGACTGTGAGCGCGGCCGCGGCGCTAACCGCGACCGAAGCGGATCTTTTCGAACAGGACATGACCACCGTTTTCAGCGTGCAGCCGAACATCGTCGACAGCCGCGTCTACGCCGACTCCATGGGAGCATTCGTGCAGGACAACTTCAAACTGACTCCCACTTTTACGCTGGAGTACGGACTGCGCTTCGAGTGGAACGGAACCCCAGTAGAGGGAGAGAATCGCTTCACCATCTTCAACCCCTCCACTGTCACACTCACCCAGGTGGGCACCAACGGTCTCGCGGCCAACTCCGCCTACAAGCAGAACTACAACTACGAGCCTCGGGTGGGATTTGCGTGGGACATCTTCGGCACCGGCAAGTCCGTGCTGCGCGGCGGCTATGCCTATCTGGTGGACCAACCGGTTGCGGGCGTGGTCGTCGGGATGGCATCGAACCCTCCCTTCAGCACCGCGGTCTCCTATAATGGCGCTGCCATTCCCGTATCGTCGTTGTATGCCGACGCGGCGGCTGCCGGCATCTCGCTCTACGGCGTCAACCCCAAATACCACAACGCGTACATCGAGAGCTTCAACCTGAACCTGCAACAGGCGCTGCCGTGGGGACTGGTTGCCCAGCTCTACTACGACGGTTCGGTGGGACGCCATCTCGAAGTTGAATCCAACATCAATCAGGTGACGGGCGCAACCAGCGCTACACAGGTGCATCCGTTCACCGCGCTCGCGGCCACCAGTCCTATCCGGCCGGGCGGGGCGATCGCCTCCAACATCGGCTACCGGACCAGCAACAGCTACTCCGACTACAACGCCCTGTGGGCAGTGCTCGGCAAGAACATGAGCAACGGCCTTGACTTCAGCACCAACTTCGAGTGGGCCAAGTCGATGGACCTGAACTCTCTTGGGTCGCAGGGCGGGCTGACTCTGCCCGACAGCACCAACCCCCAGGAGAATCTTGGCCTGTCGGACTTCGACGTGCGCCTGCACTTCGCCGGGACCGCGGTCTATAACCTGCCCTTTCACCGCAACCGCCTGGTTTCGGGCTACCAGCTTTCGACCATCTTCCAGTACCAGACCGGAAACCCGGTCAATATCCTGGCAAGCAGCTCAAGCTTCAACGGCATCACCGGCATTGTTCGTCCGACGCAGCTTGGGCCCGTAGTCCGTTCCAAGCAGCAGTTGCCTGGAATCACCAACGTCACGTTATTCCAGAGCACCGGTCTAGGCTACGGCGGCACGATTTGCGACATCACCAACGTGACCTCGGCCTGCGCCATTGAAATTCAGGGCACGCAAGCCAGTTCCACGGCAGCCACCGCACCCACCGTTTACACCGCGCTGGGCACCATGCAGCGCAATGCCTTTACGGGGCCGGGCTTCGCTGATTTGGATCTCTCGGGAGAGAAAGACACCAAGATCCGCGAGGGCCTCAGCTTCAACCTGCGCGTCGATGCCTTCGACATCCTGAACCATCCCAACTTTGGCCAGCCATCGGGTAACGTACAGTCGTCGAGCTTTGGCCAAATCACATCAACCCGCTTCGCCACCAGCGATGGTGGATCATCGCGGCAGCTCCAGATCAGCGGCAAGTTCGTCTTCTGATCGTGGTTTGAAAAATCGGGCGTGCGCTGCCTTGCGTGTGCGGGGCAGCGCGCGCCCATTTACATTGGGAGAAAGTGGAATGGGCCGGCAGTCAACCCGGCGTTCTTGCTTTCCCACCCTTTTCCGCAGACAACGCGGAAAAGGATGGGGCACGGATGCAATCATCTGATGCCGAATCGATAGGGAAAAGGATTTTGCCATGCGCCGCCGTACTTTTATCCAGACACTTCCTCTGGCTGCCGCAGCGTCAGCCGTCACGATGCAAAGCGACGCGGCAGCGCTGGGCCAGAGCGGGTCCGCTACGACAGAGCTTCCTAAATTTCAGGCCGCCGATGCGGAGCGCTTTACCCGACCTGACGTTCACAGCGGCGACCGGCCCTCGGGCGCGAGCTTTGCTACGCGCTCGCCGGCATTAGGCCTTTCGGGCGCGGCGGGAACGGCGCATCCGCTGGCCACGCAGACCGCTATCGCGATGCTGAAGCGCGGCGGCTCCGCGGTGGACGCGGCAGTGGCGGCGAATGCCGTGCTGGGATTTGTGGAACCGGTGAGCTCCGGCCTGGGCGGCGACTGTTTCGCATTCGTCTGGGATCCGAAGGCGGGCAAGCTGACGGGCATGGCCAGCTCCGGGAGATCGCCGAAAGCGTTGACGCTCGAAAGAGTGCGGGCACGGGCAAAGAATGGAGCGATTCCTGCGCTGGGCGCGCTCTCAGTTTCCACGCCGGGCGCGCTCGACGGCTGGTGGGCGCTGCACCAGCGTTACGGCAAGCTCAAGTGGGCGGAACTGTTCGAGCCCGCGATCAACGCCTGTGAATTCGGCGATCCGACCCCGCAGATTATCGGCTACTACATCAAGCGCAACATGGCGGCGTTTTTGCGCCCGGGCTCGGGCGTGGAAGAGACAGCCAATGCGGTGAAGACCTACATGCCGGACGGCGTGGCGCCCAATGAGTACGACGTGCGGCACAATCAGGATCTGGCGCACACCTATCGCATGATTGCCGCGGGCGGGCGGGACGCTTTCTACAACGGGCCGATTGCGAAGACCATCGACGCGTACTTCAAACGCATCGGCGGCTGGTTGTCAGCAGAAGATCTGCACGAACATCACGCGGAGTGGGTAGAGCCGCTGGTGACGACGTATCGCGGGGTCGAGGTGTACGGCATGCCGGCCAACACGCAGGGCCTCGCGACGCTGCAGATGCTAAACATGATTGAGAATTTCGACATGCGCGGCTACGGGTTCCAGTCGCCGCAGGCGTTGCAGGTGCAGATTGAGGCCAAGCGGCTGGCCTACGAGGATCGCGCGCGGTATTACGCCGATCCGCACTTTGCGAAGATTCCGATTGCGTGGCTCAACTCCAAAGAGTACGCGGCCGAGCGCGCCAAGCTCATTCGGCTGGATAAGATTTTGACGCCGGTGCATCCGGGCGAAGCGCCGAGCCAAGGCGACACAACGTACTTCACCACGGCCGACAAGGACGGCATGATGGTTTCGATCATTCAATCAAATTTTCGCGGCATGGGATCGGGACTCGTAGCGGACGGGCTTGGCTTTATGTTCCAGGACCGCGGGCAACTTTTTTCATTGCAGGACGGTCATCCCAATATTTACGCGCCGGGCAAGCGTCCGTTCCAGACCATCATTCCGGGCTTTGCCGCGATGGACGGCAAGCCGTGGATGTCGTTCGGCGTGATGGGCGGCGACATGCAGCCTCAAGGGCAGACGCAGATCGTCCTGAACCGCGTGGATTATGGATTGGACGTGCAGGCCGCGGCCGACAGTCCGCGCTGGCACCACGAGGGCTCGTCGCAGTCGATGGGCGAAGACCGCCCGGGCATGGGGCCGATCGGATTGCTGCGTTTGGAAGCGGGCATTCCGGTGGCAACGCGGAAGGCGCTCGTGGATCTGGGCTGGCCGATGGGGCCGAGCGACGGCGGTTTCGGACGCTACGAGGGCATTGAAGTGCGCATGGAAGGCGGACGTCGCGTGTACGCGGCGGGCAGCGAGATGCGCTGCGACGCGGTGGCACTGGCGTATTAGGGTTTGTGCGATCCAGCTCGTTTTCGTGCCGGGTGGAAGGGGCGGATTGAGGCTTGCGCAATCCCATCCAAAGCGCAAAGAACGCGCTTTGGATGGGGCACGGGAAGATTTCTCTTCAAGCGATCAAGGCCCTAGATAACAGCGACGCGGCGCGGATTATTCCGCGACGGAGTGCACGTAGACCTGTTGCGGCGCAGTGACTTTGGCATGCGCGCTCACCGAGAGCTTGATGCTCTGCATCTCGGGCTTGTTGCCGATTGCCGTCATGAAGTCCAGTTCGTACTGGTTGTTGAGCCGGTGGTCAATGTCATCAAAGTAAGGGGCGAAGCTGACCGGGTTGCCTGTCCCCATCCAGTAGCTGAAGCCGCCCGTGGCCTGAGTGACCTGCGCGATCAGGCTCTGGCCGGTGTCGGCTCCGTAGTTGGTGCTGTCGAAGCGGTCAGAACTGCGCCAATAGATGGAATAGACGATGAGGCGCCCGCGTAGTGCATCGTCAAGCGCGCTCTGGACGTAGGGATCCTCGGGATCGTAGCGCATGTCATAGTAGTCCACGCCGTCGGTGATCATGACCACTTCGCGGCGCGCACGAGCGTCGCTGGAAGGCCAGTTCTTGGCGAGATCCGAGAGGCAGAAGTAGGGACTGGCGCTGATTCCCGCTCCACCTCCCCCGGGTAGATGCAAACCGCGGAGGACAGAATCGTGATCGGTGGAGAGTGGCCCGCTGAGGGCGGCACGGCCATTCATCATGTAGGCAACGGCGACTTTGGTATCGGGGCGCTGACTCTGGATGAACTTGGCAATTTCGTTCATCTGCGTTCCCAGGCTGGAGCGCGCGCCGTCGTCGATGAGCACCACCATTTCCACTTTGCTCTGTGGGTCGCGTAGCGGTGTGAATCCGGTGATGGCCGATTGCTTGCCGTCAAGCTTCAGGTGCAAAGCGTCCTGGGGAATACCGCCGGGGGCTTCGTTTTCTGGAAGGATGGTGATGACCGTGCTTCCCGCGACTTCCTGCTTTTGAGCAGCTGCGAACGGAGACGAGGCCAACAGCAACGATGCGGCCGCGAAAAAGGCAGCGGCTTCCACCCCAGCGACAAGGACCCGTCGCCAGGGGCCCCGGGCTTGAAATCTCTGCATGAGCATCATTTCTTACTCCTTTTGAGGCGGCGAACGCGTTTTGCGTGCCGTTCGCCTCTTCACTCCCGTCATTAGATGCCCGTGGGAGGCAAAGTACCACTTGGTTTGACGGGAATCGGCAGAGGAGACGAGCCGGGAAGCGGCAGGACAGTTGCAGATTCAAGGACTTGCCGGGGTAAGAAGATATTTGTAGGTGTTCTCCCACCCTTTCGCAAAAAGCGCGAAAGGATGGGGCTCGGGAGCGCTTCCTTGGACAGGGCAAGAAAGCTAGTTCGCCGTAGGGACGCGATCGATGTGGTCGATGACAAGAACGTGCGTGGGAATCTGCTGCGCCTTCAGCTCGAGGCCGAGGGTTTCGCGCAAGGCGGTGAAGAGCGATGGCAGGGTGGAATCCGGCTCGAGTTCCGGCGCGAATTGCAGCTTGATGTCGTAGCTGCCGTCAATGCCGGTTTCGTCGTCGACGGGAACGTTAGTGGCGCGCTGGAGCATCTGGGCGAGAAACGTCATGGACCAGTTGAGGCCTTCGAGGTGACCAGTGCTCGTGTCGGTGCGCCAGTTAGGGAACTTGCTGCCTTTGGTGGGCTGCAGTTTGGGTCCGCCTTTGGCGACGACCAACGCGTAGCCGCGGGCCATCTTTGTCTCGAAGTGCGCCGCTAAATGAAAGCGCTCGATGAGGAGACTTTGCAATCGCGGCTTGAGCTCATCGGGCGACAGCGTGACGCTCTCTTCCGGCTTGGCTTCGATGTCGTAGTAGTCGGAATCGAGCCACGGGGGCTTACCTGTGAGTTGATTGGCTTCGACGTCCCATGCCATCCGAATCAGAAATTCGAGCGAGAGGCCGTGCGCGGAAAAGCGGCCTTGACCCGGATAGTTCCAGTAGCCCTTCCCCGGATCGGGATTTGCCGTCGGCTTGATGGTTGCGGTCTCGAAAGAGGGCTGCGAGGGCGCGGCGGATTGCGACTGTGTGCGTCCGGGATGCGCGGACAAGAGAATGACCGCGAGAAAAATCGCCGATGCGGGAGTGCGCGTCATGGCTTTGGACTCCGATCATTGGACGCGAGCGGCGGGAATTCGGCGAGCTTCGGCGTAAAGCGCGGCTTGGTCGCGGTTGCGCCGCCGGCATCGTCGATCACGTTCGAAATTTCGCCAAGGTTATCGAGCGCGACGGTGATCATGTGATGAAAACGCACGCCGGGAGTGCGCGGCACTTCAATGGCGCGGGTGAGCGCGACGTTGGGATGGCGGAAGACTGAATAGATCCCGAGGCCCCAGGCTTCATGCGTGGTGACGCCGTCGGCGACCTTGTAGGAGGCCCATCCATTAACGCCCGCACCGCTCGAATAGCTGGCCTGGTTGGGCGGATCGTAGGGAATTTCCGACTGATAAAAATAGGTGCGGCCGGCGTTGCCGTTCCACAGGACTTGATATTGCTGATGATGCTCAACAAAGAGGCCGTAGGCGGTGACGCGATTGCCGTTGACGACGAGACCGTTGGCGCTGAGGTTCTGGTCCCAGCCCACGCCGTCGACGCCGTGATCGGCGCGCCAGATCCAGGTGTGGTCGACGATGGTGTCGTTGGCATTGATGCGGAGATTGACCGTGGCGCGGCCCGCGCCCGCGCCGCCCACGCGGAAGAAAACGTCATGGAGCGAGATGGGATTGCGGGAGTGATCGGCGTGGCTGCCGCTGGGGCCGATTTCGACGAGAACCGACGACTGCACGGGGCCGGCGTCAATGAGGAGGCCGGCGAGGATCACGCCATCGACGTCGGCGGTGGTGAGAGCAGCCGTACCGTTGACCGGCTTGAACGTGGCGAAGCCGAGACCGAGAACGACGGTACCGGGGCGCGTGACGCGGATGGGCTCGGTGAGCTCGTAGATGCCGGGAGTGATGAGGAGATGCTTGCCGC
Source organism: uncultured Occallatibacter sp. (assembly GCA_964569985.1). GTDB lineage: Bacteria > Acidobacteriota > Terriglobia > Terriglobales > Acidobacteriaceae > Telmatobacter. The sequence goes on from CAZMWL010000007.1 coordinate 38,783, forward strand.
CGGCGAGTTGCGCGTTGAGCGTGGCGGCAGTGTCGCCGGGATGCGCGATGTAGAAGCGGACGAGAGGGATGGAGCGGCCGGGCGTTGCGCCGCCGCGCCAGGTGATGCCGACGCTGTTGGCGCGCAACTCGGGAATGCGCACGAAATAGTTGCCGTGCCCATCGATATAGAGGAAGGGCTTTTCGCGCACGATGGGAACGCGCGCGACTTTTGTGTACGTTGGCGACGGCCACTCACCAGCGGGCGGATCGACGTCGCCGACAAAAACCATGTTCCAATTGGAGCCGGTCCAACTTCGCCACTCGGTGTTGCGCGCGATCCACTGCTGCTGCGTGCCGGAATCCACTTTGCCGTCGATGAGCGCATCGGACATCCAGCCGCCGCTGGCCCAACCGCGATTCTGGTGGAGCACGAGGCTACCTTCAATGTGCATGCGGCGAAAGGGCGCGGCCTGCGAGACGGCCCACTGCATCGTTCCACCGGTGGGCGTTACCGAAAAGCCTTCCACGCCGCGCCAGAAGGTGCAGGTGGCGTTGTTGTTGGGGAGACTGGCGTCGGCGTGCACGTTGCCGGCGATGTGGACGCTGTCTGGCGAAGCGCCGAGGCCTGCGACTTCGGTGTAAAAGCCGATCGGCACGTCGGCCTTGTATTCGCCGGGCAGGAATAGCAGAGCAAAACGGGCGGTGCCGAATTCGCTGTGCTGTTCAATAGCGTAGATCCTGTCGATCTGCTGCTGGATGGCGGCTGCGGGCATGGAAGGCGTGAAGAGGAAGACGTTCGGCCCGAGGTTTGGAGGCGCGCAAAGTGCCGCGGAGGGAGCAAGCGGGAGCGCCAGAAAGAAGGCGGAAAGATAGCGTGAGATCATTGCGGCCATTTTACGCCGGAGCGTCGCGCGTTTGTGCTGACTTGAAGAATGCGGATTGAGGTTCGAGGTCTCCCACCCTAAACGCAAGAAACGCGTTTAGGATGGGGCACCCGGCTACGAGGCTGCGGTCACTCTTCTACAAACGATTTCAGCCGCGCGAGCGCCTGATCCCACTGGCGCGAGACGCGGTGGAGATACTCCTGTATTTCCTGGAGGGGTTGCGGGTCGAGCGCAATGCGGTTTTCGCGACCGGCGCGCACACTACGCACAAGGCCAGCCCGCTCCAGCACGCGCAGGTGCTTGGAAATTGCCTGGCGCGTGAGACGCGAGCCAGCAGTCAACTGCGCAATCGACGCGGGCTGCCCGAAGCTGAGCTTGCCTACCAATGCGAGGCGCGTTGCATCGCCCAGGGCGGCGAAGAGGATCGCGGGCTGCGGCCGGTGGGCACGTTTGCGGCTACGACTTCTCGGCGACATATTTCTCAATGTTGTTCATCTGCTGCGTCCATCCGCCATCGTTGCCGCGCTGCGCGTCGCCGCGCCAGGCAGCGGGTACATTCTCGAAACCGGATTCAATCAGCGTCAGCAAGGTTCCGGTTGCCGTCGGTTCAAGACGGAACTCAACCAAGGTGCGCGGTGCGCGAGAGTAGTCCGGCGAATAGCGCTCTTTATCGTGATATTGGACTTGCGCCCAGGTAAAGGAGAAGAGCCGCTCCTGCTCCATTTTCTCAATCAGAGCTTCCCAGATAATGTGTTCGTAGCCGGGATGCAGGACACGGCCGCGGACGACCTGTCCGACAACGAACGGTCCCTCCAACTCAACGCGGAACCACTCGCCGAATTCGCGATAGTCGGCAAGCGCGCTCCAGACGCGGGTGACGGGGGCCTTTAGCTCGATGCGTTTTTCGATACAGTTTTCCATTGATGCAACCTCTGGGTTGCATATTACGACGGGGCAAAACAAAAGGCAACTGTTTGGTTGCATATTCTCAAAGAAAAAAGCAAATGCGGGTTCTTCGGCTCGTCCGCCGCGGCGGACTCACTCAGAATGACATCCAATGTTTGAGCGCTCAGGACGACAGCCGCATTTAAGCCCTCATTCTTAGAGGCAGGACGCCGCTAATAGAAGAGGTACTTGCGCCAGCGGTCGTCGCTGCGGCCGAGCATGCGCATGATCTGGCGGCTGGTGTGCAGCGAGAAGGGACGCGGCTCGCGCAGCAGGATCATGTCGTCGATCTCATTGAGCAGGCGGTTGCCCTTTTTGCGATTGCACTCATGGCAGCAGGCGACAAGATTTTCCCAGGTGGAGTTGCCGCCGCGGGAGCGCGGCACCACGTGGTCGAGGGTGAGCTCGCCCGGAGGATAGGCCTCGCCACAGTACTGGCAGGTGTTGCGATCGCGCAGCAGGATGTTCTTGCGCGAGAGGGCGCGGGTCTGGTGGGGGATGCGGCGGTATTCAAGAAGACGAATGACCGAGGGCATGGCGATGATGGTTCTCTGCGCGTGCAGCGAGAGGCCGTGCTCCTCTTCCGTGCGGGCGATGCCCTTGAGCACCAGCACCAGGGCGCGGCGCGCGCCGCAGATGTTGATGGGCTCATAGGAAGCATTCAGCACCAGCACCGGCATCTGCAGGATGTGGGCGTGCGTGAACTGCACGTTCTCGTGGCCACTGGCGGCCAGCACGACTGCCTTGGCAATTGCTTTCTGCTTGCGCGCGTGGATCATGGCTTTCCCCAACGACATCTCTTCCCCCCAGGCTAAAAAGATGCTTTCTCCAGAGCCGATCGACTCTTGCCGACTCTGGCCGAGCTGAGACTTGCCGTGCTGAAACTTGCCGCGTACGAGTCCGCTGCCGATGCGCCGGCGAGCGGCTGTTCTTCCTCCGTGTCCTGGTACGTGTCTTGATAGAACGATGTGCTGCCCAATTTTTCGACGCGTTGCGCACGCGCCAGCGTGGCCACCCAAACGGATGCGGCTCCGGCCTGGACCAGCGCCTGGGCCGCGGCGCGCGCGGTGGCGCCGGTGGTCAAAATGTCGTCGACGACGATCACGTGCTGCGCCGTTACGCGTGCGGGATCGGAGACCAGGAAGGCGCCGCGCACATTCTGGCGGCGCTGGCGCGGAGTAAGCCCGGCCTGGCTTTCCGTAGCGCGCTGGCGCAAGAGACTGCTGGAAGCGAGCGTAAGCCGCCATTGGGGATGGCTCTTGCGCAGGAATCCCAGCGCCGCAGCGGCGAGGGAACGCGACTGGTTGAATCCGCGCTGCGCGTACTTGGAGGGGTGCAGCGGCACGGGAATCACCAGCATGTCCGCGGGAGCTTCATCGGCAAACTGCGCTATGGCTGCGGCGAGCATGCGGCCCAAACCGGCGGATGCGGGGTGCAGGCGGTCGTATTTAAGCGCGTGGATGGCCTCGCGCATGCGGCCCTGGTAGACGCCATAGGAAACGGCGCGGACAAACGGCGGCGGCGCCATGCGGCAGACGCGGCACAGTGCGGAGAATCCGGTTGCGAACGCAGCGGGGAGCGCGTCTCCGCAGCGCGAGCAGACGGGCCCGGCCTGGAGGGGGAATTCCGTCCAGCAAACATCGCAAATTGGCACGAGAGAGAGCCGCGGCAGAGGCGAGCCGCAGAGAGAGCAGGAGGCGGGGAGGAGGGTGCAACCTAAACTATCCAAAGGACTTCGTAGCACGCGAACCACCGCACGCCAACGCATTGTTTCGGGTGGCGGAACTTCTGTCGCGGCCATGAGGGAGTCCTTATGGAAGACGCACCCCGCTAAACGAGCAATGCCGGCTGCGGGCTGCCCGTTGCCGCCAGTATAGCGCAGTCGCAATTCCGTGCTCCAGCCGGGGGTCCCGGCGGAGTCTCCGCGCAAAAAGCAGCGAAAGACGCGCCGCGCCTTCCGCTGCCTATGGTTCGCAGGTTTTCGTCGACCGCTTTCGCAGTTGCTGCGTTTGCGTTCGGGCTAGCGATTGTGGCTGGTGTGCGTGCGCTCCAGCTCCTCTTTATGGCCGGGTTCGCGCTCCGGTTCGTGTTCAACGCCGCTTTGGCTATCGCGATGCGCGTTATTGCTCACATCGCGTGCAGCGTCCTTCAAGTTGCCCCACGCCTTTTGCACCTTCCCTTTCAGCTGTTGTGCCGAGCCTTCCACCTGGGCGTGGGTGTCGCCGGTCCACTCGCCCACCTGGCGTTTCACACGTCCCGCTGCGTCGTTCACTGCACCTTTTACTCTGTCTTTATCCATGAGTTCACCTCGAAGTTGGAGTTGCTTGCATCTTCGGTTGTGCCGCCTGCGTCTTCTCCGGGCGGCGAAATGCCGCTTCTCACTCTTTGGCCGCGATCGCTAAACCGCCCTTCTGCCGGTGATCAGTTGAATGACCAGCACCACGAGAGCGACCACGAGAAGGATGTGAATGAATCCTCCGAAGGTGTACGACGAAACCACACCTAGCAGCCACAACACCAGAAGGATGACAAAGATCGTCCAAAGCATTGATCACCTCCGTGAATTCTGTTTACGGCTCATCAGCACGCTTGGACGCCGCGTCAGCGCTGCGGGTTGTTCGCATTGCGAAGAGCCGAGGAAAAAAGACGCGCACATGGGGCGGAGAAGAATCGCCGCGGCTTCGCTGAAGGCGATGCGTGCCCCACGGAGTTTTCTCCGCGGCGAAGGTTATCCACGCACGAGAGGCAGCCTTGCTTAGGAGCGTGGCATCGAAGTCCACACGGCTTGTTGAGCGTGGGAGGACGACATGCTACTGATCATCCTGATTCTCTTGATTTTAGGATTCGGATATGGCGGTTACCGCGTGGGGCCGGGATGGGGCTACTACGGCGGAGGAGGCATCAGCCTCGTACTGGCGATCATCCTCATTTTGCTGTTGCTGAGAGTGGTTTGAGCGCGGCAAGAGCGGGCGGGGGTCTGGAGACCCCCACTACTGCCAGTCGGGAGACCGGCGCTACTTGCAGCGCGTTAGAAAACGCCGGCCAGATAAGCTTCAGCGGGTTGCAGCTTCTCAGACTTGGAGCCGCAACGCGCCAGAACCACCGGCGAAAGCGTGATGACCGGGCAGTGGGTGTGGGCCAAGGTTTTATAGACCACACCATGGCGCGTGATGGCGGCAAAAGCGGATGCACCCTGGGCGCCAAGGACGATCAAGTCGGCCTGCTGCGCATGGCTCTGATACAGCAGTTCCTCCGTGGGGTCGCCGGGAACCACGATGGTCTGGATCGCGACCTGGCCCTGCAACTTAGTGGGAACCAGCGCGAGCATGTCCGCTTCTATTTCATCGAGCGACCGGCCGGCGAGGAACTCGGCGCGATCCTGGGGGCGGATGATGTGCTGCAGGATGAGGCGCGCGCCATGTTGCACGGCCAGCTCTGCGGCAAAGGCGGCCACGACGGTGCTGGCTTCGTGCAGGCTGACGGCGCAAAGAATGGTGCGCGTGGCAAAGTTGCGATAGCTTCCGTCGACCACGTCGGGACCGATGATGTAGACCGGCGAACTGGCGGTGCGCAACACCGCCTCAGCCACAGAACCAACCAACAACTTGCCGATGGGGCCGGGAGAGTGCGTACCCATCACGATGCGGTCAATTTCGCGCTCGTGCGAGAAGGCGAGAATTTCGTCGGCGGGCAGGCCGGGACGCACGACAACCTCACAACGGAGGCCCGCATCGCGAACACGTTGCGCGAGAGGCTCCAGATGCTGCTTCTCGGCGCTGGCTGCGGCGGCGTAGTCGTAATAGCGAACGCCGGAGGTCTCAGACGCGGCCACGACCAAGGTGTCATAGGCATGAAAAAGGATGAGATCCGAGCCGAATTCCTGGGCTTGTGCGAGGGCGAACGCGAAGGCTTTGTGGTTGGCGGGTATCTCGGAGGCGAAGAGGATGGTGGAGGGTTTGCTCCAACCTGGCTTCAATACGGCTGCCATGGGAACCTCCTTCCGGTGCGTTCAAATGGTTGCAGATTTCAAGAGGTTTAGCGGTGTTTTGCCGCACAATGCTGGGTGATGCGTCTCACCCTCTCTCGATCCGGACGTTTGCAGCTCAGCGAACGGTTTCCTGCTCCGCCACTATAGATGTTGGAAAGGGGCGGAAGAGGGCCGCACGTGAGATGATTTTGTGCCTGATTCCCAAAAATGTCTAGCGGAGCAGCGAGCGGGACTGATTTGGGCGCATAAAGTGATCTCAATCACAGCCTGAGGGACCGAAAAGCTGGTCTTCTGGTTGGGAATCGTGGTCCTCGGAAGCGGTTTTCCGGCCAGGGCGCTGATGATAAGTGGTGGCGCTCAAGGAAGTTTCGAGCAGGAAGCCGTTCAATCCCCGGGCGATAGACGCCCAGACGCCGGAAGCGAGGCGTCCGACGGCTGCGATCCCCAGGAGGCCTCATGCAACCGATGCACAACATTCCCGCCCGCGGCGGGATCGATTACGACGAATCGCCGTTTCTTGCCATTTGGGAGATCACGCAGTCCTGCGATCTGGCCTGCAAGCACTGCCGCGCCGCCGCGCAACCCATTCCGCACCCGGACGAATTGACGCACGAGGAAGGCAAGGCGCTGATCGACCAGATCGCCGACATGCACATTCCGATCTTCGTTTTCACGGGCGGCGATCCGCTGAAGCGCAAGGACGTTTTTGAGTTGATCCGCTACGCTGCGGGCAAGGGTGTGCAGGTGGCCGTGACGCCGAGCGCTACACCGCTGCTGACGCGAGAACAGATTTTCAAGATGAAAGAGGCCGGCGTGGTGCGGCTGGGCATTTCGCTGGACGGCTCGTGCCCTGAGATTCACGATGCGTTTCGCGGGCTGCCCGGCGCATTTGCGCGGACGATTCAGGCCATTGAGTGGGCGGGCGAGGCGGGCATTCCGATCCAGGTGCACACCACGATTAGCCGGCATAATGCGCACGACCTCGACGATCTGTGCAGCCTGTTTGAAAAGCTCGCGATCGTGATGTGGAATGTGTTCTTCCTGGTTCCGGTGGGACGCGGGCAGTTGGACGATTTGCTGAGTGGTGAGGAGTTCGAGCAGGTGTTTGGGAAGATTTACGAACTGTCGCGGCGGGCAAACTTCCAGATCAAGACTACGGAAGCGATGCACTACCGGCGCTACCTGCTGCAGCACAATTTGGAAGAGAAAAAGATGGGGCACGGACACGGACATCCGCATGGGGCTGCGTATGAGGCCGGCGCACCCACGGCCGACGGCCAGACGCGCGCCATGAGCTGGGCCACGCGCCGCGTAAACGACGGCAAGGGATTCGTCTTCATCTCGCACATGGGCAATGTGTATCCCAGCGGGTTTTTGCCGATCCACGCAGGGAACATTCGCGAGACGCCGCTCAGCGAGATCTACCGCAACGCACCGATCTTCAAGGCGCTGCGCGATACCAAGCGGCTCGAAGGCAAGTGCGGGGCGTGCGAGTACAAGGAGATCTGCGGAGGGTCGCGGGCACGGGCTTATGCGCTGACGGGCGATCCGCTGGCCGCGGAGCCGTGCTGCATTTATCAGCCGAAGAACTGGGATCCGGAGCGGGAGCAGACGGCAGAGGCGTTCAAGCAGCCGTTGGCGGTGGGGACGCTGGTGGAGCTGTAGGAGAGGCAGCTTCTAGCTTCTAGCTCCTAGCTTTTCCTCGCGGGAGCATGAGTTCGCGGAATACGTGCGCGGATTTCCGGGCCTGAAGGCCGGACCTATTTTTGCCCTCGGATTCAGGGACCTGAAGGTCCCTGCTCCCTCCGAGACATTCTGTGTCAATGGCCGCCGGCGTGGGCGCCCACTTTGCCCTTGAAGCGCGAGTAGACGAAGACCACGTAGCCAATTGCCAACACCATGCCGAAAATCCACCAAGCGAGACCCACGGCCAGCGTGTGTGGGCCGGAGATGGCGCGGGTGAGGGTGATGTCGTTGGCTGCGCCGGTGGTGGCGGGCAGCAGCACCGGGTACAAACCCCAGCAGGCGCCAGCCAGCATGAAGAAGAGATAGGTGCACGAGGCGAGAAAGGCCTTTAGCGGCTCGCGCTTGCGGTTCCAGAGCCAGAGGGCGGCTAGCGAGGCGACTACGCCTGCGGGAATGATGAAGGTGAACGGATAAGTAAAGTAATTGTCGAGGCTGGCGGGACGCACGGCGATGGTGGCGAAGAGGCTGACGACGGTGAGGGCCACAAGGATGAGCCACAACGGCTGAACCACGTTGCGCGCGCGCTGTTCCAGGTCGCCCGAGGTTTTGAGCGAAAGCCACAAGGCGCCGTGCAGCGTGAGCGCGGTGAACGCGACGAGCCCGCCGATGACCGTGTACCAGTCGAGAATGCCAGGCGCGACGCCGGGTTGCCAGTTGGTCCACAAGGGCAGGAAGAAATAGCCGTCGGCGTTGAGGGGGACGCCGCGCAGCACATTGGCGAGGGCCGCGCCGAAAAAGATGGTGAGGAGCGCGCTGGAAAAACCGAAGACGCCGTCGAGCAGAGCGCGCCAGACTCCGACTTCGATGTGGTTGCGCAGTTCGAGGCTCACACCGCGAAGCACCAGCAGCCAGAGCACGATCATGAGCGGCAGATAGAAGCCCGAGAAGGCCGAGGCGTAGAGGAGCGGGAAGGCGAAATAGAGCGTGCCGCCGCCGGCCAGCAGCCAGACTTCATTGCCGTCCCACACGGGGCCGATGGAGGCCAATGCGGCTTTGCGCTCGGCTTCGGTGCGCATTAAAAACATGTGCAGCACGCCCACGCCCAGGTCGAAGCCGTCGAGCACCACGTACCCGACGATCATGACCGCGACGAGCCAGAACCAGATAAAACCCATCATGACGGAAACCTCAGTGAACAGTTATCAGTGATCAGTTGTCAGTTGTCAGTTGTCAGCGAACAGCCGCGGGAACTCAATCGGCTGCAATGGCTTCTGCGGCGTGCGCCTTGGGATCGGGGCCGTGGCTGATCTCGCGATAGACCAGCACGGTAAACAGCAACCCCAGCAGCGTGTAAAGTCCCATGAAGCCGAGCAGCGTAAACAGCCCGTTGCTCGCGGAAACCGTGTCGGAGAAGCCTTCGCTGGTGCGCATCAATCCGTAGATGAGCCAGGGTTGACGGCCTAGTTCGGCGGTCATCCATCCGGCGGTGTTGGCGATGTAGGGCAGGGGAAAACTGAGCAGCAAGGCCCACAACACCGAGCGCGTAGTGGCGAGCCGCCCGCGCCAGAGCAGGAATGCGGAGACCAGCATCAGCAGCACGAACCACGTTCCGAGCCCGGCCATGATGTGGTAGGCGTAGAAGAGCAGCGGCAGCGCGGTGGGCCACTGATCGCGCGGAAACTGATCGAGCCCCTTGACCTCGGCTTTGGTGGTGCCGTAGATGAGGAAGCTCAACACGTCGTTCACCACGATGGGATTGTCGATCTGGCCCGTCTCCTCGTTGGGCTGGCCCATGAGGATGATGGGCGCACCGGCCTGGCTCGAGAACAGTCCCTCCATGGCGGCGATGGCCGCGGGCTGGTTCTGTGCCACATATTTTCCGGCCAGGTCGCCGGTGGGAAAGATGATGAGGATAGACGAAATAACGCCTGCGATGACGCCCACCCTGAGAAAAATGCGCCCGTATTCCTCGCATTTGCCCTCCAGCAGATAGAATGCGCCTACAGCAGCCATGACGAACGAGCCGGTGATGACGGCGCCGGTCATGTTGTGCATGTATTGGAAGATCGCCCAGGGATTCAGCAGCAGTTGCCAGAAGCTGAGCATTTCGAAATGCCCGTCGGGCATGCGGGCGTAGCCCACGGGATGCTGCATCCATGCGTCGGTGACAATGATGAAGAAGCCGGAGATCCACGAGCCGAGCCAGACCATGACCGCGGAGAACCAGTGCATGCGTTGCGAGATGCGCTTTTCGCCGTAAAGGAAGAGGCCGAGAAACGCCGACTCGAGGAAGAAGCTGAAGACGCCCTCCATGGCCAGCGGCTGGCCGATGATGCCGCCCGAAAGCCGGGCGAAGCGCGCCCAGTTGGTGCCGAACTGGAATTCCATGGGAATGCCGGTGACCACGCCCATGATGAAATTGATGCCGAAGATGCGGCCCCAGAAGCGCGCCGCGCGATCCCAGATTTCACTGCCGCTGCGGAGCGCCACCGTCTTGATGACGACGATGAGCAAAGCCAGGCCCATGGTGAGCTGCGGAAACAGATAGTGGAAGGTGATGGTAAAGGCAAAATGCAGCCGGTGGATGATCTCGGCGCTCATCGAAAGCCTCCTATTGTGAGACGCGCGGTGGACGGGCAGAGGGTGCGCGCGGAGAGTTTAAGGGCAGCAGTTAGATGTGAGCCATCTGGCAAGATTTTGGGGATGGCGGCGAACAGAAACTTCCACCCTTGCCTCCGATTTTAGCTCTCACAGTGACTTTGATCACTTGCCGCCAGCGGGCCGCGCCTTGATTCTATTAAAGACTGCTTTGAACAGGCATCTCCGGTGAGGCCCCGCTCGATTCCCCTCCCGGACGCGACCATGCCACCGCAAGCAGCGAAGATGGACTGAGGTCAAGGAATGCGGATTGCGATCATTGGCGGCGGCATTGCAGGATTGGCTGCGGCCTATGAGCTGGAAAAGGCGCGCGCGGCCGGCGCGGCGGTGGAGTACACGCTGTTTGAGGAGCGGCCGCGGCTGGGCGGGTCACTGGCCTCGGAGATTGTGGGCGGCGCGGTGCTGGAGCGCGGGCCCGACTCGTTCCTGACGGAAAAGCCCGCGGCGGCTGAGTTTTGCCGGGAGTTGGGACTGGGCGGCGAGTTGATCCCTTCGAACGACGCCGCGCGCAAGACGTATATTGTTACGCGCAATCGCCTGACGGCGCTGCCCGACGGGCTGATGTTCCTGGTGCCGACCAAGCTGGTGCCGACGGCGCTGACGCGACTGTTCAGCGTGCGCACCAAGATGCGCATGGCGCTGGAGTTGCTGCATCCTCCGCGGCCGAGCGAGGGCGATGAGTCGGTTGCGGCGCTCGTCGAGCGGCATTTTGGGAAGGAGGCCGTGGACCGGCTCGCCGATCCGTTGCTGAGCGGCATTTATGGCGGCGACTCCACGCAACTGAGCGCGCAAACCGTGCTGCCGCGGCTGGTGGAGATGGAGACGAAGTATGGCTCGCTGACGCGGGGCATGCTGGCCGCGCACCGGAAGATGCGGGCGATGGCGAAAAACTCGTCCAAAACCCAAAACCGCGGAGCGGCCATTTTTACGGCGCTGCGCGGCGGCATGGGCACACTGGTGGACGCGATTACAGCGCGCCTCGATCCCGGAAGCGTGCGCACGGGGACTGCGGTGAGCGGAATCGAGAAGACATCGCAGGGTTGGAAGGTGCAGGCGGGCGGAGTCAGCGAGGCTTTCGATGCGCTGATCATGGCCGCGCCCGCGTGGATTGCTGGAGAGCTATTGACGCCGGTGGATGCCGCACTGGGTGCGGAGCTCAGCGGCATTCCGTATTCTTCGTCGATCACTGTGAACCTGGTTTACGACGAAGCGAAGATCGGCCCGCTGCCGGAGGGATTCGGATTTCTGGTTCCGGCCGTGGAAGGCCGCGCGATGCTGGCATGTACTTTTGCGCATCGGAAGTTTTTGGGGCGCACGCCGCCGGGGAAGGCGGTTTTTCGCGCATTTTTGGGCGGCATGAAGCGCGTCGATTTGCTCGCCGAGACCGACCAGGCTCTCGTGGAAGTTGTCCGGCGCGAGATGCGGGAGATTCTGGGCGCCAAGACTTTTGGCGCGGAGATTGAACCGGAGTTCGCGCAGGTGACGCGCTGGCGTCGCGCCATGGCGCAGTATGCCGTAGGCCACAAGGCGCGCATGGCGCGGGCGAATGCGCGCGTGGCGGCGCTGCCCGGACTGCGGCTGGTCGGGAATGCATACGACGGCATCGGTGTGCCGGACTGCATTCGGCTGGGGCGAAGGGCGGCGCGGGAGCTGGCGGGTGTGCCCGAACCGGCGGCTGCCGCCAAACGTTAACCCCGGGTCCCCGTATACTTTGCGTAGAGCATGACCACGCGCACCGACACTTTTCTTACTACGATTCTGGCCACGACGCGGGCCACATTGGACGCGGCCAAGGCGGACGTGCCTGTTGCTGATTTGGAACGCCGCGCTCTGGAGCACCATCCGCGCGGATGGGCTGCCGCGCTGCGCCGCCAGGCTGAGCGTGGACCGGCCGTGATCGCCGAGATCAAGAAGGCTTCGCCCTCCAAAGGATTGATTCGCGCGGCCTTTGATCCGGCATGGCTGGCGCGGCGCTATCGAACCGGAGGGGCTGCGGCGCTTTCCGTGCTCACCGATGAGCCGTATTTCCAGGGCAGCCTGCGCAACCTGGAACTGGCCTCGGCGGCTGCGCCACTTCCCTGCCTGCGCAAGGATTTCATCGTCGACGAGTACCAGATCGTCGAGGCGCGGGCGCATCGCGCCGACGCGATTCTGCTGATTGCTGCCGCGCTGAACGCCGCGGAGTTGAAGCGATTTGCCAAGGCGGCGCACGCGCTGGCGCTCGACGTGCTGGTGGAGGTGCACACCGCCGAAGAGCTTGCAGACGTGCTCGCCACGCTGGGCGAGACGGGCGCGGACGCCATCGGCGTGAACAATCGCGACCTGAAAACCTTCGATGTGAGTCCGGATGTTTCCCTGGCTCTGGTTGATCGCATTCCTGCGAACGTAATACGCGTGACGGAAAGCGGCATTGCGACGCCCGAAGACATCGCGCGGCTGCGCAAGGCGGGATTCGATGCGTTCCTGATCGGCGAAAGCCTGATGCGCCAGCCCGATCCCGGCGAGGCGTTGGCTGCGCTGCTGAAGGGCGCCGCGGGCAAAGCATGAGCCTCTGGATCAAAATTTGCGCTAACACCTCGCTTGGCGACGCGCAACTGGCCGCGGAAGCCGGGGCCGATGCAGTGGGATTCGTGTTTGCGCCGAGCCCGCGGCGGGTGACGGCCGAGCAGGCGGCGCAGATCGTGCGTGAACTGCCGGCGGCGATCGAAAAGATCGGGGTTTTTGTCGATGCAGGATTTGATGAGATCGCGGCCACCGTGGAAACGGTGGGGCTGACCGGCGTGCAACTGCATTTTGACGCGCCGGCCGCGCTGGCGGCGCAACTGCGCGAGAGATTCGGGCCGAAGCTGCGCATTCTGGGTGTGGTGCACTTCGATCGGAGTGCGGCGGAGCGCGTGATGGCGATGGCGCGCGATGTAAACACTGATGCGTTGCTGGTGGATTCGCGTACGGAAGCAGCGGTGGGCGGCACGGGCGTTGCATTCGATTGGGCCGTTGCCAGCAAAACTCTCTTCCAAAACGCGGAAGGGCGGCAGCCCTTCATTGCGGCGGGTGGACTGACGCCGGAAAATGTGGCAGAAGCGATTGCGACGCTGCGGCCGTGGGGCGTGGATGTGGTGAGCGGGGTGGAAGCTGCGCCGGGGCGCAAGGATGCGGCGAAGGTGCGGGCGTTTGTGGCCAGCGCGCGGCGGGGCGCAGACCGGTAGACGAAATCAACAGTCTATTGCTCCCCATTAGCCGATGTCGTAAAAGTGTATGTGTCTACCCATTCCTTGTGCTGATTACAGATCTGGATAATTTCCTTCATCCGCTTGTACTGGCCCCGGAGAACTTTGTGACTTGCGTAGTGTGGGAATTGCAAACCCGCCTCGATTGCAGCATCGCGTGCGTCCTGATATTCGATCGCCGCTGCCGCGTGTCTCGCTGCTGCGCGATCACGCAAGGCACAAAGCACTTCGGCTGCGGCAACCCAATGGTCAGGACCGCCTTCATCGAAGAGCAAAGAGCACTCCAGACTCTTTAGCCCTACGAACGGTTCCCCTTCCTCTGCCAGCTTGACGGCCATATTTTTGAACATTAGCGACACTCTCGATGGTGTCGGCTTCATGTTCGAACGAACCAAATAGGGCCAATGGTGGCGGAGTTTGGCCGTGAGCGCGGGATGTTCTCCCAAGCTCTCGTACAGAATGTCTCTCTTCGCATCGCTGTCTAGAAGCGCACCAGTCTTGCAAGCGACTTCAGTTTTGCCTCGCTTCCGCGATTCCCGACGCAGTGCCTCTAGCTCGCTGACCTGGCCAGCGGGCGTCCGCCTCTGTGCAATTATTTTCTGGTCCTGGGCCCGCTCGGGCATTTCGCGGTGCACCTTAGTCTGCCGATCTAGCCGCGATCTATATAGATGTAGCCCGATCACAGAGAAAGGGTTTGATACAACGACGGATACAAATGCTAGCCAGATCAGGTGCCAAGGACTTGCATCCAAAGCCAGCACCACAAGAGCCGCAACTAGCTGACATATGAATATTGGTCCGGTTGTGAGGAGAACCGGGGTGCCGTCCGGAAAGCGTTTACGTCCCAAATAGAGAATGCAGCAGACGCACGCGACGACGTTCAGCCACCAAAAACCCCACGCGAATGACGAGTACATCGTTCCCCCCAGAATTGGCTGCTGCGATGAAGTGCCGAACGAGTCGAGCTGAGTCGTGCACCCTTTTGGGGGCGTGCCGAACGATTCGGCCTGTTCAGCGCACATTCCTCCCTGTCGAAATCCGCATTCTGCGACTGGTCCTTATTGCCGCCTCTAGGCACGCCTCAATCTTATGGCGAACGTCTGAGGAGGCCGGCGCATCTTCCAACCATTCGCGCGGAGGCCTCGCTACTGTTCTTCCGTCCTTGTCGAGAATTTCTTCTTGATCGGGGCATATTCCTCTTCTGTTGGCCTTAAACGAGAGATCGTTTATCCAAGGGCTTTTATATTTATTCGCAAGCCCCGCTAGGGTGGCGATTACGATCTTCCGCCCGTCTTCTCTTTGCTGGTTAACCCGCTTCTCATCTTCTTCATGCTGCTGTCTAATATCATTTCGCGCACCTGCCTGCTGGACATCCATTGCTCTAGCCTCCTTTATGTATTTCGTTTAAATGTGCACGAGCCGCAAATCGCCGTCGGAGCGATGGCTCAGAAGCAATTTTAGTACACTAAGAAGTTCCCCACTTTCCTGGGTAAACAAGCAGGAGTTCCTCATGGCATCGGTTATTCTCCCGGCAAATCCCTCCGAGTCGCGGCCCGGGCGCTTTGGCGTGTATGGCGGGCGCTATGTGCCGGAGACGCTGGTGGCGGCGCTGGATGAGTTGGAGCGCGCCTACGAAGAGGCCAAGGCGGATGCGGCTTTCCAGACCGAGCTGAGTTCGCTGCTGGCCGACTACGCGGGACGGCCGACGCCGCTCTACTTTGCCAAGCGGCTCACGGAATCGCTGGGCGGGGCAAAGATTTACCTGAAGCGCGAAGACCTGCTGCACACCGGCGCGCACAAGATCAACAATTCGCTGGGCCAGGGACTGCTGGCCAAACGCATGGGCAAGAAGCGCGTGATCGCCGAGACCGGCGCGGGCCAGCATGGCGTGGCGACGGCGAGCGCGTGCGCGCTGCTCGGTCTGGAGTGCGTGGTCTACATGGGCGACGTGGACATGGAGCGCCAGGAGCTGAACGTGAAGCGCATGCGGCTGCTGGGCGCGGAGGTGCGCGGCGTCTCGTCGGGATCGAAGACTCTCAAAGACGCCATCAGCGAGGCGATGCGCGACTGGGTCACGAATGTGCGGACGACTTATTATCTTTTGGGCAGCGCACTCGGGGCGCATCCGTATCCCACGATGGTGCGCGACTTTCATCGCTGCATCAGTCGCGAGATCAAATCTCAGATTCTTGAGAAAGAAGGAAGACTGCCCCACGCAGTGGTTGCGTGCGTGGGCGGCGGGTCGAATGCCATTGGCGCGTTTTACGAGTTCATTAACGACCGCGAGGTGCGGCTGATTGGCGTGGAGGCCGGCGGGCGCGGCACGGCGCTGGGCGAACACGCGGCCCGCTTCCAGGGCGGCGCACCGGGCGTATTGCAGGGCACGTTTTCGTATGTCTTGCAGGATGACGATGGGCAGATCGCGCTGACGCACTCGGTTTCGGCGGGCCTGGATTATGCATCGATCGGCCCCGAACACGCGATGCTGCACGACACGGGTCGCGCGGAATACGTTTCGTGCGATGATGCGACGGCGCTGGATGCGGTGATGACGCTGGCGCGGACCGAGGGCATTTTGCCGGCGCTCGAAAGCGCGCATGCCGTGGCCGAGGCCATGCGCATCGCGCCGACGTTTATGGCGCGTGACATACTGGTGGTGAATCTTTCAGGCCGCGGCGACAAGGATATGGGGATTCTGGCGCGCGAGTTGAAACTGTAAGATCGCGAGGTTTCTTGCTGTCCCCGGTCCCCAATGCGAGGGACCAGGGGCACCCAGTTTTTGGGAGATATTAGAGCTTTTCAATGGCGATACGTTTCGATCACAAGCCGGGTTTGGTGGTGTATCTGACTGCGGGCGACCCGTCTCTCAAGGCGACGCGCGAGATTGCAGTTGCGGCCATTGACGCGGGCGCGGACGTGATCGAACTGGGCGTGCCGTTCAGCGATCCGCTGGCCGACGGCCCTGTCATCCAGCGCGCCATGGAGCGCGCACTGGCCCACGGATCAGGACACGCAGGAACAAGGCTCAAGGACGTACTCGCGCTGGCGCGCGAGATTCGCGCCGCGCGTCCCCAGGCAGGCCTGGTGATATTCAGCTACCTCAATCCAATACTGCGTTATGGCCTGAAGAGATTTGCCGATGACGCGAAGGCTGCCGGCGTGGACGGGGTGCTCGCGACCGACATGATTGTGGAAGAGGCGGCCGAGTATCTTGCGGAAATGAGCCGCGTGGATCTGGCGCCGATTTTTCTTGCCGCGCCCACCAGTCCCGACGCGCGGCTTGAGGCCATTGCCACGCACTCCAAAGGTTTTGTGTACGCCATTTCGCGCACCGGCATTACGGGGACGCAAGCTGCCGTGGCCACGGACGCGGCGGCGCTGGTGGCGCGGGTTCGCCGATGGAGCAAGCTGCCGGTGGCCGTGGGGTTCGGTATCAGCAATGCGGAACACGTCGCTCAGGTGGCGGAGTTTGCGGATGCCGCGGTGATTGGCAGCGCGATTGTCGAGCTGATTGAGCGCGCGACACCGGAAACTGCGCCGGACTTGGTGGCTCGATTTATCAAGGGTCTGCGCCTGCCCCATGCAGCGCTGGCCCGGTGAGAGAAGCAGCTTCTAGCTTCTAGCTTCCAGCTTCTAGCTTGTTCCTCATCGAACGAGGCGGCGAAGCTCGCATCCGCGTAGTTAAGCTAGGAGCTAGAAGCTAGTAGCTAGAGGCTGAAATGACCATCGAAGAATTGCGAATCCGCATCGACGAGCTGGACCGCCAGCTGGTCGAGCTGCTCAGTGAGCGGGCACGCGCCGCGCAGATGATCGGCCATTTGAAAGCCGCCACTTCGCTTCCGGTGTACGAGCCGAACCGCGAAAAGATCATCTACGCGAATGTGCGCGCGGCCAACAAGGGCCCGCTGCCCGACATCGAGCTGACGCATATCTACGAGCGCATCATCGACGTGATGCGGGCATTGCAGCGCAACGAGCTGGCTAGCCAGAGACATGCCCAGGCCGCCGAACAAGAAGGCGGAGCGCTGGGCCACGCCGCGGGCGCCGAAGCGTCCGAGACAGGGAAAAAGTCATGATTGTCGCAATGCAGGCTGGTGCCACCGAAGAACAGATTGATGCCGTGATCAGCGCCATGGGAGAGGCGGGCGTGGACGTGCATCGCACTACAGGCGAGTTCCAGACGATTCTTGCCGGCGTAGGCGCCACTGGCGCGCTCGACCTGACGAAGTTTGAAATGCTGCCGGGCGTACTGCACGTGCACCGCATCAGCGCGCCTTACAAGCTGGCCGGGCGGGCGTGGCGGCCGGAGGGCACGGTTGTCGAGTTTAAGAACGGCGCGGTCATTGGCGGAGAAAAGGTGGCGATCATCGCCGGACCGTGCGCCATCGAAAATCGCGAGCAGATTTTCACGATTGCCGCGTGCGTGAAGGCTGCGGGCGGAGGTTTTCTGCGAGGCGGAGCTTACAAGCCGCGCAGCTCGCCGTATTCGTTCCAGGGGCTGGGGATTCCGGGTCTGGAATTGATGCGCGAGGCGGCCGACGCCAACGGACTTTGCGTGGTGAGCGAAGTGATGGAGATTGCGCAGATCGAGCCCATGCTGGGGCTGGTGGACTGCTTCCAGGTGGGCGCGCGCAACATGCAGAACTTTAACCTGCTGCGCGAGCTGGGGCAGGTGCGCAAGCCGATCCTGCTGAAACGCGGCATTGCGGCCACGGTCGAAGAGCTGCTGCTTTCGAGCGAGTACGTTCTCTCCGGCGGCAATTACGACGTGATTCTGTGCGAACGCGGCATCCGCACCTACGAAACCGCGACGCGCAACACCATGGACATTGCGGCCATTCCGGTGCTGAAGAAGCTCTCGCACCTGCCCGTGGTAGGCGATCCCTCTCACGGCACGGGGCGGCGCGACATGGTTCCGGCGATGGCGAAGGCGGCGGTGGCTGCGGGGGCCGACGCGCTGCTCCTGGAGATCCACCCCAACGCCGACAAGGCTGTTTCCGATGCGGCGCAGACGCTCTTTCTGGACCAGTTTGAGAAGCTGGTGGCGGAGTTGCGTGTTCTCGCCGAGGCCGTCGGCCGCACGCTGTAAGATGAAGCGAGTCAGCGGGTCGGCATTGCGCTGACTTGCTGGCTCGCTAACTCGCTGACTTGCTCATCATGATCGATCGCATCTCCATTCTCGGTACGGGCTTGCTGGGCACTTCAGTGGGCCTGGCGCTGCGCGCGGCAGGTTACACGGGCAGCATCGTGGGCTGGAATCGCGGCGCCGAGCAGGGGCGGGTGGCGCTGAAGATGGGCGCGATCGATTCCATCGCCGCTGATCCTATTGAAGCCGCGCGAACGAGCCAAGTGACGCTGCTGGCCGTGCCGATCTACGCCACGCTCGATTTCATGGAGAAGCTGGCGGGCGTTCTCGGGCCCGAGCAGCTTGTGACCGACGTGGGCAGCACCAAGCGAATTATCTCTGAGACGGCCGCACGGCAGTACAACACGCCGGAGCGTGCGGCGTTTCTTCCCGGGCATCCCATGGCGGGCAAGGAGCGCGGCGGCGCGGCTCTGGGTGATGCGAATCTGTTTCGCGGCGCGGTGTGGCTTTTTACGGACGATGCCGCGGCGGAGCGCTCGCCACAAGCGGCGGCTCTGGTGAAGGACTGGCGCGAGTGGGTGACGAAGATGGGCGCGAAGACGCTCGATCTCGATGCCGCGCGTCACGACGAGCTGGTGGCGTGGGTGAGCCATCTGCCGCAGTTCACGGCCACGGCGCTGAGCGCGCTGCTGGAAGAGGAAGTGGGCGACGCGCCGGAGCTCAAGGACGTGGGCGGCCGGGCTTTGCGCGAGATGACGCGGCTGGGAGCAAGCCCGTTTTCGATGTGGCGCGACATTGCCCACACCAATACCGAAGCCGTGGAAAGGGCCTTGCTGGCGCTCGAACAACGCCTGGCCTATTTGCGCGAGAACCTGCGCACGCAGGTACTGCGCGATGAGTTCGAGCGGGCCAATAAGTTTCGGCGGGAATAATGCGCGCGGGATGATGGGCCAGGCCCTCTGTCGTCGGTCGAATTGCTTGCGATCGACTCTTGCATTTACGGGTGGGCGGCTCTTGCAAGAAAGTTTCTGATTCTGGACTCGGTCGCTGGGCGGCTGGGCCGGACGATCCTTGAGCTGAAGAAAATCGGAAGTAACTGCTCGATCTGGGCAAATCGGGCGGACCATTGCCGGAAACGGATGCGATCTGGTCTGCAGTAGATCAGGAGCCATTCCACGTTACTTTATTGATGACAAATGAATTATGCATCTGACCATTGGACGGGCGACGAGTTCGCCGGCGAGGGCATGACGCGGATGGGGGATTCGGGATCACACTTCCTGGTGAGAGACAGGGGGTCCGCGTGTGCGGCTTCATTGCAAACACAGGACTTGATTGCCAGGGGGAGGGGGGCGGTTGCTTGCCCTGCAACTCCCTGGATTCCTGGACCTCAGACCGCGCTGCAGATGACGGAGTATCTTCCACAGCGCGCCGGGAGCGGCCAGGATGGAGCGACGTTAGAGGAACGCGATGAGCAAGATGCTGAAGACGATTTGCGAGAAGTTCAGGCACCTGGCGGTCTCAGAGAGCGGCCAGGATTTGGCCGAGTACGGCCTGCTCGTAACGGTGCTTGCGCTGGCTTGCATTTCTGGCTTGCAAGGCCCAGCGAATTCTGTGAATCAACTATTCGGCCAGATCAGCACGGCGCTCGCCGCGCCGCAGAGTAGCGGTAGCCAAGGGAGCGCCGGCGGCGGCAACCAAAGTGGCGGCGGTGGTGGCCGCAACTGGGGCGATGGTGGTGGTCGCGGTGGCCGCAACGGTGGTGGCGGCGGTGGTGGTGGTCACCACGGTGGTGGCGGTCATCATTTCGGGTTCTGATTACGCTGAAGAACGTCCATCTGTTGCAGAGCCCCGCGTGCGCGGATCGGCTCGAGCGTGAAGGGTGACAGCAATTCCGCTTCACGATAAAAACAAATTGCCTATTTCCTTCCGCGGCTTCCCTCCCAATTCATTTCCATTGCGAGTCCGCGACGCGCGTTTTGAGCGCGAGGCCGATCAGAATCGAGATCACCGTGCCCGCGACGAGCTTGAGTTCGAAGCGACGCGCAGCACGCCCGAGCCGGTACGGAGCCTCTGCTATCCTCGAGGTTGCGGACCTCACGCTGCGTGGAATCGAGGCTCCGCCGTGCTTCGAGGAGTCCCACGTTCATGCCCGATCTCGCACGCCGCACGCCCATTTCCGCAAGCTCAGCTCCGGAATTCATGGGATTCTTCCATCCCTCCAGGCGTCCCTACCGCTTTACCATCCTGATGTTCATCAGCCTGCTGGTTTTGGGAAGCTATTTTGCCTACGACAGCATCGGGGCTCTGGCGCCCACGCTGATCGAAGCTCTGCATCTGAACCGCAGCACCATCGGCAATCTCTACACGGCCTACTCTGTGGCCGCCATTGTCATCGTCTTCTTCGGGGGCATGCTTTATGACAAGCTGGGTCCGCGCCGGGCGAGTTTGCTGTTCTGCACGCTGGTCCTGGTGGGCGCAACCATCGTAGCCGTGGCCCATTCCACGTGGGAACTCTTCGCCGGGCGGCTCATCTTCGGCGCGGGCTCGGAATCGCTGATCGTGGTGCAGAGCGCAATCATCAGCCGCTGGTTCAAGGGCAAGGAGATGGCCCTTGCCTTCGGCATCGCTCTTACCATCAGCCGCGTCGGGACGCTGTTCAGCTTCAACACAGAGGAACTCATCTCCCGCTACTTCGGCAGCTACCGCGTGGCGCTTTGGGCGGCGGCGGGCTTCTGCCTGTTCAGTGTGCTCTGCAACCTGGTGTACAACGCCATGGACCTGCATGGCGAGAAGGTGCTCTCGCTGCCGAAGCCGGAGGGCGGTGACAAAATCGTCTTCTCCGATATAAAGAAGTTCAACTCTTCCTACTGGTACGTTGTGCTGCTCTGCGTCACCTTCTATAGCGCCATCTTCCCCTTCACGGCGCTGGCGACCGACATGTTCCACGACAAGTGGGGCATCCCGCTGGTGAGCGAGTCCACTGGCGGCTTCCTGTCGCAGATCTTTGTCAACTTCCAGCACATGTTCTCGACGGCACCGGGAATGACCAGCATCATCATCTTCGCGTCGATGGTTTTCGCGCCCTTCGCGGGCGACCTGATTGACCGCATCGGCAAGCGGGCCACGCTCATGGTGGTGGGCTCCCTGATGCTGATTCCCGCCCACCTCATCATGGGCATCACGCACTGGAATCCAGTCCCCAGCATGATCGTGCTGGGCGCAGCCTTTGTGCTGGTTCCCGCGGCCATGTGGCCATCGGTTCCGCTGGTGGTGGAAGAGAAGCGCGTGGGCACGGCCTTCGGCCTGATGACGGCCATCCAGAACCTGGGGCTGGGACTATTCCCGCTCCTGAATGGCAAGCTCCGCGACGCGACCGGAACCTATACCGCGACGCAGATCATGTTCGCGTGCCTGGGCGTGGCCGGACTCGTCTTTGCTTTCTTGTTGTTGCGGTCGGATCGGCGACATGGCGGCAAGCTGGAGCGGGGGAAACAAAAAGAGACGGAACTGGCCAAAGTCGAAGAGGCCGAGGAACACCGCTAGGATTCCGCGTCGCCTGCGGCATCGGCTTCTTTGTCCGGTTCGCTTTCGAGCGCAGTTTCGAGCGCCGGCAGCTTGACGGGATCGATGGCGTCGAGCCCCTCGGTACGGGCGGCCTCGAGCAGCGCAGGGACCGCGGAGACAAAAGTGACGCGCGTGCCGGGAAACATGTCGCGCGCGGCCAACGCGGCGCCCAGTTGCAGAGCCTCAGGCCAGCGCAGCGTAGTGCGATCAAGAAGCTGCCTGGCCGCCTCAATCACACCCGGATTCAGCGGCTGCTGCACCATGCGGGCGGATTCAAGGCGCAGCAGTTCGAAGGCGGTAACAGCGGCTTCAGTTGCGATTTGCCCGGCGCGCTCGCGGCGGCGGAGGGCGGCGTAGACTTCGAGCGGCGTGGCAGCCGAAATCAGCTTGCGGTTGTCCTCGACGGTCTCCATCAACCGGATGAGCGCATCGGTTCCCGGCTCGCGCACAAACAGCTTGGCGAAGGCTGTCGCCTCAAGGAAAAAGAAGCTCACTCGATCCCCCGATCCTCATCGATCGTGGCGGCGACGGGCTCGCCCTGCACGTCAACGGGCTGGAAGCGCTGCGTTTCCTCGGGAATGCCCGCTTCAGCGCGGTTGAGCCGAATGGTAGTGGTGGGGTAGGCGGGCGTTTTGGGGTTGGCGATCTTGCTGGTGAGCACCATGCCGCGTTGAATGGCTTCAGCCAGCACCGTCTGCCGCGTGTCAGGATGCTGGTTCCAGCGATAAGTCTTGCGCGGCAGGAAAGAATCGCGGAACCACTTGAGGGCGATGAAGGCGTGGCCACCGCGTTCGGCTTCAGCCAGCGCCGTGCACAGCTCTTTCACGCGTACATCCATATCGGCGGGAAGCACCGCATCGGCGTCCTCTTCGTCCGCGGGGGCGTGATTGCTGTCGCGCGACATGCGACCCGGCCGGGGGGCGGGCTCATCGCCTTCGATGCGCTCGAAGTAGATGCGCACCTCGTCGTACTCCGGCGACCAGGCGTCGACTAATGCGTCACGGCGTTTGCTGCGGCCGTTTTCGCTGCATAGCTCCACAATGGCCTGATAGCCCGGAGGCGCCAGAAAGCGCAAGGCGCGGACCAGGCCGGGATCCTGTGTGAATGCGAGCTCGTTTAATGCATCTTCGATCATCTCTTCAGCGGCGGGGATGCTGAGATTGCCATTCTCTATGTGAATTTGCGAACCCCTTGTCGATTTCATCTCGTTCTCTCCCAATAGTGCCGCCTGTATCCGCAGAGCCAGCAGGTACACCGGCCGGTCGATCCGGCTCGGAGCTGCGCCACAGACGTAAGGCAGCAACCTTCGATCTATGTTTTTCTCAACCAGTTCTGAGGAATAAAGAAGGCTTGCTTTCACGCGTCCGCGTGGTCGAAATAACCATGCGCCAAGAGTGTTGCATCGGCTGGCTCTCTATACGTGGGCATCTATCCAGCCAGGAAATAAAAGGAGTTACAGTCCATTTTTCGGGCTACAGTTAATGATTGTTGCTAGAACCGGTCTCATAAACCATCTTTGTCGACTCGCTGGACTTATGGGACTCGCCTTGTTGTTGGGTCTCATACTTGCTCACTGTACGGCAGAGGCAATAATGAAACCGCTTGTATGCGCCGGCTTCCAGCCATTCCCGGGCGATGTTGAGCCGGCATTCTGATTTGTGACAAGATTTTAGCGCAAAAAACGCAAAACAGGCATGAAATCGCAGGAACCTTCTTGTTGGGGACAGTTTTGGGCCGGGGGAGCCTCGCTACCGTTATACGTTGCCGCTCGTAAAATAGATATATGCGTCGCGGTTTGCTGTATTTGCTGACTCTTTTCCAGGCATCCCCCTTTCTGCACGCCGATGGGCAGCCTTTCGATCTCTCCGGTCCAAAAGTGGATGTGCATGTGAAACGCGGCGAATTGACGCTGCCCATCTCCGAGACGCCCAATCTGCTTCCCGGCGACCGTTTGTGGATTCATCCCGACCTGCCCGAGAGCCAGGCCGCGCATTTCGTGCTGGTGGTTGTGTTCCTGCGGGGATCGACCAATCCGCCCCCGCCGGAGTGGTTTACGCGTGTGGAGACGTGGACGCGGGACGTCCGCGACGAGGGCGTTTTCGTGAAGGTTCCCGCGGAAGCGCAGCAGGCGCTGGTGTTTCTGGCCCCAGAGACAGGCGGCGACTTTACAACCCTGCGCAATGCGGTGCGCGGGCGGCCGGGCTTGTTTGTGCGCGCCGCGCAGGACCTGCAGGCCGCGAGCTGGGAACGGATGCGGCTGGACGCTTACCTGGACGACGTGAAGGTGACGTCGCAGTTCGATCCCGCTGCGCTAAAGACGCGCACCGAGATGGCGGCGCGCAGCCTGGGCATCAAGATCAACGAGAGCTGCTTTCAGAAACCTGCCGATCAGCAGGCCTCGTGCCTCTCGCAAAACTCCGAAGGCATCGTGCTCGACGACGCAAATGCGCAAACGCTGGTGGACCAACTGGCCAACGGCAACGCGTTGAACCTGATGAACGAGATCAGTTCGACGACGATGGCCGGGGCCGGTGCGTATAGCCCTTACATCGGCGCCATCGTGGATACGGCGAGGATCCTGAGCTCGCTGCACACCGCGCACTTCCAGTACATTCCGGCGCTGGCGCTGCCCCAGGCCGACAGCTTGAATCTGCGGCTGAATATGCCACCGTCGTTCATCAACCCCAAGTCCGTGGTGGTGGTGGCGCTGCCGCCCATCGGATCTTCGCGGCCAGAGCCGCTGCATCCAGTGAAACCCAGCGACAGCTTTTGCGCCATGAAGCAGGGGCTGGTGCTGCCCGCCGAAGGTGCGCCGCTGCTATTTGCCACCACGATGGCGCACGACCTGACCCTGCATATTGAGTCCGTGGACGCCAAGCATGCCACGCTCGACGTGCCCGTAACGGCCGACCCGGGGAAGGGCGGGCTGGTTCCCACTAAGGTGCTCTCCGCGCTGCCGGGCGGCGAGCTGACCGCCGTGGTGCGCGGCAAGTGGGGATTCGACAACTGGGAGGGCCCGCGCTACCAGCTGGTGGCGGCACAGCCGGGCAAATGGACTCTGGCGGAATTGGATCAATCGGCGCTGGTGGTGGGCCGCGACGACACGCTCCACATCGACGGGCCCTCCACCGTGTGCGTGGAGAAGGTGGAAGCGCTAACGGCGGGGAAAGCCACCCTGGCCCTGGAATGGAAGTCGCCCAAACCCGGAGTTCTGGAGGTGAAGGCGCCAATGAAGGACGCGTCGCCGGGGCCGGTGAGCGTGGCCGTGTACCAGTTCGGACTGGCCCAGCCGGACCGACTGAAGATGGAGGCCTATGATGCGGCGGCTTCGCTGGAAGGTCTGACACTGAGCGCGGGAGACGACACGGCACTGCTCAAAGGGACGCGTCTCGACGAGGTCGCCAAGGCGCAGATCGAGGACATCGCGCTCACGCCCTCGATTCTGAACCGCGTTGGGGATCTGGATGGATTGCTGATGACCGCGGGCGGGTCGACGACGAGCCTGGTTCCCGGCAAACACTATGTGGCGCACGTGGACCTGAAAGACGGCCGCGTGCTGACCGCGCCGGTGACCGTGGATGCGCCGCGACCGCAGGTGATGCTGCTGAGCAAAGGCGTGCAGAACGACGTTTCCGCGCCGCAGCCACCGGTGCAACTAGGCAGCGCGGACGACCTGCCCATTGAGGGAAGGCTGGTGTTCTTCCTCAGGTCGGTGGTGCCGCAGGCCTTTCCGCGCGACGAAAAAGTGGAAGTGGCCGCGGGCGACTCGAGCTTCCACACCATGCTCACGTTCAGCGACGGTGGCCTGATGCTGGAAGACGCGAACACGGTAGTGGGCAGCCTGAAGCCACTCGACCGGTTCGGCGCGTCGGCCTTCGGGCCGGTGCGAGTGCGCGTCCTCTCCGCCGACGGCGCGGCCGGCGACTGGCAGCCGCTGGGCACGCTGGTGCGCCTTCCCGGCTTTACCGCGTTGCGCTGCCCGCGTTCGCCGGCCAAGCCCTGCGTGCTGAGCGGGACCAATCTGTTCCTGGCTAGGTCGTTTGCCGCCGCGCCGGACTTCGACAATCCGGACGACGTGCCGCCGCAGTTCACCGGAACACGGCTCGCCGTTCCGCATCCGGCGAACGGCGTTCTCTATATGAAGTTGCGCGACGACCCCGCGACAGCGCAGACGCTCACGCTGCCCGTGATGCCGATGCAGGCGGCAATGTTGCCTGCCGCACCGGTGGCGGCGCCGGTTGCAGCACCAGCGGCTTCACCTGAGGGGCAGACATCGCCAAGCGCAAAGGCACAGCCTCCGGCGTCGAAACCGCAGTAACAGGCTGTGCGGTATCCCACCCTTTCGCCATTCAGAAGGCGAAAGGATGGGGCACGGCGATGGCGCAAGATCAATCGGTCGAAGACTTAGTTGAAATAGGCCCGGTTCTTTTCGGCGAAGTCTGCCTTATCGGCGGGCAGCTCTTCCAACGCGAAGATCGCGTTCTGCGCACAGAGAGAAGCGCAGTTGCCGCAGTCGATGCACTCATCGGGATTGATATAAACCTGAGATACGTTAGCGGCGGCAGGATCGCTCTCCGCAGGCGCGATGGCGGCAGTGGAACACTCCGCAACACAAACAAAGTCCTTGGTGCAGGCATCGGTGACGACAAAAGCCATGGAAGATTTGCTCCTCGATTCGAGCACAGTCTCAAGCCGCGCTCTCAATCTGAGGCTAACCGTGGGGTCGCGAGCCTGACCGTGATCCCAGTCACGATGCAAACGCAGAGACGAAGAGCCTAGAAGATGCGCACCTTGAAGCCCACGCTGCCATTGAGCGAGGTCATGTTGCCGTAGTGGAATTCGGGCCAGTCCTGATATTCAAAGTCAGCGACGCGAAGGGTGATTCTGTGCGTCCAGAGGTAGTCCACGCCGCCGCCCGCGGTCACGATCAGGCAACTGTCCTTGCCGTAGTTGTAGGGTAAGTTGAAATTGCCAATTCCCACCAATCCCTTGGCGTAGGGCTGCCAGCGCCGGCCGAAGTCGATGTGATAGCGTCCGCCGATGGAATAGGTTTCGGCGTGCACGTCGGCTCTCTGGTGGAACTCAACCCAGCGCCCTTCGGCCTCAATGCCGAAGTGGCCCGTAGTCTCGGCATCGACAAAGGCGCCGGCGCCGAGCATTTTGCGCGGGCCGTATTGGAAAGTGTCGCCGGAGCCGAAGGCGCCCGCCGACAACTTCAACGCACCCTGGTGTCCCGCGGCAACCACTTGCGCACGGAGGACGCCGGCCGATGCGAGAAGGAGCGCCGGCGCCAGCAGCGCAAGCAACACGCTCGCCCGGAGCAATCGCCCCGGCAATTCACCGCGCCGGACCCGGAAATCGTTGAACAAGCTCATTGCTTTCCTCGAACTGAAATCCATCTGCTGCTTCCCCGCCTACTGTGTAATGTCGACGGTGACGTTTTGGTACTCGATCACATTGGTGCTTGCGCCGGTACCCGTGACCTGAATGACGTAGGTACCCGGCGTAGCGGTGATCTGGCTGAAACCGCCGCAGCCTGTGGCGACAAATGCGGCCGCAGTAAGAACCAGGACCAGGGCCATGGTCAGGAGGCGAGAGTTACGCCGGCGCAGCCGCCAGAAGATGCACCCGAAGCCCAGGCTCAAGGGCAGGAACAACCCGGCCAGTGAGAATTTGCCGCTTCCCGGGTGGCGATTCATGGCCGTGGCTCCGCCGCTGAGCGGATTGTTGGTGTCGATGGTGAGCTGGGTGCTGACCGTGCCGCCCGCCGGCAGCTTGAGAGTGATGGCGGTGAAGTGGCAGTTCACCGAGGCCGGGAGCGAAGCGCAGCCCAGCCCGATGGTGTCAGTAAAGTTGCCGTTCGAGGTGAGGGTGACGGTGACCGTGACGTTCTGCGAGGTGGGGATGGTGACCGTTGCGGGCGTGACGGTGATGCCGAAACCGGATGCAGTGCCGGAGATATTGATGGTCTGCGACGTGGAAGCGCCGTGGTCCGGGTCGCCGCTATACACGGCGTCGATGCTGTAATTCACGCCGCTGGTCAGGTTCGGCGTTAGCGTGGCGGCGCCAGTGGAGTCAAGCGTGGCCGTGCCCAGCGATGTAGCGCCGTTGTAGAACGTGACCGTGCCGGTGGGCTCGGGGCCGGTGCTGTTGTTGATAACCGCCGCTACCAAAACTACCTGCGGATTGACTCCCGTGGTGGTAGCGGTGCCCAGTACGGTGGTGGTGGGAATGGTGCCCACGGTTTCGCTGGCGGGTGGCGAGGAGGTGCTGGGCGCGTTGTTCGCATCGCCCAGATACGCCGCAGTCATGGAATAGGTGCCGGCAGCGAGCGCCGAGTCAGTAAACGTGGCCTTTCCGCCGCTCAGGGGCACAGTGCCGATGATTGTTGTACCGGCCAGGAAGTTGACGCTGCCCGTGGGCGCGATGCCATTCCCCGTCACGGTCGCGGTGAACGTGATGGGACTGAGGACCAGCGCCGCCGGACTGGGCGTAATCACGAGCGCGGTTTGCGTGGTAGCCAGCACCACGGAATAGGGATACGCCGGCGATACGCTCCCTGTGCCGTTGGCGTTGCCCGCGTAGGTGGCGACTATCTGATAGGATCCGACCGCCAGCGTGGGATTGATGGTGGCGACTCCCGAAGCGTTCAGCGGGGCGCTGCCCAGGGTCGTGGTCCCCGAAGTGAAGGTGACGGTGCCAGCAAGCGGCGCGCTGCCCGCGGTCAATGCCACGGTCGCAGAGATCGTCTCCGGCGTTCCGGCGATGCCGGGATTGGGCGCGGCCGAGGTGACCGTGGTGGTGGTTTGCGCGATCTGCACCACCTGGGGATAAGGCGGAGCGCTGGAGCTGCCTGTGTTGTAGTTGTCACCGGCGTAGGTGACCGTGATGGGATGCATGCCGACGGCCAGAGTAGAGATGGTGAAGGTCGCTTTGCCGGGATTGCCGCCGAGCGTTCCGGTTCCGATGGATACGCCGTTATCGAGGAAGGTCACGGTTCCCGTGGCGGGGGATGTGGCCGCGGACATGACCGTCGCCGTGAAGGTGACCGAAGCGCCGTATGTCGATGGATTCAGGCTGGAGCCGACGGCAATCGTCGAGGTCGCCTGCACATCCTGGCTGACGACATTCGAGGTGCTGGGCTGCACCTGGCTGCCCGCGGGGGGGTTATACACCGCGGTGATCTGATGCAAGCCGTTGGCGAGCGTGGAAGTGGTATAGGTAGCCACGCCGCTCCCGTTCAGGGTGGGCGTGCCGAGGGCCGTGTTGCCGTCGAAGAAGGTGACCGTGCCGGTGGGGTTCACTCCGCCTGCGGAGCTGGTGACCGTGGCAGTGAAGGTCACGCTCTGGCCGACGAGGGAATCATACGTGCCGGCAACTAACGTCGAATTCGATATCAAGCTCACTGCCGTGCCTTCAATCACGGTTTGCGGATACGGCGAAGACGTGCTGCCCTGGTGGTTCGGATCGTTGGTGTTGTTGTACGTCGCGGTGATGGAGTGGACGCCGACAGCCAGCGTGGAGATGGCGAAGGTGGCCACGCCCGACGCGTTCAGCGTCAGGCCAGCAGCGGGAGTGAGCGTCGTGGTGGCGCCGCCAAAGGTGTCGGAGATGCTGACCGTTCCCGTCAGGGCGCCCGTGTTGGGACCCGTGGTGACGGTCACCTGGAAGGTCACGTTTTGCCCAAATCCGGAGGGATTGGGGCTGGAAGTGACGGTGGTCGTGGTGGTAGACGCCGGCGCGGCCGTGGCGACGAGCTCGATGTCGAGAGGCGTATTGGCGGCGGCGACGCTGGGCTGCGTGTCTTCTCCCACCAGGATGCTGGGCGTCTCCAGGGTGGGCGCGGTGAGAACGGGCGTGGCCGCGGGAGCGAAGACCGCGCCCACGACACAGTCCGCATTCACAGCCAGAGGCTCGCCGTTGGTGCAGGAGTTGGCGAGCGCGGAGTCCACCGCGGCGTTGGTGGCCGGAACGATGGTGGTCAGGTCGAGCGTAGCATTGCCGTCATTCTCCACCGTCTGCGAGATGGGAGAAGAGGATTGACCCTGGAGGACCGGCGGGGGGGAGGGGAAATCAAGGGCCACGAAGTTGCCCTGCAATTCGTCGACCACCATATCCACCGTGTCGGCGATGTACAGATTGCCCAATCCGTCGAGATAAAGTCCAGTAGGCCCGTAGAGCGCCGGGGTCGTGAACGCATTGTCGACGTACGAATTGCCGCAGCCGTTCTGGAGGAGCGTGGAGGTAAAGCCCGGCGTGGAGGATGCCGGCCCGCTCACCTTGCGGATGGCCGCATTCTGCGTGTCGGCGATGTATACGTTGCTGGCCGCGTCCACGGCCACGCCGGTGGGAGACCACAGCATGGCCTGCGTGGCCAGTACCGGGGTTGGCGCACAGGTGAGCGGTACGCTCGGCGGCTGCCCGGTTCCGGCAAAGGTGACGATGTTGCTGTTGGCATTGACAACGCCGGCCGCCTCCTGCACCTCGCGGACGCGATTGTTATTCGAGTCGGGGATGTACATATTTCCGGCGGGGTCAAAGGCCACAGCGTAGGGCCAGTTGAGCTCCGCGGTGCCGGCCGGAATGTTGTCCTTGCTGTAACCGCCGGTGCCGTTGGGGTTGGTGAAGCCGCTGCCCGCTATGGTGGTAATGACCCCTGTGGCCGCATTCACTTCGCGGATGCGATTGTTGAAAGTGTCGGCAATATAGAGGTTGCCGCTGCCATCGAGGGTGACGCCCTGGGGCGTGTTGAGGTTCGCCGCGGTGGCCAGGCCGCCGTCGCCCACCTGGTTGAGGTTGCTATTGCCGATGAGGCCATTGCCGGCGACGGTGGTGATGACGCCGGTGGCCGCGTTGATCATGCGAATCACGTTGTTGCCGGTGTCGGCGATGTAGAGATTGCCCGCGCCGTCGAAGGCCACGTCACCCGGACTGTTCATGGTGGCGCTGGCCGCGGGCCCGCCGTCGCCCGTGTACGAGGGATTGCCGGTGCCGGCGATGGTGACGATGATGCCTTGGCCCGTGCAGTTGGTCCCGGTTCCCGCGATGGTGGCGCTGGTGGCGCTGGCGCACACCATGCGAATGCGATGGTGGCCGGCGTCGGCGATGTAGAGATTGCCTGCGCCATCGACGACAGCGCCGCCGGGAAGGTCAAGCTCGGCTTGCGTTGCCGGACCGTCGTCGCCCAACGCTCCGAGGTAAGTTTTGAATTGCCCGGCTACGGGCTCGAGGTTGCCCGTAACCAGAACACCCAGACCTCCCACGCCTGTTCCGGAAAGGTACGCCGTGCCCAAAACAGCTTTTTGGCCGCTCACCGTGCCTGTGCCCACAACGACTACCGCTCCTAAACGCAAGCCGGGCGCAGCGGGTTTGAAGGTGACCGACTGGGTGCACGTGCCCCCTACTGCCAAGGTGGTGCAGTTCGACGGACCATTGGCGGCGAAGTCTCCGCTTGCTGAACCCAGCGAGAGCACTTCTACACTGCTGACCGTGCCCGCGACTGTCGCCGTGACCGTGATGACCTGAGTGACCGGCGTGGCGCCCACCGCCAGCGCGCCGAACTGCGCATGAGCGCAGGCGGCGGCAAAGAGGAGCGTCATCGCGCACGCGATTGCCGGAAGGCCCAGGCGGCGCGCGGCGCGTTGCGATGGAAGATTGCGGGGCATCCTATGGACCTTGCGGTCATCAAGGCGGAGATTACGATCGGCCAAACAGTTCATGTACAGCTCCGTTTTCGTCTTTCCGAGCGAGATCATCACCCGGTACACCCCCCGGGGGCCGGATCGTGCAGAACCACAGCAGTGGGGGCGCTTCCGTCTCGAGACGTACAGGGAGTGCATGTGCAGGTGCAGCCCTTGGGCCCCAATCGAGAATGCTTCCTCATCGTCTCATAATTACCAATGCGCAAAAATGGAAAACCCACGGTAATAGCGCAAAAGGCGTAAAGGTAATAACGAGTTTAGGGACTGATGACTTAAGGCCACTGACCGATGGATTTACGCGCGGTTTTGACGGGACCAGGGCGCCTCTCATGTGCAGAGTGTGCGCCTACAGCGCTTGGCATTCTGATCTAAACAGCACGGGTGATGCTATGTGGCCTTTTCCGGCCCAGGGTCCCCACAGACAGGTCTTCGTCTGTGGGGTGGCAGAAGAGGATTGGCGAAATGCCGGTGAAGGCGATCCGGAGGAGGGCGTAGACGACCGCCCAGGACCGACGGCAGAAGGCCCAGTTAAACTAGATAGGTTATGACCACTGTGAAAGCTGTGCGCGGGACGCGGGATTTGCTGCCTCCGGAGACGGAGTTGTGGAACCGCATTGAGGCGACCGCGCGCAAGATGTTTGCCCGCTACCACTTCGGCGAGATTCGCACCCCGATCTTTGAAGACACGGGACTCTTTGCGCGCAGCGTGGGCGAAGAGACCGACATTGTTGCGAAAGAGATGTACACGTGGGAGGATCGCGCGCGGGCACAGAGTGAAAAGGCGCAATCGCTCACGCTGCGGCCGGAGAACACGGCAGGCGTGGTGCGCGCCTACATCGAGCACAAGCTGGGCGAGAGCGGCCTGTTGCAGAAGCTCTACTACATCGGGCCGCAGTTCCGCCGCGAACGTCCGCAGAAGGGGCGTTACCGGCAGTTCTGGCAGATCGGCGCGGAGGTGATCGGGCCGCCCTCGGCGGGGAGCGAGAGCCCGCTGCGCGACGCCGAAGTTCTCGAATTGCTGGCGACGCTGCTCGACGAAATAGGCATCACAGGATGGACGTTGGAGCTCAATTCTGTTGGGTCTGCTGCGGATCGCGCACGATATAACGACGTGCTGCGCGCGGCTCTGGCTGAAGTTGCGCCGAAGATGTGTGGGGATTGTCAAAGACGGGCGGTGACAAATCCGCTGCGCGTGCTGGACTGCAAGGTGCCCGAAGATCAGCCGGTCATCGATGCGCTGCCGAAGATCACCGATTCACTCGATCAAGAGTCGAAAGATCATTTTGCCGCCGTCATCGCAGCTCTTGATGCGGCGGGCGTGCCGTACAAGCTGAATCCGCGCCTGGTGCGCGGCCTGGACTACTACACGCGCACCACCTTCGAGTTCACGCATGGGGGACTCGGTGCGCAGAATGCGCTGCTGGGCGGCGGCCGTTACGACGGGCTGAGCGAGGCCATTGGCGGACCCAAGGCGCCGGGCATTGGATTTGCGATGGGCCTGGACCGATTGGTGCTGACTCTCCAAGCCACAGAAGCCGACCAAAAGGCTGCCCCAACGCAGTTGGCGCACGCGTATGTTGCGCCGCTGGGGGAAAAGTTGAATGCGGCAGCACTGGTTCTGGCGCGGGAACTGCGCCGCGCCGGACTCAGCATCGAGTTAGGCGACGGCAGTTTCCGGTTGAAAAAATCTTTCGAGGCTGCGGATAAGGTGGCGCGGCGCATCGTGATCCTGGGCGAAGACGAACTCCGATCCGGTATCCTGACAGTGAAGGACTTTGCCACCGGTACACAAAGCAAGGTTGCGCGCGCGGAGCTAGCTGCGTTTCTGGCCCAATGAGCGGGAAACCAGGCAACGGCTCCTAGCCAAGCCAATCAGAAATAAGGACATAGAGTAGTGCTCGACTTTTTAGGCAATCTGGAACGGACGCAACTCTGCGGTACCTTGCGCGCGGCTGACGCCGGCAAGGAAGTGGTTCTGATGGGCTGGGTGAACCGCCGCCGGGACCACGGCAATCTGATTTTTCTCGACCTGCGCGACCGCTCCGGCATCTGCCAGATCGTTCTGGACAAAGAGCTTACGCCGGAAGGCCACGCCAAGGGCGAGCACGTGCGGCCGGAATACGTGGTGGCCGCGGTGGGCAAAGTGCGGCTGCGCGACAACGACGCCATCAATCCTAAAATGCCCACCGGCGAGATCGAGATTGAGGCCACCGAGTTGCGGGTGCTGAACGATGCGCGGCTGGCGCCGTTTTCGCCTTCTGAAGAGGCCATTCAGAACGAAGAAGTGCGCTTGAAATACCGCTACGTGGACCTGCGTCGGCCCGAGATGCAGCACAACTTCCGCCTGCGCCACGAGATTACGCTGGCGATTCGCGAAAGCCTGAGCCAACAGGGTTTTCTCGAGATCGAGACGCCGATTCTGACTAAATCCACTCCCGAAGGTGCGCGCGATTTCCTGGTTCCCTCGCGCGTGCATGCCGGCGAGTTTTACGCGCTGCCGCAGAGCCCGCAGATTTTTAAGCAGATTTTGATGATTTCCGGCTTCGATCGGTATTTTCAAATCGCCCGCTGCTTCCGCGACGAGGATTTGCGCGCCGACCGGCAACTGGAATTCACGCAGGTGGATCTCGAGATGAGTTTTCCGCGCCAGGAGACAGTGTTCGGCGTGGTGGAGCAGTTTATGAAGGCGGCGTTTGCCGCGGCCGGCGTGGATCTGGCGATTCCCTTCCCGCGCATGAGCTATGACGATTCGATGCGCCAGTATGGCACCGACAAGCCCGACCTGCGGTTGCCCGGCCTGACCGATGTGCGCTCCGCATTCACGGATGCCGCGCTGGCTACGCTGCAGATCGACCCTTTGCTACCCATTGTCGCGCTGCGCATTCCCCGGGTGGGCGAACTGAGCCGCAAGGAGCGCGAAGACAATCACCCGCTCTTCGATCAAAAGAAGGGCGCAAAGTTCATCGACGATTTCAAACGGCTGGCCAAGAGCTTTCCCGAGTCCGCTGTCAAAGTGCGCGAGCTGACGGGCGCTGCCGAGGAAGACTTTGTCATCGTTGTGGCCGGCGATCCGGCGCATCACATCAAGGCGAGCGACACCAAGTTTCCGGGGCGCTTGTCGGAGCGCGAGATCAACGTGTATGCGGCGGCCGGCAACTTCCGCGCCGAGCTGGCGAAGAAGTACGCCGACAAACATGGAGCGTTTCGTATCACCGATGAGGTTGTTCAAAAGGCTGCTGCGCGCGGCGCGCGGTCCGATCTGATCGACGGCAGCAGTGCTTTCCACCCCATGTGGCTCACCGATTTCCCGATGTTCGAGTACGACCTGGCCGCAGGCAAATGGGTTCCCGCGCACCATCCGTTCACTGCGCCGATCGAGGCCGATATGAAAAATCTTGAGACCGATCCGGCCAGCGTGCGCGCCAACTGCTACGACCTGGCGATGAACGGCCTCGAGCTCGGCTCGGGCTCCATTCGAATTCACCGCAAAGACGTGCAGCAGGCAATCTTCCGGGCGCTGGGCATCAGCGAAGAAGAAGCGCGGGCGCGCTTTGGCTTCTTCCTCGACGCGCTCGAGTACGGCACTCCGC
This sequence comes from uncultured Occallatibacter sp., assembly GCA_964569985.1. Lineage (GTDB taxonomy): Bacteria > Acidobacteriota > Terriglobia > Terriglobales > Acidobacteriaceae > Telmatobacter. The sequence goes on from CAZMWL010000007.1 coordinate 74,096, forward strand.
CGCATGGCGGCATTGCGCTGGGCCTCGATCGCATTGTGATGCTGTTGGCGGGCGCGGGAAACCTGCGCGAGGTGATTGCCTTCCCCAAGACGGCGAAAGCCATCGATCTGATGGCCGAAGCGCCGACGCCGGTGAGCGAGCAGCAGTTAAAAGAACTGCACATTCGCGTGGCGCTGAAGAGCTGAGCGCTGACCCGTTCTCTGAAGTCAATCCGGTTTTCCGAACCGAGCGGCACATAGCTTGGCGGCATGAAGATGCTGCCGCGGCGAGCGCGTGCGCGTCGAAAGCCGTAAAGATCCCATAAGCAATCGAGCGAAACTACTGTTCCCTTATTCATTGTTCATGCCTCCTTCACGTTAATCATTCCAAGCTTCTTCATGAAGGAAGAAGGAGGATCCAATGAATTCCAAAATTTATGTTGCATGCATGGCGATTGCGTTGGCTGCAGGCTCCGTAGCCGCGCGTGCTGAGTCGTCGACGCCTGTGAAGTACAGCCATTCGGAGCTGAAGCAGATGGAGCAGGAAGCGCACTCCGCGCAGCAATACCAGGCGCTGGCGTCGTATTTCCGGTCGCGCCAGCAGGACTTCGAGCAGCAGGCGCAAGTAGAGAAGGCAGAGTGGGAGCAGCTTGGCCAGAATGTGGCCGGATCCGCGGCGAAGTATCCCCGGCCGGTGGACGCCGCGAAGAATCGCTACGACTACCTGGCCTCTGAAGCGCAACAGATGAGCCAGCAGGCGGCGCACTACGAGAGCCTTGCGGCCAATACCAAGTGATCCAGCTCGGGATGGCATAGCGCCGGCGTGGGTCAATTGATAAAAACACGCCGGCAAGTCCTTCATTCCTATAGATTCTTTGCAACATATTTATGTTTTGCTGATGCCCTGCTGGCTACGCTTTTTTTACGGGTAAGCGAGGACGGAAAGCCTTGGGTGTCATGCACATCACCAATCTGCTCGGAGCGCGGAGCCATACATCCCGAGGACAACTGATCGGAGAAACGCTGGCCGGATGCTGGGTGATTGCACTCCTCACCTTTACGGGGTATGTGCTGCACTTCAACGCCGCGCCGGTGGGGTTCCTGTTTCTTCTGGTCGTGGTTTGCGAAGCGATTCTGTGCGGGTTCTGGCAGGCCTCGGTGGTGTCGGTTCTGGCGTGCCTTAGCCTGGATTACTTTTTCTATCCGCCGCTTTTTCATTTTTCCGTCGCCGATCCGCAGGATTGGGTGGCGCTGGGTTCTTTCGAGATCAGCGCGTTGCTGGTGAGCCGTCTTTCGTCGCGCGAGCAAATCACCTCGCGGGAAGCGCAGATGCAGCGGACGTCGATGGAGCAGCTTTACGAGTTGAGCCGCAGCACCTTGCTGATCAATCTGCACCAGGCGCCGGGGCCGCAACTGACGCACCTGATCCAGCGCATCTTTGCCGCCGAGGGTGTAGCCATCTTCGACGCAAACTCCGGCCAGTGCGACCTTGCGGGAACCTGGGCCGAGAGTGAGCGGGCACTGGCCAAGGAGTGCTACCTGGCCCAGGCTGACGACGAGAATCATGCCACGCATACCTACCGCAGATTGTTGCGCGTGGGCAACGATTCGATCGGCGCCATTGCGATCCGCGGAGATTTGGGACGGCTGGTGCTAGATGCGCTGGCTTCGCTGACGGCGGTTACGCTGGATCGCTGCGTGGTCTTTGCGAAGGAGACCGCGGTGGAAGCGGCGCACCAGGGCGAACGGCTGCGCGCCGCGGTGCTGGACTCGCTGGCCCACGCCGTGAAGACGCCGCTGACCGCGATTCAGGCTGCGACTGCCGGGTTGAGCGAGGTGGGCAAGCTGAACAAGGCGCAGGAGGAGTTGCTGGCTCTGGTTGAAGACGAGGCGAACAAACTGAGCCTGCTGAGCACGCGGCTGCTGCAAACCGCCAAACTTGAAGCGGACGAGATGAGCGTCGCGAAGGATGAAATTGTTGTACGCGACCTGGTGGAGGAAGTGCTCGAGGAGCAGCGCGGGCACATGTCGGGCCGTCCGCTGGAGGTCGCGGTTCCCGACGCGGCGCTGACGGTGCGCGGCGATCGCGATCTGCTTTCGATGGCTCTGACACAGTTCCTGGACAATGCCACTAAATACTCCTTCGACGGGACCTCGGTGAAGGTGTCGGCGTGGGAGAGCCACGAGGAAGTGATGCTTTCGGTGCACAACTTCGGTCCGGCCATTCCGCTGGCGGACCGGGAACGGATTTTTCAGCGCTTTTACCGCAGCGAAGGAACGCGGCACCTGGCGGCGGGAACCGGTATCGGCTTGTCCACAGTGATGATGGCGGCCGAGGCGCACCACGGCCACGTGTGGGTAATCAGCAACGCCGAGGAAGGCACTACCTTTTATTTTTCGCTTCCTCAAAATGGAGGGAACGGCCAGTGAATCAGGACACTTCAGGCAATCTGCTCATCGTGGACGACGAACGCTCCATCCGGCTCTCGCTCCGCACGATTCTGGGAAACTTTGGATTCAAGATTGTCGAGGCGGCGCGCGGCGAAGAGGCGGTGGCGCTGGTGCGCACTGAACCCTTCGACGCGGTACTGCTGGACATCAACATGCCGGGCATGGGCGGAATCGAAGTGTGCCGGCTGATGCGCAAGGCCGCGCCGCGCCTGCCGATTCTGATGTTGACCGTGCAGGGCGGCGAGGAGCGCAAAGTGGAAGCGCTGGACGCCGGCGCCGACGACTACATTACCAAGCCATTCCAGTTGCGCGAACTGACGGCGCGGTTGCGCGCCGCCGTGCGCCGCAGCAAGACAATCGACGACGAGGAGGCAGCGATCCAGATCGGCGACGTGCTGCTCGATCCTGGCCGCCATTTGGTGGAGAAAAAGGGCCGGCCGGTGCACCTGACGCCCAAGCAGTTCGAGCTGCTGCACTACCTGATGATGCATGCGGGACGGCCGATTCCCCACGCCAAGCTGCTGCGCTCGGTGTGGGGACCCGAATACGGAAACGAGCTTGAGTACCTGCGCACATTTATCCGCCAGATTCGCATGAAGGTCGAAGACGATCCGGCGAACCCGCAGTACCTTATCACCGATTCGCACATCGGCTACCGGTTCAACGAGGGTAATGAGGTCGCGCCGCCGGTGGACGCAGGCACAAGCGAAGAGAAAGCAGCAGAAGCGTAGGGGTCGAAGCGCCAGAGGGGCGCAGCGTAAGTATTGACGCGACGCGCGGCCCCAATGCGAGGATTGCGCGGCCATCGCGCACCGCAAAGCGATCCAATCTATACTCATTGCAAACCTCCAGCGAAGGTCATCCGCGATCGGCGCACGGGAAGCGGCGGCATGTTGCCGCGCTCTGGCCTGCGGCGGAGACGGCGGAAGGAGCGCAGAGCGATGAGCGACGGCATTCAGGTGCAGGCGGCAAATTCCAGCCGCGAACGGCTGCAGAAGACTCTCCGCCACGAACAACCGGATCGCATTCCCATTGATTTCGGCGGCTCAGCCGTGACCGGCGTGCATGCCAGTTGCGTGGCGGCGCTGCGCGACTATTACGGTCTGGAAAAGCGGCCGGTACGCGTACACGAGCCTTTCCAGATGCTGGCGCTGATTGAAGAGGATTTGCGCGCGGCGATGGGCGTGGACGTGACCGGCGTCTTCTCGCGCTCGACGATGTTCGGATTTCCCATCGAGCGCTGGAAAAGCTGGAAGTTCAACGGGCTCGAAGTGCTGGTGCCCGGCGAATTCAACACCATCACCGATGAAAAGGGCGACACGCTGATTTATCCCGAAGGCGACCGGGCCGTGCCGCCGAGCGGGCGCATGACGCAGGGCGGCTATTTCTTTGACTCCATCATCCGCCAGGAAGCGATCGACGAAGAGAAGCTGAACCCGGAGGATAATCTCGAGGAGTTCCAGCCGATTACGCAGGCGGATCTGGACCACCTGGCGCGCACGGCGCGGGGGGCTGCGGCAACCGGTGCGGGAGTGCTGGCCGGATTCGGCGGCACGGCATTCGGCGACATCGCTTTGGTGCCGGGACCGTTCCTCAAGCATCCCAAAGGCATTCGCGACGTGACGGAGTGGTATGTTTCGACGCACAGCCGCCAGGATTATATCCACAAAATTTTTGCGCGCCAGTGCGAAATCGCGATCCAGAATCTTGAGAGGATTTATGCCGCCGTGGGCGACCTGGTGCAGGCAGTGTTTATCTGCGGCGCCGATTTCGGCACACAAACCTCCGCGTTCTGTTCGGTGAACACACTGCGCAACCTGTATTTCCCCTACTACAAGCAGGTGAACGACTGGATCCACACGCACACGCCGTGGAGAACTTTCAAGCACACTTGCGGCGCGGTCTCAAAATTCATTCCTTCCTTGATTGAGGCGGGATTCGACATTCTCAATCCCGTGCAGTGCTCGGCCACGGGCATGGAGCCGGAAAAACTGAAGGCCGAGTTCGGCGAGCATATTGTGTTCTGGGGCGGAGGCGTGGACACGCAGAAGGTTTTGCCTTTCGGAACCCCCGCGGAGGTGCGGGAACAGGTGTTGCGCCGCTGCGAAATCTTCGCGCCGGGCAGCGGCTTCGTCTTCAACACCATTCACAACGTGCAGGCCGCCACACCGGTTGCAAACATCGTGGCCATGCTCGACGCAGTGCACGAGTTCAACGGCAGAAAATAGCCCTTGCGCACCATCGAGAACGGCGATTTCGACCATTCGGCGCCGGCTGCGAGGATGCCGCTGCGCCTTGGGTTCGACGTCGCTTCTGTGGTATATTTTTCAGGTGCGGGAGAGATTTTTCTCCCTGCGCAGGCCGTGCCGGATCGTCTCTCGCGCGGTGTTCCAACCTTCAAGGACGCGTAGCTCAACTGGCAGAGCATTCGGCTCTTAACCGACAGGTTGTAGGTTCGATTCCTACCGCGTCCACCAGCCTTCGCCCACTTTCAGTGGGCTACGGCTCGGCGTGCCAGCCCATTCCGCATTGCAGCCTAGATTGGTTAGGACGAGGCGAAGGCTGTCGCGCAGGAGCCTCGGCGGAGGCGGGCTCTTCTAGCATTGCATGCAGCAGATGCTCGCTCATCGCTCGCTCCGGCGTTCCCAGCTGACATTGAGACTTTGGGATCCTGCGGAAGCAGACTCGCGGACGATTGCGCGCAAACTGCGAAAACCCGGGAATTGGACGTGGGAAAAATCCAGGCAAAGAGTTGAGGGATTTGTAAGAGGAATGGTGCGCCCGGAGAGATTCGAACTCCCGACCTAACGCTCCGGAGGCGTTCGCTCTATCCAGCTGAGCTACGGGCGCGCTTTATCAGGATACCGTAGTTTAGGCCGCGTTTGGCCGGTTCAGGGACCTGAAGGCCGCAGCTCCCTCCAGACGCGCCTCTCAGGGGCTAAAGCCCCGTTGTTTATGCTGCAGTTTAGACACGACTGGGCAGCTTGCCCATTCAAGACGGACGAGTCCATCACTTGAACGAGTTTTTGTACAGGTCCTCAGGGTAGGGGTGCCAGGGCGTACATCATTTCGCCACTTTCCTTTGTCAGCAGCTTTATAATCTCCCCTGTTCAGCGTTCAATCGCTGCGGAGCCCGAATTGGCCGCTTGGCCCAGCAAGCTCGCTGGAGGCGCCACATCGAGAGCCGGACTCCCCACTTGGAGAAAATCAACATGGCGACGACGCCGAGACATCCAGAGGAAAGCATTCACGAAAAAGTCGTCAGAAAGATGATAACCAGGGAAGACGAGTTGACGAACCAGCGAATGCTTTGGACAGCCGCGTTCAATGGCCTGTTGTTCACCTCGCTCGGCTTTGCGTGGGATAAGCCGGACGCGACATTCTTTAGGGCTATCGTTTCTGTTCTCGGTTTTGCGACGTCGTTCCTAAACGGCCTCGCCCTTATCTTTGCCGCGAATGCCCAGAGAAGGCTGCTGTTGTGGTGGAAGCTCAGGATCCCCAAGGGATACGCTGGCCCCGGCGTGATGGGTGCTGAACCGCTCGACTCTCGGAGGCTGTTCTCGATGTACTTCACGCCGTGGATCTTGCTCACATTCATTTTTGCTGTCGGCTGGGTGGCAATACTTTGGTCCGTCTTGACCCACGCCGGATAGACTGCCCGCTTCGGGTCAGTGGTAGCTGTCTTTTCGTTGACTTGGGGCCTGTTTTTCAGTATTCTAGAGTCCTTGCGCGGTGTTGCGCCTGGGGTCTCGGTGTGCTCACCCGGACCGATCTGAGGGACGCCCTGGAAAGAATTTAAAGGGGCTCCAGCGGAGCAGGCCACCGGCTGCGGGACTCGGGAGTTTGAGGTCCGGCGCAGCCAGGGCCCCTGAAGACGGGGCTGACTCCCGCAACTTCTCACCCGAACAGATTTGTTTGGCAGTGGGTAGATTTTGAGGCCCGTGCGCGTTTGGCATGGGCGGACGCGGTTTGCGCGGGTTTGCGGCTTCCCCGGTCCCCAAATGCGAGGGACCGGGGGCACCCAAGAGGAAAGAGCTAATAGCTAAGTGCTAATGGCTGGTTTTTAGAGGGCAGGAGAGAGATGTCGACCTTTATTCCGAGCGGCAAGGATATCAGCCGCAAATGGTACGTGGTGGACGCCAGCGGACAGACGCTGGGCCGTTTGGCCACCAAGGCTGCCAGCGTGCTGAGCGGCAAACTGAATCCGCAGTACGTGCCTTACATCGACATGGGCGACCATGTGATCGTGATCAACGCGGAGAAGATCCGGTTGACGGGGCTGAAGGACCAGAAGAAGCTGTACCGGCGCTACACGGGCTTTCCGGGCGGGCTGCGCGAGGAGTCGTTTACGCGGCTGATCAACCGCAAGCCGGAGATGGTTCTGGAACAGGCCATCAAGGGCATGCTGCCCAAGAGCAAGATGGGCCGGCAAATGGCAACAAAGTTGAAGGTATACCGCGGCGACAAGCACCCCCATGGGGCGCAGATGCCGGTGGCGTTGTAAAGCAGCTACTAGCTGCTAGCTTCTAGCTTCTGGCTTTTTCCTGCTGGAGCGAAGGGGCGGATGAAATGAGAAGGACGCCCGACGGGGCTTGGACAAGCTAGCAGCTAGAGGCTAGAAGCTAGGAGCTTACGAAGTATGGCAGATCTGGTGCAGTATTACGGGACGGGGCGGCGCAAGAGCGCGATCGCGCGTGTGTTTCTGCGTCCCGGCACGGGCGAGTGGAAGGTCAACGGCAAGAAGTTCGACGAGTACTTTGTGACCGAACAGCAAAGAGTTTCGGCCAAGCGCACCCTGTTGGTAGCGGAGTTGGCTGCGAGCTTCGACGTGCTGACCACGGTGAGCGGCGGCGGCGTGGCCGCACAGGCCGATGCCGTGAAGATGGGCATAGCCCGCGCCCTGGTTGAGTTCAACCCTGAGCTGCGCAAGCTGCTCAAGGCCGAAGGACTGATGACTCGCGATGCGCGCCAGAAGGAACGCAAGAAGTACGGCCAGAAGGGCGCGAGAAAGCGGTTCCAGTTCTCGAAGCGCTAAGCGCTTCGAAGGGATCAGGTTTCAGAGATCAGAGATCAGTTGGCGAACTGCCGTTCTGATCTCTGACCACTGATCTCTGGTTTCACAAATCTCCCCGCGAGGGGAATAAATCCGGGCCACGGTTGGACCTGCCCGGATGCAGTCCACATAGGAGGAACATTGGCGACCATCACTATGAAGGAACTGCTCGAAGCGGGTGTTCACTTCGGGCATCAGACCAAGCGCTGGAATCCCAAGATGAAGGAATACATCTTTGGCGAGCGCAACGGGATTTACATCATCGACCTGCAAAAGACGCTGAAGCTGTTCAAGGACGCGTCGAAATTTGTGGTTGAGCTGTGCGGCAGCGGCAAGACGATTTTGTTCGTCGGCACCAAGCGCCAGGCGCAGGATGCCATTAGCGAAGAAGCCACGCGCGCGGGTATGCCATACATTAACCAGCGCTGGCTGGGCGGCCTGCTGACCAACTGGGTGACGGTGCAGAAGAGTGTGAAGCGCCTGCAGGAACTGGACGAGATGGCCACGGACGGCCGCTACGACCTGCTGACCAAGAAAGAAGTGATCAAGCTGGAGCGGGAGCGCAAGCATTTGCAGGCGAACCTGGCCGGCATCAAGAGCATGAAGCGGCTGCCCGACGCGCTGTTCATCGTGGACTCGAACAACGAGACGATTGCGGTGAAGGAAGCGCGCAAGCTGGGCATCCCCGTGGTGGCGGTGGTGGATACCAACTGCGATCCCACGGTGGTGGATTACGTGATTCCGGGCAACGACGACGCATTGCGCGCCATCCGGCTGTTTACCTCAAAGATTGCCGACTCGGCCGCCGAAGGCGTGAACCTGCTGAGCGACAAGGCCTTCCATGAAGAGGCTGCGGAAGCGGCGGCCGCGGAAGAGATCGTGGAGGCGGCAGCAGAGGCAGAGGTTGCTCCAGCCGAAGAAGTGGACCTGGAAGCGGCACTGGGCGGCGGCATTCGCAAGGCGCCCGCCGGGGTTGCCGTTCTGGCGGATGAGACCGAGGCTGCCGAAGCCAGTATCTAGCAGAATGCTGCGCGTGACCATGCGCAAAACGGGTTGAGCGTGGCCGCTACGATGGTCGGCCACGCTTTTCTTATGCCGGAAACATGGCCGGCGTAGAGTTTGATCCATCATTCATATCCGCGATGCATGCGCGGGGCCGGCCGCGGCCGGGGGAAAACAAAGAGAGATGACCACAGTGAGCGAAAAGATTGATGCCAAGCAAGTAAAAGAGCTGCGCGAGAAGAGTGGAGCGCCGATGGGCGACTGCCTGAAGGCGCTGCAGGAGAGCAAGGGCGACATGGAAGCGGCGTTCGTGGTGCTGCGCAAGCGGGGCATGGCGTCGGCGCAGAAAAAGGCCGCGCGCATTACCAACGAAGGCGCGGTAGGCTCGTATATCCACGCGGGCGGCAAGATTGCCGTGCTGCTGGAACTGAACTGCGAGAGCGATTTTGTGGCGCGCACGGAGGACTTTCAGGAGTTGCTGAAGGACGTGGCCATGCACATTGCGGCGAGCGATCCGCGGTACATAAGGCCCGAGGATGTGACGCCGGGCGACCTGGAGCGCGAGAAGGAGATCTATCGCGCGCAGGCGGCGGCAACGGGCAAGCCGGCTCCCGTGATCGAGAAGATTGTGGACGGCAAGATGGCAAAGTTTTATGAAGAGGTTTGCCTGCTGGAGCAGCCGTTCATCAAGGACCAGGCGGTCAGCATCAAGGAATTGATTGCACAGAAGGTGGGCAAGCTGGGGGAAAACATCACGGTGCGGCGGTTTGCGCGCTTCAAAGTGGGCGCGGCAGACTGGACCGTGGCGCAGACCAAGGCTCAAGAAACGGCGGAGTAGCGAGTCAGCTTGAATTGCCGCCTGAGGAATAAGAAGGGCAGCCCATCTGGGCTGCCCTTCTTGCGTCTTTGGCATTGTGGTTTCCCACCCTTTCGGCAATGAAACTACCGAAAGGATGGGGCACGGAGTTGAGTTGACGCTTTGCAGCTTTACGGCAGGTAGTAACGGAACGAGGTGAAGATCATGTTGTCGTCGCCGTGTGCGCCAGCGCCGGGATTCGCGGTGCTGGTCGCGCCCGACCACAGATCGCGGCGGATCAGGCTGTACTGGATGCCCTGGCGCAGACGGCCATGGGGATTGTTAAAGAAATAGAACCAATAGCCGGCGGTGAATTCCTGCACGTCCTTGTTGTTGCCCGCGCAGCTACTGCCGGCGCCGGTGGGATCTGCCGATTGGTTCACTCCGCCGTTGCCGGGGCTCGGCTCGACTCCGCAGCTTGACATGGCCGCGGTCGTAAGGCCGTAGCCCACCTCTGAGCTGGAGGAGTTCAGAACGAAGTCGCGGTAGACGTAGTCGCCGCCGTAGTTGAAGTAGACGTTGAGCTTGGGGTTCGGATTGACTTCAAGCGTGCTCAGAGCTGAGAAAGCCTCCAGCGGCTCGATCACGCCGCTGGGACGGAGCGTGATGTCGGCGATGGTCGACGAGCCGTAGCGGCCCACGCCATAGCCCCACAGACCCTTCAGGCCGATCGTGATCTTCTTGTTGGCGATCGGACCGCGGAAGCCGCCGCCGAAGCCATAGCCCACTTCGGTGTCGTTGTAGGCGCCCGCCGTGCTGCCGGTGCAGGTGGTGACAGCCGGAGTACCGCTGGACGAGCAGCTCAGGCCAGGATAGATGCGGTCGCGGAAAAAACGGGTGAGCTCGAAGAGTTCCCAGTGTCCCCAGCCAGGCTCGATGGCCATCTTAGCCACCCAATCCGGCGAATAGTTAAACGTATAGTTCGCAAGAGCGGTGCCAGTGGTCGGGTTGGATGCGGCGTTATAGAGACCGCCGCTGGTGCCGCCCGAGCCGATCAGCACATTGAGGGGCAGGCCGCTGCCGCCGGGGTTCAGGGTCTCGGCATTCTCAGCCGATGCGCCAATGAAGACCTTCGGGCCGATGTTCTTGCTCAACCGGAAGCTGGCCTGGCGGGTCCACACGAAACCGGCTTCGTACTGTGCGTCGATAGTGGCCGGCAGAATTTCCGTTCCGCGTGTCAAGCCCTGCGTGGTTTCCGTCACCAGCGACCAGCCCTGGCCGCCGGAGAAGTCCCAGCCGTTGGCCATCTTCGCGTCGGCCCACAACTGGCGCTGGCGCATGGTGTAGCTGTTCGACTGGTTGTTGTTCGATGTCGTGCCCGACGACAGCCAGTCAGCCTCGTAATAACCTGTCGCAATTACATTTCCGTACTTGCCCGCCGCTTTGAGCGCGAGGCGCGACTGGCGGCCGCTCATGAAGAACTCGGTCAACTGCGCGCCTTCGGAGTTCTGCAGCGGGACGCCGCTAAACGCGGTGTTGACGTCGCTGCCCGTGGCTGCGCTGCGCCACACGGTTTCTGCCGCCAAGAAGCTGCCCGTGAAGGAGAGAGCCACTCCTTTGAAATTAATCGCATCGGGATTGGCGATCGCCTTCTTGATGCTCGTGGTTTCGTCGGAGACCGTAGTGGCCAGCGAGAGCTGGTTGGTCTTCAGATCGCTCACCGTGCTCTGCAGCGTGGAAACCGCGCTGGCATTTTCCGTGAAGGACTGCTGCTGCGCTTGAGCGTCAGCTTCAGCCTTGTTGGCCGCGGCGCGGGCATCGGCGGCATCCTGCTGCGCCTGACGCAACTGCGCATCCTTTGCCGAGAGATCGCTTCTCAGGCTGTCGATCTGGGTCTGCATCTCGGTGCGCAGAGCCTGAATCTGGTCTTGCACCGAAGGCACCGGTGGAGTGGTGGCTTTCTTGACCGGCGCATGTTTTTTCGCCGGCGCCGTTGAGCCGCTGGTTTGAGCGTGAGAAGCAACGAGACTGGCTGCCAGAAGGACTGCGGCAGCGGCGTATAGTTTGCGTTTCATAGGGGCCTCTCTGTTCGTTTGGAGTCGTTCTGGCATTGTGGCTGCACCCGCGTGCACTGGGTCACACCTGTCTTGCGTGCCGCAGAAACATCAAAATGAGTAGGAAAATCTGCATTATTCTCACCGGCGCAACACAGCACGACGATGAGCGCGATGGGAGGAAAACTCGCAACTGAGAAATTCCTCCTCCATGTTCCGCATCCAAGCCTCGCAGAGCAAGGTTAAGATTTGACGAATTCATATACTTTTCACATTTGTAGTTATCGATGTTCGGGTAGCAGAGCGAAAGTTAGAAAAATTTATGCACTATTAAAAAACGCGAGGCGGCCTCCGCTGCAGTGCTCTCCCACGAAAGGACGGAGCAACCCGCAGTGATTATGGATGCAAGGGCTGGGATGCCGAGGAAACGCTGGCGGAGGTCGCGCCGGCGCTGAGGAGATTTGCGAACAGGCGAAAGGCGCCCGGCACCAGCTCAGGAAATTGCCGGTGGAGCGCGAAGGCGACGTAGATATAGGACCCTTTCCCGCGATGGGTGACGAGCAGTCCGCCGCGTTGCGGGTCCTGGCCGGGATCGGCGGTTTCAGTGAGCAAGGTGTAGCCGGGATCCCAATGAGCGAGGAAGCCGTGGCCGCGCTCTTCGAACCAGCCGTCAAAATCGGCCGCAGTGATTTGATTGGGCGAGGTGAGGAGTGGGCTGGCTGGGTCGAGGAGCTTGACGGGCGCCTGCTCATCGACGACGCGCTCGCCTATGCCATTCATGGCCAGTGGCAGCGGCGCGGGAAAGTTGCTGGTCTGGTAGAGCACGAGAAGGGTTCCACCGCGCTCGACGAAGGCTTCAAGGCGGGATTCGGCGGCGGCGAGCTGGGGGCGCACGGAGTAGGCGCGCGTGCCGACGACGATCACGTTCCACTTCGAGAGATCGGCGGTGGCGAGCTCGTCGTTGGTGAGGAGATGCGGGGTAATGCCTAGCGCCTCAATGGCGTCAGGAACCGTGTCGCCGGTACCCATGACGTAGCCGACGCGGAGACCCGGCGCGAGTTTGACATCGACTTTGCGGGTGCGCAACTCGGCAGGCCGGTACTGGTTATAGGGCCGCAAGCCTGTGTATCCGATACTCTGCCAGCCGATGGAGTAGTCTTTTCCGTCGACGCGCGCCACGGCCTGAATGGTGTAGGCGCGCGCGGCCACGTCGCCCGCAGGAGAAACCGAAAACACGAGCGGCTCGGTGTCGCCCGCGGTCTTGAGATGGAAGGATTGCTCCGCGGGCTCGCATCGCCAGCCCTGCGGCAGTTTCAGATTCACCATTCCGTCGGCGGCGCGCTCGGCATGCACCGTGACGCTGACAGGCAGCGGCGAGCCGTCTAGGGGCAAAAGGCGGGCATCGGGCGCGACGCGCACGCCGACAGCGGGCGTAACGACGAGGGGCTGGTAGACGCCGCCGACGCCGACCACGTGGGCCAGGGTCTGCACCACCATGCCGAGACGGATGGGAACACCGTCGAAAGCGAACTCGGCCCAAGCGCTGAGCGGGTAGGGCGCAAATGAGCGCTCGCGCAAAGACTCATTCGAAATGTCGTAGTAGGGCTGCTCGGTGGTGGGACGCGTGAAATAGGGCGCAGTGGGTTGCGCGTCGGCGGGGACGTGCAGATGAAAAAGCGCGTTGGCTGATTCGGAGCTGCCGGGCGCGCCGGCGGGCTCGCCCTTTACCCATGATGCGCCGGTAGTGGATTCAAACCAGGCCCTGGAGAGATGCGCGGTGCTTGTGGCGCTGAAGGTATGCACGCGGACACTGAAATCTTCGCCCGGATACACGCTGCGCGCGGATTCGTCGGCCGATGCGCCGCGGCCCGGACCGCCATCGCCCGTGGTGGAGGCGACGAGGTCGAGCCCGAGCAGATCCTTGAATGCGATCTGGAACTGGTCGATCTTTTCGCCCAACTCGAATGCGAGATCGGACTTTGCCTTGGCGCTCAGGTCGCTCGCATTGATGCGCGCGTAGAGATCGAGGGTCTCGCGATAGATGGGCACAAGTTTGTGCGCGCCATCGACGCCGCCCTGATTGCTGCAGTCGGCCACGAATACATCGAGATCGGATTGGATTTTGTGCAGGCCATCGGTGAGCCACGCGGGCGGCGCGACGCCGGCGAGAAGGGCCAGACCAGCGATGCCGGTGTCGATGTTGACCTTTTGATTTTGGAACAGGCTCGAGTTGCCCGCGTTCGCATTGGAGCTTGCCGCCGCGGGATCGACCGCCCACAGGTGATAACTCGACGAGTCCGGCGCACTGAGCGCGGGATTCGCGCCGCCGTCTTGCGACATCTGCTTGCCCCAGCCCTCGCGCGCAATCTGCACATAGGTGCGGCCAAGCACCGCATCCCACGTGCCTACTGGAATTCTCACGTCGACTTTGGGAGCGCCATCCGTCCATTCGCCGGTGACGTAGTTATGGAAGCGGGCTGGCGCCCACTTGCCGGTGGCGTAGTCGAACATTTGACCGTTTTCGATGCGCGCGAACGGCTCGCGCGAGTAGACGGCCAGCGGCTGCCAGGGTTGCAAGCCTCCTTGCAACTGCTCGGGAAAAACTTTGGGATCGCCGGCGACTTTGAAGGCCTCCTGCGCGACTTCGCCGGAGACCTGGTGATGCCCGTGGCCGTCGGAGGGTCCGCCGACAAAGGTGGACAGGATGATCTGCGGCCGCACCATGCGCACGGCGAGCACCGCGTCGTAAAGCACGCGGTCGTGGCCCCACTTGGCGAAGGCTTCTTCCTGGGTTTTGGAGAAGCCGTAGTCGGCCTCGGTGCCCCACAACTCCTGCGCGCCGTAATACTCGTCGGCCTTCAGCAGTTCGTTGGTGCGGATGAGGCCCAGCGCGTCGTAACTCTCGGCCGACATGGCATTCAGGCCGCCTTCGCCGCGCGTGAGCGTGAGCAGCGTGACGCGCACGCCGAGGCCGCGCGAAAGATAGGTCATGAGAGCGCCATCTTCATCGTCGGGATGGGCGACGATGAAGAGCACGCTGGCGGTGGTGCCGAGGCGTTTGAGCGTCTGCTCCAGATCCGCAGCGCCGCGGTCTTCCGGAAGGGGCAGAGCCTCAACCGCCGGCTCGGGAAGCGGGACCTGAGACAGTTTGGCATCTGGCGACAGCTGCGCCGACTGCTGCGCGTAGAGTGATGCGGGGCGCGCGCCCAGTAAAAGAGCGGCGATGGTGGCGAATACGGCCGGGTGATACAGCTTTCGGGGAAACGAAATCATCATCGACAGTTTACAAGCTGGCGTGCGACCCAACGACATTTCGTGCTCGGTTGGTGAGTGAGTTTGGGTTCGTGCGATCCCCGGCCCCCAAATGCGAGGGACCGGGGGCACCCCAGGTTTGTGCGGGATGAAGGGTTGCCCTATCGCCAATCGTCGCGGGCGTTGGCGAGGCCCTGATTCATCAGCGCGTCAAAGCCGGAGTGTTTCTTGATGAAGATCTCGCTGAATTGGCGGTCCTGGCGGAGCAGGATGGCTTGCAGGCGGACGAGTTCGAGAAGAGCAAGAAACATGGCGATGAGGGCGCGCTCGGACTTGGTGTGGCTGAGCATGCGGCGCAATGCAACCGGCTTGTCTTCCATGGTGAGGCGGCGCGCCAGGAACTGGATCATCTGGCCGACGGTGATCGAGTCTTCTTCGAGATTGATGATGGGACGGTTGCGCGCGCGCTCAAGAATGCTGCCGAAGACGCGCACCAGGTCGGTGGTGTCGGCGGCGATCTCCGGCTCCGCGCCGGCATCTTCCTGGAACTCGCGGATGCCGGGATTGGTCCACGAAGCGGCTTCGAGCATTTGCCTTTCAAGCAGCATCTGCGCGGCGTTTTTGAAGCGCTCGTGTTCGAGCAGCCGCTCGACCAGCTCGCGGCGCGGATCTTCGGCGGCGTCGTCAGGCCCGGTGGGAGCGCGCGGCAGGAGCATTTTGCTCTTGATGTGGATGAGCAGAGCGGCGGTGTAGATGAAGTCTCCGGCCACATCCATGTCGCCGGCGCGCAACTGGTCGACGTAGGCCAGAAACTGCGCCGTGATTTTGGCGATGGGGATGTCGTAGATATCGATGTCCTGCTTGCGGATGAGATCGAGGAGCAGGTCGAGCGGGCCATCGTACACCTGGTTCACGATGACGGAAAAAGGCGACTGTTCGGCATCTTCGCCGCGCGCCTTGAGCGCCGCCGCGACTTTTTCGGCGGTGGTGCGCGCGGGCTTTTCCGTAAAGGGCAGGGTGGGGGCGATGTCCTGCGGTACCGGTGGCGGCGGTGCGGGTGGCGGTTCAGGCGCGAGAGGCGCGGCGATTGGAGCGGCTTCGGATTCTGGAGCGGCGGCTTCTGGAGTGGGAATTTCCGATGGCTCTTCTGCCGGTTCCGGAGCGGTTGCCTCTTCCGGCGCGCCTTCGGCTCTGATTTCGGCGATTTTGTTCACATCTTCTGCCGATGCGGTTTCGGCGATTTGCGTTGTCTCCTCCACCAGAGCGGGAGTTGCCGCAGCAGGTTCTTCGCTGGCTTCGGTTTCCGGCGGAGTTTCAGAATCGGCAATGGGAAGGCTCGCTTCAGGGGCTAAAGCCCTCGAAGATTGTGCGCTGCTTGCGGCAGGACTGAAGTCGTGCCCTTTCACGTTTCGCGCCTCCGCGGTGAGCTCTTCCACGGCCTGGACGATGGGCGCGGGTGTGGCTACGCCGGGAATCTCGGGTCCAAGCGCTGTTGGAGCAGGAAGCTCATTTGCAGGCACGGCGGGTTCGGGCGCGGTTGGTTCGGGAGCAAGCGGCTCGGGCGCGGGTTCCTGCGCGACGGGTACTGCGACCTGGGCGGACTGCTCTTCTTTGGCCGCAACGACCTCTTTGGCCGCAATGGGCTCTTTGGCTGGGGGTGGATCGGAATGGGGGGAAGATGGCTTCACTTGACTCTCTTCTTTTTGTACTTCGGGGCCCTGAGCTGCGGCGCCGGCCTGTGCATCTGCCTCCGGGCCGGCGGCGGCTTTTCCATTGCGCCGGAACAATCCGAATCCCGAGCGGATCCCGTCGAAAGCAACGGTGAGCACCCTGCGCCACCACGGGACTGATTGTTCCATCATTCTTACTTTCCCGGCCGCCTGCGCCGCGATGCTTTCCGCGGAACTTTCGAGGTGGCCCTTACTCCGCGTGCTCGGCTCGGGCTTTCACGGTGGTCAAAGTCATCCTCATGGCCTCGTGCACCTCCACCATGGTTTGCTCGGCGCGTACCGCGGCGCGCTGCGAGCCTGCATTCAAAATTTCAATGGCCTGCGGCTCCGTAATGGCGGCGCGCCGCTCCTGAATGGGTTGCAACACTTTCAGGAGTGAGTCGGCCGCCCAGCCTTTGCACTCGATACAGCCGATGCCCGCCGAGCGGCAGCCTTCGTAGACCTTGGCCATGGTCTCCGGCGTGGAGAAGACTTTGTGCAGGTCGCCCACCGGGCACTTGTCGGGATCGCCGGGATCGGTGCGGCGAATGCGCGCGGGATCGGTGACCATGGTTTTGAGTTTCTGGCGCACCACCGGCTCCGGGTCGCTCAAGAGGATGGTGTTGCCGTAGCTCTTGGACATTTTGCGGCCGTCGGTACCGGGGAGCTTGGGCGAGGGCGTGAGCAGAACCTTGGGCTCGGGGAGAACTTCGCGGCCGTTCAGGCTGTAGAACTGGTTGAATCGCCGGGCGATCTCGCGCGTGAGCTCGACGTGCGCCTGCTGGTCCTGGCCTACGGGCACGAAATCGGGTTGATAGAGCAAAATGTCCGCGGCCATCAGCACCGGGTAGCCAAGGAAACCGTAGGTGGTGAGGTCGCGGCTGGTGAGGTTCTCCTGCATCTCTTTGTAGCTGGGCACGCGCTCGAGCCAGCCGAGCGGAGTGCTCATGCCGAGAAGGAGGGCCAACTCGGCGTGCTGGAGCACACGGCTCTGCAGAAAAAGAACGCTTTTCTCGGGATCAAGCCCAGCGGCGAGATAGTCGAGCAGGACCCCGACGGTGTTGGATGCGATTTGCGAGGTGTCGGCGTAGTCGGTGGTGAGGGCGTGCCAGTCGGCGATGAAGAAGTAGCAGTCGTACTGGTCTTGCAGCTTGACCCAGTTGGCGAGTGCGCCCATGTAGTTGCCCAGGTGCAGCTTTCCCGTGGGTCTCATGCCGCTTAAAACGCGCGGCCTTGGCGGAAGATTGGGAAGTTCAGACATGATTGCGATTCGAATTCCTGGCGGCTTGCATAAAGGCCGCGTGCATGGCAATGAAAAAACCGGATAAAACGCTCATTTCATTGTAGCGGGAGGGGGACGGCGAAGGCGGGCCCTAGATGCTCCCTAGCGCGGAAAAGATGAGTCCGAGCGACGGCCCCAGCAAGAGCCTGAGAATAAAACCGCCCACCAGAAACATCAATATGTAGCTGATCCAGATGTTGATCCCATCATAGAAGCGCACGGCACCGTAGGGCAGCATGTTACGCAGAACGCGGCTGCCATCGAGCGGAGGGATGGGCAGCAGGTTGAAGAAGAAAAGGCATAGGTTGACTTCTATGGCCAGCAAAGCAAGCAATACCAGAGGTTGCAACCCGCCCTGGAAGGCCAGCACTCCGCCTAGATTCTCATGCACCAGCGTTCGGCCGCCGGGCACGGCGATGCACACAACCGCCAGAATGGTGAATGCGACTGCGACCAACAAGAGATTCGAGAGTGGGCCGGCCAGCGTCACGAGATTGTCGTCGCGCTTGATTTTTTTGAAGTTGCGCGTGATGACCTGCGTGGGCTTGGCCCAGCCGATGAGGAACCCGCTGAAGAAGCTGAATCCGATCAACGGACCGAAGATCGCCAGTGCCGGAATGAGCAGGGTTCCGATGGGATCGATGTGGTACATGGGATTGAGCGTGATACGCCCTTGCAGGCGAGCCGTCTGGTCGCCCAGGCGCGAGGCCATCCAGGCGTGGGCGCACTCGTGAAAACTGAGCGAGAAAAGCAGCAGGACAAACTCGAAGACGGCGATGACGAACGCAGCGGGTTGCAAGCGAGTACCCCGTTCAGGCCACCCCGGCGCACGGCAAAAATGCGCGGTAAAGGCCGAACTCAAAGATTCAGGGTAGCATGGCGGATTGCGGGGTTTTTGCGCCCGGGCGCGGCTCTCAGCTCTCGATATATTCCCAAAAGGAGTCGGCCAGTTCGGCGCCGAGCTCGGTGATCATGCGGCGGGCGGCGCGCTCGGTTTCTTCCATGAGGCCGTGCAGGTAGTCGCGGGAGCGCGAGATGGCGGCGACGCCGATGGTGGCCGATTGCCAGGTGACGGCCTCGTCAAGCTCGGCCACGGAGACGTTGAAGCCCTGGCGCAACTGATCCTTGAGGGAGCGCACCACCTGGCGGCGGTCCTTGAGCGACTGGGCGTGCTCGATGCGAATCTCGAGGGTGAGTTGAGCCACTGGCATGGCGGTCTACGGGGGATCAACGACAGTGTAAGGCTGGTTTGATCGGGCGGAGCAAGTTTTTTCGCATGCTCTCCCACCCTTTCGGCGATAAAACTGCCGAAAGGATGGGCAACTATGCGGTCAATCGGCGAGCTTCTCCAGTTGCGCGGCCGTCGGTTTCGGCGTGAAGGCGCTGACGAGGATGAGCGCAGCGACGGCGGCAAAGAGCGCCGGGAAGATGGCATCGCGGTCGGCGAGAAGCGACGGGAGATGCAGGAACAGCTTGACGGCGGGCGCGTCCCAGGCGAGGGTGACGACGGTTCCGGTGGCGATGGCGGCGACTGCGCCCCAGGCCGTGGCGCGTTTGGAGTAGAACGCGGCCAGCACCACCGGCGTAACCGCGGCCGAATAAATGGTGTAGGCGTAGAGCATTTTGGCGAGGATGCTGGGCGCGTAGAGGGCCTGATAGAGCGCCCAGGAGCCTAGCAGCACCACGGCGAGTCGGGAGACGATGAGGGTGTGCTTGTTCGACGCGCCCGGCGCGATGTAGCGCACAAAGACGTCTTCAATAAGGTTGCTGGCCGGCGAGAACAGGTAATTCGAGGCCGTGGAGATGACCTTGGCAAAGACTGCGCCGAGCAGCAACGCGCCCATGAGGGCGGGCAGTCCGTGGCGTGCCGTGTACGGGATGATTTCGTAGGGCTGCGCGGCGGCTTCGCCTGTCTTGTAGAGCGCAGAGCCGATGACGGCGATGGCGACGATCAGCGTTTCAAGCACCACGGTGCCCAGAATCCAGCCGACGACGGAGATGCGCGCATCGCGCTCGGATTTGGCGGAAAAGAACTTCTGGTACATGACCTGGTTGCCGAGCATCAGCAACATGGTCGGCACCATAAACTCAAACGCCTTTACCAGCGTCAAATTGCCCAGCACTTCAAAATGCGTGGCAGGCAACGCCGCGTGCAGACCGCTCCAGCCGCCGGCTTTGGCCAACAGCATGGGCGTGGCGACGATGCAGATGACGGTGACCAGCGAGCCGATGGCTACATCCATATAGGCGACCGACGACATGCCGGCCATGGCTGTGGTGACGATGACGAAGATGGCGATGATCCAGGTGCCCTGCTCCGGCGTTAACGAGTCAGGGAAAATGAGGTGCAGCACATTGCCGCCGCCCTTGAACTGATAGCTGGTGATGGCCACGTAGGCGAAAAGGATGGCGATGGTGCCGAGCACGCGGGCGGTCTGGTTGTATCGGGCTTCGAGCAGGTCGGGCAGAGTGAACTGCGCGAATTTGCGCGCACGCGGCGCAATAAAGTAGATGAGCAGCAGGCCCAGCCAGCCGCCAGCCGGCAGCCAGAGCGCGGCGAATCCGTTCTTGTAGGCATTTTCGGCCCCGGCAAAGAGCGAGCCTGCGCCGATCCACGAGGTGAGCAGGGTGAGGATGAGAACGATGGCAGGAAGCGAGCGGCCGGCGACGAGGTAGTCGGCCTTGGTTTTCACGAGCAGGCCGCGATGGACGGCCACCGCCAGCAGTGCAGCGGCGATCGCGACCAGAACCACGATATAGAGAAGGGACATCCGCGGGGTTCCTCAAGGGGGACATAAGAAGATTGAGAGCAGTGTACCGGAGCGGGGCCCCCGTCGGCCCCGCCCAGCCTGACGCCGATGCGCCTTTCGCGGCCCGGCCCCGTATCTCCCTCGGCAACTGCTGCATCAAAACTAATGGAGCAACGGTTGACGCGCAGCGCGGCTCGCGCTACTCTCGCAATACTGGATTTGGTACTCAACCTCAATCCGCGGCCCTGCAGGACAGCCCAGGCTATGGACCCGGTTGTGCCCTGCGCTCTTCGACTCCTTTCAAAATCAGCCGTTTGCCTGCAAGCGCCCGGGGGGCGCTTGCGTTTCCGCGGTGTGCTGCCCACCCACCCTGAATACAATTCGCTGTCCCGGAGGACATTGACCCTTTGAAGATCGCTTTGGAGATCACGCCCAACCTTGAGCCCCTGTTCGGGACCCGCGATGAAAACCTAAAGCTGATGGAAGACTCGCTCGGTGTTCGCATCGATCTTCGCTCCGACGCCGTGCACTTGCAGGGACCGGAAGAAAGCGTGGTCCGCGTGCGGCGGATTTTCGAAGACTTTGAGGCGTTGCGCCGCCAGGGCATCAATCCCCACAACGGTGAATTGAACGGCATGCTGCGCCTGGTGGTGGCGGATCCTGCGGCGACGTTGCGCACAGTGGCCGAATCCGGCAAGCAGCGGTCAGCCGGGATCAAGCGCACGGTGCAGCCGCGCTCGCTCAACCAGAGCCGCTACGTGGAGGCCATCGAGAAGAACGATATGGTGTTCGGCGTGGGGCCGGCCGGAACCGGCAAAACCTATCTGGCCGTGGCAATGGCCGTGGCCGCCATCAACGCCAAACGCATCAGCCGGATTGTATTGGTGCGCCCCGCGGTGGAAGCCGGCGAGCGGCTGGGCTTTTTACCGGGCACACTGCAGGAAAAGATCGATCCCTATCTGCGGCCACTTTACGACGCGCTCTTCGACATGATCGACGTTGAAAAGGTGGACAAGATGCTGGAGCGCAACGTGATTGAGGTGGCTCCGCTGGCCTTTATGCGCGGCCGCACGCTCAACGACGCGTTCATCATTCTCGACGAGGCGCAGAACACGACCATCGAGCAGATGAAGATGTTCCTGACGCGCATGGGCAACAATTCGAAGGCCGTGATCACGGGCGACATCACGCAGATCGATCTGCCCAACCCGCGCAAATCGGGATTGCTGGACGCGATCAATATTCTGGGCGGCGTGGAGGGCGTGGCGTTTTGCCATTTCGAAGAGGGAGACGTGGTCCGCCATCCGCTGGTGCAGCGCATTGTGCGCGCGTACGAGAGCGCCAAGCCGCAGCAACAGGAGCTGCCGCTGGAGGGCTCGATCCCGGTGGGCGTCACGGAGAGAGACGACCGGCAGGATGGGCAGGCGAAGCAGACAGCCAAGCCGCAGTAAAGCAGCAAATGGGGAGTGGCCAACAGCCAATAGGAAAGGCAGGGCTGGGGTCGCAGGAGCGCGATCCCAGCCTTTGCTGTCTTTGGGCTGCTACGGCTTGGCGGGCGCGGTCTGCTTGCTGAAGACGTAGTGGCAGGGGCGGCCGTAGATGCCCAGTCCCGTGCTGCGGTCGCCCTCGCCCTCGGTGGCGGTGAAATGCGACTTCACTTCGTAACTGTACTGCTCGCCCGCACTCACGAGCGGGCCGTGCGCGTACTGCGTCGAGGCGACCAGGCCGGAAGCCGTCAGCTTGGCGCTGCCATCGCGATTGATCTTTCCATCGAGCGCCAGGTAGCCGGGCTGCCCCGCGTCCCCGCGCTCGCCGTGCAGGTTGTTGTTGGCAATGGTGCTGGTGAAGCGCCAGGTATACCCCTGGGCGCTGCCCTTGGCCTCGCAGGTCACCGTCGTATTCCATACGCCGTCAAAGGGGTCGGCCGCTCCCTGGCCGCCCGCCGCCATGGTCAGCAGAAACAATGCAGATAAAAGGGTCTTGCGCATGGTAACTCCCTTCGGCAGGGGATTCTACTCCCGGAGCGCCGGCGCGTCAGTGACAGGGCGAAGCAAAACACGCCTGCCGGCACGCACGTTTCGCGTATCATCGAAACAAGAAACGGGGGTAGCAGACCCGAAGCCGCGCATGCAGGAGTCGCGGCCCCGCGCACGATGATCCTCATCGACCCAGAACTGGACCTTTCCCGAGCGGCGGATGCGCTGAACACGGTTTCGGCGAAGCCTTCTGCTGGGTCTGCTGCGGCCCCAAGTCGAAAATCGCCCCCGAAGCCGCTCCGGCTGCCCTCCACGCGAACCCTGGCGCAATTTCTAACGCGGGCACAGGCCGCGGTGCAGCTGCGCGGACAAGTGACGGTGCTCGTGACCGGCGACGCGACGATGCGCGACCTGAACCGGCACTTCCGCGGCAAGAACAAGGCGACCGATGTGCTGTCTTTCCCCTCCGCGCATGTCCTTCGGGGTACGGAAAACATTGCAGGGGACGTAGCGATCAGCGTGGAGACGGCGATTCGGCAGTCCGTCGAGCAGGGGCACTCGCTGGCCATCGAGATGAAAGTGCTGATGCTGCACGGGCTGCTGCACCTGGCCGGTTACGACCATGAAACCGATGCGGGCGAGATGCGGCGCCGCGAGCGGAGTTTGCGCGCGCGGCTGGGGCTGCCGTTGGGGTTGATTGAGCGCGCGGCCTCTCCCACCCTTTCGCCAAAGAGCCGGCGAAAGGATGGGGCGACGAAACGTATAGGATCGCGCGCCACGCGGAGACGGCAGCCATGACGCCGCTCCAGATCCTCTTCGTTGCCGTGCTCGCGGTAGTGGCCACGCTGGCCTCATACATCAGCCGCGTCTACTCCGAGTTCGGCAAGATTCTGAGCCGCGAGGTCGAGGAAAATCTGGACGCGTGGGAGGAGCGGATCGAGCCGCATCTCGGCCTGAGCCGCGAGCATGCGGCGTTGTGCGCGGCGGTCCTGGTGCAGCTTTCGCTGGGCCTCATCGCGCTCGAATTTGGGTCGATTCTTTTTGGCCACGCTGCGCAATTTGGCGAGGCGAGCCCGGAAGAGATTGCGCAAGCGGTTCTCGGTGTGGTGTTGGTGGTCATCTTCTGCAACCAGCTGATTCCGTCGCTGCTCTTCAACCGCACGCGCGGACTGTGGGCGGCACGGTTGCTTTGGCCCATCTGTTTGCTGCTGTGGATGGCGACGCCGGTTACGGTCTTCATCCGTTTCTTCTTTTCCGTGGCGGAACTGGCGGAGGCGCCGGCCAATCCCGAGGAGCCCGCACCCGACGTGGAAGCGCTGATCGAAGCGGGCGAGGAAGAGGGAATCCTGGAACAGAGCGACCGTGAGCTGGTGCGTTCGGCGGTGGAGTTTGGCGACATGCTGGTGCGTGAGGTGATGACGCCGCGGCCCGAGATTTTCGCCGTCTCGGAGTCGATCACGCTGGAAAGCTTCCTGGAACTGCTGAAGCAGCACAACTACTCGCGCGTTCCGGTCTACTCCGGCTCGCTCGACAACATCAAAGGGCTGGCGTTTGCGCACGATTTGCTACAGATCACCGATGAGGCGGCACGAACGCGCACCGTGGCCACCATGCTGCGCCCTGCTGAGTTCGTGCCCGAGACCAAGCGCGGCTACGAATTGCTGCGCGAGATGCAGCGTGAAAAGCAGCACATGCGGATTGTGATTGACGAGTACGGCGCCGTGGCCGGCCTCGTGACCATCGAGGATTTGCTGGAGCAGATTGTTGGCAACATCCGCGACGAGCACGAGACCGATACGCAGATCGAAGAGCCGCAACGCGAGCCCTCGGGTTCATGGCTCGTTCCGGGAAGTTTTCCCGCCGATCAACTGGGCGACCTGCTGGGCGAAACGGTGGAGCTGGGCCAGAACTATGAAGCGACGACACTGGGCGGACTGGTGAGCGAGATTGCGGGGCGCATTCCCAAGGCCGGCGAAACGGTGTTGCTGGAGCCACTGGGACTGCGCGTGGAAATTGTGGCGTCGACCGGGCGGCGCGTCGAGCGGGTGCGGCTGTTTCCGCCGGTGGCGCGGCTGCCGTTTCCGAAAGAAGACTGAAGCCTGCATCTGCTGGCCGAGGTCGGGCCATGCTTTCCCACCCATTTCCGCAAATGCGCGGTAATGGATGGGGCACGGGTGTAGTGTGTTTTAGCGCCCGCTGCCGCGCTACAGCGCTCCATCCGCGATAATGAGGAATGGAGCATCGCGCGTGAAATCTGGATTTGTTGCCATCCTCGGCCGGCCCAATGTGGGGAAAAGCACCCTGCTGAACGCCCTTACGGGCGAGAAGGTGGCCATTGTCACGGCCAAGCCGCAGACCACGCGCAACCGCATCATTGGGGTGCTGGAAGTGCCGGCGCGCAAGAAGGTTCATCCGGCGGCACAGATCGTTTTCGTGGATACGCCAGGCGTGCACAAGCCTGCCTCGCAACTCGACCGGCGCATGCTACAGGAAGTGCACGATGCCTTGGAGTCGCGCGACCTGGTACTGGTGCT
Organism: uncultured Occallatibacter sp.; assembly: GCA_964569985.1. Taxonomy (GTDB): domain Bacteria; phylum Acidobacteriota; class Terriglobia; order Terriglobales; family Acidobacteriaceae; genus Telmatobacter. The sequence goes on from CAZMWL010000007.1 coordinate 98,933, forward strand.
GATGGATGTGACGCGGAGGGTCCGGCTGAGCGAAGATCGCTCCTCGGCCCCCAAAGGTGAGGGACCGGGGGCACCCCGAGGCTTCGACGCTGCGAATGAAGACGATTTTCTTTTCTCGCTGATCCGCAAGCTCGATTGCCCGGCGTTCCTGGTGCTGACCAAAATCGACCTGGTGCGCAAGGATGAGCTGCTGCCGCTAATTGAATCGCTCATGAAACAACATAACTTTGCCCAGGTAATCCCGGTGAGCGCGCGCAAAAACGATGGACTGGACGTGCTGATCCGCAAGATCGTCGATGTGCTGCCGGCGGGCGAGCGCTACTTTCCCAAAGACCAGTACACCGATCAGCCAGTGCGCTTTATGGTGGCGGAATTGATCAGAGAAAGTATCTTGATCGAGACCGGCGAGGAGGTTCCTTACGCGTCGGCCGTGGTGATTGAGCGCTTTGAAGAGCCGGAGGGGCAGCCGAGGCCGGGCAAGAAGCCGCTGACGCGGATCAATGCCGCGATTTACTGCGAGCGCACGGGGCAGAAGGCGATTTTGATCGGCAAGGGCGGATCGAAACTGACAGCGATCGGGACCAGCGCGCGGCGCAAGATCGAGTCGCTACTGGGGACACAGGTGTACCTGGAGTTGTACGTGATTGTGGAGCCCGGCTGGCGCGAGTCGAGGGCTTTTGTGGAGTCGCTGGACTGGCGCAATCAGCTGGAGCGGCTGGCCGAAGCGCCGCCCGACGAAGAAAAATCCTAATGCGCAGCCGGTAACGCATCGCGCAGCAAGAGGGTCTCGACGTCGTCTCTGTCTGAGCCAATCTGCCGCGCCAGTGCTGCATATTTGGGATCGTGGTAGGCTTGGGCCGCGCGCCAGAGCGTGGGCGCCATGGCGCCGGCGTGGAAGCCGCCGATCTGCTGATAGTCCCATTTCCTTTCGCCGGCCGCGTAGGGCGCGAGGAAATCGACGGCGGCACGAATGGAGCGGCCGTCAGAGGTTTTGAAGTTCCAAAGATCGACGCCCACTTCATCGCCAAGCGTGGCAAGTTCCGTAAGCGCCTCAAGACTGAAGTTGCTGTAGCCCCAGGCGTTGGTGCGCTCCAACTCTAGCGGCTGACGCCCGTCGGGCTCGATCTCGACTGCGATGCGGCGGGTCTTGACGCGCTGCAGCGTGTCAACGGCCAGCGTGCGATCGCCGAGGAAGAGCGCCATGTCGGCGACCTGCACGTCGTACCAATTGCCGTGATTGTTCTTGGCCGCGTCTTCATCCAGTCCGTTTTTGCTGGTGCGCATCCAGTGCAAATATTGCCCGAACCAATCATGAAGGCCCTTGTCGTCGGCCGCGGTCCATGCGGTTGAACCGGCAAGCAATCCGGCGGCATCGACGGCGTCGACCAAGGGGCGCGTGTCAATGATACCGATGCCGCGACCAGTGTTGACGCCGAGAATGGCTTGGGCGAATTCGAGGTTGGGGTTCATCTTCATCGCAGGATCGAGAAACCACGTGCGCAGAAGCAGCGTGGCGCGGTTGGCGTAGCCTGCTTTGCCGGTGAAATACCAAGCCAGCGCAAGGGCGCGCGCCGCTTCGGTCATGTGGCCGAGCTCTTCGTGGTCGGTGATTTTGCGGTTCTCGGGATTGGTCTGGCCATCGTGCCGGATGTAGGGCAGGCCATCGAGCTTGGAGGGATCGGGCCACCAGTAGGTGGCGCGGCTCATGTAATCGTGCTTATCGCCGCTGGGCGGCACAACCGGTTTATCCATCACCGAGAACGGGCCCTCGGTCATGGCGTGGTCCGCTGCGGTTACGACGGCTTGAACGACCTCCTGCCGGCGCGGATCCTCGGCATCGGCGGAACGAAGAGCTACCAACTCGCGCGCGTCCAAGAGAAAGACGCGGGGCGTGGCAGGGTTGGTATGTTGCGGCGCGTGATTCTGGGCGGCTGCGGGGAGAGCTGGCGCGAAGATCAACGAAAGAAGAGCTGCGCAGGTTTTCGAACTGGACAATGCATGCATAAGATAAACCTGACCTCCTGGGTCCGTGCGGCGAACTCGCGTAAGGACGGCACGCGGTTTTTTGCGGATGGCACGATGAAAGATATGCCGTCCGGCGGCGCGCAACGGCGCTTCAGCCGGAAACGGTTACAAACGCGGGCGCAATGCCTTCGCTGGTGACGCCGGCGGTGCATGCGCCGCCATTGCAGCGAATGGAGATTTGCGCGCGGCCGTTGTAGAGCTGCACGACGCGCGAGCCGGTGGACGTGCCCTGATTGTCAATCAGGGATCCGCCGCCGGCGAGGGAAAAACGCACGACGTTTTTGGCGTCGAGACAGAGCACACCTTTGGCATCGAAGGCCGTGGCTTCAATGGTGACAACGCCTTTGTCGCGGGCCATCTGGGCCAGGGCAAAACGTGCCGGCTTGCCCCAACTCGCGGTCTGGTACTCGAACTCGATCTCATCGCTGACCGTGACGCCACTCTTGCCGGCGACGACGCGGAGACGGTTTCTGCCGGGAGCGAATTTCACCATCCAGTGCAGGCCGGCCGCAGGAAAATCCTGGCTGTTGCGCTGCCGCGTACCGGCGGATGCGCCATTAACGAAGAGCTCGGCGGTGGGGCAGTTGGAATAGACCTTCACCATGCGCGCCTGGCCCTCCGCGCCCCAGCGCACCGGCCAGGTGTGGCCGTAGATGTGCGCCATGGGCTGTTGGGTCCAGTAGGACTGGAAGACGTAGTAGCCTTCCTTCTTCGTCATGTCGCGCTCGATGACGCCCTTCTGGTTCACGCGCGGCACGGGATTCTCGACACGCAAGGGCGTGGTGAAATCCTTGAAGGCCCATTGCGCCGATCCGCTGAGCCAAGGCAGCGTTTCCTGCACCTTCAGATACCAATCGAAGAGGTCGCAGGCGTAGGTTTCAGACCAGTCGCCGTCGCGTGAGACGCGGGGTCCTCCGCCAGAGGGCAGGTAATCGAGGCCGTTTTCCGCAGTGTCCCCATCGGGCGGGATTTTGGAAAGCCCCTCGCCGGGCATTTCAGCGTGGCGGCGCGCATGGCTGTCGGCGCCCCACTCGATGTGCACGAAGCGCTTGACTAGCGCGCGCTCCTTTTCGAGGGCGTCTTGATATTCGGTGTAGACGCCGCTGTACCAGCCGGCCCAGATGGACGGCGAGTAGACATCGGGAATGTCGCGCGCGAAGTCGCAACGGCGGAGCGATGTGAAGCGCGACGGGTCCATCTCGTGGGCAAGGTCGTCCATCTCCTGCATGAAGCCGCGAATGGCCGCCCGGTCGAGGGCCGGATACTCGCCGGGCCAGTCATCTTCGTTACCCAGGCCCCACATGAGCACACTGGGATGGTTGAAGTGCTGGTCGATCATGTTGGCGAGCATGAGGCGCGTCTGGTTCTTCCATTTTTCGTCGCCCACGCCGGAACGGCACCACGGCGCTTCTTCCCAAACCAGCAGGCCGAGCTCGTCGCAAAGATCGAGTACCAGTTTCGCCTGCTGATAATGGCCGAGGCGGATGAAGTTGGCGCCCATGGCCTTGACCAGTTCCATTTCGGTGCGGATGAGTGCGTCGGGCTCGGCGGCTGCGAAGCCGGCGTGGTCCATGTGACGTTGCGTGCCGCGCAGCAGCAAGCGCTCGCCATTCAGCTTGAAGGGTCCGTGGTCCACAAACTCCGTGTGACGGATGCCGAACCTGTCCTTCACGACGCTTTTGCCGTAGGGAGTGGTGAGCGTGACGCTGCAAGTGTAGAGATTGGGATGCGCGGGCGACCAGAGCGCAGGCGAGGCAATGCTGGTGGACGCAATTTCTGCTTCAGCGTCCCATGCGGGCAGCGATTTTTCGATGTGCGCGATGGTTTTGCCGGAGGCATCGGCAATTTCCACGGTGAGCGCGGCGCTGCCGGAAAATTTCGCGGGGTTATAGAGGCGGGCCGTTACCTTGACCGTGGCTGCGGAACCGGGGACAAAAGATGGCGCGATGTGGACGGCTTCAAGAGAGACTGCGGGCACATAGGCCAGATGGACGTGACGGTAGAGGCCACCATAAAGACTGAAGTCGCTCAGGTCGGAGGGAGGCCGCTCAAGATCTTCCGAGTTGTCGCAAAGAACGGCGAGGGGAATGCCACTCTTGCTTGCAGGCGCCGCGGCAACGGCGTCGGTAATGTCGAACACGAATTCGTCGTATCCACCCACGTGCGAGCCGACCATTTTGCCGCCAATATAGACAAGCGAAGATTGCCCGGCGCCTTCGAAGTAAAGCAGCGTGCGGCCGTCCTTGATGGGGTTGGCCAGGCCCAAGTGGGTGCGATACCACCCGTGACCGCGATAGTACGGCGTATCGGGATCGCAGGCGTCGTAATCGTTGAAGCAGTGGGGTAGCGAGACTTTTTCCCAGACCGCAATCTCGTCGCCGCGCCAGACCTCCCAGGGCCCGTCGAGCGCGCCGCGATAATACTCCCACCCGGTGTCGAGACACTGGGAGGCCGAGCAAGCCTCGGCGTTGGCGAGTACCGGGCGCACGAGGGATGCCGGCAGCGCCAATCTGCTTTGCGAGGCTGCCGCGACTGCGGCCATCGACTTTAAAAAGTGCCGACGCGAAAAATGGAATGAGTGCGGCATTGGTTTTCTATCCCGTGCCTTAGAGCCTTAGCAACCGCATTTTGGTAAAAGCGTCCCCTGGTGCGGGCTGGGACCGGAGCCTTAGTTCCGTCAAGCCCGTGTTGTTTGGCTCGCCGGCGATGAGCGGAGCCTGAATTCCCCAGGTCTTTGACCGCGTGAATTCGCGCCAGTGGAGTTGGTGCAGTCCCAACCTTTTGCCCAAGAACCGGGCGAAAGGATGGGGCACGGCAAGTTTTATCTTCAACCGGCCAGATATCTATTGCGGAGGCCGATGCCCGGCTCGCCCGGCAGTTGAATTCCTCCCTTGCGGGGCCCCGTTCTCCGGTTTCTCCGATGCGTGGAGGCCCTTGCATCGGAGTCGGTTTTAACCGGCGAACGGAGTCCTGCGAGGCTACACACCAGCACCCGCTAGAAGTTGAGCCGCAGCGAGAATTGAACCTGGCGAGCGGAGTTGTTTGAAGTGGTTGAGAGGTTCTGCGTACCGTCGCTTCCACTGGGGCCCACAGATCCCTGGTTATTGAACAGATTGAAGATGTCCATGTTGAAGCGGAGGTTGACCTGCTCCCTGATGGGAAAGACCTTGAACAACGAGGCGTCGTTGACCATGTTGAACGGTCCATCGAGGACGGTCTTCGAGAACGGGTTGGCGCCCGACCAACTGCCGCTGCTGGATGTGTTGGGGCTGGGCTGGTAGCCGATCGACGTTGCTGTCGCCTGCGAAGCGCCCGGTTGGATGATGCCGACCTCGTTGCTGCCATAGTATTGGTCGGTGACCGCTTTGCCTCCGGAGGGAGCAGAGCAAGACGTATCCATCGGCGTCTGGTAGGGCACATAGTTCGATGGCACGGTGGTGGTTGCCGTGATGCCCGCACCGCAGGTATTGGTTGAGATCGTCGCGGGCGCAATGTATCCATTCCACCAGAGGTAGTTGGTGTAGCACTTGCCGGTGCGGCAATCGGTGATCGGATACTTATGTTTGTAAACGTGAACGGAGTTGCCGGACGGTCCATTGGAAGCCGTCGGCCCCCAGTTGGTTGCGGTGACCGCAAAATCGGTGGAGTAGAGATTGGCGTCGCCGGCAATCTGGTAACCACCGATCGCCTCATCGACAAGGCGATTGGCATTCCCGAAGAATTTCTTGCCGCGGCCAAAGGGCAGGTCAACGATGTAGGTGTACTGCAGTTCCTTCTTCGGAAATGACGTTTCCACGGTTCCGTAGTTCTCGAACCTGTCCAGCGCATGGTAGTAGGCCCAACTGGGAGTGCCTGTGGGCGGCGGCGGCGGCAGCGCCATGGCAACCGGCGTACCAGCTACTGTGTCCGGAGCACCTTTGGCAGCCGAGGTGCACGTGGTCGTGCAAATCGGATAGCCGAAGGTGGTGTTAGCCGCAGAGTTGACCAGATAGTTCTCGTAGGGATTTACCTGGTTGGAGCGGCTCCAGTCTCCGCCGTCGCGCAGGTTCTTCTGCCAATCGAACATGACCTGCCAGGCGATGCCGTGGTGATAGAGCTTCTGGTAACTGGCTTGCAACTGGTTGTCGTTGGACCAGCCGCTCTTCTGGCTCATATTGTTGCCGCCCCACGCGGTCTGATCGTAGGGACCGGTGGCGGTGCTGGAATAGGTGTTGGCCGCCGAAGTTCCGATGACCGAAGACCCGCCGCTGGGCACCGCATTCGTGCCGTTCTGCATCTCCCACACAAAGTTGGAGGGGTGATTGTTGTAGTTGTAGTACTGGTCGAGGCGGCTGCCGTGGGAAAACACATAGCTGATGCGGATGGCCGAGTTCCACTTTGTGGGTTGCTCGATGGTGAAGTTGATGTTGGTGGCGCGATCGACCGGGTAGTCGGGATCTACGGCAAAGTTGCCGAAGCCCGGCAGGATGGAGGTGGTGGTGCCGCTGTTGACCGCGTTGCTGGAGTTGACGCCCATGACCGGCATGGTGCCCACTGCGTTACTGGGGCTGCAGTTCTGTGGAAATGTTGAAACGCCCGACGCCGTGCTCTGCACCGCACGCAATTCGTAGCTCGAGATGCAATCGGGCGATTGGGCGGCAGAGTTGAACTGTATTTGGTAGTTGATCTGGAAGGGAGAGTTGCCGGCAACGTTCTTGACGGAGCTGCGGAACGGAACCGGGAAGGCATAGATTCCATAGCCGCCGCGCAGAACCGTTCCCCAATGACCAAACGGCTGCCAGGCCACGCCGACGCGCGGCAGGACGACAAGATTGTTGTCGTTGATGAGCTTGTTGGGCAATCCGGCTTGCGAGGCGGTTTCGAACTTGGCGCCGTCGAACTCCATGTTGGTGATGGCCGCCTGGGTGGTGAATCCTTCCGCGATCAGGGTCGCGATGGGAGCGCCCAGGACCATGGCGTCGTTCTTGAGGTCGAAGCTGGTCATCAGGCCGTATTTCTCCCACATGGCCGGATGGGCTTCATAGCGGAGGCCCAGGTTGAGGGTCACGTTATGGGCCACGCGGTAGTTGTCCTGGATGTAGGCGTCGAACTCCATGTCATGCATGTGCTGGTACGAAGCCTGCTTGTTCACGGAATAGATCTGCGGCGCGCCGATGAAGAAATCGGCGTTGAGTTGTCCCGTGTTGGTGACGCTCGAGTAGGCGCTTTGGTTGCTTGAGGAGTTGAGCAACGCCGTGCCGTAGCCGTTGAACTGGATGTTGTCCTGGGCTTCGTCGGGCCGGGAGCCGAAGCGCTCATGACGGTAACGGCCGCCGAAGAGGAGCTGGTGCTTGCCCATGGTCTTGACAAGGTTTTCGTCGAGGTTGTCGATGATCTGGGTAACGCCGTAGATGAACTGCGTTCCGTCGACCGGAAAGACGATATTTTCGAAGTACGGGAAACCGGGCTCGCCAAAGTTGTTGGGGAGTCCCATCTCGGACTCGAAATTGGCGCCCGGCGTTCCGCCTGCGTTGTTCTGCTCCTGGAACCACTGCTGGCTGGCAACGGTTTCCGAGTAGAACGTGGGCGAGAAGACGTGCGTGTATCCGAGGGAGACGGGAAGCATGAAGTACTGGTAGAAGGTGTCGCCGCTGGCGTTGGCCGGGTAATTGACGCCATTGACCGTGGCGGCGATGGTGGCCGGCTGGTTGCTGGGCTGGTTGCGGAGCACGGTCTGCGTTTCCGGCGTCATGGTGAAGCGCAGGTAGGCGCGGTTGTTTTCGTTGAACTCGTGATCGAGGCGGAAGGTGTAGGTGGGAGCGCGCAATTCGGTGGGGTCGGTTCCGGCCAGGTTGGTTCCCACCAGCGGATTGACGGTGGAATATGTGGTGCCGGGAAGAGGCGAGATGGCATTCACGACCTGCGCGGTGGGAGACTCGCGGGTGGCCGGGATGCAGTTAGTGTCGCCGTTGCAATTGGTGGGGCCAGCGCCAGGACCTTCAGTGAACTCGCTGGTGAACGTCTGCCGCGTCCAGGTGCCGCCGCTGTATTTTGTGGTGTTGGGGTCGTAGAGCTGTTGCAGGGCGCCCGATGAGTTGAGCATAGTGCTGAAGTCGCCGTTGCGCCACATGGTTGAAGGCACCGTGACGGTTTCACCGGCGATTTGGGCGAGCGAGTAGCGCTCGTAGGCGAAGAAGAAGAATGACTTGTCTTTCCCGTGGTAGACATGGGGCAGAACAATGGGACCGCCGACCGAGCCTCCCGCTTCGACGCGGTTAAGAGGCACGACAATCTTCGAGACGCTTGAGGTGCCGTTGAAATAATTGACAGTGCCGGACTGCCGCTGCTTGGCGGCGCCCCAGTAGCTGTTGCGCTGTGTCCAGAAGAGCGAACCGTGCAGGCTGTTGGTGCCGGACTTGGTGGTGATGATGCCGGTGGCCGGCGTGGCGTATTGCGCGTTCAGGCCGGTGGTCTCCACGCGCATTTCCTGGATGGAGTCGGGATCGGGAAACTGCGCTTGACCGACGTGCCCGCCGCCGAACTCGCGGCCTTCGAGGGTGACGCCGTCGGCCACGTATTCCATGCCGTAGCCCATCAGGCCGTTGGCGCATTGTCCGTTCGAATCCTCGTTGCAAACGCCCAATCCAGGCGTAGTCTCAGCCGCCAATTGCAGAATGTTGCGCCCGTTCATCGGCAGTTGGTTGATGCGTTGGTTTTCCAGCGTCGACGCGATGGTGCCGTTGTCGGTGGTGGTCAATTGCACCGTGTCGGCATTCACCGTCACCTGCTGGGTCACGTTGCCGGCCGTCATGGCCGGGCTGATGACTGCGTTTTGCGCCACCAGCAGTTCGATGGTCTGTTTGTAGGTCTTCATGCCGGGCGCGGTGATGGTGACCACGTAGGTTGCCGTGAAGAGATCAGGAACCTGGTAGAAGCCGACGTTATTCGATTTTGTATCGACGGCGATGTTGGTGCCCTGGTTCACGACATGGATGGAAGCGCCGGGGATCACGGCTCCGGTGGAGTCAGTAACGGTGCCCTGGATGGAACCGGCGCCGCTTTGCGCAATCGCGGTAGAACAGCACAGGGCAATTCCGAGTACGAAAGCAATTGCGAGGAAGGTGCGATTCCAAGTACTGGCTAAGTGTGTCATTTCTGCGTAATTCCTCCCGAAGTGTGTTGCTTGTTGTGGTTGCTTGGTGCTTGCATGTGAGATCGATCACAAAGTTGTGCGTTCAATGACCTGTCTTCCGCCTTTAGCAAAGAGCACAGGTGGATTCGAGACCGAGCTTTTCTGCGACCGGGCCGTTCTACAGAGGTTGAAAGGGGGTTGACAAGTGACTCACCGTTTGCACCCGTCATGAATTGATCTATCTATTTGCAATTAAACTAGTTAACGTGCGAGTCAATTCCTGTGACAAACGTCCCTTTCAGGGCACTTATGGGGCTTGAGATTCATTGGAGAGCGCAATAAAGCGACCGTTTAGCGGAGGATTTTGAAGGAGCCGGGAACTGGCTGAGGCGCGCCGAAATCGGAATCGAAACCAAGGTGCAGTTTGGCCGCTTCGGACATGCGGCTCTTGTCCCAGGGCGGATCGAAGACGACTTCGACTTTGACCTCGCGCACCTCGGGCAGAGCGGCGAGCTTGCGCTCGACCTCGGCTTTGATCACGTCGGACATACTGCAGCCGGGAGCGGTGAGGGTCATGCGCACCTCGATGCGCTTGCCGCCGCTTTCAGCGGGCAAGGACGCAGCCGCGTAAATCAGACCCAAGTCGACGATGTTGACCGGGATCTCTGGATCGCGCACGGTCTTCAACTGCTTCCAGATCATTTCCTCGCGGAAGGGTTCGGCGGCGGGTTGGTTTTGAGGGTCTGTCATTTTTGTGCGGTTCTTCGTTCGTGCGTAGAGTTCGACCGGCCCTCCGGGGCGGAAACGGTTCGGGGTTCGTAATCCCAGGGTTCTCGTTCGCTGACGCGAACTCCACCCTGGGCTATTTTCGACCGCTCCTCCGGAGCGGAAGGGCGCTGCTTCCGCGTCACTGCTCGGTCGAGACGGGTTCCTGCTTTTTTTCGTCTTCGAGGGCGGATTGCAGTGTGTGCCATGCGAGCGTGGCGCACTTGACGCGCGCGGGGAACTTGGATACGCCCCCGAAGACGGCCATCTTGCCGAGATCGCCGGCTTGGGCTGTCTCGTCCTTGCCGGTGACCAGGTTGTGGAACTGTTCGAAGAGCTTCGCGGCTTCCGCCTTGGTCTTGCCCTTCACCATCTGCGTCATCATCGAGGCTGACGCGCGCGAGATGGCACAACCAGCGCCCTGGAAGCCGATCTCGTTAATCTTCTCACCATCCATATCGATATAGACCGTGCAGCGGTCGCCGCACAGGGGGTTATATCCCTCGGCTTCGTGATTCGCGGACGCGGGGCGGCGAAAATTCCGCGGCGCCTTGCTGTGCTCGAGAATCACTTCCTGATAGAGTTCGCCCAATTCTGACGTCACGCAAACACCTCATGCGCCTTGCGCATACCTTCCACCAGCGCGTCCACATCCTGGCGCGTGTTGTACACGGCAAAGGAGGCGCGCGCGGTGGCGGGGATTCCGAAACGCTCCATCACCGGCTGCGCGCAGTGGTGGCCGGTGCGAATGGCAATGCCCTCGCGATCGAGGATGGTACCCAGATCGTGGGGATGCACGCCCTCCATCACGAACGACAGCACGCCGGCACGCTCGCGCGCGGTTCCGATGAGACGGACGCCGGGCAGAGCGCCGACTTTTGCCGTGGCGTAGGCGAGCAGGTCGTGCTCGTGCGCCGCAATCTTGTCGATGCCCAGCCTGCCGATATATTGGATGGCCGCCCCCAGGGCAATGGCGCCGGCAATGTCGGGCGTGCCGGCTTCAAACTTGTAGGGCAGATCGTTGTACGTGGTCTTCTCGAAGGTGACGGAGCTGATCATGTCGCCGCCGCCCTGATAGGGAGGCATGGCTTCGAGGAGCGAGCGCTTGCCATAAAGCACGCCGATGCCTGTGGGCGCGTAGACCTTGTGACCGCTAAAGACGTAGAAATCGCAATCGAGCGCCTGCACATCGACGGCCAAATGGGGCACGGCCTGCGCGCCGTCGACCAGCACGGGAACGCCCTTGCGGTGCGCCAGCTCGATCATTTCGCGCAGCGGAGTGACCGTTCCCAGCGCGTTCGAAACCTGGGTGACGGCGACGAGCTTGGTGCGCGGGCCGATCAGCTCGGCAAATTTGTCGAGTTCAAGCTCGCCGCGATCGTCGATGGGCGCAACCCGGAGATGCGCGCCTTTTTCTTCACAGAGAATCTGCCACGGCACGATGTTGGAGTGGTGCTCCATGGCCGTGATGAGGATTTCGTCGCCGGAGCCGACGTGGGTGCGGCCGTAGCTTTGCGCGACAAGATTGATGGCTTCAGTAGCGCCGCGCACGAAGATGATTTCGCGCGTGTCGGCGGCATTCAAGAAGCGCCGCACGGTTTGCCGCGCGGTATCGTGTGCCTCAGTGGCGCGCATGCTGAGCGTGTGCACACCGCGATGGATGTTGGCATTGTCGTGCTCGTAATAGCGCACGATAGCGTCGATGACCGCGCGCGGCTTTTGCGAGGTGGCCGCGCTATCGAGATAGACCAGCCTTTTGCCGTGGATCGTTTGGTCAAGGATGGGGAAGTCGTGCTTGATCCGCTCAATGTCCAGCGCCGCCGAGCCAGAATTGGTCTGATGTACCGCGATGCTCATCCCACTTCCTCCCAGTGCTGCGCTACTTCATCTTCAGTTGCAGCGGGCGCAGCGGCCGTGACGGCGCTGGCCAGCTCCTGCAGCCGTTCGCGGATCAGCTTTCCTGCAAACTCGCGTGCCGCCGGACCCTTCATGCGGTCAAGGCACTCGGCCGCGAAGGCGTAGAGCAGCAGGTTGCGCGCATTGGCCTCGGCAATGCCGCGCGCACGCAGATAGAAGAGCTGCGTCTCATCGATCTGGCCGATGGTTGCGCCGTGCGTGCACTTCACATCGTCGGCGTAGATTTCGAGCTGCGGCTTGGTGTCGATGCGCGCGCTGTCACTGAGCAGCAGGTTGCGATTGGTCTGCTTGGCGTCGGTCTTCTGCGCGTCCTTGTGCACCACGATGCGGCCGTGAAATACGCCGCGCGCGTGATCGGCGAGAATGCCGTTGTAGAACTGGCGGCTATTGCAGTGGGGCCGGGCGTGCTCGACCAGCATGTAGTTGTCCATATGCTGGCGTCCTGCGCCGACGAAGAGGCCGTTGATCAGGCACTCCGCGCCTTCGCCGTTGAGCACGGGGTGCACGTTGTTGCGCACCAGTCCGCCGCCCAGCAAGATGGAGTGCGAATCGACATTGGCGCCGCGCGACTGCTCGATGCGCAGCGTGGAGACGTTGAACGAGGCCAGATTCTCGCGCTCGATGAGGAAGTGCGAGATGACGGCATCCTGACCGGCTGCGAGCTCGGTGACGGCATTCGAAAATGCAGCTTCGCTGCCGAGCGAGACGTAATCCTCGACGATCGCAGCCTGGCTCGCGTCTTCCGCGATGATCAGCGTGCGCGGATGGGTTGCGATTTCAGCACCGGCGCCCGCCGACACATACAAAAGATGGATCGGCTGGTGGAGCGCCACACCGCGGTGGATGCGCAGGTACGCGCCATCTTCCCACAGCGCCGTATTGAGCGCGGTAAAGACGTCGCGGCTCATGTCGGCATAGCGGCCGAGATGCTGCTCGATGCCCTCGGGAGCGCAACCTTCCCTGCCGCAGTCAATGGCCTTGGCCAACGAACACACCAGCAGGCCCTCGGGAAGATTTCCGAGATCGGAAAGCTCGGGCGCGAAATGGCCATTCACGAAAACCAACTGGCAGGCAGCGCCCGGCACGCGAAAGGTCTCAAGCTGCGCGGGCGAAGCCGTGAATTCGCCTTTGACAGCGCGGCGAAAGGAGGTTTTTGCGAGCGCCGCGAGATTGGTGAAACGCCAATCTTCGTCGTGCGTCGAGGGAAATCCCCTGGCGCTAAAACGCGCCCAGCCGTCTTCGCGCAACTGCTGTAGCCACACCGGCTCGCGTTCCAGGCCTTCGGCGCGGACCGTTTCGTAGGCTTCGAAATATTTTTCCAACCGTGAGGTCGTCGTCGCCATTGCTTTCTCGTCTTTCTTGCTTGATTCGCTCAACCCAATCCCCGTAGGGGCTAAAGCCCCATTTCATTTTCTTTGCTCGATTCAGGGGCCTGAAGGCCCCTGCTCCCTCCGGCTGCTATGCAGGCTGCGCCTGTTGCGCATCGGCTTCAATCTGGCCGTAGCCCTTCTCTTCGAGCTCCAGCGCCAGTTCCGGTCCGCCCGAGCGCTCGATCTTGCCATCCACGAGCACGTGCACAAAGTCGGTCGCGATGTAGTCGAGCAGGCGCTGGTAGTGCGTGATCACCAGGAAGGAGCGATCCTTGTTGCGCATCGCGTTCACGCCCTGCGCCACGATGCGCAGCGCATCGATGTCAAGGCCGGAGTCCGTCTCGTCGAGAATGGCAAGCTTGGGCTCGAGCATGGAAAGCTGCAGAATCTCGTTGCGCTTCTTTTCGCCGCCCGAGAAGCCCTCGTTGACGGAGCGGTTCATGAACTTCTCGTCCATTTCGAGCAGCTTCATGCGCTCCTTGTAGAGGGGCAGAAAATCCATCGCGTCCAGCTCTTCCTGGCCGTGGTATTTGCGAATGGCGTTCATGGCCGAGCGCAGGAAATACGCGTTGCCGATGCCGGGAATCTCCACCGGATACTGGAAGGCGAGAAACACGCCCTCGCAGGCGGCTTCTTCGGGATCCATTTCGAGCAGGTCCTTGCCGTTGAACAGGACGCGGCCGCTTGTGACCTCATACGCGTCGCGACGCGCCAACACCGCGGCCAGCGTGCTCTTCCCCGAGCCATTGGGGCCCATGATGGAATGCACTTCGCCCGCATTGATCGTCAAATTCACGCCCTTGAGGATTTCGTGACCATCCACCGAGGCGTGCAGATCTTGAATTTCTAACAGTGCCATTGGTTGTTCTCTCTCCGTACGTACGTTGGGGAATTTCCCGCAGGGGCTAAAGCCCCCGATTCTTTTTTGTGGCCCATTACGACACGACTCAAGCCTTGCCCTGATACTTCGTGCAGCCCTTGAAGCATCTTCGCGCCGCCCCTACGGGGCGGCAGGTTCCTGGTGATGCCTTGTCCCAGGGTTCCGCTTCGCTCCACCCTGGGCTATTTTCGCCGCTCCCTCCGGGAGCGAATTGCGAGAATCTTTGCTTACCAGCTGAATCGACGACTTGCTGACGGCTGACTTGCTTACTCGCTGACTTGCCGTCTTGCTGACTCGCTTACTCGCCGTCTTACCCGACGCTGCCTTCCAGGCTTACGCCTAGCAGCTTCTGCGCTTCCACAGCGAACTCCATGGGCAGCTCCTTGAAGACGGTTTTGCAAAAGCCGTTCACGATCATGGAAACGGCATCTTCGGTTTTGATGCCGCGCTGGCGCAGATAAAAGAGCTGATCTTCGCCAATCTTGGAAGTGGACGCCTCGTGCTCCATGCGCGCCGAGCCGTTGCGCACGTCGATGTAGGGGAAGGTATGCGCGCCGCACTTGTCGCCTATCAGCAGCGAATCGCACTGCGTGTAATTGCGCGCACCGGTTGCGCCCTTCATGATCTTGACCTGGCCGCGATAGGTGTTCTGCCCGAAGCCGGCCGAGATGCCCTTGGACACGATGGTGGAGCGCGTGTTCTTGCCGATGTGAATCATCTTGGTGCCGGTGTCGGCCTGCTGACGATTGTTAGTGAGCGCCACCGAGTAGAACTCGCCCACCGAGTTGTCGCCCTGCAGAATGCAACTGGGGTACTTCCAGGTGATGGCAGAGCCGGTTTCGACCTGCGTCCAGGAGATCTTCGAGTTGCGACCGAGGCACTTGCCGCGCTTGGTGACGAAGTTGTAGATGCCGCCGCGGCCTTCCTTGTCGCCGGGGTACCAGTTCTGCACGGTGGAGTACTTGATCTGGGCGTTGTCGAGCGCGATGAGTTCGACGACGGCGGCGTGAAGCTGGTTGGTGTCGCGAATGGGCGCGGTGCAGCCCTCCAAATAACTCACGGACGCGCCTTCGTCGGCCACAATCAGGGTGCGCTCGAACTGGCCCGTCTCCGCGGCGTTGATGCGGAAGTAGGTGGAAAGCTCCATCGGACAGCGCACGCCCTTGGGCACGTAGACAAACGAGCCGTCGGTGAAGACTGCGGCGTTGAGCGCCGCGTAAAAGTTGTCGGTGTGCGGCACCACCGTGCCCAGGTACTTCTTGATGAGGTCGGGATGTTTTTGCACCGCCTCAGAGAACGAGCAAAAGATGACGCCCATTTCGCCGAGTTTGTCCTTGAAGGTAGTGGCCACGGAGACGGAGTCGAAGACCGCGTCAACGGCTACATTGGAGAGGCGCTTCTGCTCATCGATGGGAATGCCAAGCTTCGCATAGGTCTTTAGCAGCTCGGGATCGACCTGGTTGAGGCTGTCGAGCGACGGCTTCTGTTTGGGCGCGGAGTAGTAGACGATGTTCTGGTAATCAATGGAATCGAACTTGACGTTGGCCCACTTGGGCTCACCCTGCTCGCGCTCCATTTGGAACCAGTGGCGCAGCGCATTCAGCCGCCACTCCAGCATGAACGCGGGCTCGCCTTTGCGCGCCGAGATCAGGCGCACGATGTCTTCATTGAGCCCCTTGGGCACGCGATCTTCGTCGATCTCGGTGACAAA
Source organism: uncultured Occallatibacter sp. (assembly GCA_964569985.1). GTDB lineage: Bacteria > Acidobacteriota > Terriglobia > Terriglobales > Acidobacteriaceae > Telmatobacter. The sequence continues at coordinate 114,712 of CAZMWL010000007.1, forward strand.
GCCCCACTTGTAATCCTGGGCTGCAAGATCGCGAATGGTATCGACACTTGAACTCATTTGACCTCCACGGGAAACCGCGCTGAAAAGGTTGAACTGAGGCGCCTCAGGCACCGATTGATTTGGTCCCGGCGCCTGCCGCTCGATGAAGAGAGGGGAAGTGCTCAATCCGGAATCCCGCAATATAGGACTTAATTAGTCCTATATTGACTTTAGTGTACCCCGAGACCCATTTGTTTTCAAGGCTGTCTGAAGGGCGATGCAGATTTTTCAGGCTTTCTTCCGATATGAGAAAGCGAAACGCACTGCCATCTAGATGATTTTGGTGGGGATAGGTTGCAGGAATCGTCTTGGAAGCGGGGCGGACCCTAGTGAAATTCGTTGCGCTTATGTTGGCCGGGCTTGCGAACGTGGCTGGCTTCAAAGCTCACAATCTTCCAAACGCCATGTGCATCGCGCACGTAGACGTGCGTGTAGCGGTAGTCGCCCGTCACTGGGCCATCGGGGTTGGTGGCCTGAATGGTGGCCAGCGAGGTGACAACGGCCGTGGTTCCGTAGAAGCGCACTTTGCGGTCGGTGATGGTAAGCGTAGTGAAATGCAGACGACCGGAGCGAAGGTTCGCCAAGGTCTCATCGCGGGATTGCAGCGTGCCGGCGGCGGTGATGGCCATGTAGTCGTCGGCCAGCAGCGAATCCATGGTTTTGGCGTCGCCGCTGAGGGTGGCGGTGCGCCATTCGTCCTCGAGCTGATCGATCTCGTGGCGGGTTTCGTGCTTCTGCGCAAGCGACAGCCCGCCGGCGAAGAGAGGAACGGCGCCAACCGCCAATGCGAGAGCTGTGGCCATGGCCCACCGGGAGTGCAACCGGCGCAAGCGGATAGGGCTCAGTAGGTCGATCGACGAACCCGGCATACGCGTACACGGTAGTACCGCAACGGGGTGCTGGTCAAATAGATTTCTCATAAACGGGCACCGGCAGTCATTTTGGGATCTGCCGTTCGCTTTAAGGGCGCGCCCATTGGACGGAAATCATTGGGAAAAGGCGAGCGAGGGCGTGGAGCAGGGGTAAGGTTCCAGGTTTTAGGTTGCAGGTGCCTGTGGCCAGTGAACGAGTGTGCACGTGGCACTAGCTCCGTTGACGCCGTTAGCCTCGCTGTTCCTTACGCGTGGATGCCGTCGAGGGCCGCGGCAAACTCTGGCAGCACAATCGTATGGTCGCGGTCGGGTCCGGTGGAGATCATGCCGATTTTGGCTCCGCTCTCGCGCTCCTGGAAGGCGAGATAGTCGCGCGCGGCCCGCGGCAGCTTGTCGTACTCGGCAATGCCCGCGGTGGACTGATGCCAGCCCTTGAGCGTGGTGTAGACAGGCTTGATGGCTTCAAGCCCGCGCACGTCGGCGGGAATCTCATCGCTGACCTTGCCGTCGATCTGGTAGCCGATGCAGACGGGAATTTCCTCGAGCTCGTCGAGGACGTCGAGCTTGGTGACCACCAGCCATTCCGCGCCGTTGACCTTGTTGGAATAGCGGAGCAGCGGCATATCGAGCCAGCCGCAACGGCGGGGACGCCCAGTGACAGCGCCGTACTCATTGCCGCGCGCGCGCAACTGATCGCCGGCGGCGTTGTGAATTTCGGTGGGAAAAGGTCCGCCGCCCACGCGTGTAACGTACGCCTTGGTGACGGAGATGACGGTGCCGATGGCGGTGGGTCCCACGCCGGTTCCTGTGGCCGCGCCGCCCGCCGTGGCCGAAGATGAGGTGACGTAGGGGTAAGTTCCGTGATCGATGTCGAGCATGGTGCCCTGCGCGCCTTCGAACATCACGCTGCCGCCTTTGGCCAGGATGCCGTGGAGCAAACGGCCGGTATCGGCAACCAGGGGCCGGATGCGCTCGGCCGCCGCGGCGTATTCGTCGTACATCTTGGCAGGATCGAGCGGATCGGTTCCGAAGAGCGCGTGTGCGATGGCGTTCTTCTCTTCGCAGGCCGCCTCAATGTGCGTCTTGAGCAAAGAGGCACTCAGCAGATCGACCACGCGGAGGCCGCTGCGCGCCATCTTGTCTTCATAGGCCGGGCCGATGCCCTTGCTGGTGGTGCCGATCTTCTGGCGTCCCGGCGCGGTTTCGGCGGCCAGCTCGATCATGCGGTGGTAGGGCAGAATCACCTGCGCGCGGTTAGAGACAAATAGACGTCCGTCAATATTGAGGCCGGTCTTGCGGACGCGATCGACTTCGTCCAAAAAATAAATGGGGTCGAGCACCACGCCGTTGCCGATGACGCCCAGGCAGTTGGGTCGAATCACGCCGCAGGGAATGAGCTGCAGGACAAATTTGTGCTCGCCAATGATGACGGTGTGGCCGGCGTTATGGCCGCCGGCGTAGCGCGCCACGGCGCTGAACCGCTCGCTCAGTACGTCGACAATCTTTCCCTTACCCTCGTCGCCCCATTGGGCGCCAAGCACAACAGCCGTCTTTGCTCGCATTGCCTTCCCTTGATTTCACACGATTACCCGCCGCAGCAAGTTGTTAAGGGGGCGCTGCGCGCGGGCATGGATTCCATTGCGGTCAATCACCCCGCAACCTCTTCAATTTTAAACCCCCGGCGCGTGCCTTTTCCGTCCTGCGCGACCTTTGCTGTTAACCATCCGCCCGGCCCATTCGTTTTCAATGCAGACGCGTCCTAGTGACTCTAAAAGACGAGGAAAACCGTCATGAACGCACGAATCCGCACCACCTCTTGGATCTTCTGCGCCATCAGCGCGCTCGCGTTGGTCGCCGCACCGCTGGCAGTTGCACAAACTCGCGTGGCAGCCGCACCCACGGCGCAAGTGCCCAGTGAGAAGGACGTGGCCGATGCCCAGGAGCAATTCCTTCATCTGCTTCGTTTAAGCCCAACCATGACCGCGGCGGTCGCAGCCGATCCCTCGCTGCTGGCCGATCAGCAATATGTGGCCCGCAGCAATCCTGAGCTGGCACAGTTCATGGCCAGCCACCCGGACATTGCGCGCAACCCTGAGTTCTATTTGTTCAGCAAGCTCGATCCGTCGAATGGACGCCGCGACCAGGCGCTGCAGCGGGTGATTTGGCCGGACCTGACGCCGTCGCGGCAGCAGGTGTCCCATGCGCCCATGATCGTACACGAGCTGACGGGCATTTTAGTGCCTCTGGGCTGCTTAGCCGCGTTGGCGTGGATCATCTTCATCTTTGTCCAGAACCGCCGTTGGAACCGTGCCTTCAAGCAGCAGAGCGAGATTCACGGTCGTCTGATTGAAAAACTTGGCACCGGCCAGGATCTGATTGCGTACATGGAGACTGAGGCAGGCAAGCGGTTCCTGATGGCCTCGCCGATCGCCGCGGGCTCCGACTTCGGCCAGCGCCTGCCCGATACGGTATCGCGCGTGCTCACTTCGCTCTCGGCGGGCATTGTGCTGGCGCTGCTGGGCGTCGGTTTTCTGCTGTTGCGCAACGCCGGACCCGATACGGCGGAGCCCATGCTGGTGGTGGGAACGCTTCTGCTGATGCCGGGAATTGGGTTTATCCTCTCGGCAGGAGTGACTTGGGCGCTGGCCCGGCGGTTGGGCCTGATGCCCGAAAAGGAAGTTGCACAGAGCGGGGCCGGCGCGCCCTTCGGCTCACAGGACAGACAGTGAGCCTAAAAGGAGCCGGACGTGGCCCCGACCGGGAAGCGATCGCGTATGTCGTGGGAATTCACATTACCGTATGCATGGCCCGGCGGCGTTCAACAAGCCGCCGGCGCCGGCGTTTGTGACCCTGCGATGGAAAACGAAGTCTTCGCCAGATTCTATGAGCGGTTGGCGCGGCCGCTGTGGGCCTATCTGGCGCGGTCTTCCGGCGATCCCGCGCTGGCCGACGATCTGATGCAGGAGAGCTTCGTGCGCTTCCTGTGCGCGGCGGGCGCTCCGGCTCTGGCGACGGATGGCGAAGCGGCGGCGCGCCTTTACCTTTTCCGCATCGCCACCAATTTGCTGCGCGACTACTGGCGCCGCCCGCGCAACGCATCCATTGAAGAGATTCCCGAGGAGTTTTTTGCGGCACGCGGCAGTGCGGCACAAACCGAAGCGCGGATTCAGCTCGAGCCCGCGCTCCGGCAGATGAAGCTGCGCGAGCGGCAGATGTTGTGGCTGGCTCACGCTGAAGGCTACAGCCATCGCGAGATCGCGCAAGTGATGGGCTTGAATGCGGCCAGCATCCGGCTGCTGCTTTTCCGCGCGCGGCGCAAGATGGCGGGCCTTTTGCGCGCGTGCGCTGCCGACGACGGGAGGAAACGATGAAGCTGACGTCTTGCCCGTATGAGAAAGAGGTCCGCGAATTGATAGCACGCGGACAGTGGCAGGATGCGTGCCCGACGGAACTCCGTGCGCATGTAATCGGCTGCCGCTCCTGTGGCGACCTGGTGCTGGTTTCAGAAGCCTTCCATCAGGCGCGCGTGGAATCGGTTGCCGCGGCGCGGCCCGTGGCCCCCGCAGTCTTGTTATGGCGCGCGCAACTGCGGAGGCGCAATGCCGCCGTAAAGCGCATTGGCCGTCCGTTGCTGGGCGCACAGATCTTCGCGTTCGCGGTGGCGCTCGGTGCCGCCGTGGGATTTGCCGGCTTTGAAGCGCGCAACGGCGTCGCCTGGCTCACCTGGAGCTACTGGCACGGCTGGTTCGTGCAGCTTCCACAAGCCGCCGCGGCGCAATGGGACAGCCTGAGCTTCGCATCGCTGGCCGGTTCGGCAGGAAACTGGATGGTGCTGGTTCCCGCGTTAACCATGGTGGTGGTGCTGGGTGGTGTTGCCGTTTATTTTGCAACCGACAAACCATAGGTAAACCGCGCAGGAAAGGAATGGCCGCGAGTTGACCAGTCATACTAGATCGGAAGCGAACCTCCACTGGAATTCACTGGGGCTTCGAGCGGGGGCAACGGTTTTTCTTCCTCTGCTCCTCGCTCTGCCGGCATTATCGCTTGCAGCGCAGTCCTCCCAAAATCATCCGCAGGTTTCGGCAACGGCAACTGAGGGATGGCAGATGGCGGCCGGCGGCAAACAGGAGTTCGAGGTGGCTTCCGTGCGACAGAGCCTGCCTAACTCCACCATCAGAACCAACTTCGGCCTGGATTTCTTCGAAGACACAGGCCGCTTGAATGGGCTGTTCTCTGCAAACACGCACCTGAAGCCAATCATCGAGTTCGCGTACAAGATTCCGGAGTATCGTGAGCAGGAGGAGATGCTCGAAGGGCAGTTGCCGTCTTGGGCCAATGCAGCGCCCTTTGAGATTGAGGCGCGCGCCGAGGGCAATCCAACCAAGGATCAGGTGCGCCTGATGATGCAGTCTCTGCTCGAAGACCGCTTCAAGCTCAGGATGCGCGTTGAGACCAGACAGCTCGCGGTCTATGCTTTGGTTCTGGTCGAGCCGGGCAAACTGGGACCAGGGTTGCAGCCTCATAACGCCGGTACAAGCTGCGCCGAGCGCCCGCAGCCCAACCTGGGACCTGCACCGAGCGGGAAGCCTCCGGTGTTTTGCGGAGACGATATATGGCAGGAGGGCGGCCGGGTGCACGCCAGAATGCTGAATGCGACCATGGCGCACATTGCGGAGATGCTTACCGAGGCGGGAGTGATACAGGGAGATACGGATCAGCAACTGGTTGTGGATGGAACAGGACTGACGGGTGGCTTCGATGTCGATCTGGTTTTTCGTCAGCAGGCAAGTGCCAGCGTGAATGCGGGACCGGATTCCGGAGGACAGACTGCCATCGAGGCCATGAAGAAACAACTCGGCTTGAAACTGGTGAAGCGGACGCTACCGGTTCCTCTGTATGTGATCGACCACATCGAGCGGCCGACGGAAAATTAAGGTGCGCCTTTCATGCGACGCAGCGGCGCAGACCTCTCTCCGGCTTCGGAGAGAGAATAGAAGCACTCACTCAAGAAAGGCATGGTCGCAAGATGACCAGGCGCATTCATTCCAGGTGGCAGTTTGCCGCAACCGCTATGCTTCTTCTGGCAGTTTGTTTCACCCTGGCCGCTTCGGCATACGGGCAAGCCAAGCCGGCAATGGCCAACACCATCACGCCAGATCCGTCGGCCTATGAAGTTGCGTCCGTGCGACCCGCCAAGCCCGACTGCAACTTCACCACGTACGGTGGGCCGCCGGGCCGCTATACGGCACGCTGCACCACGCTGTGGGGATTGATCTATAACGCCTACCCCTACAAGGTTCGGTCGTACCAGGATTATCCGCCGGGCTTGCCGGCCTGGGCGGACAAGGACCGCTTCGATGTCGAGGCCAAGACGGACGATGACACCGCTGCGGCGCTGCAGAAACTTTCCGCAGACGAGCAGCAACATCTGAGCCAGACGATGCTGCAATCGCTCCTCGCCGACCGCTTCAAGCTCCGCATTCATTACGAATCCAGAATGCAGCCCGTTTACGAACTCGTTCTCGCGAAGGGCGGGACGAAGTTGAAACCATTGCCGGCAGACCAGAAGCCGGGATGGGGGCGGTCTCTCCGCGGCGAGCTTGAATTTCACCGAAGAACAATCGCCGATTTCGCACAGTTCCTGTCTTTCTCGAATTTGGTTGGCCGCACCGTGATCGACAAAACCGGTCTCACCGGCAACTACGAGATCGACCTGAAATGGACGCCCGACGACCAGCAGGGCACGCTCGATGCCGGGCCGACGCTTTTCACCGCGCTTGAAGAGCAACTGGGATTGAAGCTTGTACCCGCCAAGGATCCGGTGGACACATTAGTCGTGGACCACGTGGAGCGGCCGACCGAAAATTGACGTCCAGTAAACGATCCCTTGCCGGATGCAGGAAAGGCAGCCGTACGATGATCTGGCTCGCTTCTCACTCAATCAAATTGTTCGCCCCATTCGCGCTTGCCGTGGCGCTGTACGTATTCACCGCCCCTGCATACGGCCAGCACACTGCGCCCGCAGCAGAAAACCCCGCCATCAGCCCGTTCGCGTACGAGGTGATCTCTATCCGGCCTCACAAAGACATCGGGAATTACTCGCATTGGGGAGTCCCAACCGCAGACGGTTATGAGGCATATAACTACTTTGTTTATGACCTGATTTTTCGCGCCTATGAGCTGAAATGCCCAGACCAACTCATCGGGCTGCCCCGGTGGGGCTACGATGAGTCCTTCGATATCGAAGCTAAATTGGGCGAGGCACAGGCTGCCGTCTTTCAACGCTTGCCGGAACGCGAGCGGCTGACGCAAACCGCGCCCCTGCTGCGCGCCATGCTTGAAGAGCGATTCAGTCTGAGGGTTCACCACGAGACCAGAATTCTTCCTGTTTACGAGCTGGTCGTGGCTAGGTCCGGCTTCAAGCTGAAGCAGGCGGAGGGTCCGGAAAATCTCTACAACATGACCACTCGCAACGGTGGAATTCGAACCCCAAGAAGTCCGATTGGCGCCCGCTTCATCGTCGGCTTGTCCGACGCAGCCGGCCGCATCGTCGTCGATAAGACCGGACTGACTGGTTGGTACGACATCGATCTCAAGTGGACCCCCGAAGGATCTCAAACGACCGACCCCAACGCACCGCCGGACTTGTTCACGGCGCTCGAAGAGCAACTCGGGTTGAAGCTGGTGCCCACGAAAGCTCCGGTCGATGTTCTCGTCGTCGATCACGTGGAGCGGCCGACGGAAAACTAGCACGAAAGGATGGGAGAGTGACCACGATGAAAGGCCTTGCGGTTGTGAGTTTGAAGTCGACTCGAAATCAATGGTTCGTCTTCGCATTATTTCGGGCAGTAATTTTCCTTGGTTCCTCGATCCAACCATTGGCGGCCCAAACTTCCCAGGACATTGCGGGAACCTGGCAGGGGACGCTTCCGGTGGGCAATGGAATACGGATCGTCTTGAAAATCTCGAAGGCCGATGACGGCGGCTGGAAGGGAATGCTCTTCAATCCCGACCAACCCGTGCCGGGTGTCGGCGTGCAGTCGATTACGGCGCAGGGTTCGGCGTTCAAGTTCTCGGTTGCTACATTAAATGCGAGTTATGAGGGAACGATTAGCCCTGACGGCTCCTCGATCCAAGGCACATTTACGTCTCAGGGCAAATCGCCGCCGCTGAACTTCGTTCGTGCCACCGCCGATACCGCATGGGCGATTCCTCAGCCGCTAGAACCGATGGCCACGGATGCCAAGCCGGTGTTTAGCGTTGCGACCATCAAACCGAGCGTGCCCGGACGTCAAAGCAAAATGATTGCCGGTCTGAATGGCCGTCATATCCTGATGCGCAATACCAACCTGAGCGACCTGATTGCATTTGCATACCAACTCGACGCCAAACAGATCGTTGGTGCGCCGACTGGCTCCGACGACCGTCCTTATGACATCGACGGTGTCGCAGACGTCGACGGCCGGCCCGATGTTCAACAGATGCAGTGGATGTTTCAAGAACTTTTGGCCAGCCGCTTCAAGCTGGTTTTCCATCGTGAAAAGAGGAATCTTCCCGTCTACGCGATTCTTGTGGCGAAGGGCGGGCCGAAGCTCATCAAGTCGGCGTCCGCTGCGAGCGATTACACGGAATTCTCTTCTAATACGGGCGAAATACGGATCACCAATAAATCGATGGCAGAGATTGCCGGCCTGATGAGATTCGTTGTGGATAGGCCGGTAGTGGATCAGACGGGCCTTGCGGGGAGATTCGACTTCGTTTTGAAATGGACGCCCGACGGAGCCGAGACCAGCGATCCCAATGCGCCGCCGGAACTCTTTACTGCGATTCAGGAGCAGCTGGGGTTGAAGCTGGAGCCAGTGAAGGCTCCTGTCGATGTTCTCGTGATCGATCACGTAGAGCGGCCGTCGGAGAACTAGCGCACCTACTTCAGCTGCGACGACTCTCTGGCGATCAGCTCGGGCTCGAGAATCACGCTGCGTGGCCGGGCCGAGGGCGGCTTTTCGAGCAGCGTCATGATCATTTTGGCGGCGCGCTCGCCAATCTCGCGGGATTTCTGGTCGACACTGGAGAGCGGCACCTGCAGTTTGCTGCTGTAGTGGAAGTTTCCGCAGCCCACGATGGCCATGTCTTTGGGAATGCGCAGGCCCGCCTCCAAGGCGCGCTCCATGGCGCCGACGGCGATGATGTCGTTGAAGCAAAAGAGCCCGTCGGGACGTGGTTTCAGCGCCAGGATCTCTTCCATGGCGCGACGGCCGCGGGTCTCGCCATCGGAATCGGAGGCTTCGCCGCAGGCCACCACGTAATTGCTTGCAACCGTCATGCCGTGGCGCGCAAGCGCGTTGTGGTACCCCTGGGCGCGATTGTTGCCCACGCTGGTTGCCGGGCCGCGAATGTGCGCAATGCGCTTCGAGCCCTGCGCGATGAGGTGCTCGGTGGCGAGCTCGCCCACTTTCACATCGTCGACGCCGACAAAATTGCCGCGGAAGCCGGGAAAGTTGCGGTCGACGAGTACCAGCGGCACACCCGCTTCCTTGATGCGGCGGAGGGTGTCGGTATCTTTGCGGCACGAGGCCACGACAAAGCAGTCTAGATGGTGGGCAAGCATGTGCTCCACCTCGTTCTGCTCCAGTTGAGGATCGCTCTCGGAAGAGGAAACGAGGAGGTAATACTCTTTCTCCCGCAGCTTGTTGGAGAGCCCCTTGGCGATCTCTCCGAAGAAGGGATGAATGAGGTCGGGCACGACGAGGCCGATGAGCGAACTGCGTCCCGTGACCAGGCTGCGCGCGGTGAGGTTGGGGCGGTAGTTCAGCCGCTTCACGCGGTCCATGATCCTGGCTTTGGTTTTCTCGGCAATGTCGGGCCGGTTGCGCAAGGCCCGCGATACCGTGACCACCGATACTCCGAGCTCGGCTGCAATGTCTTTCAGACGAACGACCATGGGAAGAGTGTAGCTGCCGATGATGCCCGAAATGAAGCATTTCGTTGTGCGAGGCCACCGGATGGCGCGACCGGAAGTGCGGCGGGCGATGAGAGCGCGCCGGGTCTATCGCCGGGTCTGCTATATTGGCTCGGCGGCGATTTTTCCCGGTGTTCGTAAACGCTAACGGAAAATCGCCCCCGCTGCGGGCCGGCAAATTCTGGCAAGCGCATGAGGAGACGGCGATGGAATGGAGTGAAAGCACGAGACGGTCGTTTTTGAAACGGTTTGGCGCAGCGGGCGCGGCGGCGTTGGCCGTGACCAAGGCGGAGGGACTGGGCATGCCTGCGGCACTGGGCACGCAAACCCCCGCGGCCCAGACGGCGCTTACACCTACCGACCAGAAGCAGATCGCCACGCGCGAACAACGCATGGCGTGGTGGCACGAGGCCAAGTTTGGCATGTTCATCCATTGGGGCCTCTACAGCATCATCGGCCAGCACGAGTGGGTGAAGGAGCACGAGGGCGTGCCGATTCCTCAATACGAGATTCTGGCCAAGCACCACCATCCCAAGCCCAACGCGGCGCGCGACTGGGCGCGGCTGGCCAAACGCGCCGGCCAGAAGTACATGGTGATGACGACCAAGCACCACGAGGGCTTTTGCAATTGGGACACCAAGCTGACCAACTACAACGCTATGAAGCAGGGCCCGGGACGCGACTTGGTGCGGGAGTATGTCGACGCGGCGCGCGCTGAGGGCTTGCGCGTGGGCTTCTACTACTCGCTCATGGACTGGCACCATCCCGACGGCGCCATCTGCAGGACCGACGAAGCAGCACGGCGGCGCTTTGTGGACTACACGCACGGCCTGATCCGCGAGTTGCTGACCAACTACGGCAAGATCGACATTCTTTGGTACGACGTTTCGTGGCCACTGACCGCCGCGCAGTGGGAATCGGAGCGGATGAACGAGATGGTCTTCGGGCTGCAGCCTGACATCATCGTGAATAACCGCAACGGCCTGGAGGGCGACTTTGCCACGCCGGAGCAGCGCATTGAGGCTGCGGCCGCGGGGCGCGCGTGGGAATCGTGCATGACGCTCAACAACAGTTGGGGTTTCAATCGCGCCGACGATCAGTGGAAGACGCCAAAGACCGTTGTCGACAACCTCATCACCTGCGCGCGGGGCGGCGGGAATTATCTGCTCAACATTGGACCCGAGCCCGATGGCTCGGTGCCGCCGGCATCGGTGGAGATTCTGGAAACCGTGGGCAAGTGGATGGATACCAACGGCAAGACCATCTACGGCTCGGAGCGGGGAACGCTGAACGCAGACGCGAGCTGCAACTACACGCGCAAGGGCAACACGCTCTACGTGCACGTGTACAACTGGCCGGGGCAAACGCCCGCGGCCCAGTGGCTCGACTTCTACAAACCCGAGGTGGTGGTGGCCATCGGCGGGCTAAAGCCCAAGGTGCTCTCGTCACGCGTGCTCAAGACGGGCAAAAAGGTTGAGTTCACGCAGGACGAGTTCAGCTTCCGGCTCACGGGCCTTCCGCTGGTGGCGCCCGACCAGCCGGCCACGGTGATTGAAGTGGAGTGCGACGGCGAGCCGATGGTCGATCACGCGGCAATGCGTCCGCTGTGGCCGCGATACAAGGTGGGGATCAGCATTTAAGCAGGATTTTCTTTCGTGCCCCATCCTTTCCGCGTTTTGTGCGGAAAGGGTGGGAAAGCACGCCCCTCAACTCACCCCGAAAACCGGTGAACTGCGAACAACGAACTGTTCAGGCGTACGCGGGCATGGCGCGGGCAAAGGTATATGGGCCTTCAGGCAGCAGCGCCACGCGCGCCCCAGGCGCGAGGCCGCTGAAGAGCGCGGCAACCGCCTGGCTCACATTGCCGAAGGCATGCGCGCCAAGACTCCCCAGTGCATTGCGCGCAGCACCTGGCGTGTAAAACAGCAATTCGTTTTTCAGTCCCGCCATGGCCAGCTTCTCCAACTGCCACTGGTCGATTTCGACGGGCGTGTTCTCGATTTCTTTGAGAAATTCCGCGTGGCCGCGATAGGCCTTGAGCAGGCGAGCGAATTCGGGAGAACCGATGCCCTCGGCGCATTGGGCAAGGAGCAGCATTTTTCCGCCGGGCTTGACGGTATGCTGCGCCGCGGTGAGCCCCTTCAGGCACTGGTAGAAGGTGAGGTCGAGCGGATAGCCGGCCGATGAGGTGATGACCGCATCGGCGAGGCCGTCAAGCGGGGTGAGCGAGTTGCTCACCATGAACTCCACGCCTGCTGCGTGGGCTTTGACGGGATGGCCGGCAAACACGCCGGAAATGGCGCGCTCCCGCGTCAGCGTGACGTCGAGGATGAAGTCGTGACGCGCCAACGCGGCGGCTTCGAGCAATTCCTCGTGCAGTGGATTGCCGTCGATCGAACCTTCAGTCGCCAGCGGCTCGCGCATGAAGCGCGGCGAGTGAATCACTTTGATGGTTTCCTGCGCCGCGACTCCGGGCACGATGAGCTTGCGCCCGCCACTAAATCCCAGCATGAGATGCGGCTCAATGAAGCCGAGCGTGATGTGCAGATCGGCGGCGACAAAGCGCTCATCAATATAAACAGGTGTCTCGCGCCGCGTGGTTCCCACCAGGCGGTGGGCGGCAAAATCGCGCGCGTCATGACTCACCACTTTGTATGTGGCCGCGATTTCGGGTCCGAGAACGATGTCGAGTTCTTCACTAGTCGCCGCGCGATGCAGACCTGTGGCGATCAAGATCGTAACGCCGTCTTTGGGAATTCCGGCGGCGTGGAGGCGCTTGAGCAGCGGCGGTAGAGTAATCCGATTTGGTGCGGGACGCGTGATGTCGCAGACGGAGATGGCCGCCGTGCGCTTGCCGGCGGCGAGTCTTTCGAGCGGCTCGCTATGAATGGGATGGTCGAGCGCCGCTTCGAGCGCGCCAGAAACGTCGTCGAGGGCGCGCGCCGCGCGGCTGCGTACCACCTGGCAGTCAAATCCCTCCGGGACTTCGACGTCAATGCCGTTCTTGCCGAATGCAAAATGGGTTTTCATGGATTCGAGGGGCGCAACAAGGGAAGTATCCCTGCGGCCATTCTACCGGCTTTCAGACGCGGCAAGAATGGCATCGGCAATGCGGGCGGCCTCGACCGCGGGCCGCACTTCGTGCACGCGCACCATGGACGCGCCGTGAAGGATCGCCGCCGTCATCGCCGCCAGGCTGGCGTTCTCGCGTGCGTCGACTGGGGCATCGTTTCCGTCGAAGAGCGGCGCCAGCGTATGACCGAGAAACGATTTGCGGCTCAAGCCCGCAAGCAGCGGACAGCCGAGCGTGAGGAGTTCGGCCTGACGGCTGAGCAGCGCGTAATTCTCGCTGAAGCGCTTGCCGAAGCCGTACCCCGGATCGAGGACAATTTGATCGGGCAGGATTTCGGCCTGTTGTGCCGCGGCGAGACTTGCGGCCAACCCGTCGCGCACTGAGGCCAGCAGCGTGTCTGGAGCGAGTTGCGGCTGCGCGCGCCAGTCCTCAGGCCGGCCGCGCGTGTGCGAAAGGACCACGCCCGCGCCGAACTCCGCACAGACTTGCGCGATGGGGGGATCCCACGTGAAGCCGCTCACGTCGTTGACGATCTCCGCGCCCGCCTGGAGCGCCGCGCGCGCCGTGGCAGCCTTGTACGTGTCTACCGAGAGCACTGCGTGCGGCAGCCTTTTGGCGATTTCCTCAAGGACTGGTAAGAGCCGCGTCTGCTCTTCCTCGGCGCTGACGAGCGCATCGGCACCACCGGCACGCGAGCCGGGACGCGTGCTTTCCGCGCCGAGATCGAGAATGTCGGCGCCTTCATCGAGGCATTGCATGCAGCGGATCAATGCGGCTTCAGGATCGAGGAAAGAACCGCCGTCCGAGAATGAGTCGGGCGTAATGTTCACAACGCCCATTACGAGCGTGCGCCGGCCCAGCTCCAGGGTGCGTGTACGCAGCCGCCAATGTGCGAAGCTTCGCATAGACTCTCAATCCGGTATTGGGTCAGTTTTAACAAAACCACCCCAGGGGCTAAAGCCCGCGATCGTTTTGGGGCGGATTTCGGCGCGGCTGAAGTCGTCCCCTTTCACAACGAATTCAAACTGACTCACTACTGTCACTCCCGATGGTACGCCGCCACACGGCGGTGTTTTGCTAAACTCCGGGCATGACGATTTTGCGGCGCATTTCGGCAATTGCGTTGAGCTGCCTTTTGGTTTGCGGTATCAGAATGTATGCGCAAGCGCCCGCGCATCGCGCGCCGCATCCGCCGCTGCGTCCCGCGCCGACGACCGGCCCGCTCGCCAGCCGCATTCAGACCATCCTTGCCGACCCTGCGCTCAGCCACGCGCTGTTCGGCATCAGCGTGACCACGCTCGACGGCCAGCCGCTCTACGGCTTGAACGACGCAGAACTATTTACGCCCGCTTCGAACGCCAAGCTCACCACGACCGCGGCCGCCTATGCGCTGCTGCCCGTGGAAACTCTCACCTGGACGACGTTTGTGGTGGCCAATGGCGATGTGGACGCCGCTGGAACTTTGCACGGCGACATCGTTCTACTGGGCGTGGGCGATCCCACGATCAGCGCACGCACCTATCCCTATGTGGAGCCGGGAACGGCCCCGCCGGCCGCGCAACCAGAACCCGTTGCGAGCGCCGGGCAGGCGGGGACAGCTCCCGCAGGCACGGCTCAATCTGACACTACAGGCAGCGAAGTCTCGCCCGAAGAGGCCGCAGAGACCGCGCGGGAGCTGAAGGTGATGGCGCCGCTCGATTTGCTGGCGGAGCAGGTGGAGCAATCGGGCGTGCGTGCGGTGGAAGGCACCGTGGTGGGCGACGACACCTACTTTCTCGACGAGCCCTGGGGACAGGGATGGGGCTGGGACGATTTGCAGTGGAGCTACGGCGCACCGGTCTCCGCGCTGACCTTCAACGAAAATACCGACGAGTTGAACGTCATCGAGCACCCTGCCGGGAGCGGCCATACGCTGGCCGAGTGGGCGCCCGACGTGGACTACTTCACAGTGGACAACAGCATGAAACCCGCAGCGCCCGGCACGGATGCCCAGCCCGGCCTGGAACGCCGGCCCGGCATCACGATGGTTCGCACCTGGGGCACGGTGCCTGCCCGCGGACTGCATGTTTCGATGGCCGTCGACGACCCGGCCGAGTTTACGGCCGACGCGTTCAAGCTGGCTCTGCTGCGCCGCGGCATCAAGGTGAGTGGAGACCCCGAATCGCGCCACAAGTATCCATCGGGAACGGGCGATTTTGCTGAAGAGCGCGAGAAACCGCTGAATCTCGCGCCTGTTCAGCTCACCACGATTGCCGGCGCCCCCGAAGGCCGCCGCGTCCTGGCCGCGCGCATCTCGGTGCCCGTGGCCCAGGACATCAAGGTCATCAACAAGACCAGCCAAAACCTGCACGCCGAGTTGCTGCTGCGCCTGCTGGGCAAGACCTACGGCAGCGACGGCAGCTTTGAGGAAGGCACGCGCGTGGTGCGGCAGTTCCTGGTCGACGCCGGCATCGACGACAACGATTTCTTCTTCTACGACGGCTCAGGCTTGAGCCCAAAGGACAAGATTTCTCCGCGCGCCTTCACGCGCCTGCTGGCTTACGCATCGCATCAGCCATGGGGCGCGGCATGGCGCGATACACTGCCCATCGCCGGCGTGGACGGCACGCTCGACAAACGCTTCAAGAGCACTCAGCTCACAGGCAGGATGTGGGCCAAGACCGGCACGTTGGACGAGGTGAACGCGCTTTCCGGTTACGTAACGGCGGCCAGCGGGCGCACGGTGGCCTTCTCGATTCTCGTCAACAATCATTACCCCGGCAACGACGACGAGCAGCAGGCCATGGACCGCATCGCCGAAGCCATTGCCGCGGCGGAGTGAGGACGGACAACCCTCTTCCTGGCGATTGAACGCGCCGTTGCCAAACCGGGAACAATCTCCAAATGCACATGCTAGGCCCCTGAATGAGGGGTATCATGAGAGGCAAATGTTCTTGCGCAATTTTCTTATGATTTCAGCATTGTCCACATTCGCCTTCGGTTTGGCCGGCTGCCGGCAGCTGCCGCCGTCGAAACTGTCTTCGGAGTGGACGCCGCAGGAGGCGCGCGGTGCGGCGGTCTACCAGGCGAAGTGCGCGCGTTGCCACTATCCCACGTCGACGCAACCTCTGCATGGGCCGGGGTTACAGGCGTTGACGAAACTGAAGGCCATGCCCAGCGGCGCGCCGCCCACCGACGAGCGCCTGACGGCAGTCATCCTGAATGGGCGGCAGATGATGCCGGCCACACCACTTACCGACGACCAACTGAACGATCTGATTGCCTACCTGCACACACTATGACTACCGATAACAATCCGAACCCGCCTGCAACCGGCTTGCCTGAACCGCAGGTCGCACCGAAACCGCAACGCGCGAAGCTCATAAGCCTCCCCGGCCTCATGGCAATCAGCGTTTACATGATTCTGCTCGCCGTGGTCGCCGTGGTCTACGTCGTCAAGGGCCTTGTCGGGCCGGTCTTTCTTGTTTTCCCTGCCCTGTTTATCGCCGGAGGGCTCGGCCTGCTGCTTCTGCTGCGCTGGGCCTGGGCGCTTACGCTGGCTGCTGTCGCGCTCCTGGCAGGCTGGTTTTTCTGGACTTTTGTTACCCAGCATCTCACTGACCTCCTTGTGCTGGGCCTGATCAACCTGGTTTGCTTCCTTTACCTGGTGCGGACCGACGTGCGCGAGAAGTTGCACTAGGATCTGCTCGCACTGCCGAGGTGGATGGCGCGCCTGGCGCGCCGTGCCCACGCGCGATCTCGCTCCCGCTACAATGAAAGCGTGATGGAACTGGTGCAGATCGAGCCCGCGCGCCGCACGCCTGCGCCCAAGCCGGAGTGGCTGAAGGCCCGCGCGCCGGTGGGCGAAAATTACCACTCGCTCAAGCGGCTGGCGCGCTCGCTGGGACTGCACACAGTGTGCGAAAGCGCCCAGTGTCCCAACATCGGCGAGTGCTGGCACCACAAGACCGCGACCTTCATGATGCTGGGTAACCTGTGCACGCGGCGTTGCGGATTTTGCGCCGTGCCCAAAGGCCGGCCCGAGCCCATCGACTTTGACGAGCCGCGAAGGATCGCGGAAGCAGTGGCTCAGTTAGGGCTGCGCCACGCAGTGGTTACCAGCGTCAACCGCGATGACGATCTCAAAGGCGGGGCTCGCGTGTTCGCCATGGTCATCGACGAGATTCGCCGCCAGGCCCCCGGCTGCCGCGTGGAGGTTCTCATTCCCGATTTTCAGGGCGACCGCGAAGCTATCAGAATGGTTGTAAATGCGCGGCCCGAAGTGCTGAACCACAACACCGAAAGCGTGCCGCGCCTTTATCGCGTGGTGCGCTCCGGCGCGCGCTACAAACAATCAATCGAGCTGCTGCGCTACGCCAAAGAGCTGCGGCCCGAAGGGATCACGAAATCGGGCGTAATGGTGGGCCTCGGCGAAGAGACACACGAGCTTATTGAAGTCTTCCGCGATCTGGCCGCTGTCGGCTGCGACATCCTGACCGTCGGGCAGTACCTGCGCCCGTCGCGCGACCACCTGCCCATGGCACGCCTCTACACGCCGCGCGAATTTGCCGAGCTCAAGACTGAAGCTCTCAAGATGGGTTTCCGCCACGTGGAATCCGGGCCACTGGTGCGCTCGAGCTACCACGCGCACGAACAGGCGGCATCGACGGGGATGATCCCGGTGGCGTAACGTCCTGATCAGTACGGGCATCCAGCCGATGTGGTTGTAGAATATGCGTTGGCGAATTCGCTCAAGCGAGGACGATCTACGATGACAGCTTTCATGGCCGGCAGCCCGGCGCTCAAAGACCTTTACGGCGATCTCAAGCGGCGCATGGACCACGCGGTCGCCGCTTTCCAGTCGAACCTGGCCGCCACGCGCACTGGCCGCGCCAGCGTGCACATGCTCGACCAGGTGAAAGTGGACTACTACGGCACGCTCACGCCCATCAATCAGATGGCGCAGGTGTCTGCGCCCGAGCCGCAACTGATCACCATCTCGCCCTGGGACCCCAGCATCCTGAAGGAGATTGAAAAGGCGATCCAGGCGGCCGATCTCGGCTTCAATCCCCAATCCGACGGCAAGATCATTCGCATTCCCGTGCCGCCCATGACCGAGGAGCGCCGCCGTGATGTGTGCAAGCACCTGAACAAGGTGCTGGAAGAGCACCGCACCGCGGTGCGCAACGTGCGGCGCGACGGTAACGACGCCTTGAAGAAGCTCGCCAAGGATAAGAAGATCAGCGAGGACGATGAGAAGCGCGCCCTCGAAGAAGTACAGAAGATGACGGACGGCGAGATCCGGCGCATGGAAGAGCTCTCGCAGAAGAAGGAAGCGGAAGTGATGCAGGTGTGATGGGGGAAGCCGCGGCGCGCGGGTCGAGATTGAGTGCCGCAAAGTTGTGTTTTGTTGTTGCTGTGGGGTATGAGCCTGGAAGTCCTCTGGAATCAGCGTAAATGTTCGCTTTAGCGGTGCGTTGACCCGGCCAAATGTTCGCTTAAGTGGTGCGGTGCGCCCCGCAAATGTTCGCTCAAGTGGTTGCGATTCTTTGAGCGAAATACCGGGAAATTGACCTTTTTGAGGGTGAATGGAACCGGGAAATTGACCATTTAAGGGCGAACGGTTGCTGAGAATTTCCCATACGTGATGCAAGATGGGCTTCGGGTGCGTGTTTTTGCGCACTTTTTCGCGTGTTTTTGCGCATTTTTGCGAGTGAAAACGCGGTTTGATGGACCTCGCGGAGGCGATGTTCCAGCGCCATCCCCGCGGGACTCCGGGGTCGTTTGTGGGCGCCGCTTTCCCCCACTCTTCCACCCCAGGAAACAAGGATCGTTTCCTGGGGACCCCGGTGAAGCGCGGGGCTAACAAATTCGCCGCGGCGAGCGCCTACGGCTCGGCTCTCTCGGTCCTGCCTTTTTATTCCCTACTGGCTACTGGCTATTGGCTGTTTAGAGCGTCTCCGCTAGTTCCATCGTGGTGGCAATGGGAACCACGCAGTCGACCTTGGTCAGCCTGAAGACCTCGCGCACGCGCGGCGTCATGCCCGCGGCGACCATCGTTATGCCCTTTTTCTTGCAGTGGACCATGTGAGAGACGATGATGCCCAGGCCACTCGAATCCATATAAGGGCACCCGGTCAGGTCGAGAATGTTTCTGACTGGCGGATCCTCACCCGGCGCCGGCTCCAGCTCAAGCACCTGTTTCAACGATCCGGTGGGCAAACTGCTGTACGCGTCGCGCATGGTGAACGGTCCGCGGAAAGCAAGAATGACCGTGCCCGGCGTACTGCCCGGCCTGCGTTCGATGCTGAATGGACCGCTGTTCCATGTTTGCCACGTCATGCCAAGCTCCCTTTGTTCGTTGTCCCGATGTCCGGTACTTCGGATTTTGCTGGAGACGCCGGGGGGATGGCAAGGGTTTTTCCTGGAGGGGGCGGGAGCGCGGGTCTGTGCTGGATTGAAAAGGGCGGGGTGGGGTTTGCGCGATCCCACCCCAAATGCTCAGCCACCACAACGAACGTGATTAGGATGGGGCAACCGGCGCCCTGGCGCGCGTTCTCGCATTTGCTCAGCCGTGGGCCTGGCGCCGCCACGCAGTGGGAGAACTGCCGACTCTGCGCATAAACACGCGTGTCAGATGACTCTGATCGGCGAACCCGCAAGAAGCAGCGACCTCGCTGAGTGGTGCGGCGGCTTCGTACATCAGACGCTGTGCCAATGCGATGCGCCGGGTCAGCACCCAGCGATGCGGCGAAACGCCCAATGCGGACTTAAATCCGCGAGTCAGCGAGCTGATTGAGGCGGCACACGCGTCTGCGATGCCGGCAAGAGAGACATCTTCACTCAGATGGGCTTCAATGTATTCCTGAGCGTGACGGAGCTGACGGGCGGACAGGCCCTGTCTGCTGCGCGCGGTCTTTGCGCTCAGCGTGCCATAGGTCGTGGCAATGTGGTCGCGGACGGCGAGAAACAGGGAATCCAGGAAAAGCGTACTGACCTCGCGCGGCCGCTCCAACACGGGCACAATGGCTTGCATCAAGTGCAGCATGACCGCGTCACAACGTATTTTCTCGAGGTCATAGCGCAGTTCCAGAAAGCTGCCACCGCGTTCCGCCGCAAACTGCTGAAAACTGTGAAGCGGCAGGTAGACGCTCAGGTTGTCAAAAGGGTCGCGAAGATCCGCGGACCACGACTTGCGCAGGTCGTAAAGAGCCAGGACGCCTGGACCAGAGGCGGGCCTTCGAATGTGGCGGCCATCGCAAAACACATTTGTCGGCCGGAAAGGACGCAATTCCACCGCCACCATCACCAAGTCCGCCAGAGGCGTGGGTTCGAGCAAGCCAAGATTGGGCTTGTCGTGCCGATACCTGGCGAAGAAGAGCGGCCGCTCAGAGCGATGCGAAACCGAACGCAGCTCTGCAAATTCGGGGCGGCTTTCGCTTACAAAGCCGGGAATCTCAAACGATTTGGCGGTTCTATTCCGATCGGTGTTCATATCCGGGTTACAGGAGCCGTCAGGCGAGGCCGAACATGCCGATCGGCCCTATACTCCGCGTTATCCAGCGCATTACGCGGACGGGGACTGATCGGATTGTCCCAAAACTGCCCGACTTATACAAGACGCCAAAATGCGCGTCTGGTTTCATCGAAAGATACCAGGTGTGCCTGGGAGCAACATCGAGGAGGCCCGCATGAAGCAAATTCTGATCGTCGAATCGAGCCCGCGGGGAGCTGAGTCCGCAAGCCGCCGACTGACAGGCAAGTTGAGAGAGCGCCTGAGAAGCCTATATCCGGACGCAAAGTTCATTGAGCACGATCTGGCCAAAGAAACTCTCCCGCACCTGGATCACCTGACTGTGAAAGCCATTTCAACGAGAGATGAGACGGAGGCAGAATCCTTGAAGGAAGCGCTGCAACTCTCAGACCAGCTCACGGATGAAGTGCTGTCGTCGGATCTTCTGGTGATCGCCTCTCCCATGTGGAACTTCGGAATGCCATCCTCGTTGAAGGCATGGGTCGATCATGTTGTGCGCGCGGGGAGGACCTTCAGATATGCGGGGGCGGGAGTGGAGGGATTGGCCCAGGGGAAGAAGGCGATCCTGGTGCTTGCTTCCGGTGGAGTGTTTACCGAGGAGCCCTGGAAATCTTGGGATACGGTCGAGCCCTATCTGCGGCAGATTCTGGGCTTCATCGGAATCGACGATGTCCAGACTGTGCGGGCTCAGGGCATGAACATACCGGCGCTGGCGCCGCATGCAATTCCTCACGGAGAAAGAACCATCGAAGCTCTCGCACTTTGAAGGAGGGAACCATGCTCGGTTTCATGATTCTGACGGTCAGCAATATCGAACGATCTCTGGCGTTCTATGAGGCGGCGCTGAAGCCCTTGCACATCCGTTTCTTCCTGCCCTACAAAGGCGAGGACGGCCATCCCGACCTGTGGGGATTCGGAGACAGCAAGAGCGCATGCTTTTGGCTCAAACAGGGGACACCCGATCCTGGGTCGGTCCATTGGGGGTTCAAGGCCGAGAGCAACGCCGAGGTCGATGATTTCTATCAAGCTGCGATAGCGGCTGGAGCCAAGGACAACATTTCACCGCGGGCGCGAGTCGAATACTATCCGGGATATTACGCTGCCGATGTGTTCGATCCCGACGGGTATTCGTTCGAAGTAGTTCATAAAAGCTGACCGGCTGCGCCGCCCCTTGTAGATGGTGGCGACGAACGGCTGGCTTGTCGTGATTGAGGTCTGGCGCGGGCGGCGACTGGGTGGGTTAATTTTTTGAGCGGATCAGAAGGCGTTCCTCAGGCACTTAAGCCTGCACTTTTTTTGCGGCGATTACGGCACGACTAAAGTCGTGCCCTTTCGCGGGGCGGCTCTTACGGCGCGACTGAAGTCGCGCCCTGATATAAAGCATTCTTTGACATCGTTGTTCGGAATGCTCGATCGAGCGTGGATCCATTTCACATTGAAGAAAGCAAATGCGGGTCCTTCGACTCAGTCGCCGCGGCGACCTCGCTCAGGATGACATCCGATTTTTGCCACTCAGGATGACCGATGATGCGAGCTTCCAACTCAGGACATCAGGCTTTTTTCGGCCGTTTGTAGAAGGGCAGCGGAACCTGTTTGCCGCGGACGCGGTTGCCGCGCACGTCGACGAGAACATCTGTGCCTGACTCCGCAACCGCCGTGGGCACGAGAGCCATGGCGATGTTGGTCTTGAGAAACGGCGCGGGACTTCCTGATGTGATCGCGCCGATGGGATCGCCGTCCAAGGAAAGCACGGAGTACCCGTCGCGGGCGATGCCGCGCTCGACCATTTCCAGGCCGATGATTTTGCGCCTCGGTCCGCCATTGGCTTGAACGGCGAGCAACGCGTCGCGGCCGATGAAGTCGCCCTTGTCGAGCTTGAGCCAACGCGTGAGGCCGGCTTCGAGGACGTTGATTTCTTCAGAGATTTCGTGGCCGTAGAGGCTCATGCCGGCCTCGAGGCGGAGGGTGTTGCGCGCGCCCAGGCCGCAGGGACGGATGCCGAACTCCGCGCCCGCGTCGAGCAGCGCGTTCCACATCTTCACGGTGGTGGTCTCGTCGGAGGGAATGTAGACCTCGAAGCCGTCTTCGCCGGAGTAGCCGGTGCGCGCGATCATCACGTTCGGGATGCCGGCGACCGTGCCCCAGGTGAACCAATAGTTTTTGATCGACGCCAGATCGACCTTGGTGAGCTTGGCGAGGGTATCAAGCGCGCGCGGGCCCTGCAGAGCGAGTTGCGAGTAATAGCTGGAGTAGTTGCTGAGGTGAATGCCGGGCCGGCCGCCGACCTGCTGCTTGATCCAGGCGAAGTCCTTGTCCGTAGTGCCGGCGTTGACGACGAGGAGATAGTCGTTGGGGCTGAGGCGGTGCACGAGAATGTCGTCAACGAATGCACCCGAGGGCGTGAGCAGAGCGGAGTAGTGCGCCTGGCCGTCGGCGAGCTTGGAGGCGTCGTTCATGGCGATGTGTTGCACGGCGGCCAGCGCGCCGGGGCCGCGGAACTGGATTTCGCCCATGTGGCTCACATCGAAGAGGCCGACGCCGGTGCGCACGGCGATGTGCTCGGCAATCAGGCCGCCGCCTGGGCATGGGTATTCGACCGGCATGTCCCAGCCGCCGAAGTCGACCATTTTGGCTTTGAGGGCGCAATGCGTGGCGTTGAGTGCGGTTTTTTTGAGCGGCTTGGCGGCGGGGGAAACGGGATCAGACATGGGGATTCCTTTGGGGGGCAATGCAACCTATTCTCATGATACGGACCGGCGGGCGGCGGGGGAACGATTAGGATGGATGCGACCTCCGCGGATGGGAAGAAACCGGCAGGAAAGGCGCAAGCATGGACCGCATTCGAGGCGTTGTGATGTTGATCGCGGCAGTTCTGGCGATGGGGAAGGGCTGGCAGATTCATCATGGCGAAATGGCGGTGCTGGCGTACGGGCTGGGCGCGATGGCCCTGGCTTTGGGCGTGTGGCACTTGACGCGCAAAGCGCCGGCGCCGCGGCCGAGAGGGAGCGAATAGGTCAACCATGCCGACTTTGTACAACCGCATTCAGGGACGCAACGTGGACCGGCTGGCGGCGCTTAGCGACGGCATCTTTGCCGTGGCCATGACGCTGCTGGTGCTGGACATGCATCTGCCCACAGCCGCACAGGTGCACGGCGAGGGCGAACTGCTGACCGCATTGGCGGCGCTGGGGGCGCAGTGGGCCACGTATGGCATGAGCTTTCTGACGCTCGGCATCTTCTGGGCCGGGCAGCAGACGCAGCTGAATCATATTGCCGAAGGCACGCGCGATTTGACCTGGATCCACCTCGGCTTTCTCTTCGCGGTCACGCTTCTCCCGCTCTCGACGCGGCTGCTGGCCGAGTTTTTTGAATACCGCACGGCGCTGGGACTCTACTGGCTCAATGTCTTCGTGCTGGGCGCGATGCTTTTCTGGAGCTGGTCGTATGCCACGCGCGCCGATCTGGTGAAGGCCGACACGCCCGAAGAGGTGAAGGGCAGCATCTGCCGGCGCATTGTGATCGCGCAGTCGCTTTATGCGGCAGGCGCGGCGCTTTGCTTCATCCATATATGGCTGAGCATCGCGGCCATCGTACTGGTGCAGCTGAACTACGCACTGGCGCCGCGGCTGTGGGGTCGCAAACGCGGCTGAGCGGCTCTCGAGCCGGATACCAAAGAACAACTCCGCGCCCGGTTACGGGCTTCTTCCAGTACGGCCGGGCGCGAGTGGCGCGGGGCGGTGGACGGTTGCGCGAACTGAGCGCAATGAGCCGGCAAGAAATTGGCCTCTGACCGCATGAATCTGTGACGGTTGAGTTCGTGCTATCCCACCCTTTCCGCGATGAAGCTGCGGAAAGGATGAGCCACGGAAGGTTCTTCTTCAAACCGCCATAGGCCTAGCTCCGCCGAGAGCGGCGGTTCGCGCGCCAGAACGAGCTAACGCCGAGGTAGAGAAAGACCAGCGCGAGGCTGGTGAAGACGAGAAATCTCCAATGGTCCGGGCCGTGAGCGTAGCTGGCGCGAGCGGGCCAAATTCCCCGCCATGCAAAAACCGGCACAAAGATCAGAAAAAAGACGCCAGTGACTTCGAGCCAGAGAATGCCGCCCACGCGGCTGAAGGGACGCAAAAAACCACCCATGCCGCGGCTTACGGATCGGCTGGCGTGGCCCACAGATTGCCCCGCCTGAACCGTGGCGCGGGCTGCCGCCTGGCTGGCGGCGCGGATCGGCTCGTTGGAGTTCTGGATTTGGGAGCCGGCAAGCGGAGCGGCTTGATGCATTTGAGAAGCAGCCGCGGATTGCGCGGGAGGCGACAGTTGTTGCACGACAATGCGCCCGGCGACGCGCACTCCGATGCCCAGGGCGCGGCCAATCATGCGAGGTCTCATTCCGTTTATGATGGTAGCAGCGGCCTGTGGCGCATTGGAGCGGTTCCCGGGTTGCTCTCAAAAGGGTTTGGCAGTAAGGTAAAGAGATTCCACGCCGCTACCCACATGCTTTTTGGCTGTGGGCCGCCGCTCCGGGAGGTACCTGTGACATCGCGTCTGCGCGAACTGATTCAGCAACTGGGCGAGGCCATCCATGAGTCGGTGATTGAAAGCGAGCAGATCGCGGGCGTCGTGCAGGACATCCGCAAGCACGGCTTTGACGTGTTGCTGATGCTGGAGGCGACGATCGGGCTGAACGAAGTGGTGGCGGCGCAACTGAAGAAGGCTGAAGCGGGCGAACTGGCGGCAGAGGCCGGCGCGGAGCCAGGAGTTTTCTCGCCAAACGATTTGCATTTTCTGCGCTCGCTGCGCATTTCCGTCGAAGGCGAAGCGGACGAAGCCGGAACCGACGTGAAGTAAGCGCGGCAGACAGGCCGGAGCGAGAAAGCAGCCGGGCCGCAGTTGCCCACAATGCCTGCATTTCTCGAGATCCTGAAGAAAATCTGCTGGTGGTTATGGTGCTACGCCGCACGCGCGCCGCATCGCGTGATTGACCCCTGTTTCCCGGCTTGCTAAGATAGGAGTGCGGGGTGGAGCAGCCCGGTAGCTCGTTGGGCTCATAACCCAAAGGTCGCTGGTTCAAATCCAGCCCCCGCAACCAAATAAATCAATAACTTACAGAATCTGGTTGCTCTCGGCAAGTCCCCGTTATCCCCCAATAAGAACGGCTGCGATCTATTGAACGGTTGCAGTCCCCGCGTTTGCGGTTGAATCCTGCAAGTTTGAGCCGAACACCAACCCTACAACTTGGCTGTTTGCCCGGCGTTTGGTTTCTGTCATCGCTCGCCCATAGACATTCATCGTCGTCTGGATCGAGGCATGACGCATGAGTTCCTGTTGCACCTTCATCGGCGCTCCCGTCTCGTCCAGCCACGAACGATACGAGTGGCGGAACGTGTGCCAGCCGATTTCCTCCCCTAGCCCGGCAAGTCTGGCAGCTTTCTTGATCTGCCGCTTTTGGAGGCTTTCCTGGTGGTACGGCTTCCCCGTGGCGGGATTGGCAAAAACCCAATCCGTGTCACGCGGGAAAAACGTCTCCGAACGCCAGTGCAGCAGGACTTCAGCCAACCGTGGATCAAGCGGAACCTCATCCTTCGAGTATTCCGTCTTCACATCATCCACTCTGCCACCAACAACGCTTCTCTGAACCAGAACAGTGCGCTCTTCAAAATTGAAGTCGCCCCATTGCAGTCCGAGAATCTCGCTTACCCGAAGCCCCAGGCACTGTGCGACCAACACCATCGTGCGGTATGGCTCGCTCAAATGCTTGAGCAGTTCAAAGAATTGGCCGACTTCGAGAATCCGTGGCCGCTTCAGCCGTTTGCTTGCATTCTTCACTCGCACCAGAGAAACGGGGTTCTTGCCAAGTTCGATAATCCCCCACCGCTCCGCACACTTGAAGACCAGATGCATGATTCCTCGTATGTGAGTCTTTGACTTTGGAGCCAATGGCAAATCGCGCAACCATTGTTCCATCGCCATCGGCTTCAGCTTGTCTACGGGGTATTCTCCCCAACGCGGTCGAATATGAACGCGGATATTCGACAGATGCGACTTCCGGGTTGAATAGCGCTCCGAAAGCTCCTGCTCAATGTAACGGTCGAGCAAGGCCCCGAAGGACGCCGCCTCCACTTCCGCACGTGGAGACTCATCGTTGAGTCGAAGAAGAAGGGCTTGCGTGGCCTTTCGTGCCAGGGTTTCCGTCGTGTACAGATTGCGATCCCCAAGGATCACACTCTGACGTTTCCGTTGCCCAGTGGAGTCCGTTTCGTAGTACCGAAACTCCCACACGTCAGGACCACGCTCACGCTTCCTCAGCCGTAAACTTCCGTATTGATACCGTGTCCGAACCAACAAGGTTTACCTCCTGTCTGGTTGCGGGCACGAGTGGTTAAGAACAGAGTACCTCTGTTCGGCTTCAGAGTCGACTTCAGGCTGCTCCGCGCCCAACTGCTGGCCATTCAGATCGGAAGCACGAAATCGCCACAGCTTCCCCAAGCGCAAACCAGCGACAAGGCCGTTGCGGGCGTACCGCTGAAGGGTTTTCGGATGAACTTTCAGGAGGGCCGCAGCCTGCTCGCTGTTCAATAGAGGTTCGAATACATGGGGGAAATCGAACATAGTTCGCACGCTCCTTGAAACTACATTGAAACGGATTGCGAATAATGTCTACCCTCATAAAATGAGGCACTTGCGTCCCGTCAAATTCTGAAGTTGGAGTACAGAGTACAGAGCGGAGTCGAGAGGAATGGAGAGCAATGGAGAGTATTTTAAGGAACTCTTGGCGCAGGCAATTTTTTGATGTTATGGAAACGAATTGAGGAAATTCGATGAAAAAATCCCGACTGACATTCCCCGGATAGACAGAGCATAGCCGAGGCGCGGGCGGTGTCAAGGGCGGCTGCGCCGCCGCTTCGCGGTCAAGACCCTTGACACCGCCCTTCTACGCCTCGGCTCACAATCCAAATATCCGGGGAATGTCAGTTTTAGAAACCTATCCCCAGATCGTGCCCATAGCCGATTTCATGCCCAATTTTCAGCGGGTCAATTTTCTGCGCGGACACCGATTCAATGCCGGGAGCCAACTCATTCTGTCGAGTCTGCTCGCGGGTCAATTCAGTTGCCGATGGGCGCGTCGAAGAAATGCCGAGTGATTCGCGCAGCCGGTCAACATCGGAAGTGATAACCGTGATTCCTTCGCGGCCCCGCGACGCAGCGACGTAGAACTGCTCTTGCTTCATTCCGTCGCCGGAGAGAACCACCGCATCCACAGTCTTGCCCTGGCTGCGATGAGCGGTGATCGCGTAGCCGTGGTCGAACTCGTGATAGTTTGCGGGCAGGGTGCGGCCATCCTCAAGTTGAATGCGCCCTCCATCGACACTGCGCACTTTTGCCAACTCGCCGTTTGTGGCGCGGAAATCCGTCTCCCGTCGATTTCCTATCAACAGGAGCCGGTCTCCAGGAGCCACTTCGATTTGATGACGCTCATGCACAGAGAAGGACCGCGCCTGTGTTGGACTCACCATGCGCTCTACGCCGTGCTGATCTCTGGCGACAATGTGCGACGTGCTTGCACTTTCGACGACGAGTGCTTCACGCTTGCCGATCCCATGCGAAGAGCGATGGAAGTGTAGTATTTGGCCTGCCTGATAATTCGACAAGTCCTTCTTCTGCGCTTCAGTCCATTGCAACGGCGCATGGCGCTCGAACACCATGCCGCGCTCCAGTTCGCCGCCTTGCTTCATATCTTCGCGGATGGCATGGGTAATCCTGCCAATCTCTTCGTGAGTGCCGGCAACGACGAGCACTTTACGGCTTGGATCAGCTGCGAGTTCCCGGTAAGCCGCTGCCACAGTGCGCGCGGTATCCAGGTAGCGGACCTCACGAACGGCCCCGAGCTTCTCCAACTTTTCAAAACCCTGTTCCGGCGAATCGCGCAACGTCTGAATGGCGTCCCGATACTCTGCCTGTGTCTGCCGTTGTACGCCGGTCAGCGAAACGCTTTTCATCTGCGATTCCCGCTCCAGGATGCGCAGGGCGTCCGACGCCTCAACACTCTGAATTTGCCGTGTGTCCCCGGAGAAAAGAACCCGCGCGTTTTCGCGCTCCGCCAGCTTGAGCAACTCATCCATTTGGCGGCCAGAGATCATGCCCGCCTCATCGACGATCAGAACTTTGCCGCGCACCGCACCCCGCTGAGTCTCATCCTCCAGCAATCGGGAAACCGTCATTGCATCTCGAAAACCGACCTTGTGCAACTCCTCGACCGCGCCACGTGTCGGCGCGACCGCCATCACTTCGCGCCCAGTCTCGCGTAAGCCACGCTCAATCTCCTGAAGCGTGGCCGTCTTGCCCGTTCCGGCCGCGCCGCATAGATTTATGGCAAGATCGCGGGAAGCCAAAACCTCATGAACCGCCCGCCG
>CAZMWL010000008.1:0-10874 GCA_964569985.1 uncultured Occallatibacter sp.
TAACCTACGTCAAGCAAACCGACACCCTCCTCGGGCCAGGCTTCTTCGGCAATGTCGAGTACAAGCGGCTGAAATAACCAGGCCGCCCTCGCCACAGATCCCCCGCTCAAACTCCACTGCTGGACGGTTCTCCTCACCTCATCTCCCAGAAGCTCGTGCGCGAATCACGACCCGGAAGCACGGTGCCGTGCGCGCCTCTCGATATTCATTCCCTTTCAAATTTCCAACTTGGGCTAAGTCCCTTCGCCGGGACGAAAGGAACCTTCGTGTCTTCCTGTCTATACAAGACGACTCTCACAAATTCCGATCCGTTGACTGCGCTGCGCAAAATGCTCGCGAACTCCGTTGTTTCCCGACACACAAAGCGCGCCTACCTGACCGCCTTCGATGACCTGATCGAGGCGGCGGCAGGCCGGCCCATCTCGCGCATGATTCTGATGGAGTACCGTGCCTCCATGATCGCGGAGGGCCTCAGCGCCGCGACCATCAACCAAAGACTCTGCGGGATTCGCAAACTCGTGAACGAAGCACGCGAGAATGGTCTCATCGATCCAGCTGAGGCCGTTCGCATCACCTCGGTGCCAGGCGTTCCGCAGAATGGCGTTCGGCTTGGAACCTGGCTCACGACGGAAGAAACTCAGTGCCTGCTTGCGACTGTCGACCGTACAGAGCTCATCGGCAAGCGCAACTTCGCAATTCTTTCCACCCTGTGCCACTGCGGTCTGCGTCGCGAGGAGACCGCGGCGCTCGACATGAGACTGATTCAGCGGCGCGAGGGCCGGTGGGTCATCGCTGACCTCATCGGCAAACGAGGACGGGTTCGGACCGTGCCGATTCCCGCGGCGGCAAAAGATGCCTTGGACGAGTGGACCAGCGCTGCGGGAATCACTTCAGGTCCGATTTGGCGCGCCATGCGCAAAAGCGGCGCGATCACAGGCCTTGCGCTGAGCGCGTGGGCGATCTGGGATGTGGTGGTGACGGCCGCCAAAGCCGCGGGGATCAGCCATCTTGGCCCGCATGATCTGCGCCGCACGTGCGCCAAACTCTGCCGCAAAGCTGGCGGCGAGTTGGAGCAGGTTCAAGCCTTGCTGGGGCACGAGGACTTGTCCACCACGGCACATTATCTCAACAGCACGCAGCAAATCCAACACGCCGTAAACGATCGCATCGCGCTTTGATGGCTCGGCCCTGGCACATCCGTTGCCACCTCGGCCAGAACCCACCTCCCAACATCCACACCCTCACCATGGCCGCCGAGCTTCGGGGCAGGCGCACGCCTGCCCCTTTGCTTGCCTGCGGCAAAACAAGGAGCACAGATGTCCAACGACCAAAACCAGCGACGACGCAGCAATCCAGGCGCAGCCGGAGAGCCCATTCATTACGAAGCGCCTGACTGGCTCTCAACGAGCGACCTCGAGCAGGAGCTTCTCCTCGCGGCGGTGGCCGACTCAAGAAGCCTTCTGCCAGAAGAACGATTCCGGCAGCTTGATGCCTACTTCGCAGCGGATTTAGATGAGACCGAAAGCCAGTATCGAGGTTCCCTTTTGCGGCTTCTCGCTGACTTCCGGCCACAACTCGCCGAACTGCTTGGCGGTCCGCGCGAACACTGATCAGACCTGATTCGAGCGTCTGATCGCGAAGCGCCCGCTCCTCGTTTCACTCAATCGTTTACCCGGCTCTCGGGTCCCTTAACCGCCGTGCGCGCGGAGGTTGGCCCGGGGAGAGCCTCACCCGAAAGGAAGTGCAATTATGAACGAAAGATTCAGTGTGCGTCTCGGCAATCCTGTAGCGATCTTCTTCTGGAGCTCGGCCATGCTTCTGACCGGCATCGTGATTGGTGCGTACTGGCATCCGTCGCGCGCATGGGTCATGGCGTCCGGTGCTGCTGCAGGTCTCTTCATGGTGGTGCATGAACTCGTGTCCGGCCTTATGTGGTGCTCAATTACGGCCTGGTGGATCCACCGGCGCACAGACGAACTCAAGGACGGGAACCAAAGATAGATTCCGAATGTGGTCGGCGTCGGCGCATCTGCGTGGCAGCAGCGGTGGCGCCGCCGACTGCCTTAAATCAAAACAGGATTAGGCAACGCTAACAGACATTAGCGTGGGTAATGTGGGCCTCGGCAAAAAAATGGCCTGAGTGACAGCCAACCGTGCTCGCCCGCATCGCCGATCTGCTGCCATGGAACTTGGGAGAGAGCCTCCAGACCCACACTTCCCAAGCTGCCTGACCACACTTCCCGCAAGTGTCCACTTAAAATACTTGGACACTTCGCAGATCCAGCGACTAGTCGGGATCGGTCAGTCAAGAGGGGATCACCACACGGTTACCTTTCTCATGCCCATGACAAAGAATAGTCAATCACCCTTTGCGAGCTTTCCTACGAATGTTACGCCGTTCCAGCGAACGTCACCACCCATGGACTTACACCAGAATTCCACTCGTTTGCGAATCGGGTGATATAGAATCCCGTCAAAGCAGACACCCCAGGAGTCCGTTACAGCGACAATCGCCTTAAAGCGGTAGCGACCGACCGACTCAAAGGCCACGATCTCCCAGTGACGCCAACCCCAATTGTTCACGCTCGTCTTACTAAAGAACGGAATGACCACGTCTGGCGAATCGTGATAGCTGTAGTTTCCCCAGACCGCATACGGTGACTGCGGTATAGCTTTTGTACTCTCTACAATTTGATGCCACTCCTGGTATGACTCTATGCAAGCCTCAGGAGTGAGACCAAGCGTCGTGCAGTTTGCTTGCAGCATATTTGGGTGAGCTCTCAGAAATTGATCAATTGCGGCTTGCTGTCCAGGTGTAAACCTGACGATGTGACGACCATCAGAAGTAGTTTCTACCTGTTGTGCCTCAACAGATGATGCTATTGCTACGATTAATAGAAATGTGACAACTAATGCCCGTCGTACCATGGCTCGCGCCCCTTTCCCTACTACCTTGACAAAAGTCCAAGAGTATTTATTCTGAGACGATTCCTCTTGCCGACTATCGATTACAGGCTATGCACACTTGCCACGCTTCGTTCTCGTAGGAAATGGAGGCGAAGGATTTGACGACGCGGGGTCTCCCGAAAAACCCGGTGGTGACCTCTGTCGGCACCAGCTCGTATTCGATGGGGATGTGATGAGGATCGGCGATTGTGGTGGTGAGAATCCGTGGATTTCTAAAGTTCGCAAAACGTAACCCCGCCAAATCCTGGTTCAGTGTGTAGTACCTGCTACGCTTTGCCTTCGCGGTAAACACCTGCTTGTCCCCAATCGTGCGAACATATCCGAGCCGAATCAGGGTATCCGTCCGAGCAACACACTCTGTTCCTTGGCCGCGTTTAGTGTTGCACTGGAGCTATGAGCGAAGTGGGAGTAAAGCACAGACGACGTAGTTTGGCCGAGGTTCAGGTCCTTGTTGCGGAGTTTGAATCGAGTGGATTGACGCGGGCGTCGTTTTGCCTGCAGCGTGGCCTGGCTATAGGGACGCTGGATAAATATCGTCAACGGGTGCATGGTAGACGCGAGTCGAAGGGCACGCCTTTTGTTCCCGTCGAAGTGGTTCCCTCCACGGTGCGTGATGTCCACAGCTTCGCCGGGCGCGACGGTGTTCTAGTCGTTGAATTGAGATGCGGACGTCGGATCGAAGTATGTCGCGGTTTCGATGCGGAAACATTGGGACGTCTGCTGACCGTATTGGATCGGGCGTAGTTGGTGTTCGGGTTTGGACCGGCGACGCGGATATATGTTGCGGCCGGCGCGACGGACATGAGGAAGAATTTCAATGGTCTCTACGGGCTGGTACGCGATCATCTGGGCTGCGATCCGGAAAGCGGCCATGTGTTTGTTTTCACGAATGCGCGACGCAATCGCCTGAAGCTTCTGGTATATGACGGAAGCGGGCTTTGGGTATGTGCGAAAAAGTTGGACGGAGGAAGGTTTCGGTGGCCGGATGCGGACAGTACGGTGAAGAAACTGGTACTGAGTTCCGAGGAGCTGGCGCTGCTTTTAGGGGGCATTGATCTGGCCGAGACCAAGCGGCGGAAGTGGTATCGCAAGCCTCCGGAGGAAGAATCAACGGAGTCACTGAGAACCGCATAAACACTGGACATTTCGCTCATTTATCCACAAGAAAGTATGTTATCTAATAATCATCGTGAGCATGCCTTCTGAGCCTACTCTTCCGCCGCGTTCGGACCCCTTCATGGCTGAGGTTGTCGCGCAGTTGAAGGAGCAGGTTGCGTCGCAGAACAGAGAGCTCGAGTATGCACGGTTGAAGATCCAGGTGCTCGAAGAGCGTCTTCGTTTGGTGCGGATTCAGAAATATGGACCGAGCAGCGAGAAGCTAAGCAATCTGCAACTGGAGCTGCTGGAACAAGAGCCCGGGGTTAGCCAGGAAGAAGTAGTTGCCGAGAGCGAGCGCAAAGCCCCGCCGCCTGTTACTGAACAGAAGAAACGCAAGCATCCCGGACGTCAGACTCTGCCCGCGAATCTTCCCCGTGTGGAACGGGTGATTGCCTGCACGCCGGAGCAGTGCTTATGCGGCAACTGCGGCGCTGAGACCCGAGTGATCGGCTACGAAGTCAGCGAAGTGCTGGATGTCGAGCCGGCGCGTTATTTCGTCGAGGTGACCAAGCGCGAGAAGCGGGCCTGCCAATCCTGTCCCGAACAAGGCGTGACGGCGGCGGCGCTTCCCATCCGGATCATCGATAAAGGCCTTGTTTCGGATCGAGTGATCATCAACACGGTGGTGACGAAATACTGTGATCACAACCCGCTTTTTCGGCAAAGCGTAGCCTTGTTGCGTGACGCGGGCATCGATATCAGCAGGGCCACGATGTGCGGCTGGGTGATGACCATCGGAGAAATGTTGATGCCGGTAGCCGGAGCGATGCGGAACCAGTTGCTCGCCGGCACCTACATCCAGGCGGATGAAACTCCGGTCGATGTACAAACGCATGACGGAGGCGGCACCAATCATCAGGCGTATCTCTGGCAGTATGGGACGCCGGGCGGCATGGCGGTTTTTGATTTCCGCATGAGCCGCAAACGCGAGGGACCGCTGAACTTCCTCGGCAACTTCGAAGGACTTCTCCAAACGGATGGCTACGCCGCATATGATCGCGTGGGCGGGCCGAAGATGGTGCATGCAGCCTGCTGGAGCCACTCCAGAAGATATTTCGTGGATGCGGTCAAACTCAATAAACAGGATGCCTCATCCATCCGCGCGGTTGAACTGATCAACGAGTTATTCGCCATCGATGCTCAAGCGCGAAACGAGAAGATGGACCACGCCGCACGCCACGCACTGCGCCATGAGAAGGCTCCGCCGCTGCTCGAAGAAATCCGCACTCACATCCTCGAGATGAGCAAGGCGGTGCTGCCCAAGAGCGCCGCCGGACAGGCCTGCAGATACACGCTTGCCATTTGGAAAAAGCTGATCCGCTTCCTCGACCATCCCCAACTGGAGCTCAGTAACAACGTGGCGGAGAATTCAATGCGACCGATCGCTCTTGGCCGAGGCAACTGGATCCACATCGGGAGCGAGCCCGCCGGACCGCGCGTAGCCGCTATCATCTCCGTGATCGAAAGCTGCCGCCGCCTCAAAATCCCGGTGCGCGATTACCTCGCCGACATCCTGCCTGGGCTTGCGAACGCACCGCTTCAAAGCATCACAGACCTTACTCCCGCAACCTGGGCCGCAAAAATGCCAACCATGCACTTGGTCTGACGCTTACGATTGAGCACCGTCTGTGCGATCCCCAGGGTGAGAGCGCCTGCGGGCTTTGGAAGATTGGCTGAGCCTCGATAGAACTTCTCCGGCTCACCGCCCATTCCATAGTCCCGAGTTAGCGTATTTTGCCCAATCAGCGTCAATCCGCCGCTTCCGCAGGTGAAATCATCTGATTGTGACCATGGTGCGTCTAAGACATTGCGATCCACGTGCCACGCGCCATCGTTTCCGAGTTCCCCTGTTGAACAGGAACCGTCTGCGGAGAATTCAATGTAGCTCTTCCTGTCGTCCGATACCCATCTCCCTACAACCTTCTTGTTAATGTTCGCGATCTTCTGAGATGTCTGGCCCAGCACCGGAACGATTAAAAGAGCGACTGCAAGCAACGTCAACTGTGCCTTTTTCATGAAATCACTCCCTTTTGCGATTTGATATGGAATCTGCAACGGATCATCCGGTAACGGACTAATCTGGGGGATTCCACTACTCTCTGAAGGATACTCACTCGGGGACATTGCACGGATGATGCCATCAGACGCTTCGTACGGCTCATGGGCAATCTGATTTCGACAGGCACATCAGACATTACAAAGCGCATCAGATCCCAAAAGCGGGACCTGGGCGCCCATCTCTGTCACGGAGCTTCGTATGTCAGCTCTGGTTAAGTGAATCAGTGCCAGAGCTATACCCCCACTGCCGCGCCTTTCTTCTCGCGGAGCATCTTTCTAATTGTCTGAATTGCACGTTCCGCAGTCGTAGTAGGAATCTCGCCTCCACCCATCCTCTGGATCAGGGACGGATCGCGGAGCGCCATGCTCACAGAAGTTCCTCCAGACGTTGTAAGTCTGAAGGTTTCAGCCGCGTTGAGCTGCAAGCCCTGGAATTGAGTTCCAGGGAGGCTGACACTGACAGTATCCGAAAGGGTCTGGACGGAAACCACATCCCGGTAGAAATACTCGTCTGTGGCTTCATTCACCGGATTACCCGTGATCAGGTCCAGTGCACACCGATAGACGAGAAGTTGATTCTGCGTGAAGTTAATAATAGTCGAGTTGATCGGAGTAAAGCGCAAGACGTTGTCCTTACCCTTCCGATAGCCAAACTTCGACGGTCCGAGGTTGCTGAGCCGGGGGCCCGTGACGATCACGCCTTCACCAACAATTTCGGACGCATCAATCCCCATCTTCTCCAGTGATCGCTGATTCAGTTTCTTCAGGTCCTCCTGCGTCCACTGGTCGATCTCGGCATCCGAGGCCACCTGCGAAGAGTTGTAAATCGCGAATCCGCCACCAACTACAAACAGCAGACCCACTACCTTTACTACGATCGGGCCTAGCAGCATCAGCACGCCAATGACGATGAGAAAAATCGCCCACTTGGGAAACTTGCTCATGAAATACTTCTCAATGCTTGCACGATTGGGATCCATGTTCCTCTCCTTGTGTCAGTTGTGTTTCGTAAAAGTCATCTCAGCACTAGGGAGGACTCAGGAATGTTCATTAGAGCCAGCCCTTGTGCAACTTCATTGCGGTCGATGTGCTTGCTTCGTGCTCCATCCAGAAGTTCTGTGGGGGAGGGCGGGGGAACTCGAAGACCGTTTACGACGTAGTAATCGTGGCGCATTGCCGCTAGAACGGCATCGTAGCGCCCGTTGTTGGGTTCAAGTGTCATGGCTGTAAGAAGCAGTTGTTCAGCCGCGCGAATGGCGTTCAATGTCATTACCCTGGGACGCTTGCCTCTCATGCTTCCTATCGCCTTGTAGTAGTATCCCGATGCCGATTCTGGATGGACGTCAATCAATCTTCCAAGAAACCGTTCTGCCATCTCGAAGAGCCCGAGCCGCAAGTAACACAGTCCCATGCTAAGCAGCGCATCTTGATTGTCAGGATCGTGCTTCAGCACTTCCGAGTCACGAACGATATATTTCTGAATTGCAGGGCGCTCGAATTTCTCAAGATACGCGATCGAGGTAACGAGCAGCGCCGAACGACACTTCTTACAGGTGTTAGCCTGTAGAGCTTCCGTATCGAAGGTCCAGCCGCATTGAGGGCAAGTCTCTACTATTCCCATCGTGAACCTCTATTGATGGCGTGCAGCCAACGCCTCGATGCTGCAAATCAACTTCTTTGCATCTGCGAGCGATGTGTCAAGAGAAGGGGCCTGAGTCATGACCTCAAGTTGCGAGAGGAGACGATCCACTTCGGTCGAGAGAGCAGGATTGCGGCGAAGTCCCTCTGAAAAGCGAATGAGTTCCGAACACCGCCTTATGTCCAACGTCCATCCGTTGCTGGTGGCGACGGAGGAAACAATATCGCATTTCCTGACGAGGCTTTCGACAGTTGTCCTGTGCTCTGCTGCTTCTGAATGGCCAATTCGGTGCGCAACGGCGACCAGTTGGAGCAGAATCGCATATGCACCGGCAATGCCCAATTCGGCGATGCAAACGACATAATAGATTCGTGGAGTTGATGAACGATGAGGGAGGAGGAATAGCGTAAACAGCAGCATCGTCAAAGTGGCAGCAACATTGTAGAGAAATGCGACGAGTACAGTCGCGGAGTTGACCGGGATCACCGATCCGGAATGGCCGTCCTTAATCGCGGTGTAGATGAGAGCGGAAAAGAGAATGATCACCTGGCCCGTGCTGAGCCATGTGGTAAACAGAAAGGTGTTGCTTCTGGAGGAAGGTTCCACGATTCCATAGAAGAGGAATGGCACTACGGCCGAAAGAAGGAGTCCGGCGCTGGCGAGAATGGCGACACCTTTGACGCGCGTGTCTGCTTTCATACTTTCTCTCCGCATTCGTTGCAGAATTTTGAGCCTGCAGGTAGATTGGCCCCGCACTTTGCACATTGCGCTGCCGCCATTGCTGCCCCACAATTCGAGCAGAACTTTGAAGTGCTTGAGTTTACAGTCGAGCAGACCGGACAAGGCCGGATATTCTGCTGCAGGCTCTCGCCGCACGAAGGGCAGAACTTGGATGATTGGGAAATCGAGGCTCCGCATTTGCCGCATCTTGAAAAACTCGGGGCCATCGAGTCCTTAGCCAGAGCGCCAGCAGGCGTCGCTACGCCAAATCCCATCCCAATGCCCATTGCAGCACCCATAACTGAACCTGCGGCACCGCCGCTCTCCGCGGCGCCTTCAAGAACATCGAATTGCCTGTCAGTGCGGTAAAAATCCAGATTCCGGTGGTATGCCTGGCCAACAACGTCAAGACGGGCGGCCTCGTCAAGCATCGACCGCAGACGTTGAACGCTCTCGTCCTTGTTGTCAAAGTTGATGCTCTCAACCACAAAATTGACGAGTTCTACACCGAAAGTCTGAAAGTCAGACTGTAAAATTTCACGAATCTTCTTGCTGAGCTCCAGTACCTGAGAAGGCAGGTCCAACACGGAGATCGTCTGCGCACTCAGCAACGTTCCCACCGATTGTTGAAGACAGGTAATAATCAAAGATTCGAGTAGGTTTCGGGCAGTATCATTAGCTGTAGTTCCGACGGCACTCAGCGCTTTGTCCCTCAGTGCTATGTCTTGACCGATGTTAGCGACCTGCGCGACAAAGTTTTTCGAGGCAATATCGGTTGCGACGCCACTTCGCGTGCCAGCTCCGCCTGCTCCAGCAATTTGAGTCACGAACTCGCGAGCGTTTACGACGCGTAGCCCGAACTGCCCATAAGCACGGAGGGGAATTGTGACTCTGTACTTTGGGTCGAGAATCATAAATGGGGTCTTGGTTCCCCAATTCTGTCCGACTGCTACTGCTTTACTTACGAAATAAACCTCGGCAGAGAACGGAGTCTTTCCGCCGAACGGCAGATTCACTATTTTTTGGAGGAACGGAAGGTTGGCAGTCGTCAGGGTATGCGTGCCGGGACTGAAGAGATCAAGAGCCTGGCCGTTTTTGTAGAAGAGAGCTTCCTGGCTCTCGTTCACGATTACCTGCGCACCAAGGCTTAACGAGTCATGAGGCCATTTCCAGACCAGCACATCCGGCGGACCGCCGAATTTGACCCTATCAAGAAGCGCCACCGCGTTCACCCCATCCAATATGAAACGAGCCGTGCAAGCCGGCTGTTGAAATTCATATCTCTACCTGCTACTTCCCCAGGCGTTCAGACGCCGGCAACGACTTGATTACCAACGCATTCATACCACTACCTCACTCTTCTGCTCTTCTTAGCTGTGGACGAAAACTCAATTCACCGCCACCGACTGGCTGCCAGACGAACAGTTTCCGGCCGAGTTGCACACCCGCACCGAGATAGTGTCGGTCACCGTGCCCGGATTCATGCTCTCCGTGATCTGGCTGGCGCTGTTGATGGTGGGCGTGCTGCCAGTGTTCCAGGTATATGCTCCGCTGCCTTTGGTCCAGTAGAACTGCACATAGTCGCCACTCTGGAAGTTGCTGCCGTAGATGGTCAGCGTGTGACTGGCCCCGTCTGCCGTCATCGAGGTCGGCGAAATGGAACTTACCGACGGCGTCAGCACTGCGGCCGTCACTGCAACCGACTGGCTGCCGGATGAGCAGATTCCGGAGGAGTTGCACACCCGCACCGAGATAGTGTCGGTCACCGTGCCCGGATTCATGCTCTCCGTGATCTGGCTGGCGCTGTTGATGGTTGGTGTGCTACCCGTGTTCCACGCCCCGGCGCCGCTGCCCTGCGTCCAGTAGAACTGCACGTAGTCGCCGCTCTGGAAGTTGCTGCCGTAGATGGTTAGAGTGTGGCTTGCTCCGTCTGCCGTCATGGAGGTCGGAGAGATCGAGGTCACCGAGGGTGTCAGCACCGCCGCCGTCACCGACACCGACTGGCTTCCCGAGGTGCAGGTTCCCGCCGAGTTGCACACCCGCACCGAGATCGTGTCGGTGACCGTCCCAGGATTCATGCTCACTGTCATCTGCGTCGAACTGGCGATGCTCGGTGAGTTGCCGGTATTCCAGGTATAGGCTCCTGTTCCCTGTGTCCAGTAGAACTGCACGTAATCGCCCGATTGGAAATTGGCTCCATAGATCGTCAGCGTGTGCTGCTGGCCATCAGCCGTCATGGAAGTTGGCGAGATGCTGCTGATCGAAGGGGTTCCCGCAGACACCGTGAAGGCATAGCTGTTGGAGGCCGAGGCGCCGGGGTTGGTGACGACCA
>CAZMWL010000008.1:10974-133364 GCA_964569985.1 uncultured Occallatibacter sp.
GGCACCGGGTTGGGCGACACGCCGCTCACCGTGGCGGTCGAAGACGACACCGTGAAGGCATAGCTGTTGGAGGCCGAGGCGCCGGGGTTGGTGACGACCACGTGCCAGGTGCCGCCGTCGCTGGCGTCGTTGAACTGGGTGTCCACGATCTGGGTGGAGCTGCTGACGCTGGCAGCCTTGGCGGCATAGGCGGTGTTGCTGGGATCGTAGTAGGTGACCGTGGCTCCGCTGACGAAGCCGCTGCCGGTGATGGTCAGCGTCTGGTTGCTGCCCGATGACGGCACCGGGTTGGGCGACACGCCGCTCACCGTGGCGGTCGAAGACGACACCGTGACAGAGAAGACTGGTCCGTCCTCCACATCCAAGTCAATCCCTTGGTTTGGAGATCCGCCGAGGGTTACTCCACCATACGTCTGCTGAGCGGGAGACGGACAAATTTGAGAACTTCCTCCTGCACAGTATTGGTGGATTCGCTTCTGTGCCCAAGTGCTGCTGATGGCGCTATTCAAATCTGACGCGGTATCCACTCCATCTGGATAAAACATCCAGAGACCATCTGGCGGGGTTGTCCAATCTTTGACGTTATAGGGGGCCCCGTACACTCCGGCCTGAAAACCTCGGGTATGCATCTCCGTCACCCAGCCGCTTATAAACTGACTGACGCTAGAATCGCAACTGGTATCGCTTGTCGAATAGGCTTCCATGTCGTAGTAGACGATACTGTTACTCATTCCCAATGCAGTGGCCGCAGTGGCCGCAGAATCGGCCTCGCTGACACCCTCGTTGTACGCCGATGCCGAGGTGGATGTATCAATCAAATAAAAAAGCGAGGGATTACCGCTGATGCACGACGCCTGTGGTCCAACCCATAAAGGCATGATGCCCCAACCCATGCTCGACACATCACTAACCCACGTCGAATTCAGGTTTGTATTCGTCTTTTTCGTGCCCGAGCTTGGCGGGTTGCTTCCGCAACCGTTAGGTCCACTCGCTGGTACTGCAGTGACATTACACCCGCCAATATATACCCCTATGTCTCGGTACGGGCTGTTTTGAAACCACGTCTGCATATCGCTCTCAGACGGAGCAAATTCGATATCGAACCCGGGGTTCTCGCTTATGCGAGTGTTCGACGTGATGGCGGCATCCTGAGTCACAGTAACCGTTACAGGGCTACCCGAAGCACCGCTCGCAGTTACCTGGATTGTTCCCGAACGCTGCGCGCCGGCGTTTGCGGAGTACGAAACATTGATTGTCCCGCTATTTCCGCCAGTCGCGCCAGAAGCGATTGACAGCCAAGATGATCCGCTCATCACGGCTGCAGAATAGCTCAGCGTTCCGGTTCCAGAGTTGCTCACGCTGAAATTGGTGGAGCCAGCAGCCGCACTCACAGGAGTGTTTGTTGGGCTCACCGAGAGGACCGGGGCCACGCTGTTCGTCACAGTCCACGAAAAAGGAAGGCTCTTTCCGCCCGATTTATCATCCGAGTCGATCTCTGAATAAACCCCAGTCGCAGACTCAGTAAACGGGCCAAATGAGTATTGGCCGCTGCCGTTGGCTGTTGTGTGGGACGTAGTGGTAGTCGCATTCGGCAAGGTTA
Organism: uncultured Occallatibacter sp.; assembly: GCA_964569985.1. Classification (GTDB taxonomy): domain Bacteria; phylum Acidobacteriota; class Terriglobia; order Terriglobales; family Acidobacteriaceae; genus Telmatobacter. Next base: position 12,575 of record CAZMWL010000008.1, read on the forward strand.
TAGTTGCCGTGACGCCGCCGTTTTGCGTTGCTCCGCTGCCGTTTACAGTGAACTGGGTTACACCGACCGTTCCAGAGCTTGGCGAGATGCTGCTGTTCAGCGCAGTACTGCTGACTTGAATCACGGTCGAACCTGACGCCGACAAGCTTGCACTCGATGTAACTTTGCATGTAGCAGTATATCCGCCGGGAGCAGAAGGTGCCGTCCAATTCACACTCTCCCCTGTCCCCGACACTGTTCCTCCCGTGACACTCCAGCTATAGCTAAGCGAAAGTTGCTGCGGATCAACAGCAGTGCAAGTCAATACCGAGGTACCCTGCTCGCTGATAGTGGACGGATCGGCCGTCACGGAATACACCTGCGGCGGCAGGTTTGCTGGAATGACCGTGAGATTGACTGTCTTGTTGGCGGTCTGCAGAGGCATGCTGCTGTCGGTCACTTGCAAGTTGAAAGAAACTGTTCCGGTCGTAGCACTCGTTGGGGTTCCCTGGATCAATCCCCCATCCGTGACACATAATCCGTCAAGTCCCGAAATACTGTTAGGGCATATCAAGCCGCTTGCCAGCCAATGATATGGAGACGTGCCCCCGGATGCTGAAAGTGGGAAACTATATGCCTTCCCAGACGTGGCCGATTGCAGGTTGCCCGGCGTTGTGATCGCTAGAGGGCCAGCCGCTGATTCGATATTGATTGTTGCAACACCGCTGGCGATGTTTTGGTTTGCATCAGTGACCTGAACAGTGAAGTTGAATGCGCCCTGTGAGGTTGGAGTTCCGCTGAGATTGCCGCCTGAGTCAAGCTGGATTCCCGGGGGAAGAGTACCTTGACCTTGGACGACAGACCAGGTATACGGCTGCACTCCAAATTCTGCTGCGAAGCTACCCGAATAGGGCACTCCAACCTTGCCTGCCGCCAGAGATTCGAGGCTCTTTGCAACAATTCCCAACGGCAGAGAAACAGAACTGCATCCAGACGATTTCGCTGTTAGGACCAATACCCCATATGGATCGCGAGGACAACTCCAGCTAGTTATAAATTGATCTATCGTGTAGGAGTGCGGCACAATGGTTGGATCTGTCAGGCTTGCCGCACTGGTCGCGCTGTTTGCATAGTCACCGTTGCTTTGCAAGGTCACACCGGGGTCGACCATATATACAGAGTTACTATTGATGCCCACTAGCACCATGTAGTGACCAGCACTACAAGGAGGGTGATGTGGGTCGGTCCCAAGCTTGTAATCAACATGCACGATGACTGGGAGCTGCTGATCTAGCATTCGTTTCAACCATGCAATTCGGTCATTGTTTGTCGCGGAAGTTGGAAGATTGACGCGGTCATATACAGCGTCAAGATCCAAGTGGCTCTCTGCGATTGTTTTTAGATCTGGTATGCCCAAGCCGCCTTGAGGACAATCTGCAGATGAATCACTGGTCATACACTTGTCAAATACAGTAGGGTCGCTTACAACGCGACCGTTATAAGTAGACGTATAAGACTGGTTTGTATCTATTTCACCAGCATATCCGGGGAAGAGACACTGCCCCCCTGGGCCACAAGAAGAAGCTGCTAAGAAGTCATTTAGAGAGATCAGTTCATCATGCATATTCAGTGTTGTGCCGCATATCTTACTGTGAACCATAAGAAGAGATGCTGGTCCACAATTGGATGTATGCGCCCAATCGCCGGGACCAGCAGCTCCCGGAGGGCCAACTTGAGTAGCCCATGGCACACAAGGGACGCATGAGCCGTCGTTTAAGCCCCCATCAGCCAGAATCTGAGTGCACGAATTCCGAGGTTGATCAAGCGGACTTGTTCCGCAGAGCGGACTTGCCACTGAACTTTGTTGAGCAACCGATGTCCTTGGCGAAACTGAGTTCAGCGAATACTGCGCCGCCGTAGAAGTTGATCCTGCTGGAGGCCCCACTGCATAAATCAGTGCTTCCGGATCAACTGATCCGTCTTGCTGCACGCCGGGCTCGTCTGAAGCTTGTGAGCCAACATAGAGCCCGGCTTGCGGTGAAGCTCCACCTCCCGGGGAGGGGTTCGTGACAGAGATTGAAACCGTGCCGGCAATAGCCAGGTCGCCCGAAGGAATTGTGGCCACAAGTTGGGTCGCAGAGACGTATGTACTTCCGACGAGAGCGGAATTTGCGCTCACCGAGGAGCCAGGCAGAAAGTTAGACCCAGTGATCTGGACCTGCGTATCTGGCGAAGCCTCCGGAACGGTGGATGGAGAAAGGGAAAGAATCGACGGTGTCAGATTGTTAATGTAAAGCGTTTCGGAGTTCGACGTGCCTCCCCCAGGCATCGGGTTTGACACGGTTATCGTGTGGTTCCCGGCGATGGTCTCGCTCGCTGCAGGAAGCACGGCACTCAGTTGGCTCGACGAGACAAGGCTGGCAGTCAAGCTGTTTCCGTCCAAACTCACGGTAGATGCCTTGCTAAATCCGGATCCTGTAAGGGTCAGCGTGGTGTCTGCGGATCCCACTGGAGCACTAGCAGGGGAAACACTGCTCAGAGAGGGCGCAGCATAGGAAAGAGAAACCGACGCAGTGCCGGTTTTGGAGGAGTCAGCCTGGCTTGTTGCGGTTACTGTGATCGTGCTTCCACTGGAAGGAATTGGATCTGGCGCGGTAAATAGTCCAGAGTTCGATATCGTGCCCGAACTTACCGACCAGTTCACCGATGAACTGTAGCTACCGGTGCCCGACACCGTTGCAGAACACTGGCTGGTCTGGCCTGTCTGGACGCTGGTGGAAGCGCAGGAAACGGCCACGGATGTGATGGTGGAAGATATGCCTCCGCCAGTGTTCGTGTTGCTGCTGCTGTTGCAACCGGATGCCAATATACAGGCGGACAAGACGCAAAACGAACCAAAACGCAGGAAAGCGCTCGATAATTGACGGTGACAGAATCCTCTTGCTTGGCTGGCTTTTGCTCTGAACATTCTGCATCCTCCCTTTCCGGGTTTCGGTCGTGAACTTTCTTCGCCGCGCAAGCCGCGGAGAGACGAAGAAATCCCTCTGACCGTACAGCCTTAAAGCTCTACGGAAATGAATTGAAGGTTTACAAACAGCGCTCTGCCGCCATCCCCCCCGATACACGCTTGCCACTCTCACATCACGGACCATCGTCTAGGCAGCACACAGGAATTCCCCCTTGTTGTCCTGGCTGCTTGAGCACACCTGCACATTTGCCCGAGCACGAATCTTCGTGTAGAAGACCCGCTAAACTGAACAGAATGAGGGTTTTGTTACAGGTGTTCCCCATAACCTGTTATGCTGATGGCCAAAGAGTACATCCGAATATAGTGAGTGGGGTTGAAAAGGTCCTGAAAAAGCCCTGAAAAGTTCTGAAAATCGGCTGGTGGCAACAGAACATGCCTTCTACGGAATCCATTAACGAGGTTTCGGTCAGGTTTGAGGGCTTCACGGTCGATATGCGCCGCCGCGGGCTGTATCGCGGAGACGAGCGAATTCACCTCACACCCACCCCCTTCAAGGCTCTTGAGTTCCTTGTCCGGCAGCAGGGGCGGGTCGTTTCGAAGGACCAGCTTCTGAATGCCGTATGGGCCGGCCAGCGGGATGAGAACACCGTCGAGCAGGCCATCCGTCAGATCCGGCTCGCACTGGGGGACGAAAAGGAGCAGCCTCGGTTCATCCAGACAATTCCTGGGGTCGGATATTGCTTTATTGCGGCAACAGCAGAGGGGGAGATCCCCGAGTGTGAGCCGGAGCCGATCACCCCATCGGAACCTGTTGGCAGCGCCCCTCGCGCTGAAGGCAGGACGTGGAGGTTCATCCGAAAGTCTGCTTTTGCTGTGGGAATCGGCACCTTTGCCCTTCTTTTTATTCTGATTGTTCTGCTGCAAAGCCCGTCGCACCTGGCAGCGACGAATCCTGTCAAGATTACGCGATCGCAGACTCTTGTCCTGTCGCCGCTTCTCAACGACGGCGCACGGATTGCTTATCCGCAATATGACGACGGCCGGTATTACGTCACAGAGACAGCTTTCGAAGGAGGAGAGAGTGTCACGGTTCCGACGGGCCTTCCGAATCCGGAGCTATGCGACCTGGCGCCGGATGGATCTGCAATGGTGCTCAGAAACCTGATTCATTCCCGAGACGATGATGAGCCTCTTTACATTCAGGCTAAAGGCGGCACGGCGCAAAAACTCGGCGATATTCTGGCCTATGATGCGGCATGGTATCCAGATGCAAAGCGCATCCTCTACTCCGCTGACGGCACTGTATATTCGACAGACATCACGGGAAAATCCCGGCAACGGCTTTTCAATGTTCCGGGCAATGCATTCTGGTTCCGGTGGTCGCCGAACGGTAAGAAGCTGCGATTCACGGTTATCGATAAGAAGACCGAGGCAACTTCGATATGGGAGGTTGAGGCCGGCAGCAAAGAACCGCACCGGCTATTTTCAACATTGTCTTATCCCCTTTGCTGCGGTACATGGACACCGGATGGGAAGTTTTTCCTCTTTCAAGCCCGCGTGGAAAACACATTTCAAATCTGGGCCAGGCGAGAACCGAACAGTTTTAATTTCCACCGTCACAACCAGCCTTTTCCATTGATCTTCGGGGCGATGAACTACCGCGGACCACTGGTGAGCAAGGATGGTAAAAGGCTGTTTCTGAGGGCCGAGAACCCCAAGGGCGAACTGGTGCGCTACAACTCCAAGTCCCGGGAGATTATCCCCATGCTGCCGTCGATCTCTGCGCGGACGCTTGCATTCTCCAAGGATGGAAACTGGATCGCGTTTACCACCCTGACGGATAACAATTTGTGGCGGTGCCGCTCGGACGGAACGCAATGCCTCGAACTTACGCAAGGCTTCAAGAATACGCTGATGCCCAAATGGTCTCCGGACGGCAAGATGATTGCGTTCATGGGGCTGCGCTTTACTGGCTATTGGGGGATCTTCTCCGTTTCAGCGAATGGTGGAGAAGTACACTCGTTGGTCAATGGAAATCAGGCGGAAGGTTATCCCGACTGGTCGCCCGATGGGCAGCAGCTGGTCTTTTCCGAAGTTGTTCCGGTTGCTCGCCCCAATGGCGTGCATGTGCTGGATCTGCGCACGAACCAGTTGTCAACGCTGCCGGGCTCAACGAACTTCTATTTGCCACGCTGGTCGCCCGACGGTCGTTCCATCGCTGCGCTGCACTCTGGCGATCAATATGTCTACTTGTTCGACTTTGCCACCTCGACATGGCGCCCGCTTGCTGAGGTACCGGGCGGTTATCCGAACTGGTCGAGCGATGGCAAGGCTGTATACTTTCTTTCAAACACAGCCAGAGGCCGCACGGTCTTTCGTGTATCCGTCGCCAATCGAACGATGGAGAAAGTTAACAACTTTGAAAGTGTCGATCCCAGTCCGTTTATTCTGGGCGATTGGATGGGACTTACCCCGGACGATGCACCACTGGCCGTTCAGGATATGACGACCGACGACATCTACGCGTGGGATCTGACGGTGAAATAGCCCTCCCGCCTACCGAATTCAGGCTCGGATCGAGAGTTCGGCCCCGGCATCAAAGATATCTGCTCGACAGCATTCGCGGCGTTGCTACGATCAGACATAAAAAGGATTCAGAAACGGTAAAGCAGCGACAACTGGAGTTGCCGGGCGGGAGAGAGTGTGCTGGTAATCCGTCCTTCGAGGGAATTATCCGGCCAGTTGGCCGCGGAAACTCCATCAGCGGATGAAGCGTAAGCCGGCGCAGCATAGCTGGCGATGTTGCCCACATTGAAAGCATCCACGCGCAGCGTGAGGGACTGCGACTCCACCGTTGAGAACGACTTGAAGATCGAAAGATCGACAACGCGGTAGCCGGGGGCGCGCTCCGTGTTGATGTGAGCGGTTCCGAAATGCCCGGCCTGTTCCTCGCCGTAAGCGCATATGCCATTGTCCGGGCCCGTGCAGGGATTGGCGGAAGGGTCGGTTCCGAACCAGTGCTGCACCGAGCGGTGCACGACGCGCATCGGCCTGTACTGGTTGGAACGCGCCGATCGGGAGTGGAAGTTGGCATTGTTCGGGCTTGTCATCGTAATGGGAAAGCCGGAGTAGAGAACGGCGTCGCCTGAGAGCTTCCATCCACCAACGGACTCCGCCCATGCACGCCACCACATGTCGCCGGAGTTTCGTCCACGCCCGAACGGCAATTGCCAAACCGCGGTGCCGTTCAGAGCCTGGCGCGTGTCGAAGCCGGAGGGACCATAATCCGCGTGGGGATGGGTGTAATCCTGCCAGTAAACACTGTTGTTGTCGACCCCGGAGATCGCGTAAAACCCAGGGCTGTTGGTCAACGACTTCGACCAGGTGTAGTTGAGCGTGCATTCCAGCCCATGGCTCCGATGACGGAAGACAGCCTGCATGGCGTTGTAATTTTCCATGCCCTCCGACTCGGTGAGAACCACGTAACCGTTGGCTCCGACGAGGTTGTAGAAGGGAGCCGACGTCGGCACGCCCTCCGCCGTCCACTGATTGGGCGAGGCCGGCACGACGAGGCGCTGGCCAATCTCTCCCACGTAACCCACCTGAGCCGTGGTCGAGCTGTCGATGAGGTATTGCATTGTCAGGTTGAACTGCTGCACTGCGGTGGGCCGCAGATTCTTGGCCCATGCGTTGTACTGCGTCTGGCTGCCGGTGCCCGAAGCCGGAAAGCCGCTGGTCACGCTGATCGGATTACCCGCGCTGCTCTTGCCCGGCGTGGCTGGCGCGTCAACGAACTGAGTCAGAAAAGGCGCGTTCTGCGTCAATCTCAAGTTGGCGCCGGTGCCCTCCAGCCAGTCGGTGATCCCGTACCCTCCGCGCAGAACAAGGCGCGGCTTGAACTGCCAGGCTAAGCCGAAGCGCGGCATCCATTCGTCGTAATACGGATTGTAGAGAGCGCGGCTGTTGCCATTTTGACCGGCAAACTCCAGGCACGGATTGGAGGGCGCGTCGGCGCTTGTGCATGACGCGGCCGCAGCGATGTTGACGTTGAGTTCCTTGTTGTTCACCTCGTAGATCGGCTGGTCGTATCCGTAGCGCAGGCCAAGATGAAGCGTCAGGCTGGGAAGCAGATTCCAATCGTCCTGCGCATAATAGGCATCGCGATACTGGCGCTGCCCAGACGGTCCATCTATACCGCCGACCTCACTCTCAAATGACTGGTCCACCACGAAGTCCGCAAAGCCATACCCGGACGCACCCGCAACATTGGGGTTTTGAGTGTAATAGCCGCCGTACATGAACTGTCCCATCGCCCCGGCGTTCCCTGCGTAATAGCTGTTCTGCTGATAGCGGGTGATCTGCATGCCGGCCTTGGTGATGTGCTTTCCGTGTTCCCAGATCAGATCGTCCGCGTAGTTGAAATCGTTATCCACAAAGCTGGTGACAATGGCGGCCGTTCCAAGGTTGTTTTCCGGACTGGAGACGTTGATCAGGCTGAATCCGTCGAATGGTTGGTTGAATGGAATGCCTAGATTCTCGTCGCCCGACATGCCAAACTTGCCCGACGGATCGGTGGGAACGCCTGTGTGCCATGCAATCCGCGAGATGCCCGCGCGGAGTTGATTGACGATTGACGACGAAAATGTGTGCACCCAGTTCACCACCCCGCCGTGAAATGGATAATCATTGTCGGCCGGAAAGGTGACCGGGAGGACGGCCACCGGCGTGATGTCGTAGGCATCGCCGTCGGAGTAACGGAACATCAGCGAGTCTTTGCTCCCGGCGGCGTAGTCCACGCGAACGTCGCCCTGGCTGTTTCGGCGGATCGTCTTGGTGGGAGCTTGGTAATTGTTGGAATCGACCGTGCCCGGCGACGGGGCGTGGTTCGGCATCGGATAGAGTTCGGGATGAGCAAAGAGATACGATGCAACCGGGTTATTGAGCGGAATCTGGTTATCAGAATAGAGGCTCGCGTTTGCGTACCCGCCGGTCGGATTCGTTCGCGAAACCGCGGGGTTGTAAAGCTGGATGCCGTTCACAGTCAGCAACTCGGAGAAGTCGCAGGTCGTAACCCCGTTGTTCGGAATGCAGGTGCGCATCTTCTTCGTGGCCACGCTGGCCGCGCTCTTGCCGGCCACGATATTCCGCGTTCCCAGATAGTCTCCGAAGATGAAGAGATGATTCTTGCGGATGGGCCCGCCAGCCGCGGCGCCGAACTGGTCCTGGTGAAAACTCCCCTTGGGAAGAAGGGAGTAGTTGTTGCTCCACGAGTTCGCCGCCATATACTGATCCTCGTAGTATTCGTAGAGGCTGCCGTGAACATGGTTGGTGCCTCCCTTGGTCACCATCACCATCTCGCCGCCGTTCACGTCGCCGTACTCGGCGTCGGCATCCGCTGTGATCACGCGCATCTGCTGCACAGCTTCGGGCGCGGGGTTGTAGCCAATCAGATTATTCAGCGTCTCGTTGATCTCCACGCCATCCAGGATGTAGCTGTTGCCCTGTTGGCGATTGCCGTTGAATGAGGGAATCGCGGCGGAACTCGTATCCCGCTCGTAACCGGCAGGGCCGCTCATCAGATGGGATGTTGGATTGACCGCGCCAGGCACGAAGATGCCGGCCGTCTGCACGTTGAGGCCGCCGAGTGGAAGGTTTTCGATTGTGTTCGAGGTGACCGTTGTCCCGAGCGTCGCGCTCTGGGCTTCAAAAATGGTGGACCGCGCGGCGGAAACATTCACGGTCGTTGAGATCATTCCCAACGAAAGTGTGAAGTTGCATTGGGCAATCTCGTCGATCTCCAACGTGAGCGGCCCAGCAGTGGCGGTCCTGAAGCCCGGCGCCATCGCCGCGATTTTGTAAGAGCCGATGGGCAGAAATTGGAAGTTGTAGAGGCCGCTCGAATCCGACGCGGTGCTGATCGTTACGCCTGTCGCCACATCGGTCGCGGTGATCGTCGCCCTGGCCACCGCTGCGCCCCTGGGACCGGTGACGGCGCCGCGGATCGTTCCAGTAATCGTCTGCGCGGTCGCGCTGTTGCCGGAAAATACCAGGACTGCTGAGGTCAACAGTCCAACAAAACAGCTCATGAATTTGGGCGAAATCGTCGTGGCACGGGCCGTCTTAGGTCGCATTCTTCTTGTCCTTGGATCGCGTATCTGTCTTTCCGCACGGCGCGGCGTTCGAGTGAGTTCGGACCGTGAAACCTATTCCTGCAGATGCCCTGCGATTCCCGCCATACCATTCACGATATACGCTCATGGCGACAGCGACCTTTAACGGTACCAGGGTTTCTACGTGCTCGGTATCCTGCTGTCCAAGTAGTGGGCGTGTAAGTGCTGAGTTATTGGTTTATCTGATTGTGGTTTGTCTTGCTGCTGTCCAACTCTTGCTTACCACGTCAGAGGCATCGGCAAGTGTTCGCAGAGTTGTCTTGCGGCGGGCGGTCCTTCCAGAGGGGCGTTGAGCCAAGTCCACAGGTCTCTGAATATGAACAACTGTTGGCGCAGCATAGCGGCCAGATTGGAAAGCGACCAACCGAAGGTGGATTTCATCTGCAGGTATTTCAGGATCAGCATGGCGATTAATGCCGTCCATACCTTCGTCACCTGGCTTGTGAATGGTGAGACCTGGTTCCGCAGGTTTCACAACCATGTTTACTGTTTGTTGAGTCAAAGCGGTTGGTCTCGGTAGTGAAATAGACAGGGTCAATACCATCTGATTTCGCTCACCGCGGCGATGTGTTCCTCAGCTGCAGCCGGGCGCAAGTACCGAAGCGTCGTCTCAAGATCAGCATGGCCGGCATACGCCATCACGGTGCGCGGGTCGATCTTGTTCCGGAGCCAAGTTGTGATGCAGGTGCGGCGGAATTTGTGCAACTCAAAATCGTCGCAGCCGCGTTCTCCCTTGAGCCCTTCGATGCAGTTAGGGCAGTGACCGCACGTAATCTTTGCGCGGCGCGCCATGCACTTGACCATCTTTAATAACTTCGTATTGGGATTGCCGTTGGATGACGGAACGATCAGGTTCTGGCCAGGGTGAGAGTCTTTCCAGGCGCTGAGCTCATCCAGGAAGTCACGTGGAATGGGAATATCGCGCTGTTCATAATCCTTCACCTTGAATTTGTAAATCTTGCCATTGCGCCCCCGCACCTTCTTGCCGCGCACCCGGAATACGGATTCCTCCCAGCTGATGTCGCTGAATTCGGCAAACTGTACCTCTTGGTCGCGCAAACCGAATTTGAGCGCCAGGTTGCAGACCATCTTTTGGTATGGGTTGGCAATGCCGAAGAGAGCCTTGAGCTGGGCCTGGGAGTAGATGGTGGGCAAAGCCATTTCGTATTTCGGTTTTGGAGGAAAGATCTTCTCATCGACGCCGGCCCAGCGCAACATCGATTGCAGCCGCTGCCGCTTGTTGAAGATGGTGCGCGCCTCTCTTCCCTGATCGCGAAGCCGCTGATCGAAATTGAGGATTGTTTCGCGCTCAACCTCGTCGACGAAGGTTGTCTTAGTGGCGGCGAGGAACTCGGCGCTGACGAGAATTGCCTGGCTTCTGGCCTCGAGCGCGTTCCTCTTAAAGGCATCTTCGACGTAATCGTTGAAGGAGTCAGCTAGGCGCACCCGCTTCTTTTTAGCTTCGTCAGGATCGATAACAATCAGGCCTGCAGCTTCAGAGTCGGATCGGGCCTGAAGCTTCCCGGCGATCTGAACGCGCAATGCTTCGGCATCGGCCGCAATTTTGCCGGCGGGCTTGTAGGTGGTGCCGTTCTTCTCGACGCGAATGTCGAATGTAAAATTATCGCCGATGTTGACTTCGGACTTTTCGCCGGTTTTGGGATCCTTGAATTCGGCGATTCCGGCGCGTACGCGTCCAGTGGAACCGTAGACGGCTGGTCGCCGGCTCCACTTCGGATCGGAGGCACGTTTGAAGCGAATCATGAGAGTGGCTTTGGGCATGGTCGAGAGCCTCTTTGGGGTATTATATCCCGACAACGACCCGACAAAGAACTTAAATGATTGATTTTAAATATTTGGTCGAGAATCCCCCTCTCTCCGCCAGCATTGCATGCAGCAGACGCTCGCGTGACGCTCGCGCTGGCCTGGTTGCCAATCCAGAGAGCGCGGTTAGCTTTAGGCTCGACCCACCCCAGACTGTCAAACTCTTGATGATCAAGACTGACGCGACGCGGCAGTGCGCGTTTGCGCATAAAGCCGCGCATTGAGCGCGGACTCCATGTTCGCAGGCCTTAATGCTGCTAGACTCGATGCCGAGGGCCTATACCTTTCCCGGATTCAACCAAGGAGCAGCGCAACCGATGCCCCTGAGGCTTCAGAAGCCGCACCTTCCCCAGGCAGTTTATTGGTTCACGCTGGCGGCATTTGTGTTGCGCATCATGGCCCGGCTGCATACGGGCGCCGTCGACTTTTGGGTCAATGGCTATGCTTTCTTTTTTGACATAGCCCAAAACATAGCAGCTGGAAAAGGGATCGGGATCGATGGCGTGGCCACCGCATTTCGCGTTCCTCTTTACCCCATTTTTCTCGCCGCACTGACCATGGGCCATCAGGCGTTTTGGCCCATCTTGATTGCCCAGTCAACGATCGGCGCTGGAACTGCATTTTGTGCTGCGCTGCTCGCGCGCCAGATGTTTCATGGACCATGGGCGGCCCATGCAGCGACTCTGGCGGCCGCGATCACCGCGGTGTATCCCTACTATGTCATCCACGACACAGCACTCGAAGAGACAAGCCTCTTCACGCTTTTAACTCTTGTGGCCGTGATACTGCTTCAGCAAACGGTGCGAACTTTCAAGCTGACCCTCGGCGCCTGCGCCGGCCTTCTTCTTGGTCTCGACGTGTTGACACGCGCGACCATTGCGCCGTTTGCGCTGCTGATCCCATTTTGGCTGCTGTGGCAAAAACGGACCCGTGCTGGTTTGGTCTGCGCATTCCTTCTGTTGTTGACGATTACTCCCTGGCTCCAACGGAACTACGCGCTCACAGGAGTCCCGACACCGAGCACGGAGACAGGAGTCGAACTCTGGACCGGGAACAATGGCTTCCTGTTCACGCATTATCCGCATCAGAGCAGCGACCTCAGCAAGGACGAAGCCCTGAGCGCGCTCTCCATCGCAGACCAGCAGCATTTGCAGCAAATCGAGAATAACGAGGAGCTCACGAACCGCTGGTTCCTGCATAAGGCGCTGGACTATATCCGCGCGCATCCCGGGCAGACTGTGATCGATGGATTCCGCAAGATCGGGGCGGCGTTCTATTGGCTGCCAAGCCCGCGCCGGGGACGGCTCGCCGATCTGGTGTATGCATTTTCCTATGGGCCTGTCATGGCGTTGGGGCTTTGCGGAATGTGGCGGCGACGCAACTGCCGGCGCGAGGACTCGTTGATTTATCTTCTCTTTGCGACCTTCATCGTGGTCACCGCGGTTTTCTGGGCGCATACGTCCCACCGCGTTTATCTTGATGTCTACTGGATTGTGTTTGCCGCGGGCGCTTTCGCGGAGAAGGGCGCGGGCATCCTGTATAGGCGTTCGCAACTCGGCCGAAGCGCGCTGCAAGGATCGTGACAGCGCCGGCGGAGGAACCGGCCTCATCCTAACCCGTGGCCTGTCCTGCACGGCAACCTCATTTGAGTTTCCTAAACACGACGTCGGAATATTCCGCATGCGGCAAATGGCAATTGTTCCGGTCGTAGAGCGGGTCCGGTTTGTCGGGTTCCAGGCTGAATGCCGTCTCGAATTCTTTGGCTGGGCGCGTATCGCACAAGCGGAACATGGCATATTGGATGGCCAGCAGACCGCCGGGTTTGAGTACGCGCGCCAAATCGGCAACAGATTGCTCGAACTCGGCAAAGCGGAGGAGATGGCCGCATTTCGGCGGTGGTGGCGAAGTGTTCAGGTCTCCATGGCGGAAGACTGCCATGGCAAAGACAGCGTCATAGCTGGCGCTCGCCTCCCTGTTTGTCGACGCGGCGACAGCAAACGTCATCCTCTTATCTCCGGCCTTCAGACGGCGGAATCGGCAGACCGCGATATTGAATGGATTGATGTCGAGCCCGACGATATTTGCCTCAGGGAAATATTGGCGTAGCGAGAAAACCTCCTCTCCCGTCGAACAACCGAACGAAAGGATGCGCACACTCGCGTCGCCTTCGACAAACTTGCGCACGGCAAGAAAGATGTCCGGGTAGCGGTCGGCGGAAGTGGCTCCGTAAGGCTGGTAGAGACCTTTCGGCGGCCGCAGAGACAGAAGCGCCTCGTTCCGTGATTCCACACTCTTCACAAGCCTGTAGATGAAGCGTGCGGCTCGATATCCCGGCACCTTGCGCAGGCGGGGTTTCCATCGCGTGATGAGTGCTTGCATATTAGACCGTGAAGATCGCAGATCGATTAAAAACACTCTAACGTAGCACGCAACACGAGTCCAAGGGAGAATTCACGCTACGTCAATCTCGGCCCGGCCGCTCCCGCATTTCTTTTTGCTTCCAGGAGCAAAGAGAGCTGGCGCTCGAACGCCGCGCGATCGATGGAACCATCGGCTTCGCACGGAACCCAATCGTCTGCCTGCGAGAGAACTCTGCAATCGTAGCTCGGCAGGTAGCCGACCACCAGGAATGTCATGGCGCTTGGATCAAAGAGCTTGATTCCATCCGAGATGATACCGGCATAGCAGCTGAACGCACCTTTTGCCATGATCAGGACATCGGCCTCAATGAGCTCCTGCATCGTCCAGAAGGCGTCGCTGTCAAGGATGATTTCGACGCCCATCCCATACAGGCCTTCAAAGTCTGCGCGATTGCCTTGCGAGTAGACGTGAATGCGGTAGGGCAGCCCACGAAAGTCGAGGCTGGATTTCACCTGTCTGATGGTCTGGGACACAACCTTGATACTTGTAAATAAATGACTGCTTGCCTCAGCAGACACATCGCCCCGTCGCACATGCACCGCAACGGTCACATGGCTTGTTGTGCGAGGTAACTTGTTGGCATAATACTTTGCCCGGAAAGCCGGAATCATGGCCCTAAAATCCATGGCCAGCCGTTCTTCCGGGCAGTCCTTTCCCAGGCAGAGACGAATCCTGGGGTGAACCAGGCCGAAGTTGGCAACGTCGTCTCTTCGATCGTCGTAGGGAGTTTCGCCCGCGCCGAGATTGAAGAGCTTCTCCCAGGCCGAGGTCCATTCCTGCATCTGCCGATCGGCGTGGTTAATCATTGGGAACGGGGTATGCAGATAGGGGATCCCGGAGGACCGTGCAAAATTAAGCGCATTCATCATCAAGAGCGCGTGGCGGCCCGCGCCCGCATACGCTGTAGCTGAACTTGTGATTCCCCGAATGCGACGGATGCGCGCCAAATGCAGAATGTATTGCCGAAAGAAGACGTATCGCTCTTCGCGGAGCGGCGCGCGGCCTCGCAAACGCTCGACACAGTTTCTAATGGACAGCCCTGTGTAGCGGCAGCCTTCAGCGACCAAGTAGCGAAGCAAGAGAAGTCTTCGTTTCATGCTGCGTCATCGGATGACGGGCAGGCGCGCTGCAGTCAAGCCCGATCTCTCACGGCTACCAGTGTAGCGAACACGCGGGTTCCATGGTTTTTTTCGCAGCCGACACTGCCCTGCACGTCAGGGTTTCTGACGGCGTGAATCCCAGATTCACCGTGGACTTGTACGGGCGAGCACGCTCAGACCACACCCGGCTTCCCATCCACGTTTGGCCGCGCATGGGGCGGGCCTGCCATCAATCTCGATGGCGGGAGATCGGCCCTATTGAGCACACTGACACGAAATCTCAAAGCTCACGCTCGAGCTCCGAAACATACCCTGGAAGCATTTGACTGGATCTGGAGTGCAACCTTCGCGCACTCTATCGACTAGTTGTTCAGTTGTTGGGTTCTAAATCTGCTATCGATGTTTGACCCGTACAACCCAGGCATCCCTGAACCTGCTCGGGGAAGCATCCAACGCAATGCCCGTTAAGCGCCCATCGCGGAAGTCCTAGCTATGAGTAGCGCCGCCATCAGAGTGGGTGTACGGAGACCGACCCGACGCCGTGATCAACTCGATGTCGATCTTCTTCAACTCTGGGGCAACCCAATTCTTCCTGTTTTCGACCTTCTTACTTGTCTTACCAGTCATCAGCGCTCTCCTTAGAGGGAATGTACTCGATAGTTGGACTATAAGGGATGCCTACCCGGAAATCAAGTGAATAATCCTCCGCAACCCCACACTTTCAGGCAAGTTAAACATTACGGGTGGGGATTACCGGCGGGATTCCTGGACCGCTGAGAGACTGCGGGACCCACCGGGACTTTACGGAATGTCTTCAAGGATTCCTATAAGTATTTCGTTCTTATTTGACTGATTCTAAATGTGTTATTTCTCAATGGGCGCGAGTCCTTTCCGGCATATGCATCTGCGGCCGCCTGAGCATCGCGCCCAAGGCGAGCTTCGGCCCGCAATCCCTCCTTGATCTCTCAAGTGCCTACCGTAGCTTGGCAGTTTGCAGGGCCGACTTCAAGGATGGGGACTCGGGCTAATATGAGAGCGTGGAGCTCGCGCACCAGCCTCCAACGCTGAGGGCGCATCATCGGGGAGAAAACGGCTTGCATGAAAGTGAGGGGGTCGGGGTTTGACGCCAGACAGTTGCATCAACCGCAGGCCGGGGCGCATGAAGCAGCAACTCCTTCTGCTCCGATATCTGGCAACAGCAGCCTGCGAATACGCATGGCGATCACTAAAAAACCTTGTCAAATTCTTCCTGGGCCGCAAGCCTTACCACGATGATCGGACGATGTTTTTCAGGCAATATGTACTGCATTTAGCGGGCCTCCGCCCAATACGGGCCGTCACGTGCGCCTATGACTCAGTGAACGAAGGCCCATGCAGTGAAGCGCACCTCGTCATGAATGCGATCAACTTTGCCCGCGCGTCGGGGCTTGCTTATTTGCACACGCCGTTCAAGGCCCTTGGCCATGCAGATCGGCCCATGCAGGAGTGGGTTACAACCTGGGAAGCACTTTTCAGTCTCGGCGCAGGTGAGGCCGCCTGCGACGCCGGGAGGCGCGATGTCGTCAATTATCACCATAACTGGGAAAATTTTGAACTTTGTTTCGGATGGCGCGATCGAAGAGAAGAGCTGATGCGGCGTTTCGAAGCCCTCCTGCCTGAATTCAGACGCAAGTATTATCTGAACAAGTCCCCGCGAATGACCGATGAGGTTACGGTCGCGGTGCATATCCGCCGTGGCGACGTGCCCGCGAACAACCCCGAAATGTTCCCGAGAACCGAGACGGTCCTGCAAACCGTAAGCGTTGTGAAGTCAATCCTCGATGCCCGCAAGGCACCGTTCAGCATTCGCGTCTATTCGCAGGGCGATAAGTCGGATTTTGCGGAATTGTTCCCGCTTGGCGTCGAGTTTTTTCTTGACGCCGACCCTATCTGGACGATGCGGGAACTTATTGAGGCTGACATTTTGATTATGGCTAAGAGTTTCTTCAGCTTTTATGCGGGCATCATATCCGATGGAATCAAGATTTTCGAACCTCGGGGTATCCCAATCTCGCGCCATCTCTTCTTGCCAAGCTGGAGACTCACAGAGTCGTCTCATTCGGGCGACTGGCTCATGTGCCAGGCCGACGGCTCCATCGACGACGCCGCGTTCGAGCGCCAATTGTCCATTCTCATGCTGACCAAGCGAAAATAGAACCGGGGCGCTGACGCCCGGACGCCAAGACGCGCCGGCCCGCAAGACCAGGTTCCGCCGAATTCGCCTGGCCGGTGATTCCCGGGGCGCTCGTTGGGCAGGCCCAATCCTCGCCATCAAGAGCGTTTCGACCGCCGCGCCCATCGCCACAACCATAGAACGGGGCGCAACGGTTTGTAAGCCCGGAAAAAACGATCCGGAAGGGGAAGGGTTCTGAAGTCTTCGCGGCTATGAAAAAGCTCGGACAAGCTCTCCCGCCACGTCCTTCGGGGCCGCAACGCGTGTTGGTAGCGGTTCACGCGGAGTCTGTAGAGGAAGTTGGTCAGATCTGTACTGTAATTCGGCACCGCGGGATCGTGGAGAGCGCGAAGCGGAATCGCGATGAGAAATTGCGGCAAGTCCTTGATCGCATGGTCCGGCAGGTTCGGCATGGGAAGCCCATAAAGCAGACGAAGAAGAGATAGACCCACCTGAAGCACACTCTGCTGGCTGGATTTTTGCGCCTCGTCCCAGGCCGCATCCCAATCCAGTAGCCCCGAAGCATGGGCGCGTGCCACATCGCCCACCCACTTGGCGCGAAACCAAAGATGACTGCCCCCATGGCCACACAAGTAGAGTGCCAGATCGCTGGGAGTCATGGCCTGGATCGAATATCCCTGCCATTCCGATGGAACACCCCTGGCCCACCGCGCAGCGGTTGCGTCTGGAGTTTCCCACTGGTTACGCCAGTGAAGCTCCAACATGCGATCCGTGCGCGCATGCACGAACGCCATGGAGTGCTCGTTCTTGAGGAAGCTCTGCCATTGACGAGGAGTCATGGGAGAAAAGGTCGAATCGGGATGCCAATCAGCGCTCTCAAGGCATGCCTGCGCCCTGCCGAGATCCTCTCTCGCCACCTCCAGATCCACATCCAGGGTGTGGCGGAGGCCCACATCTCCATAAAGCTCCAGGGAAAGAATCTGGCCCTTTAGAGGCATCACGGGAATTCCGGCCTGGTTGAACCGCTTGAGCACGTCCGCCAAAAGCAGGCAATGCTGCATGGCCTTCATGCGGCAAGCGCCGCTGCGCTCTTGCATTTCCTGCTTTGCGAATTCCGGAATTGCGATTCCCGGCACGCGGCTGAGAGCAGCCCAGCTCAGAGCCGGCGTACGGTGACGGTCGGTCAGAGAGAGATATTCCGTCCAATCCGGCCCGGCTTCTATACTTTCCAGGATTGCCGCCTCTTGGCTCTGCCGCCATGCTTCGGGGGCGAGCCAGGACGTAGCAATCATCAAGCGAAAGGCAGGCGTTTTGCGCTCAAGCCAATCCGTCTTGATCATCGGCGATCTCCCGCGTCGATCTCGCGCATCTGGGCAGCCCAGGACGCAGCGTAAGCCCCAGCCCCGGCCACAAGCTGCGCATGGGTACCGGATTCCACCACGCGCCCTTTATCCATCACGTGGATGATGTCTGCGTGCATGGCCGTGGTGAAGCGATGGGTGATCATCAGCGCCGTTTTGCCTTCGACAAGGTTGCGAAAACGGTTGAGCCAGTCCTGCTCCGCCCAGGAATCCATGGCGCTGGTCGGCTCGTCCAGAATCACCAGCGAAGCGTCGCGGAAAAACGCTCGTGCCAATGCGATGCGCTGCCATTCACCCCCGCTCAGCTCCGCCGTGCCAAACCACTTTCCCAATATCGTCTCAAAGCCATCGTGGAGCCGCTCGATGGGTTCCAGTGCCCCCGCGTTACGAGCCGCTTCGCGAATGCGCTCTTTATCGAAGAGCCTGTCGATGTCTCCAAAGCCAACATTCTCGCGCGCTGTCGCGTGGTAATGAACGGGTTCCTGGAAAAGGACGGCAATGCGGTGTCGCAAGGCCTCTTGATCCAGCTCGCGCAAGTCCACCCCATCCAGAAGAATGCGCCCCTCATCCGGATCGTAGAAGCGGCACATGAGTTTGAGGAGCGTGCTCTTGCCCGCCCCGTTGTGTCCCACAAGGGCCACGACTTTTTCTTTTGGGATCTCCAGATCGAATGCGTCCAGAGCGCGGTGTCCCCCGCCGGGGTACGTGAAGCTCACGCGCTCGAAGCGAATGGCATTTCGCACGGGGAGCCCCGGTTCTCCGGATTGACCAGAGCGGATTCCCGGCTCGATCTTGAGAAAATCG
The DNA here is from genome assembly GCA_964569985.1 of uncultured Occallatibacter sp. Taxonomy (GTDB): domain Bacteria; phylum Acidobacteriota; class Terriglobia; order Terriglobales; family Acidobacteriaceae; genus Telmatobacter. The sequence continues at coordinate 31,375 of CAZMWL010000008.1, forward strand.
TCGAGATTCTGCACGAAGAGCAGGCTACTGTAAATCTTGCCCGCGCCGTCCAGCAGCGACCGCAGCTGCGACTGGCCCGACTGAAAGGCCTGGAAGCAGAGCAGTAGATCGCCCAGCTTGATTCGTCCCGTGAGCGTCTGGTGGAGTACCCAACCCAGACCAACCAGGCTTCCAGCCCATGCCAGCAGACCGGCTCCCAGTTCAGTTGCAGCTCCGTCCCGCACCAGTTTTAACTTCCCCGCCCTCAGGCTTTCGCGCAAGGTCTCGAAGGTGATGCGGTGATAGGCTCCAAGATTGAAGAGGCGCAGCTCCGCCGCAGCGCCCTGATCGGTAATAATCGTGTTCAAATAGTGGCAGCGACGTTCCTCAATGGTGTGCTCCAGGGACCATCGGTGCTCCTTCAAAATGTGACGCGCCACCCAAAGAAGCCCCGGAACCGCCGTGAAAACCAAAAGGAAGGGCAGCCAGCCGGCATAGGTCCAAAGAATACCGGCCAACACAAGAAAGCCCAGTCCATTTTGGACGGTCGTACCGAGATTCTCCAACAACGCCAGCGGCTGAGAAGAGGCGTCGACCTGCGCCCGGTACAACATGTCGTAAGATTCATGTTGATCAAAGAACGCCATGTCCATGCGGAGGGCTTGCAAGTGAATCAACCGATGAATCTCGTCTTGCACCAGCTCAGCTTGCACTGCCCTGACCCATGTGAGAGCGCTGGACAAAAGCTGCGCGAGAATCCATAGCCCGGCGATTCCGAGGGCGGGGGGCAGGATGGAAGCCCATGTCGGCGAGGCCACGAGCCGGTTCACTAATGTTCTGAGGAGCAGCGCCAGGCCGGCCGGAATCAGGCCCTGGCCCACCAGCAACACACCCCAAGCCACGGTCCACCAGCCCACTGCTCTCCAGATGAGGGCGAGCGCGCGGCGTCCGGCCGGTAACTGGCGAAAAAAATCGGCGATATGGCGGGTCAGCATGACGACGAAGCACCTTGCGAACGGAAATTTTTGAGGCGCAAGAGAAAGATCCCAACGCCCAGGTTCCTAAGCAATAAAGCGCCTGCTCTTACCGTGGTGCGGGTATCGACCTTCGCGACAATATCTTCCAGACAACGATGCATGAGCGGCAGATCGAGCATGGCCTGCGCCTCAGGCAGCGCATCCAGGGAAACAAGGCAATCGCGAATCTCCGCCAGTTCGCGACGAATGCGATGGCCTGCGTCGGCGGACTGCATTCCCTTTTTCTTCGCGTCCATCACAGCGTCGGGCACACGATTCCGAAAGGCGCGCCTGTACAGCCAGGAGCACTGCCTCCCGCGGCAATACTGGTCGTCGGGAACCCGCAGCAGGAATTCCACCAAGGAGAGGTTGGCAGTTGGGTCCAGGTAGGCAAAAGAATGCCAGGCTCCAATCTCGGAGGAGAGGCTGGTCGCGATGCCGACCGGAGGCGAGAAAAAGAAGCTGCGAGAGTCTTGCCATGGTGAAACGGCGGCGGTTGGATCGTATTCCGCTGCCCGCATGCGTCCATCCAGATCCAGTTCTTTTGCCATCCGGGGGTTGAGCGCGGAATAGGCGCGCCACGGGGCGCCGGATGGCGATCTAAGACGTCGATAGGCCCCCTGAGCCGGCAGCAGCAACGGCTTCAACACCTGCCTCTTCAGGACCAGCCATGGATTCGGCTCTGCGTGGAGGAACAATCGCAGAGCCACGTCTGGGTAGCCCTCGAGCAACGCCAGTAGCGCCGATCCATTTCCCGACCAGGAAACCGTGGCGTTGCCCATCGTGCCGTAAAGGAGGGTTCCATACCCGCTCCGGGATGCGGCCTCCCACATGGCCTGGAGCCAATAGTGGTTGATAGCCCCATGAAGCGGACCGTCATGGATATCCAGAAGATGCTCGATGCCTTGAATGACTCGATACTCCCTGGCATCGATGGAAACATGCTGGACATTCGCGCCCGCCCTCGTCGCGGTCGCATGCGCAAGATCCCATTCATTGCCGCGATAAAGTTCACTGGCTCCGTCTGGCGGGTAGAAAGGAACCGAAGTGAATGCCGTCAGATCGCGGCCCTGGCGGGCCAGCAAAGGCGCAGCCATCGCCACCACCGAGCCCGAATCCCGGCCACCGGAGAGTTCCGCCGCCACCGGCTTTTGGGAGCGAAGGCAATTCTGAACAGCGCGCGTGTAGTGTTCCAGAAAGGCCTCGACGTACTCCTCATCCCGGCGATATCGGAGCGGTTCACGGCCTTCCGCCGACCAAAAACGCCGCATGCGCATGCCCCCATCGGAAGCAACGGAAAGCGCATGCGCCCAGACCAGGCGCCGCATGTCTTTGTAGGCGGTCAGTTCGGCGTCGTGTTGCCAGGCAGCCAGCACTTCGGCAAGGCGCAGACGATCCGATTCTACGGCAATACCGGGAATTGCCAGCAGAGCTTTCAGGCTGGATGCAAACGCGAAGAAATCGAGGCCCTCGAAATAGTAGAGCGCGCCGGTTCCAACGGCGTCCCGAGCGAGGAACAATCTTCGCTCCCTGGTATCCCATGCAGCCAGCGTCCAATCGCCCTCGAGGTGCGTGCAAACTTCTTCGCCCCATCGATTGAAAGCCAAACTCACCAAGTACGCATCCGATCGTTCGCCAGCTTCCGCCGCGGAGAGATGGAAACTCTCCAGCAGCGCATCGCGGTTATCCAACCGTGCGGTACTCACAACAAGGCCGCGCTCTCCCCGCACAGGTTGGCGATCGAAGGCATCCTCCGGGTTGATCTGGAGCAGAAGATGACCCATACCTATCGGCCCGTCGATCTGGCAAGCGCCGCCATCGGGGCCGTAGTAGGCCATGGCTTCCTTCATCCGCGCCAGCCAGTGCGGGTCCACGGGCGCGCCATTATAGCGGTAAACGCCGTAGATGCCGCTCATGATTTGCCCCGCGCGAAGGTGGTAAACGCATTGAAGCGTTCATGGCCGGCTCCGCCGGTGACCATGAGCGGGCCCACGCGCAGCCATGCGTGCGCTTCAAATCCAGCAGACGTCCCTTCGCACACTCCGAAGCTCACCGTTCCGTCCACACCGCGACGCCGTAACATGGCCGTAGCAGCCAGCGCCTGGGCAAAGCATCGTCCATCCCAAGGTACACGCCGCGCAAGCGCGGATACCGCCCATCCCACGGCTTCTGCTGCCTGAGCTTGATCGAGTGTCACCGTAGCCGGGCTCTCGGCGCCCGCCGTCCCCAGCCATGCCGCGATGCGCGAGAAAGGCACACAAGCCAGAGCAATCCTCGCCATTGCCAGAGCAGCGATGGCTTCCCAAAGAAGGCCCCTTTGAGCCGGAGAAATCCGCCCATAGCGCTTCAGGTCATTCCACACGCAAGAGACCTTCGCGTTCCATTTCGGCCAGGAATCCCTGCAAATCTGCGGCACAAGCCTCGTGCGGGACCTCGTATTCCTGCGCCAGTTCGTCCACGAGAGCCGAAAAGGTGATGGGGGTTGCTAGTTTCTCCCAGATGCAGCGCGCGGTATTCCCCAGGCCATAATAAGCTCCCGCATCGATACTCATCAGCACAGTTTCCTGATCGAGTTCCGTAGAAAGAACCTCCTGGGCACGAACCAACTTATCTTCGGGATTGAAATGGTGCATTTACTTGTTCTCTTCCCTTGGATTTGAACCAAAATGCTCCGCCCACGCCGATTCGAGGAAATCGATCATTCCGTCAATCTTTTCCGTATCGCGTTTGCGAGAAACCGTAACCATGGGCGTCCTTTGCACAATCCGTCCAGCCAGCCGCATCAGATCGCTTTGCGTCTCCTGACCTTTCAGGTATTGCGGGCGATACAGATTCTCAAACAGCCGCTGCACGCGGTCAAAACCGCGAATGACCTCGAATTGCGGATCGCCGTCCTCTTGATCGGCAAGAACGTGAATTGCTTTCAGTGGCACCGCATCAGGACAATAACCTTCATCCATCGGAACCACGAATTTGTCGACATTAAAGCGCGCAGCCTGCGCGGGTGCGAGACGCTCGTAGGCGTCGGCACAGAGCCGGAAATGCGCCTGCGCGGGAAGTACCTGCAGCTTCCCATCGGTTGTGGTGACGGCGCAAACATCATCCGACAGAAGGCGATATCCCCGGCGATAAAACTGCGCCGCCAGCGTGGATTTGCCTATGCCCTGTGCTCCCACAAAGATCATTGCGCCCCAAGTCGTCTCCACCGCGCTTCCATGCAGGGGAAACAGTCCCCGTTGATAGAGAAGGGCGCCAATGACCGACCCCAGCAGGAAGAGTCGAACTTCATCCGTAGAGGACCCCGCCAGAGGCTCGATGGAGATGCGACTCCCTTCCTCCACCAGGTAGCGGCCAACGCCCTTCACCACCAACCGGAAAACCCCGGGCCGGACCTCATAGCAGCCGCTCTCATCCGACTCCGATGTGCTCGGCAGGGTTGGCAGCAAACGGATCGTGACATCTGGATTTCCATCGGGTTGGGGATGGAATGGAAGTTCAGGACACGCAATCTCCGTGTGAACGCGGAGACCATAAACAGAATATGCATTGTTGGACATCGTCAACTCTGCAATAGGCTTTCATTTACTGCTGTCTAGCGTTCATCCCGCAGCAAAACAGCCACGAACCGGGATTGCTTTAAGAATACTGCACATCGGTTCCTGTCCGTTTGTGAATCGATCCAGCGAACTCAAACTTTCGTTCTTGAATTTCCGCAATCCGCACGGGGGAAGTGGGCCGCCGATCCAGAGCGTCAATTAAAGTGGGATGGGTGCGGGAACTTGATTGCTTTCCAGAAATCGGGCGAGCACATCGATGCACGCAGCGCAGTTTTGAGCTGGTACTCGGCGATCGATCAAGCTTCAAAACGATGAGGCCGGCCCTGGAGTGCTGGCCGGCCCCGGAATTCTGCTGGAGGACATACGATCAGCTCAGTCCCGCGAACTCTTTCCAAAGGCGGGAAGAGTTCGCAGAACCACTGAGTGGTTTATGCCCGTGCGCCGATTACATCGCTGCGGGCTTCTTCTTCATCGGGTGCTTCTCCGCCAGAGGCTTGCGCGCCTGCGGTTTCACCGCAGTCTCGTCCACCGGCGTAGTTCCCGTCACATCGTTCGTAAACGTCGCGCCCGAAGGCACCAGATAGTTCTCTTCTGTCTGGCCATCGGCCGATCCACTGGCCACGCTGATGCGCGAAGCGTCGATACCCTGCTCCGTCACCAGGTAGTCCTTGGCGTCTACGGCACGCTGCGCTGCAAACAGGTCCACCTTGGCGTGCTTGTGCTTGGCGGCCACCTTCTCCTGCTTGGCGGTGATCGCCGCTTCCTCCGTGGTCTCCTCGCCGACCAATACCGCCTTGGCGTTAGCGTCCTGCTTCAGATCCAGAGCCACCTGATCCAGGCAAGCCTTGGCTTCGTTGTCGACGCGCGTCGGCCGTTTTTTATCGGTGGAGAAGCTGATGGTGCACAGCGCTTCCGTCTTCGGTGGAGGCTGAACGATCGGAGCCACGATGGTCAGGCTGGTGTTGGAACTGGCCGAGTGGCCCTTGTTATCCGACACATTGCAGGTGATGCCTACGGCTCCGGTTGCCGCGCCCGCGGACGAGTACTCCGCCGTGGTTCCGCTTCCCGTCACCGTGCCTGCCGTGGTCGTGTAGCTGTAAGTCAGCGGCAGGTTCTGCGGGCTCACGCCCACTGAGGTCACCGTTGCCGTGCCTCCCGGCGCAATCGTGTTGGGGCTGACCGAGCAGCTTATGGTCGGCGGCTCGAATGCCTTCACGGTAATGCCCGCGGTGCAGGTCGCCGTCTCCCAGGGCTTCATGCCTTCCTTGCCCGGCTTGCCTTCCTTCACCGTGCCCGTCACGGTGTACTCGCCCGGCGCCAGAGCGCTGGTGTCAATCTTGGTCGATGCATCGTTGCCCATGGCACCGGAGCCCGACCAGCTGTAGATCACGTGATCCTTCGGATCCAAGCCGCCTGCCGTCGCCGTCACCGTGACCGGGTCGCCTGGAAAGATCGATTCAGGACTCGCGGAGCAAGCCAGCGTGATCGGCGCAGGAGGCGCGATCGAGCCCGCATGAATCACGATGCCCGCGCTCAAACGCGCCGCGTTGATGTTGGCGCGTCCGCCGTAGGGCACCAAGCCCCAATCGGCGTGCATGAACTCGTAATCGGCCTGGAACAGGCGGATTGCCAGATGATGATTGAACCACGGCGTCTCATAATCCATGCCGCCGCCAACCGTCAGGCCAGGGCCCCACTTGTTGGGCTCAAAATACGGTCCGCCTATCATGTCAGCATTGACCAGCCCGTGGGCGAAGACGGTGAAGTTTTCAGCAGGATAGCGAAGAATCATGCCACCGCCGAGCGTTGTGAATCCATCATCGTTGCCTTCCAGGCCAATAGGGTTGCTGGCGGAATTCTGTCCGCCCCATTGGTGAATGCCAAACTCAACTTGCACGCCGGCGTACTTGTTGAAGAAATACGCACCGCTCACCACGCCCCCCACGTTGACCGCATCGTACGATGCCGTCACCGGGGCGCCGCTAGGCAGGGTCGTCGTCACTGTTCCTTTGGGCGCCAGATAGCTGTAGCCCATGAAAATATCCCATCTCGATGGAGATGTACTGTCGGCACCTTTTCCTGTTGCTGAAGCTGCCGACTGAGCCGTCATAGCTACTGGGAAAGCAGCCACGGTAACCAAAGCTAAAATCCGGCCCACAGATTTCAAAACACGAGTTCGCATGCGTTTATCCTCCGCAGATTGGCTAATGTAACCCCATGAAAAGACTGTTTGTGAGCACCCTTCCGGGGCTCGAACACAGCCGGACTGACATCAGATTCGATGTGCCGCGGCATTCTTACAGCACAAATAAACGTACCACAGGAGCACTGCCTGGGGCACATTTTTCTCAAGTAAGTTGCCTGATTAGAAAGCAGTCCGCCTCCTCATTACCGTCTTTGATTACTTTGGTAATGAAATTTCGAACGCGCCGCCGTCCCTGCCTCCCGGTGAACTCGCGTCACCTGGGTATTGATGCACGATAGCGCTATTGCTGTTTGTGCAATTTTGGACATCTTGCAACTGCGGCGACCGGCACGCCGCACGAAAGAATCCCGTTCCCATTTGCACTTCTCAAGGCAATCAGGCGCAGACGTCATGCCGGGTTTTACCTATCTTCCGAAGCTTCTCAAAAATTGCACTTTTGTAATCCGGGAGGTTTAGTACTTGCTTCATTTATCGACCTTTATGTTGTAGACTAGGCCGAAGTGAATGGAGCACTGGGCGGTCTCCGGAAGAGATAGGGTAGCGCCTCGCGTGCATGGATAAGAAATCGCCTCGAAATGCGGGCGTCTCGCTTTTTCTGTATCACCTCGGTTCGTGCCGTGCGTCCTATGGATTACAAAGTTAGATTCCACGCAGAAGTCCCTGCTTTTGTCTTGTTGTCTTGGTCTCTCGCTCTTTACTCTCAATAGCGATCTTCCCGCCGGGTGAGAGCGTGCGCGTGTGAAGGAGATGCAGAATGCGTTTCAAGCTGGTAGGATTCCCCGTTCTGGCGTTGAGCATCTTGTCTGTCACGGTTCCCGCATTTTCCCAGGTTGTTCCTGAATTCGAGCAGAAGGGCGGGTGGCCCATCGTCGTTGGCGCCGGACCCGTCAACTACGACCCCGATTGGGGTCATGGCCGCATGTACGGAGGGGCGGCATGGATCGACTATTACCCCAAATTTCTGCCTTCGTTGATGCGCGGCATAGGCGTGGAGGCCGAGGCCCGGGATATCACCCTGGACGAATCGAATACCCAGGCGAACGTGCGCGAGGATACCGGGCAAGGCGGGCCCATCTACGCCTGGTGCCACTTCCGGAACTTCCATCCCTACGGCAAGTTCCTGATAGGCTATGGCAGCACCGACTTCCCTCCGCAAGGCTCCAACTACAAGCACGATACGCGGACCATTCTGGCTCCAGGCGCCGGCTTGGAATTTCGGCTTTACCGTGCGTGGTGGGTGCGCGCCGACTATGAGCACCAGACATGGTCAAACCTGTTTGTCGGAACGCTCCATCCCCAGGGCTTCACGCTCGGTTTTGCCTACGCTTTCGGGCATCCCTTTCCGCGCAAGGTGCAGTGACGGCGTGTCCGGCCTGGGCGGAGTATCGGGATCGGCCCCGAAGGATTCGCGGGCGCATGCGGCACGCGGCGGCTTCGCTCTCAAAGGTCCGCGCGCGAGGTGTTAGTCTAGCCAGTGTATGGATCGCCTGAGGCTCTTGAACCTTGCTTTCGTCATCGCGGCAACGGCAATCTTTGCCTCTCTTTGTGCCGCGCAGGCCAGCCCCGTTCCACCTAGCTTGCCCTATCTGGTAAAGCCTGTTCCGTCAGGACCTTCCAACATACCGTACCCTGCAAGGCCTGTTCCGCAGGCGAAGACCGTCACCCCGTTCTCCAATAACGCCTCGCCCTCTGCGATTGGGCACTTCATTATGTACCGTACTCAAGAGCAGATGAGCGAAAGCGATCGCGATCTGGCCGCCAAGACGCAGCCCGCGATCCGGGATGCAGCTGCGTTTGAAGGGATCGAATTCGACAAGGAAAAATGGGGCTACCGGCAACTGGAGTGCCAGGCCCTTCAGGGCCACCTGTTCCTGCTCTTCATTGGAGATAGCGGCACCGGCGATGCCAGTCTGTTTTCTGCCGCGATTCCACGCGGTGGCAAGGGCCGCGTCCGCGTCATTCCAGTCGAGCGGCGTGGCTTCGCTCTCTTCTCGCCAGCCCCCGTCAACCTGCTTGCCGTTGCGGCGTTCAACCGCATTCGCGCGGAGGAGCCGACAAGCCAGCCCGCCGATTGGCTGGCCACCGGCCTGTGCTATGCCGCGCTGACCGAGCCGCGTCTGGAGGTTTCCACTTCGACGAGTCCATCGCCTAAGGCAAATCTCACTTTGTCGTTCCCTCCGACGTTCGAAGTCGGGGTAGACGGCGAGTCGACGGTGCGCTTCGTCAACGTTGCGGAACCACGCGAACCGATGCAATGGGTTTTGACGTTCGATGCCAAGGGCCAGATCGTCAAGGTCCTGCACCTCCCCGCGCCGGCATACACAACGACCATCGTTCCCTAGCGCTGCAATCATCCTTCACAGGAAAGAACTTCCGGCCGCACACTTGAGAATCCATCAGGTACTTGTAAGGAACAAGACTGCTAAGGAGCGATGCCGCAAATGTTCAGGGACTTCAAGGCGCATGTGTCGAACTGGAGAAAGAATCCCCGCCGGGCGCAACCGAAATTTCTCCTTTCGCGCCTGGGGAGATACTTCCTTGTCGAGATTCTACGCCTCTTTGGGTACCCGAGGCCACTCAGCCCTCCAATCGAGACCGGACGGGTCGAGATGCTTTATAACCCCACCTTCCTGAGTTCGGTGGCGCAAGTCAGTGAATACACCTACCTCGATGAGGCTCGCCTTGCCAACTTGTGGAACCTGGTCAAATTCGTAGGTGACGGAATCTTCGTTGAAGTGGGCACCTTTCGGGGCGGTACCGCGCTGCATATCTGCAATGCCATTGACGACTCGCAGCATGCTGGAGCCCGGTTCTATAGCTTCGATCCTTTTGAGCGCGGCGGATTTGAAAGCATCGGGTCCGACGAATCCGCATTTCGCGTCGATTCGTTTACCGAAACCAACTATGCCGAAGTGGTCGAAAGGCTATCGGCAAAGCCCAATGCCCAGGTGGTTCAAGGTTATTTCCCCCAGGCCGCGGAACCCTTCGATTTGCGCGACATCGCGTTTTGCCATCTCGATGTCGATTTGTATGAGGCCAATCTGAAGTGCCTGAACTACCTGGTGCCGCGACTGGCGCTGCGCAGCGCGATCCTCGTCGATGATTTGGGCCACGTCGCGACCCCTGGAGTTCGCCGTGCCATCCATCATTTCCTGGCGCAGAACCCGTCGTTCCTGTTAATAGAAATGTTTCCGTGTCAAGGTCTGCTCCTACCCCGTCATCTATGGTGACAACGCGTGCGAAAGAGCACTCCTATCCACATCCGTGGCATGGTAACGCTGCGGCTGCCATTCGCCGGGAACCTCATTCACACTGACAAGACACGGCCCCTCTTACTACGCCACCCGCGCTTCGAAGCGAAGAATCTGAGCTCCCGTCATCCCCGTCCAGGGCAGCGCAAACAGGGCCTAAAAACTGATCTTGCGCTGGGGATACCATGTGAGCTGAATGTTGGTGGTGGTCACGGTCTGTTCGCCCGGCAGGTAGATCGGCGCCTTATAGTGCTCCACGGCAAAGTTGCCGTTGATCTCGAATTCCTTGCCAATCCGCTTCACGGCCTGAAAGCTGATGTCGTTCAGCGTGGTGCCGTTGGCAATGAAGTTATTCACCGCTTTCTGATTGCGCGCGCTCACCCGCAGCCATTCGTTGCCGCTCAGGTGCCAGGTGATCCAGGCCTGGCCGCCTTTGTCCTCGCGACCGATCCAATCACCGAACAGTTGACCCTGGTTGGTGTAGCCCTGCTTCTCAATCGCTTCCCAGTACATAAAACGACCGCCGGCGCTGGTGTTGATGGGAGGATCGGTGGAAGCTCCTTCTACGCGCAGGTCGAGCTTGGGGATGCCGGGAACATGCGAGAGATAAATCCCCGGACGCACGGCGGCGCGGCGCGGAGCATCGATCGGAGAGAGGTCATCGTGCACTTCCGAGTCGCTGTAGAGCGTAAGCCAATTGCGAACAAAAGGCAGCCGCCAGGAAAAGTCGAAGGCTCCGAAACGCGCGCCGGGGTCGGTCGTATTTCCCTTTTGCGTGTTGTTGCCCGCAGCGAGCGAGAAAAAGCTGCGCAGAAATGACTTCAGGTTGACCGGCTGGTGGCCCTCCCCGCCGAACATGGCGGTGCGCTCAAATCCAAATTCCAGATCTTTGTAGGGACGCAAGCTGACCTTCTCCACGTGCACCCAGGGGTCGCCGGGATTGGTGACATTGTTCGCGCCGGATGAAGGATTGAGCTCGTACGCGGGATCCGCCATTTCCGTGTGGCCGCGCAGTGCGCCCAGCAGAAACTCATAGCGGAACGGCCCGGTCAGCAGCGACAGCCCCGGGACATGCAGCGGCTCGATGCGGTTGATTTCAAGTGCGTAGAAGTTTTGCGCGTTATTGGAATACGCCATGCTGGCGCCCTGGGCCGGTCCCAGCCACTGGTCCTGTTTCCCGAAGGAAATCACGTGATTTAGAAACTGATAGGAGAGATATGCCTCCAGAAACCGCCCCTGAGCTGCGGTGCCGATGGGCCCCTGGGGAATGGTGGTCTGGTTGTACACCGCTGTGGTGTTGCCGTAAGGCGCTGAATTGGACGGAACGTAGTAGAGCAATTGGTCTACATTAATGCTCAGATTCTGCGCGAGCGCCGCGGAGTAGCCCGTAGCCGACGGCGCGCCCTGAGATTCCGCACGCAGATAGAGCGCGAATCGTCCCACGGTGGCATAGCCGCTGACGCCGGAATAGTTGTTGAAGCCATTCTCATAGGGGCGGCCGTAGTCGTTCACGATGGTTTGCCCGAGATGGAAGCTGTCATCGAGCGGCGTTCCGCTGATGCCGCGCATCACGCTGTACACCGACTCGATGCGCGTGCCGCCCTGGTGCGGCCCGCAAGGGCCTTCCATGTCGTAATGCAACTCGTGGTTGAATGCGTCGTAGATCGCGCGCGCCTCGCCGGCTGCGGGATCGCCTAGCCCTTCGGCATCCTCGATCAGGTTGCCGGCATTTTCGAGCATGTGCATCACGCTGGCGCGGGTCCACGGCCGCATCCCGATATACACGTTATCGACGTATCCCAGTGAGTACAGGCGCAGCATGGCCGGGTACACCCAGCTATCGACAGGGATATACGGCGAGCCCAATTGGGAAGGCTCGCAAGGAGCGGCCGGAACGCTTGCGCTGTCCTTCTGCGCTGCGCCATCCAGCGCAGCGGGCTGTTCTGCCGCCAGTGGAAAGGTTCCGGCATACGTCAGGAGCGCCATTCCGAACACGCATGGCATAAAGGTTTTCGCAAACCATGACTTGTTCTTCTTCATCATTTCCCTCGCTTGATTGCCCTGTTGATTTTCCCGGGATGCGCTCGTTCGAACCAGCAGCCGGAATACCGTCAGTCTCTTCTATTGTCCTCGTGATGCTCCATTGCAGTGTTAACCGCCCCGATACTGTCTTTGGTGAAACCCCCGCCCGTCTTCATCTTTTCTTCCTCTTCCAGTCACCGAATATTCCCTCCCTCGAAATGGCTCATTTTCGCACGACCTTGACAGGCTCAGGCAGCTATTCACGGCCTTTCGCAATCTAAAGATGTATCTGCTCCGCACGGAAGCCGGTGATCGGCAGGCCTGTTCTGTTTTGACCATCTCTTTCCAAAGCACGACTGCTATCGTTGCGGCGGGAGCACAAGCGGAAGCCTGCCATGGTTTGCCCATTTTCACCTACCTTTGCCAGTGGAGGAACTCAGCGTGGAATGCTATTTCTGTCGTTCCAGTGATCTGCGGCTTTCTCACTTTCGTTTATTCGATCTTCGTCCGCTTCTGTCCCTGAAGATACCCGTACGTTGCCGCTCCTGCCGTGAACGGGATTATGTGAAGCTGTCTGAGGTACGGCCTCTGATCTTTAGCGGAAAGGCGTCGCGGCATCGGAAGAATGGCGGGAGAACCGGCGTCGAATCTGCCAGATGACTTCGCAAAACGTACGCGCTTCCGAGGAGTGACAAAGTTGAAATCCGGCTGCGCCTGCGCCCCGGAGATCAGGCTCGTTTCTCGCCGGTGCGCACGCTCATTACGCGTGTCTTCACCCCGACCGCCGGCACTCCGCTGTATACCGTCCATGGCTCCAGGTCGCGGCTGGCGACCGATCCCAGCCCCAGGACAGCTCCCTCCCCCACGTTCACGCCCGGCGACACGGATGCCCGCGCGCAGATCCATGAATATGCGCCCAGTCGCATGCTGTACGAGACCATGGGGAAGTCGGGATGGTTGTAATCGTGGGTCGCCCCACAGATATACGCATCCTGCGAGACGATGCAGTGAGACTCTAAATAGATCGGGGAAGGATTGTAAATCTCAGCATGATCGGCCAGCGTGCAGCAGTCCGCGCAGATCAAGTTCCAGGGCGCCCAGACTTTTCCACTGGGATAAAAGTGGCAACCCGGGCCCATCTTCGCGCCGAAGAGCCGCAACAGCATCGACCGCCAGGCGTGCATAGGAGGCGGCGACGTGCGATAGAAGAGCAAACACACCATCTGCCACAACTGGCGCAGCAGCCGGTACTTCAAACTGAAGGAGGGGCGGTGATAGGGATTCTCCTCAGCGCTGGCAGCAATGTGATGTACCGTTCGCTCGCGTTGCGGAGTGGTTGCGCTCATAGGTGTTTCCCATTATTTCGCAAAGCTCCCGCCTCCGACAAATCACCCATACGACGCAGCGGCCGTGGGACCACATCGCGATGCCTTCATGCCGCGCGGTCTGCGATGTTGGCCACATACCAACGGTAAGCCTGCTTGATCCCCTCGTCGAACGGCGTTTGCGCGGTCCAGCCCAGAGCCTGCAAGCGGCTAACATCCATCACTTTGCGAAGCATGCCATCGGGCTTCGACCGGTCGAATGTGAATGTGCCCTTCCATCCGGCCACCCGCGCAATGCTTTCCGCCAGCTCCAGAATGGTCATGTCGCGCCCGGTGCCCACATTCAGAAAAAGCTCATCGGAATAATTCTTTAGCACAAAAACGCAGGCGTCGGCCAGATCCTCAGTGAACAGGAATTCGCGTTTCGGGGTTCCGCTTCCCCACAGCTCGACCGTGGTGCCGTTCGACCTCTGGGCAGCATGAATCTTCATAATCAGCGCAGCGACCACATGGCCGTTCTCGGCATCGTAGCGGTCGCCGGGCCCAAACAGGTTCGTCGGCATCACGGAAACGAAATCGCATCCGTATTGCCGGCGGTATGCCGCGCACAGTTTGATTCCGGCAATCTTGGCAATGGCGTACCACTCATTGGTGGGCTCGAGAGCGCCGGACAGCAGCGCCTCTTCGCGCATCGGCTGCTCTGCCATGCGCGGATAAATGCACGACGATCCCAGGAACAAGAGCTTTTTCACGCCGGCGCTTTTTGCCGCGTGGATCACATTGGTCTCGATGACCAGGTTCTCGTAGAGAAATTCCGCAGGACGTGTGGCATTGGCCATGATGCCGCCCACGGTTGCCGCGGCCAGAAAGACGGCGTCGATCTTCTTCTGCGCCATCCAGGCATGAACATCTGCCTGACACAGTAGATCGAGTTCGCTGCGGTCCGCGGTGACGATCTCGCAGTGCTCGCGCTCGAGCCGCCGAACGATCGCCGCGCCTGCCATGCCGCGATGACCGGCCACCCAGACGCGCTTTCCGGCCAGGTCGAAACTACTCATTGCCATGCTCTCTGTGCGATTCCCCAGCAACCACCTTCAGATCCGACTCCACCATCTCCGAGACCAGTTCCGGAAAGCTGACTTTGTGCTGCCATCCCAGAACGCGGCGCGCTTTGGAGGGATCGCCGAGCAGCATGTCTACCTCTGTCGGCCTGAAGTACCGGCTGTCGATCTTTACCAGCGTCTCGCCCGAGGCGCTGTTGACTCCGATCTCGTCAACGCCTTTGCCGCGCCACTCGATTTTGCGCCCGACCTTGGAGAAGGCCAGTTCCACGAATTCCCGCACGCTATGCGCTTCGCCCGTGGCCAGGACGAAATCGTCCGCCTCCGGCTGCTGCACGATCCTCCACATGCCTTCCACGAATTCCCGCGCATGACCCCAGTCGCGCCTGGCATCCAGATTGCCGATGTACAGCGTCTTCTGCACGCCCAGGTGAATCGCCGCTGCCGCGCGCGTGATCTTGCGGGTGACAAACGTCTCGCCGCGGACCGGGCTCTCGTGGTTGAACAGAATTCCGTTCGATGCGTGAATGCCGTACGCCTCGCGGTAGTTCACGGTGATCCAATAGGCATACAGCTTCGCCACTGCGTAGGGACTCCGTGGATAAAAGGGCGTGGTTTCCTTTTGCGGTACTTCCTGCACTTTTCCGTACAGTTCCGAGGTCGACGCCTGATAGAACCGCGTCTTTTTCGTGAGGTCAAGAATCCGGATCGCCTCCAGAATGCGCAACGCGCCGGTGGCGTCGGCATTGGCCGTGTATTCGGGCGTCTCAAAGCTCACCTGCACGTGACTTTGCGCGGCCAGATTGTAAATCTCGTCGGGCTGCACCGACTGAATAATGCGGATCAGATTCGTGGAGTCGGTCATATCTCCGTAATGAATCTGAAAATGCGCGCCGGGAACGTGCGGGTCCTGGTACATATGGTCGATGCGCGCCGAGTTAAACGAAGACGAGCGGCGCTTGATACCGTGCACAACATAGCCCTTGCTCAACAGGAGCTCCGACAGATAGGCGCCGTCCTGTCCGGTAACACCTGTCACTAACGCAACTTTCGGCATAAATCTTTCCTTCATCAAGTAGGGATTGCCTGCCTGGATGGGTGGCGGCAGGTGTTAGTTTATCGCGACAGCTGATGTCTTTACGACATTACTAATGTTTGCGCGGATTGCAGTTTCGGACGCAGGATGCGGCGGGGATGCAAGAATATATAGTTACAGCTACCTCAGAAACTTCAAGATCGCGAACCCTGCCCCCTTTGCGGGATCGTGGCCGTCAACCGGATTCGACAAGCCCTGGCCACTCCCGCTGTGCCTGCTCGTATTTTTCCATGGTGCCGATATCGAATACGTAATCGGCGATCGGAAAAGCAAACATCTCTCCGACCAATTTTGGCAACACATCAAAGCCGATGTCAGAGGGAACTTTTTCCGGAACGCGGTCCAGCAGCGCCGGGCCGCCGATCAAGATTCCAGAGAAGGCCTTATCCGACTTCGGGAACTGCGGCTTTTCCGTGAACTCCACCACTCTCCCCGTATCGTCCGTAGCGATGATTCCGCATTGTGCCGGATTGGGAACGCGATAGGTTCCCAATGTGACTGGAGAGTGGCGCATTCGATGAAAATCCAAAAGCCGGTCCAATCGGCAATTCGTCAGAACGTCCGCGTACAAAACCGCGAACTCCTTTTCTCCGGCGACAAAATTGCGATTCACATGCACAGTCCCGGCGCTGCCCAATAGTTCGGGCTCGTGCGTCAGCGTCACTCGCACCGGCCCACGATAGGCGCCTATGAACTCGCGCACGCGTTCACTGTGCGCGTGCGAGTTCAGAAGAATCTCATCGATGCCGTACATCGCGCACCATTCGAGCCAGATGGCGAGCAGCGGTGTGCCCTGAATAGGCACCAGGCACTTGGGTATGGCGTCGGTCAGCGGCCGCAGCCGCGTCCCCACGCCCGCCGCCAGAAGAAAGCCCTTCACGATTTCCTCGCAGCCTCCGCGGGAAGCGCGTCGGCGTGGCCGCGCATCTTCCAGGCCCACGCGGTTTCAATAATGTGATCGAGATCGGAGTGCTGCGGTTTCCAGCCCAGTTCCAACATCAGGCGCCGGGGGCTTGCGCAAAGCACCGCGGGATCGCCGGCGCGGCGGCTGCCCTCCCGGATGGGAATTTTGCGGCCGATGATCTTCTCGACTCGGGTGTGGACCTCGCGTACCGAGAAGCTCTTGCCCAGTCCGATGTTGTAGACCGAAAAGCCGGGCGTATCCATTTTGCTGAGCGCCAGGATGTGCGCCTGCGCGATGTCGAGCACGTGGACGTAATCGCGCACGCAACTGCCATCGGGCGTGGGATAGTCAGAGCCGTAGATCGTGAAGAACTCGCGCTCGCCCACCGCCGCTTCAAACAAGATAGGCAGGATGTGCGTCTCCGGTACGTGCTCCTCGCCATGCGCCAGCGTCGCGCCTGCGGCATTGAAGTAGCGGAACGCGCAAACGCTGATGCCATAGGCATTCGCATACCAGGCCAGCAGCCGCTCATAAGCGAGCTTGGTATCGCCGTATGCATTCACAGGCGCCTTGGGATGGTCCTCCGGGATCGGCACTTCGACTGGAGTTCCGTACACCGCGGCGGTCGACGAAAAGATGAAACGCTTGACCGCGGCATCAAGGACGGCATCGATCAGCGTAGTCGCTGCGACCACGTTGACTTGATAGAAGAGCGCGGGGTTCGTCACCGACTCGGGAATCAGCGCCTTGGCAGCGAAGTGAAACACCGCGTCATAGGTCTTCGCGGCAAGCACTTTCCGTATTCCCGCCGCATCGCCAATGTCCATCTCGAAAAACTCGGCTCCCTCGGGAACCGCATGGCGATGCCCCGTGGAGAGGTCATCGACGATCGTTACCTCATAGCCCTGCCGCAGCAGTTCCTCGGAACAAACCGAGCCGACATAACCGGCGCCACCGGTAACCAGCACTCTTTGCCTCATTTGGTCCCCATTGCAATGTGTTTGAAGATGTTCAGGCAAACTATCCGAAGGTCGGCCATTGCTAGCCATGCGAGTTCGGGATTGCCGCACGGCTGCGGCTCATGCGGATTCGGATCGCAGAGATGCCGCGGCCAAGCCTGTGCTCACTTCGCGGCGACGACAGACGCAAGCTCCTGCGCCGCATGATCTCTCCGGTGATGAATGTAGCCGAAGTAGTCTTTGAAATACTTTGTGAATATGTGAAGGACCACGGCGTGAATTCCCTCAACGAGTTCGTACTCACCTTTGGGTGTGGCAATCATGATCTTCGCGTCGGAAAGCGGATTCAACCTTCCACCATCGAAGCCCGAGATCCCGATGACAGGCACCTGGTGCGAGCGCGCGAGATCGACCGCGCGGATAATGCTTTCCGAGTTGCCCGAGCTCGAGATCGCGATCAGTACATCGGTTTCCTGAATGTAGTTCCCGAGAGGCCCGGCAAACACCATGTCGTATCCGATGTCGTTTGCCCAGGCGGTAAGCTCTTCCTCGGTGGTGGGCAGGCGGATGGCCTGGAACCGGCGCTGCTGCTCGCTCAGGTTGTGGCTGAACACGGTCTTGTTGAAGTCCGCTACCCAATGCGTGGCCAGCGCCAGGGAGCCGCCATTGCCGATGACGTAGATGCGGCCGTCACGCTCGAACGCGGCCTGCAGAATATTCATCGCCTTGGCAATCTCCGCCGTAGGGAGATTCCGGAGCAGCGCGATCGCTTTATCTGAAAACTGCCGGATGTAGTCTTCCATCGCTGTTGACCTGCCTCCTGCTGGTGTTTAGGACTTGCTCATACTAGATATCGCGGGAATTGAAGAGCACTTCCCCGCCCGTCTGAACGAAGGAGACGGGAATTTCGCCGGCGCCCGCGAAACCCTCGGCAATCGCGGCTTTCTGCAACGCCTCCACGATCCCGGCCCGTCTTTCCACGGGTGCAAGCATCATAAGGCAGCCGCCGCCGCCTGCTCCCAGGATTTTGCCGCCCCATGCGCCCTGGCTCATCGCCACCTCGTACAACGTGTCGATGCCAGAATTCGAGATCGAAGAGGCGAGCTGTTTCTTCAACGTCCAGCCCTCCAGCAGCATCTCGCCGGCAAGCTTGAAGTCGGATCCAAGAAGCGCTTCCTTGAAGACAGGAACCGAATCCGACATCCGCTTCAACAGTTCGAAATTGCGTTCCGTATTGGCCTTCTGCTCGGTTAATACCGATGAGGCATCGCGGGTGGTGCCGAGGAAGAAAAGGATCAGGCGGTCTTCCAAGTCCAAGCGTTTTTTGTAGTCTAGCAGCACCGGTTCCACGTCCACCGATCCGTCGGCGTTGAACTGGAGCACATTGAATCCACCAAATGCCGCCGCGTATTGGTCCTGTTTTCCGATGGGCTCTTTGACGAGCTCGATCTCCAGGCGGCACGCGGCTTCGGCAACGCCTCGCTTGTCGAGCCTTTTGCCGGCGTATGCATGCAGTCCCTTCAGCAGGGCCACCGAGAAACTGGAAGACGAGCCCAGCCCGGTGCGCGCGGGAATGGGCGCAAACGACGCAATCTCGATGTTGCTGTGGATGCCCAGGTCCAGCAACGCTTCGCGGATGCGCGAGTGTTTCAACTGCGAGGGATGCGGCACCTCCTCGGATATCGAATACCGCGCCGCGACATGATGCGTGAAGGGCGCATGGTTGATAGCGATAAAGATGAACTTGTCGATCGACGCCGAAATCACCCGGCCCGGATACCGCTCGTAGAAATCGGAAAGGTCCGTACCTCCGCCGACAAAACTGATGCGCATGGGCGCTCGGGAAATAATCATGAATACGTTCTCCTACACCCCCTGCATGCAGCCGGGGATTTCACTGCGATTGTCAGGGTTACGACTCTTTTATACCAAATGTACTGCAAGCGATCTCTCGCCCCGGTTTCCGTTTCCCACGGTTACGAGGTACCGGCAAAGACCCTGCGCGCCGCATCCGGCGCATTTAACCTCTGCGATAAAAGCGCCCGACGAACGCCGCGATTTTGCAAGCGAACTTCTTTGCCGCCAGCGCGCTGCGGGAGTATGCGCGGATGGGAGACGACACTTGCGTAAAGTAATATTTGAAGCCATCCGAAGGCGGCATACCCTTGATCGCGTCCATCAGAAGCGAGCTTCTCCAGGGCTTCGGACCCACGGCGTGATACATGACGACGTTACCCCTGAGAAATCCCATGCCCTGGGGTCCCAGAGTCGAGAGGGGAAACTTCGAGTACATCGCAGCAATATTCAGGCAATCCTGATCGCAGCTGTTAAAGGGCGTTTCCGGATTGCGTTGGTTGAACTTTCCGAGATCACAGTATTTCGACCCCGCAAGTTCGATCATGGACTTCCACGTGACCAGAAATTCAGAGGACTCCCGCGGCACTCCGGCTAGCCCGCCGTTGTAGTAATAGCAGAGCGGATGCGGGTTCGTATAGCCGATGCTTGCAGCCGCTCGAATCCAACTCTGGCGAAGCGGGGCGTCCGAGGGAAGTATGTTGTTGGCAATTTCCTGGCACAACGCGATTCCGTTGCTTTGCCAATCAGCGAAGAAGGACCAGGAGGCTTGAATGAAGATATCCGGATCGAAATACCAGAGATATTCGCAATCGCGGGCTTCATTTGCCAGCAGATTCAGCATGAATTCCGGTTTGTAATTCGTGAGATGGATGTCTGTGTTCACTTTGATGAACACGATCTGTACCTGATCTGCGATCCAATACTCGTCCGCATCGTGGCGGGCGCGCTTGAGTTGGCCTAACCAGGGAGGCAAGGCGCCGCGATATCCCGCCCAGACCGTGCCCGCAAAGCCCGCGCGCACGAGAGAATTGAGAAACGCCGCAAGGCCGAAATGAAAATCGCTTTCAAAAAGCGTGCAGATTGCCGTGTCGTTTGCAGAGGGCAGGATCGATTTACCGTATTCCGTCATTTTTTCAGATTCCATCATGGAATGTTGTCTTAAGGAGCCTCGTCGCACTCCGCAACCAACGATACGGGTCGCAGAGGCCGAACGGGTTTTGTTCTTGCCGCACCGAGACCTGTGATGGCCGATTCCGATCGATGCCGCTCACAACGATTCTCAGGGTCTTAGCTTGACCTCCGGACACATTGGTGAGATGGGCTCGAGAAGCTGAACTTCCATTGAATCGCGCTTTTGCTTCCTTCACCGCCTGGCTGCGCCCCACTGCGCGACTGGGTGGTCTAAGGCACCGTACAGTGTGCAACAGTAACCCACTGACTCCAGATATTCTTGGGCGGCATTCTCCCGGATGCCCGGCGTCTGCATGCAGGGCTTGTTCTGGTCAAACCAGATTCATTCTACTAACTTTGCGGGGAGCCATTGCCTTGCCAATGCTATATTCCGCTCCGCGAGCTTCGCGTCGACCGCCGGCCGCAGCTCAGAACTGTGCAGCCGAAGATACCCGTCACAGCTCCGCGCGGCCTACATCGCACCATGCAGCGCTGTCGCCATCGTGAGCACCTTGAATCGCGCCCTCCCTTTCACGACACCGAGCGGCGGCAATCGATCATAGCGAGAACGGATTGGGTGAGGGCGCTTCCGTTCCCACCACGAGATGGGTTTTTGTGAGCGGTTTTCCAAGCATTGAGATTCCGGGCGAAAGGCATTCGATCTCGCCATTTCCTACGCGACCGCGCACCGGCTCTCCCGCCTCGTCTTTCCGGGCACAATCTGAACTAACCGCCATTGTGGTTCCTCTTCTTCTTTGGCTTTACCATGCTCCATCCCGCCATCCCCACGGCACATACCAGGGGAAGCAGATGCGTTCTGCCCATGGTCCATGCCTTGTAGAAGGCGCGGCTCGCAGCCCGCGGGTCTTTTCGCCAATGCAATCGGCCCGCGGAGAAAAAGCAACTTCGCGCAATGGCAACAATCTCCTTCTCCGGCAAGATTCCGCAATCTCTGTGGCTTTCTAAAACTCGCCCCAAACCCTCCGCATCCTGCGCAACCGCAGCGGACAAGGCGCTGGCCGATTTCCGATAATAGAATGTCTGCTTGCCAGTCGATGCGATTTGAAAACCCTGCGCGGCGGCACGAATCCAGTAGTCTACATCTTCCACACGCCGCGGACCGAAGCCGCCAACTTTTTCCATGAGCCGTCTCGTGATGGCCGCCCCCGATGGATTGATGAAGTTGCGACGGAAAAGGTCCGCGCGCGTTTTGATTACTTCAATCGGTTCACTTGGAAGCGGTTCCGTTTCCCCGGACGCCGATTCCCAAAAAACAATCGCGCCGGAATAAACAAGGTCGGCGTTGCCCTCTGCCAATACCGCGCACACTCTCTCAAGATGATCCGGCAGCCAGAAATCATCTGCGTCGAGAAAGGCGATGTAATCTCCCCTGGCAACTCGCATCGCCGTGTTTCTGGCAGCGGAAAGACCCAAATTCTGCTCATGTTCAAGGACACGCACGGGCTGCGACGTGCCTTGCGCAAACTCTGAGACCATCCCGCCGGTGGCATCCGTGCCTCCGTCAATGGTGACAATGATCTCCCAATTCTGGTAGGTCTGCGCGCGCACGCTCTCGAGCGCCTTGCCAATATATCTTTCCGCATTGAAAGCGGGCATGATGACGCTGAAGAGCTTTTCAGTCATGGGTTTCCCTGGTCCACTCACGAGCCACACCCTTGCATGCACACGCCGAAGGGCTGCGCTGAAGCTCGCCTCGGGCAGTGCGCTGAGAGTGGCTCATTTTTCTTCAAGGGAATAGTCAATTCCCGCAACCCTGCGTCCGCCTCGCGCAAAACCGTAGAATGCAACCAGAATGCCCGTCAAAAAAGTTGGCAGAAGGGTGGCGATATTGAACCAGAGCACATTCCTCACCGTGCTCATATCTACCTTCCAGATAAAGATGGCCTGCACAATCAGGGTGACGATGTTGTCCGCGAGCACAAAAGAGTAGTAAACAAACCGGCGCGAGCCATTGATGGAGCCGATGATGCTGCCTAAAAGTGAAATGGCGCCTGCCGCGATGACCAGGATAACTTCCGTGCGCAAGCTCGCATATTTTGGACCGAGTACCCAGAGGAAGAGCCCCGGCCAAACTCGTGCAAGTGCCACCGCGCCGGCGCCGCACGCGCTCGCTACGGCCACTGCAATGAGGTAATGACTTTTGAGATGCTTCTTCGGCAATCGTGCAAAGTAGGGCTCGACAAGAATTCCGTTGATCGGTGTCAGCAAGGAAAAAATCTGACCCAGCCGGCCGAGTGCGCCCACAGACGCCACCGCGGCGGTGCGGCCAAAAATGGTGATAAGAAAAACCGAAATCTGGCCTCCCACCGCGTAATACACGACGCTGGAAATGGACGGCAGAGTGAGTTGAATGATGGCCGTGCGTTTCTCTTTTGAAGGCTTGCCCTTGACACCGAGCAGTTGATTCGCGCGCCGGAAATAAAAGAAGGCAATCCAAATGATTCTGGCCACGCCGATAAGGATGGCCGTGAACGCACCAAACCCGTGAAAGGCGACGAAGATGCCGAGCAACGCCAAAGCGCCGACACTGGAAAAGATCGGCGCCTGGTAATAGCGATAGCGATCGCGCCGCAGAATCAGCACCGAGCCGTAAGAGGATCCGACGCGCGCAAACCACGCGGACACCAGCACGATGACGATCATCGCCGCTACGGTTTGCCAGCTCCAATGGCGGTTGCGGACCAGGAGCGGGTAGGCCACCACGGTGACGGGAGCAGCGATGGCAAAGAGCCAATGCGCAATTTGCCTTATGGTGGCAAGGTAGTCGGCAATCAGCTGCCGGTCTTCAATCCGCTCACCGACCAGAGGAATGAAGGTTCCCGAGATGCCCACGTCCAGAAGGACCATGAGTGAGCCCTGGATGGCAAAAACCACGACAAACTTTGCGTACTCACCGATGGGCAGCAATCGGATGCAAAGCAACCCAAAGAGAAGATTGCACGCAATCGTGATTCCCTGGGAAGCCAGAAATTCCACGACGCGATGCAATTTGGGAAGGAAAAATGCTCTTGCCGCCTGTATGTGACCCGTGAGCCGAATGACTCTTCCTCCTTGACCGGCGACGGTCACTTCGAGCGGTTCTTGAGCCGCTTGATCTTGTGCTTCACGCGGCCATATTGCCGTGCTATTGCACGGAGTCCCGATGCCTGCCACAACAGCGCCCGCAGCAACTTGCGATTGCGTTCCTTCGTCGGCAAACTGGTCAAAAGCAGTTCGCCAATCGGCTCCGCTGTGGTCGCGATGCCCCCCGAGTAATGCAGATGGCTGATGGGCCGTCGCTCCACCTGAATGGTGCGAATCAGATCCAGAACATTCTGGTAATCGCCTGCCCATGAAGACGCCCAGCCGTGCGGCTGCTTGCAAAGGTTCAGCACGCGCCATTGCGCCAGCACCAGCGCCACGTGCAGAAGCGTCTGGTCGTGCCAGGTTGGTACATCCGGGTGCGCTTCCATCCAGGCGATCCCCGCCCGCAAATCGGCCGGGTGCCGCGGCGACCTGCGGCACAGAAAATGTCCCGCCGTCATTGCCGCCTGCAAAGTCCCTGCGCCCATCAGTTCCTCGAAGCGATCCGGCCGTTTCAAGTTGAACCTGCCGCCGGTCGTGAACTCCTCATCGGCGTGCACAATCTCATAGTTTTCAAGATAGGGGAATAACTCCTCCCAGTTCATCAGCGCGACGACGTCGTTATCGGAATAAAGAAACTCGTCGAACTCCCCGAACCAGCAGAGAAATCTCCGCAGATTGCCGGAATTAGGCAGCCGAATGCGCCCCTCGAGCTCTGCCAAAAACGCCCGCCCCTCTGCGGGGAAATCCGATAGCGACAGGAGCTTGACTTCATCCCAACGCGGATCGGGAACCATCGGGCTCCCGCCATAGGGAATTACGCGAATGGGCAGATTACAACCGAAGCGTCGGATGGATGCGATCAGATTGTTGCACTGCGCACCGCTGCGCCGGTTCGCAACCAGATAGATCCCCCGCTTGCGGGCTTGCTTTTGAGTCTCTACCATACGCTCACTTGAGTCGCCGTTTGCGCTTCTCGTCTCTTCGCCCGGTCGAGACAATTCCGTGGCGCACCAACCGAGCGCAATGTTTCACCGTGGATGGGATATCGAACCGAAGAAGACTTAGCTTGGTCAAGTGTTTTTCAAGGCCAAGATATGTCCTGCGAATTTCCCTCGCAATGGATGCGAACGCTGGATCCTCCAGAATAAGGCCGTGGACATACGCCAGACCTTCGGTCGTATTCATATGGAACTCTGCGCTCGCCGCTCCGCCATGCACTCTGTACTCGGTGAGCCGCTCCGGCACGTAGACAACCTTGCCTTCGCCGCGAAGCAGCGAATATGCGATGTAGGTGTCGTATGCGCCCTCCACCCTTATCGAATATGGATCCCAATCGACCTCCGATTTACGAAACACGGCGGCCATGGCAAGTGGAATGGAAAGCCGAGCCAGCAGTTTCCTGGGTTGATCGACGCGGCCCACGGCAAGGCCTTCGCGGCCATACGCGCGTGTATTCGCATCCGTATCATCCACAAGACGCGCCCCGTTGGCGTCAATGAGCCAGTGGTCGCTGAACGTCAAAACCACTTCAGGGTCCTCGAGAAGGGGTACCGCGCATCGGGCCAAGAAATCGCTTGTCCAGCGATCGTCGTCATTTAGGAATGCAATCACATCGGAGCGGGCCCGCGAGATACCGGCATAGGTGTTCATGGCAATGCCCAATCGTGCGGGATTCACTGTATGTAGGATGCGCTCGTCGTGAAAGCTCTCGCAGAGCCGCTTCGTCTCTTCACGTCCGCCATCGTCACACACCAGAAGCTCGAAATCCGTAAACGTTTGGGCCATGACCGTTTCAATCGCCTGTTTGAGGTATCCGGTTCGATTGAATGTTGTGGTGACGATCGATACGGCCGGCATAGGCAGAACCTTTTCCCTGAGAGTCTTCTTCCGACACTTTGTACCCGCGGCACGATTCTTATTCAGCCGCATGGATGCACTTACCGGTTCATTTGGTATGGGTTTTTGATGCGGAGCGTTCTCAGCGCTTTCAACACGGCTGCCCGCAACGCGGCGCGGCCTTTTCGCTTCCATGCAAGGCGGCGAATCATGGCGGCTTGCCGTTTGCGGAAATGCTCTTCCGGCGGGGGCGCGTGCCGCAGCGATCGCGCAGCTAATTCGACAAAGCAGTCAAACTCGCGCTCGATGGAAAAGTACTCGTCGAAAGCCTGGCGAGCCAGTCGCCCGCGTTCGGCAGCGCTTTCGAGATACGGCTCCAGGATCTCAGGCAGTTTGGCGATATCCCGTTCGCGCACCCGGATGAGAAATGTATCCCAGGCCGGCCCGGGCGGCAAAGCATAATCGTCAGACAAGAGCACCGGCGCAACGCCTGCCGCCATCACCTCAAAGAAGCGACTGCTGCCCGCGCCGGCTCCGCGCGGGCAAAGCACAAAGTGCGATGCCGCAAGCGTCTCCGCATAACGGCGTTGCCATTCCAGGCGGCCGGGCTGGGAATTATCCCAATGCCCGTATGCCGAAGTGTTCTCGATCAGCACATCGCTGCGGTTGAATTTCAGATTATAGAGACGTTTCCGCACCAGAGAGGTCGATCCGCCCTGAAACGTAAAGAAGTAGCGCTTTTCCGTTTTCATCCCAATAGGGATGGGAGACGTGGTCTCTTCCCGGAAGCGGTTTTGCAGCTGTCCGTTGCGCGTAATGTGCGCATAGCTGAAGATGCGGCCAATCCGGGTATGTTCGCTGATCTGGGCATTGGGATACAAGCCTGGAAGGAGGGGCAGAAAATCGTCGTCCTCGGTATAAATGGCACAGCGATCCGGAAAAGCCTTGTATAGTCCGGATTCCAGAAGCCGCTGCGGTTCGCGTGCCGAGGCCCCGAAGATCAGGATAACGTCGGCTGCGGAGGGGTCGGCTACGCTTTCGTTGTTTTTGGAAAACGCGGCATGAGACTGCAGGATACCGGCCTGATCGTTCTCACCAACCGCTCCGAGATACACCTTCATAACCTGGAAGCTCCTCAGCGTTGCAGACTAAGTTCCCGATAAAGCGAGAGGTATTCGCCGATCATCCGCGAGGTCTCAAACCTCGTACGGACATTCACAAATCCACTCTGCCGCAGCTCGTCGCGAAATTCCTTGTCCGCTGCGAGTCTGCGAATGGCATCGGCCATGCCGGCTTCGTCCTCGACCGGTTTGAGAACCGCCGATTGCCCGAGCACTTCAGCGAGTGGAGAGATATCGCTGGCGATAACCGGACAGCCGCATGCCTGAGCCTCGATCGGCGGCCACCCGAATCCTTCATAGCGCGAGGGAAACAGCAAGCAGACCGCGCGATTGTAAAGCGCCTCGATCAAAGCGACATCCGGCTTTATGACCTGAACGATGCGCTCCTCGATCTGCAACTTGCGCGCTAGACCGGCCAACTTCCCGTCCAGCGCCTCACCGGCAATCACTAACTGCAAACTTATTCCCGCTGCCGCTTTCGCAAATGTTCTCAGCACGCCTTCGCGGTTTTTGTAGGCCGCGTTGGAGCCGAGGTGGAGAACGAACGGCGCGTGAATGAATGGGAGGCCTGCGAGCCGCCGCTCCGCTTCGCCCTGCGCAAGAGGCTGAAATGGATAGTTCAGGCCGTTCAGAATGACGCAGAGATTATCATCTTCTTTCAGAATTCTGCGCGCATCGTCGAAGGTTGCCTGGGAAACGCACGCCACGCGTGCGGCATGCTTCAGTCCATGGCAAATCCAGCGCTGCAGTAACTGCCCAAAGGGCGAAGAGCGCAACTCTGGCAGCTCGCCGCGCGAGCCGCGGACTGCAATCATGTCATGGCACGTGACCACGACCGGCTTTCTCTTGATTATCGGCGCATACATCGCGGCGCCATGATCGCAGAAATGCACGATGTCGGCCCCGGCTGCCGCGGAGCGCAATGCGCGCGGGAAGATCACGAAGCGATCGATGTATCCCAGCCACTTCCCCGCACCGTGCACCGAAGGCTTCATCTTGCCGAACCTCGGCCGTGGAGAAATCGCCTCGACATCGACACCAAGCGGACGAAGCTCGCGCAACAGCGCCTTCGACCAGATGTGCATGCTTGTCGACCCGTCAAATGGGTAATTCCCCACCAATAAAACCTTCATCGGGCTCCGCGTTTCATCTCCCCGGCATTGAAGAAACTCTTTTCCTGGCTGCGGTTGGATCGGGCTCCCGTCGTGCTCTTGCGCTACCATCGTTGTTATGCGGCCAACCGTCATCCTTTTGTCGTTCAACTCGGAGGATACGCTCGGCGCCACGCTTTTGAGCGCCAAGCGGGTTTCCGACGAAATCTTCGTCGTCGACTCTTTCAGCAAGGACAAGACCGCAGAACTGGCGCGTACGTTCGGGGCCACCGTCGTCGAACACGCATTCGATCATTACGGCGCGCAACGCAATTGGGCCATCGACAATTTACCCATCTCAAATCCCTGGCAACTGCATCTCGATGCCGATGAATGGATGGATGATGAGCTGGTTGCGGCCATTCTGGCGCTTCCTGAAGAGCCTGAACACGCGGGATATTTTCTGCCCCGCTATCTGCGCTTTCTGGGCCGCGTCCTGCGTCACGGAGGCATGAGCCCGACCTGGCATTTGCGTCTGTTTCGCAGCGGCATCGGGCACTGCGAGGACCGCAAATACGACCAGCACTTCCTGCTCTTGAGCGGCACCAGCGGCCAATTGCGCGGCGCCATGATCGACGACATCCGCATGCCCCTGACGGAGTGGACCGCGAGGCACAATCGCTGGGCGGATGGCGAGGTGGCTGAATTGGACGGCAAAGAGACGTCGGGGCGCATTCAACCCGATGCCCGCGGCAACCCCGCGCAGCGCAAGCGTTACCTTCGCCAAAAATACAATCGCATGCCGCTATTCGTGCGTCCGTTTGCCCTTTTTGTGTATCGCTACTTCTTCCGGCTGGGTTTTCTCGACGGAACCGAGGGCTTTATCTTCTGGGTCTTGCAAACGTTCTGGTTCCGTTTTCTCGTAGATGCCAAGATATGGGAGAAGCGCTACGCCGCTCAGTTGTCGAAGACGATCCCGCTCTAACCCACGCGCAATGGCCGCGCAAAGGGTCCGACACTTCACGGCGACGAAGGGACCCCACGCGGGCGATGGCGCGTCCGCAACGCAGTTACAGCTTGCCGCCCGTTGCAGAGGAGGCGGAGGGTGCCTGCGTCTTCGCATGCCCGCTGGAAGAACCTGCGCTGGATCCGTGGCTCGAGCCGGCATGGCCATGTGCGCCAAATGAAGCCGTCTTGCCGCCTGGGGATTTGAAACCACCCGCACGAGCACCGCTCGATGCCCCGAAGCGTCCATCGGAAGCGGGATGCGCGCCAGCCCGCGAACCTGAAGGCGAAATACCGCTAGATCGCGCTCCGCTGGAAGTGCCTGCAGTCGCCGGACCCTCGACCGTAAAACCCTGGAGTGCCGCAGGAACCAAACCCTCGGCCGCGGAACTTTGCGTGTGCGCGGCACCCGTGGTTCCCATCGTTCCGCCGCCGCTCTCGTGCCAGATTCCACCCGGCTGACTCTTCGCCCCGAAACTTCCGCTGCCTGCTACCCAGCTTCCGCCTGTCGCGCCTCCGCTCGACGCTGCCGGCATCTTGCCCGTGGATCCGAAACCACCCTTCCCCGCGCCCCAGCTCGATGCTCCGCCGCTGGTCCCCGCCGGGCTTACCGCCGAAGAGGTTCCCGTTGTGCCGGTGCTGGATGGAGGCGCGCCGGTACTTTCCTGGGCTCCGGCCTGCTGCGTCTGCGCCGTCCCCGCGCAGGGCAAAACGATTGCGGCAAGAATCGCAATCAGGAACGCGCTTCCAGTCTTGGCATCGCTCATGGCTTAAATCCTTTCCAGGCCAGGGAACTCATGGGAGACCCTGCCGCCGCCGTAAGGTTGCGCTCCAGGTGCCCCAGAACGCGCTCGGACGACCAACGCATGCATGCGTACGCGCGTGCATTCTCGCCCGCCTTGCGCAAATCGGCGTTTCTCAATGTGCGAATCGCCTCCAGAAGGGCCTGCGGATTCTCCGCCTCGACCACCCTGCCCGCTCCCGACTCGCGCGTGATGCGGGCAACCTCGCACTCGGGATTGACCGACGCAATCATAGGACGCCCCGCCCCAAGATAAGTCACGATCTTTGACGGAAAAGCGACCTCAGAAACCGATTGCTGCTGCGTCACCAGGCAGACATTGCTGGCCGCCATCAAGCCGCGGAAATCGCTCTCATCGAGCAACGGCAAAAACCGCACGTTGCCCAGATCCAGCTCTGCGGCGCGGCGCTTGATTCTTTCGCAATCCGAACCATTGCCCACGCACAGGAACAGCATGGAGTCGTCGGCACGGTTCAGTGCCGCGGCGTCGAGAATCACATCGAGACCTTGCTTCACTCCCATGTTCCCGCTGTGCGTCACCAGGAACTTCTCTCCCACACCATACCGCCGCCGGAACTCGTCCCCTTCCTCCGGCAGCAGATCGATGAAAGAGTCATCCATCCGCGGCTCAAGAAGCTCCACTTTGTCTTCTGTAAATCCTTTGTCAACGATCTTCTGTCTCATGCTCGGCGTGAGCGTGGTGACCAATCGCGCATGGCGGTAGGCCGCGTTCTCGACTTTATAGAGAAGTCTCACCGCCCACTTGGGGAGCATGCCCAGGTCCGAAGCCGAATCGGGCTGCAGGTCTTCCACATCGAACACATACGGAACGCTCCACAGCCGGCTCAACAGAATTGCCGTTGCCGTCAGGCCCAGCGGCGGCGAAACCACCAGCAGCACGTCCGGCCGCTTGCGCAGCAACGCGCGTAGCGTCGCGCCGACGATGAAACTCGCCTCGAACAGGATGCGCTTGAGTGGGTTGACCGGGTTGGGAATGTAGGCGTAGCTGCGAACGATGCCAACTCCATTGCGCTTCTCCTTCAGTCCCAGCTTTCCTCGGTACTCCGGCGGCACCTTCCAATCCGGATAGTAGGGAAATGTGGTGCACACCTCGACCTCGTGCCCCGCGGCGGCGAGGTGCTCTGCACGATATGTGGTCACGGCGCCGATTCCCGTAACTTCCGGCCAGTAATTAACGCTTAAAATCAGAACTCTCATTTGCAGGTCTTTCAGGGAACTCTTCCGCTCCCGGGGTATCGCCCCGGAGTTGCCATGCGGACGCTTGCAAATCCGCGATGATGCCGGCCCATCAACCTTCAGGCTGCCCGCCGGCCCATCACATACGGACGAATCCAGCGGCGCACGCGATCTGTATTTCTTTCGAATGCCTCGTAGACCAACTGTGCATACAAGACGGTAGCCGCCAGCACTCCTGCGCCGACTAGAACCATATGCCAGCCTGGATAGGCGCGCGGCAAATGCAGGGCCGCCTTGAGAAAAATCAACATGGGTAAATGCACCAGATACAAAGTGAAGGAAGTATGCGCGACGCGGCGGGCCGCATGTACATAAAACGCAGGCAAGGGCGCCGTGGCGCAATCCAACGTCACCCAGATCATCGCGGTCACCGCCAGCCCCAATACGAAGTCGGACGAGAGCGATGATGCCTCGAACTTACCGTACACCAGCCCCGCGCCAAAGAGCGCCAGGGCCATAGCAATGGCAAGGCCACGCGTCCACGACCGGCGCACCGGGAAGGCCGGCAGGAAAGCGATCAGTGCTCCCATCAGCCAAGTAATGCCCAGCAGAACGATATTCGATCCGACAAACCATCCCCAGGCCAAAAGACCCAGGCATGCGATGGCGCGCATCTTCCAGGACTGGCTCCGGGCGAACAGAAAAACCAGAACCGGAAAGGCGAGGTAATACCAGAATTCGTAACTCAAGCTCCACAGCGCCCCATTGGAACCGAATGTTGGTACCGCGTAGGGACCAAACTCGGGCAGATGGATGGTGACGGTCTGCAAAAATAGGCTGTTTGCTCCCAGGATCGGCCATGTCAGCGTGCTGTGAACGTTGATGGCCAGCGCGTGCATCCCCGAATTGCCGCTATAGACGGCTTCGGCGCCCGGCCTGTGCATTCCCAGCCAGTCGAGCGCCCCACCCAGCAGCAATGCAGGCAGAAGCACGACGTAGAGCCTGCTGAACCGGTCCAGCAGGTAATCTCTCCAGGACCAACTCCCTTTTCGCACAGAGCGCAAAACGCTGCCGCCAACCAGGTACCCGCTGAGCACAAAAAACACGATGACCGCTTGATGGCCCAGGCCGGAAACCAGATACGCCGCGCTCGTCAATGGATTGTGCCGCGCGAGCGCCTCATAGTCCACGAAAAGAGCATCCCGGAAGTGGTTGAGCAGCACGCAGAATGCCGCAAATCCACGCAGAGCGTCAAGGTGAACCGATGGGCTTTCCCCGGGCGGTCCAGCCACTTTCATGACTGCGGCTTTACGGTCGCGAGGCATAAGCTACCGTCAGGAGAGAACGATGCTCTCTGTGATTCATTCGGGTTGATTGCCACCAGGCGTCGCCCGGACAAGCCCCGCTACTTCCGCATTGCAGATTCAAAAACTTCCAGATAGCGCTTGGCCACGGCCTCCGGCTGAAAACGCTTCAGATGATGATCTCTCTCGGCTGCCAATTTGTCCCGCAAGGAAGGACTTGCGAGCAGATCCTTCAGTGCCGAAGCCAACGCCCCCACATCGCCGCTGGGGAAAAGTATCCCGCATGGACCAATCGCTTCAGGAAGGCCCCCTTTTCGCGAGGCAACCACTGCACAGCCAGCAGCGATCCCCTCCAGAGCGACCACGCCAAACGGCTCCTCCCATGTTGATGGAATGACCATGACCCTGTGCTGGGCCACGACCTTGCCTCTGCCCTCCCTGACCGCACCGAGAAACATCACCTGATCGGACAAACCAAGTTCCGCCGTCAACTGCTTGAGCGCAGGCATCTCAGGCCCGTCTCCAATTACGGTGAACGAAGGGCAAATGCGCGCTGCTTTCAAGATTGCGAGCGCGCGAAGAACGAGATCGCATCCCTTGTCGGAAACCAGCCGTCCCAGAAACACAATATCCTTATCGCGGACATGCTCTTCCGCAGCAGCAAACTCACCTGGCTCAAACGGGTTTCCGATCACAATGGACTTAAAGGGGAGATCCGCTGCAACCGCTTGACTGATTGCAATGTTTGACCAATGGGAAAGAAGCGCGCGCTTGAGATAATCCTGCCATCCTCGCCGGCCCGTCATACGCGCTAACCAAGTCTGGTGAGTGATCACTACGGGCTTGCCCAGGAACAGTAATGGAAGAAGCATCTTCAACGATATGTTGTTTTGAAAAATTACATCGGAGTTTCTGGTCAGCTCGCGCAGCTTCTTGAGGGTAGGCCGCCGCACCACCTCATAAGTGCCTGGGATCTCCTCCCCAGGCGTATGCGTCACCAAAGTGACCGTCGCTCCCAGCCCACAGAATTCTTTGGCAAGGATACGCGACACCGTTTCGATTCCCCCGATACTGGGAGCAAATACGTATGAACAAAACAGGATTCGCATGATTATTCCTGTAACAGCGATATTCAAATGTTCTGCGAACGCTTCGCAGTCGCGACGTTGGTTACGCTGTTACCTCGCAGCCACACCCGTGGCCCGGCGCGATGCTCAACGGCCAACCTCTTCCGAATAGGACAAGGCGCCCGGCAGAAATATGAACCGACTATTGGCAAACTCAATAACTTCGGCTGCCCGGCCCTCCCGCAACTAAAACGGGATGGCGCAGGGACATCATCTCAGGCGATCTTTAAAGCGGAGAATGGGGGACTCGAAGAAGCGATAGGACAATGCCGCGATCAAGATCGTAAGTACGACGCGCAAAGGGACGACAAAGATCCAGGAATCTGCCATGAAGCCCAGAAAACGATGCAGGGGGAGGTGGTTGAGAAAGGAAATGCAGCCGTCGTGCAACAGGTAGATTCCGTAGCTGATACGGCCGATGTAACGCAGCGGCCGCACGCTGAAAATCTTGACAACGATGGATGGATGGCCGTGCAGCAGCAACAGGAGCAATCCTGCAAAGCCAACGGCCAGAGAGGTGAATCCAAACACGACATTGCTTCCTGCGTTGACGTTCCAACTTCGCCAGAAACCTGCGATCGATGCCACTGCGCCGATCACCAAAGCGCCATAGCCGATCCATGCCAACGTCCGCAAACGAAAGATTCCCCAGGAGACGATCAACGCGATCAGGCTGCCTGCCACCAGTCCGTCCAAATGAAATTGCGTTTCCGTGTAAAGCTGCTTGAACGTAAACCCATGGTGCAGTCCCCAAAAGCGCAGCAGGGGAAGCGCGACGAAGACAGCGGGCAAGACGCTAGCCAGCAAGCGTTTCGGAAGCAGAAAGACCAGAAACGGCCAAAGGAAATAGAAATGTTCTTCTATGCACAGCGACCAGGTGGGTCCGAGCGAGCGCGTAACAAACGTTGGCGTATAGTTCTGCAGAAAGAACACATACTGCAGCCCGTTGATTTTGTTTCCCGTCGCAGTCCCTCTGAGCGCGCAGCAGGCAATGAGAAGGACGGCAAAATAGAGCGGCCAGGTACGCAGGGTACGGCGGAATACAAAGAGGCGGAAGGCGCGAAATCCCGGCTCGGAACTTAACAAAATCTTGGTGATCAGGAATCCCGAAAGAACAAAGAAAGCATCGACACCAATCCATCCCAGAGTGGACAGGTACCACACAACGTGCGGGAGCGCCAGGTCGCTCATATGGTTTAGCAACACAAGCAGCACCGCAATGGCTCTCAGTCCGTCGAGCTGCGGATAAAAGCGCCCGCTCGTCTGGCTACCGCCGGCTCGCCCGGGAACACGATCGCTGGTTGTCATGGTGGACATGAAACTCCGCGCTTTTCCTGCACGTTCATCGGCGCATGTTCTCGGCTGAACCGCAGCGTCTGCAGGCTGCAAAATGCAACTCGTAGGCATTGGCCACAGCCTCAAGTTGGAATTGGCCTATGTGGCTCTCGGCCTTTGCGAGGTAAGCGTCGATCTGGCCCGGCGAATGGAGCAAATGAAGAAGGACTCGGGCAAGTTCTTCGACGTTGCCCTCTTCAAACAGCGCGCCCGCCTCTCCCACCGACTCCGGAAGCCCTCCCATTCTACTCGCGACCGGTACGCAACCGCAGGCGAGGGCCTCGATGGGGACGGCGGGGAATGCCTCGGGCGGCCGTGACCGCGATGGCACGACCAGAATCTTGTGGCCATTCATCACTTCCGCAAGCTCCTCTGCCCGCTTGGGGCCGAGAAAACTCACATTCTGCGCGACTCCGAGCGAACCGGCGAGTTGCTCGAGGCTTTCTCGCTCCGGTCCCGATCCCACGATGGAAAGCGTCGTCTGCGGGCGCCCCTTGAGAACTTTCTCGAACGCGCTGAGCAGAATGTCCACACCCTTTGCCGAAACCAGGCGGCCTGCGAAAAGCAAATCACCGCTGCGTTGCACCTCCGGGATCTTTCGGAACACCGTGCTGTTATACGGGATAGGGATCCACTTCGACTTTGCAGACATCGTCCTGGCGAGATAGTTGCTGACCGAAAGGCAGTAAGGACGCCAAAGCAGGGCGCGCTTGAGGCGATCCTGCAAGGCAAGCGTCCCATCCGGGCGTGCAATCGGAGTGTGATGCACGACAACGAATGGCTTATGACGGAAAAAAATCCACAGCGGCCAGCTCAGATGAAGGGAAATATTACTTTGCAGCACAAGGTCGGCGCGGCTGATTTCGGAGATCAGTCTCCAGATGCCGGGTCTGCGCACCACGGAAAACGGTCCCTTCTCTTCTCCCCCTTTGCCGGGGGTGCTCGTGACCAGCGTGACGTCGTGACCCCGTTGCTCCAGGATCTCCGCCAGCAACTGGCTCACAGTTTCGATTCCGCCAAGGCTGGGCGCGAACGCATAGGAACAGAGAAGAATCTTCATTGCATTTTTCCGCCGCGCTTCGCAATTTGGAATCCGACTCAGCGCGAGTAGGGGCGTACCGTGGGACGTGCGGTCAGGGACCTCTGGTTTTCCATGGCGGGGCGCAATGCGCGCTGTCCCGCCGGCTTCATTGCCGCCAATGACATGGCCACGCTGACTACCATGAATCCCTGCTCTGTCGGCTGTTCGAGCACGCTCATAATCAAGGTGAGGAAGACCAGCGGCCACATCAGCAGTGCAAGTGGATCGTGATCGGCCGCCCGCGTCAGCGCATGCCGCAGAATCCACAGAGTCAGGAGGCAACGAAAGAGCATGAAGGCAATCCCTATAAAGGGACCCATCTCTGTCACGATGCGGCCGAATTCACCCTCGCCGGCCATAAATTGCGCGCTTCCGGTGAGGAGTTTTGCAATGGCATTGGCGCCTTGCCCCATACCGATGCCCAGTGGGCTCCTGATCAAATCGCTTTCTTCCAGGCCGGCGAGCAAAGCTCCAAAGGTTCGACTTTCGACGGAATGTCTCACCCCCCCCTCGACGGTGTAACTCACTTTCGAGCGCTCTTTCAGGCTGGCTGTGGATTGCGAAAAAACAGGCAGAAACGAGACCACCAGGAAAACGGCGGCTAGCGGCACCAGGATTTTGAGCCCCTTGATGAACTGCGATATGCCGAACATTGCGGACACCGCCGCGCAGGCGACGACCGCAGCCATGCTGAATTCCAGGGCGCGGGATCCAACGATCGGCACCGAAAGCACCAGCGCTCCTACCCCTGCCCATAAGAGCCATTTCTTGGCGAATTTTTCATTGGCCAGGCCGTAAAAGAGGAATGCGGCTGCGAACGGGCCAAAGCACGTTGAACCAGTGACAAAGCTGAAAGTGCCCGAAGCCCTCACGTGCGCATCTACATAGTAGATTTGCTGAGCGCCTTCGTAGGCGCCGGCATTTACGAACGCACCGGGAGGCGAGAGGTATTGCACCGCCTGCAGGGCCGTCATCGGCAGCAGAATCCACAGCGTACAGACGCCGAACTTGCGCAGATCCTCCCGATCGAGATTTTCTCCCATAATGAAGGCGACAGGAAAAGGGAGGAGATAGGAACGCAGCCCGTACACAGCGGCGATCCATGGATTCTCCATCAGGATCATCTGCACCACGCAAAGGGTGATCAGCATGACGGCAAGCGCACCGGTGATGGTCGACCATTTTGCCGGCCACTTGTTGATGCGGAACGCCTCCACGATGATCAACAGAGCCACCGGATCGCGCACCAGGAGGAGCGGCGCGGCCAGGGGCGTCAAAAACCATTTGCGCAGCGCGCCCTCGAAGATCAGCAGCAGAAAATACAGCCAGAAGAGCTTCTTCAGGTAGGTCATTCCGCTCTTGTGAGTTTCCGGTTTAAGTTTGCGCACTAGCACGGGATTGCAGTCCTCACAGCATCAGCCAGGTTGGCGCGATAGTTCTCCCACGCATGCTCCGCCGCGGTTCTCTGTGCGTTGCGCGACATCGCCTCCAGCAACTCACGGTCGCGGTCAAGAGCATGCAAGCGTTCGGCGATCGCTTCAGAAGAGCAGATGGGAACTACAAAACCCTCCCGGCCATCAAAGACGAGGTCGCCGGCGCCAACATTGGGCGTCACGATCACGGGAAGACCGCAGGCCAGGGCCTCGGTGACGACCAGGCCGAAGGCATCACAGAGAGAGGGCAGCAGCAGCACATCGGATTCCATCATCAGATCCAGCACCTGGCCATGCGAAAGCGTTTCGAACCAGCGCACGCGGCTCAACGCTTCATCCACGCGCGGATTGGGCTGAAAGCGCCTGCCCACAATCGTCAATTCAACCTCGGCTCCGAGCCGGTCGACGGCATCCAGCAGATAGCTGATCCCTTTGCGCTGGATCAGCGCCCCGACAAACAGAACCTTCAACGGCCGATGGGCATCGCGCGGCATTGGCTTGCGCGGCCGTATGGGAGGCGCACCGTAGCCCACCACGCGAATTTTTTCATCCGGCACCACACCAGACAATGTATGGCGAACATGCTGGCTGGCGACAAAAACCATGTCCGCGATACGCAGCTCTTCGTCCTTCCATCGCATATGGCCCGTCGAATCCTGCAGCTTGGGAAGAAGTCCGGCAAATGCGGGATTGCGCTCCGCCTCTTCCGACAAGAACCGATGTTCCCAATACCAGTGGCTGCTGGGCAGCTCGTAGAGGGTTGGAACGCCCAGCCGCTTGGCCTCCTGGAAGGTCTTGAGCGCACCCCCTTCATAGGCGTACACGCCGCAGGGACGCAATGCTTTCAGGTGCCTCGCCACCTTGCCGTCAAAATGCCGGTAGACGCCGATGATCGAAAAAGGCCGCTCGCCCGATGTCAGAAGACTGCCGAATCGCGTGGGTCCAGCACCCAGGCGGACCATCTCTCTCCAGGGATCGCACTTCACCTGCTCCGCAGGCGCCTCAGCATAGGCGCGCCGCTCGAGCAGCGTCCGCATCCCCGTCGGCAACAGACGGTTCCACTGAGACTGCGCATCCCAGGCAACGGTCGTCCAGAACTCCGCCAGCATTCCCCGTTCGGCAAGGCTCTTGAGGGCATTGCGGACATTTTGATTGCCCGTCGGGTGGGAGATCAGGATGCCGGGACTATGCATGTTTCCGTTCTATGCTCTGACGCACCGCATCCGCCGCTTCAAGCCAATGAGCGTACATGGACGCATGATCGTGCAGTCGGTGTCTTGCGTACCAATGCCAGATGGCAATCGAGCCTGCCTCCAACCCGGCCGGCTCTACCGTTTTCGCCGTCTGCGGGCTCAGGACGTGCACCCCATCCTTCAGCCCATCGATCTCTCCGCGAAAATGTTGTGCAATCACCGGGATGACGCCGTGCGCGCTATATCCGGCGAAAACGCCCGACTTTGCCAGGAACAGCGGCGTGCATGAGACATAACCGAAGGTCAATTGAGAAAACTGCCTCGCGATCTCCGCCGCGGAAAGCTCGCCCCTTTGCTTCACGGGAATCCCGCCGACTTCGCTGGGGGGCTCGAATCCGGGCCCGATGTCCACGATCTGCTGAATGCCGAGTTGACGCAGCGTCGTGCCCAATGCGGACAGTTCCTTATAAACCCTCTTCCGTGTTGCACCCAGACCAAAAACAGCCAAGTTGCGATCCCGGCCGGTCAGTGGAACGGGCTGTTGCGCCTCTTCGACATGGGAGAACACCGGCATACATTGGATGGGCGAGGCGGTTCGCCGCACGGTTTCTCGCTCCAGCCAGTCTGCGTGAAAGCGGGTATTGGTGATGAGCAGGTCGCATGCCTCGGCAATCCGGCGCACCGCTCTCTTTTGCCGCCGCGAGTACCAGAAGGCAGACTTCCATGGCATTCCCGTCGCAAACAGTTCATGAAAGAAGACGGCAACGCGAAAACGTCCGTCTGCTTTCACGCTTCGCAGCGCCTCAGCAAGAAGGGTGGGCGCCCCGTCTACCGAATATCCGTAGCCGCTTAAGTGAACGAGAATCGCCGCCGAGCGATTCTTGCTTGAAGAAATGCAAGTGTTCAGTAATTGATCCGGTGAACAGTGGACGACGGAATACGGCACATCGCTTGGTTCATCCGAGTTCAGGACAACAAATGCAGTATCGGTCCCGTATTCTGCTCTCAGTTCGGAGGCGAGGGCGATAGCATGATCGCTGACCCCGCAGCGCGTGGGCTGGAGCCGCGGAACAACCTGAATGATCTGGCGAATTCCGGGCATCTTCATAATGAAACTCTGCGGGCGCGCTCGCGGAGAAACTCCAGTCAGTAGCCCCGGCCTTGAGGCTCGTTCATCCCAGCAAGCAGCCTCAGCCCGGACATGACCGATCGGCGGCTGCCCGCTTTCCTGTTCAGTTACTGGCCTGAAGCAGTTCTGTAAACAATAACGCTTGTGCCGATGCCGAGCGCGGAGTTAATGGCCTGTTCTGTAATGAGCCTGGCGTTGCTCGTTGGTACATACAAGATATCGCCGTCCAACAAAGCCACATCGGGAGCCCGGCCCTTGAAAATCAGATTCACGGGGATCGTAATCGCTTCTTTCCTGCCGTCATCCATGGTTCGTACCAGTTGCACGCGTTTCAATGCGGATGCTTTCCCGCCGCCGCCGGCAAGCGTCATCGCCTCCTCGACCGTCAGAGCGCGCCGGCCATCCAGCACGTAAGCTCCGGGTTTCAGGACATTGCCTGCGACATACACCACACCGGCCTTTGGGACCAGAATCGAATCACCCGGAAAGATCTGAACGTCCGGGATGATCGGCTTAAGTGCCGAGGGGTTGTATTCCACGGTCGTGGGATTCCCGGGGTCGTCCCGGTGCGTAATCACGACATGCGATGCCGCGAGCGACGTGATGCCGCCGGCCGCGGCGATGAGATCGTTCAGCTTGTGAACACCCAGGGCGGGATATACTCCGGATGATCTCACCTCTCCATTGATGGTGATGCCTTGCGTTGCATACTCGGCGATGAAAACCGTGGCGTGAGAATTGGCGGGCAGTAGAATCTGCCCCTCCACATAGAGTTGTTCAATCGCCGTCGCCGCCTCATCCGCAGTCATGCCTGCCACGGGGACATGGCCGATCAGGGGGACCGTGATGTCACCCTTCTCATCGACCCGATAGCGGCCAGACAGGTCCGGATTTTCGAACATGGAGACTTCAATCAGATCTCCGGAACCGATCCTCAGGGGCGGCACGGGGGTTGGCGCTGCAGCGCTCGATTGCTGAGCCATCCCCGCCATGGTTTGTGCGCACAGGAGAATCCCGAACGTCATCGCGCGCGCCAGTGTCTTCGCCATATTATTCCCCCTTCTCTTCATCTTCATATCCATAGGCTCGGCTCGAATTCTTCGCACCTTGTCGATAGCCGTACCAATAATCCTTGGCGTACATTCCGTAGCGGTAGGTGTAGAAGTTCTCCAGCCGCAGGTCAACATCGTTGACGACCACGCCGGCGACAGGAGCGTTGATGCGCCACAGCAGATCGCGCGCCCGAATCAGGGCGCGTTTGCGCGTTACGCCGGCGCGCGCCACCAGCACCACCGCGTCCGCGCGCACGGCCAGGGCCTGCGTATCCGAAACCGCAAGCAGAGGCGCCGTATCGATGACGATCCTATCGAATTGCTGGGTCCATTGCCGCATCTGCTCCTCCATGCGATTGGCGGAAAGCATTTCCGCCGGGTTCGGCGGCCGCGGACCGGTCGGCAGGACGTGCAGAGTCGGCAATTCCGGCAGTGGAGCCGGCAAGTCCTGGTGCGTTCCCGGTTGCGTGAGCACGGTCGAAAGGCCGAAGCTCTGGTTCGGGATCCCGAATACGCGATACAGACTTCCTCTGCGCAGATCGGCGTCTACCAGCAGAACGCGCTCGCCTCTTTGCGCAAGAACAATCGCGAGATTCAGCGCCGTGGTGGTTTTGCCCTCCGCGGGGAATGAACTGGTGATAACAATCACGCGTGGCGGATTGTCAATCGAGGAGAGCAACAAGGAGCTGCGCATGCTCCGATAGGCCTCGGCGCCGTTCGATTTCGGGTCCCACAGGGCTATCATCTGCTGCTGCGGTTCCCGCGGCGATCCAGAAGCCCCCTCTTCCTTGCCTTCTCCCTTCTTCCATTCCGGTCCTGATGCCATGTGCGGTATGGCCGCCAGGGATGGGAGCTGTGACGCGTCCTCGACTTCCTCCGATGTGCGCAGCCTGTCGTCAATCGATTCGATCACAAATGCGACCACACATCCGATCACAAGGCCACCCACCAGCCCCAGCAGCATGATTGCGTTCTTATTCGGCGCCACCGGAGAAAGTGGAACACCGGCGCGGTCAACAACCGTGATGTTGGCCGCCGACATGCCCGCGCTGATGGTCGCTTCCTTGAGATTGGTCTGCAAAGTATCGTAGAGGGTGCGCGTCAGTTCGGCCTGATGGCGCAGCATCGAGTATTGCGCTGCATCTTCGTTCAGTTTGTAGGTCGCATCTTCCTGTGTCCCAAGGCGGCTGCGCAGGGCATCTTCTAGCTGCACTGCGGCCTGGTATTCGTCCTGCACCTGCTTGCGCGCTAGTTCCGATTCCTTGTTGATCTGTGCCTGAACCTTACTGATATCAAGGTCGATCTGCTGCATCGCGGGGTGCTTGGGACCGTATTTTGTCGCCAGTTGCGCGCGCTGCGTCTGCAGGGTGGTCAGCTGTGTATAAAGTGCTCCGATCGTCGGATCGTCTCCCATCAGCGCTTCCATGTCCGGATTCATGGAATTAAAGTCGCGCATCCGCGATTCCTTCATGATTCGATCCGCCTCGGCATCATCCAGTTCGGTGCTGATGTGCTCCAGTGTCTCGACAGTCAGATTCGAATTTGCGTCCGCGCCCACAATGTTGTGCGCCCTCTGGTAATCGGCCAGCTCTTGCTGCGATGTCGCCGCGTCCTGCTTCAGAGTGTCCAATTGCTTTTCCAGCCAGTCAGAAACGTGCGCCGTGCGTTCGAAGCTCACCCTGAGACCCTCGTCGGCATACGTATCCACCAGCCCGTTCACGATTTTGGCGCCAAGCTCCGGATCGCCTCCGCGATAGTGAATGTCGAGAATTCGCGTATTGGGGACGATCGTAACGGATACTCCTCCCTTCATGATGCCGATCATTTCGGCGCGCTCTTGGGGCGTGATGGGCGCAGAAGAGGCCGATTCCCCAGCCGTACTCTTACCGCTGTCTTGGCGAACCAGGCGGATAAGATCGATACTCTGCGCCGCCTGAAAGAGCACGGTGTCGCTCTGGATCACTTGCACCTCGGTTTGCAGCTCGGTATCGTCTTCCTCCATCGCCAAGTCCACTTCCCCATTGGTCATCGCGCTCGGTTTGATTTCGATGCGCGAGGCCGTTTCATAGACCGGCGGCGTGCGAAACGCGTGCCAGGCTGCCGCGGCAATGGCGAAAAGCGTCACCGCCACAATGATAAGGCGCCGCTTCATCAGCACACGCCACAGGTCCATGAGGGAGCGCTCGCCTCGCGCGACGATATTTGTCGGGTTTTCGAGTGGCTGGCCCGTCTGGGCCTCCGCCTGAGGTTCAAGGGACATGGAAACTCCTAAACAATCAGCAACTTAAGATAGCAGGTTACGCGGCGATGGAATGCCGCCGAACTGCCGCCCAAGCCGTTTGAGGCCACGTGGGCCTCAGGCCGGCTCTCCACTACGCATTTTCATCCTTCACAGAACCGAATACCTGATTGATGGTTGCCGCTGTCCGCTCCAAGGAGAAGCGCGCCGCAAAACACGGTTGCGCACGGGCCGCCATAGCAGCTTGTTCTGTCGCGGCTAAACTGAACCAGCGCTGCAACAGCCGCACCGTGCCAGCCAGCGTGTCGTCATCGGCCAATCCCACCCCGTCGTTCTCGATTTCAGGCCAGATATTTACAGGGTAGCTGAGCAACACTGGCCGCCCGACCAAAAGAGCCTCGGCCACGGAAACTCCAAAATTTTCCTGGTGCGATGGCAGGACCAGAGCATCGCACGCCCGCAGCGCGCCCCATTTTACCTCACCGCCAATCATGCCCGGCCAGTGCACCCGGGCGGCAATGCCAAGCTGTTCCGCTCTGCCTTCGAGTTTCGCCTGTATTCCCATCTGGTCGGGACCGGCCATGACAAGGTGCACATCCGGGAATGCAGCCGCCACCCGTGCAAACGCTTCAATCAACAGATCGCAGCCCTTTTTCTCATGAATGCGCGCCAGAAACAGCAAAAAGCGCCGCCCGCGCAGCGCCGGCAACGCGCGATAGAACGCCTCGATCTCTCCGGCGGGATTCTGC
Organism: uncultured Occallatibacter sp.; assembly: GCA_964569985.1. GTDB lineage: Bacteria > Acidobacteriota > Terriglobia > Terriglobales > Acidobacteriaceae > Telmatobacter. The sequence goes on from CAZMWL010000008.1 coordinate 74,559, forward strand.
CCGGCGTGTTCATCCTCCACGATACCCAGAGCAGCGACCACGCTCTTCCAATGGTTGGGCCTGAAACTCGTCTTTGCCAGATCGCGCTCGGTTTTGGTCGTGAAAAAGACCGCTGCGGCATCGCGCAGAACTGCATATTGAAAGGGCCAGTAGAACAGCTTTTTCAGGTGCTTCAGCGGGTATTTGCGGTTGAACCAGGGATCGAGTGCGCCGTGAACGAAGATTCCATAGGGACGGCGCGCGCGACGCGCCGCACAGCGCAAGGCAAAGCCCGGAAAGGTCCACACCCCGTTCATGATCATGCCGTCAAAGCGTCCGGCATTTGCGTGCAGCCAGCGCCACAGCCGCGGCGAAAATGCATACCTGCCCAGAAACGACTGATCGAGGGCATGCACGGGGCAGTCAAGATCCAAGAGAAACTTCGCTTGCGGAGAATCGAGGCAAACTACCTCAACATGCGTGCCGGTGGTGAGCGTGGCCTTGATCAATTGCCGCACTGCCTCCGGCGGGCCGCCGGCCGCAGGAGAAAAACTGTCGATCACGTGCAATATGTGCATGAGCGGCCGTAGAGAAAAAAGGGATTGCCTAGTCGGAAGCTGAAAGCTCCGCGTAGGCCTTGAAGAGAGCCTCAGGGCTCGAACCGTCGCCGGCGAATAGCCGATGCAGGGATCGTTGGCTGAGAATGATGGCAATCAGGGAAAGCACAAGCGTCTTGGCGCTGGTGCAGCGCGACTCGCCCTTGCTGACCCAGGGTTCCAGGTAACGCGCAATCACCTCCACCAGTTCGCCCAGATGCCGGCGCAGCAGGGGATCGACATCGTCGCCCATTTCGAGAGAGCAGTATTGCATCAGGCGCAACAGGTCCTGCCGGTTCTTGAGCGTCGCGGCAATCAACTCAAAGGTGCGCGCCATCGCCATCTTCGCGTCCTGGGCTTCGGCAATGCGGGCCAGCAAATCGCCGCGCAGCTTCACTTGCTGCAGCTCGGCATCCAGCACCGCCACATACAAATCGCGTTTGCGGGGATAGTGACGGTAAATCGTCACTTCATTCACGCCCGCACCACTGGCAATGTCGCGCGTACTCACGCCGTTATAGCCAAAATTCGCAAACATTCCCGTTGCGCTGGACAGAATCCGCGCTTCTGCTTCGCCTTTTCCTGAGTTTGGAGTTTTTGACATGGCAGTCTCAGTTGCGCGGCTGCAGGCACACCATTGCAGCCAGCGAGGATTGACTTGCAGGGGAGGGGCCCGGGGAAATGGAGCCCGTGGAGAATGGCTTATTGATCCGGCCGTAAAATACTGCGACCGTGCCTCATCCTTTTCCGATCTCTTGCGGAAAAGGGTGGAAAAATGTGCACCCATTATGGGCCGGGTCAAGCGATGGGCTGTTCGTGCGGTGATGGCGAGTCTCGCTATTGCAGGTTGCCGGCACAAAGCAATTCACCGGGCGTCAGCGGCTCCAGATCTTCAACGGCCACTTCTACGGCATAGCTTTGCATAATGTGTTCCACGGTCAGAACCACGCGATAGATGTTCTTGTTGCGCGCCACAATGCCTTCGAAACCTGCCAATGCGCCGGAGCGGATGCGCACCCGCTGGCCGGCCGTTAGAAGAGGATGCGGCCGCGCCGGACGCGTTTCCAGCCCCGACCGCAGCGCATCAATCGCGGTATCGGGCAACCAAGCCGGCTCGCCGCCCGTTCCGCCCACCACCGCAAGTGCGCCAGGGACACCCAGCACGCGGCTCCGCTCACTCCGTTGAATATGGATGAACAGGTAACCGGGGAAGAGCGGCAGGTCCAGCGTTACCCGCGATCCATCGCTCCATTTGCGTTCTGACTTGTAGAGCGGAAGGTAGTACTCGATCTCTCGCTGGCTCAAATGCTGGGCAACGCGCTTTTCATGCCGCGACGTGGTGTACAGGGCAAACCACCGGGGCGGCTGCGATCCATCGGACATGAGCCCGGTGCAGGAGCGGGGCGTGATCTGAACCGGCGGATGTCCGATTTCTTGCATAGCTTCGCCATCCTCACTTGGATGAGCTTTTTCCACAACCTATTCTGTCAGGACAAAAATCGCGCAGCGTATGAGCCGCGGAGCCCTAAGCTGAAAGCAAGTGAAACGGCCTGTGAGGATCTGCTTCTACCAGGCATGAAAGGGGGTGCTTTCATCGACTTTTAATCAATTCTTTTGGCGTGAGTCGAGGCAAACCAGTGAATCAACTATATCAGCCCGTCTCTCGGAGTCAACGGGGAAATCGGGCTTTCCCGCCCTCCCCTGCCTTACCAATGACAGCGATTGCATACTTACTTTGGTGCGTCTCTTCCCAATTTGGAAACCGTCTTGACGCCTACCCGATCTTAGAGCCTGCTACTCACTTTGCCGCGCATGTTCGGCCATCAGCTTCAAGCTGCCCAGGAGCCCGGATTCTGTAGGCTCCCGGGGCCCGAAGAGCGCGCCACCCCCGCAGGGTAGGTTCCGCCGGGACAAAACCCGCTGTTCCGGCGATGCGAGCCAGTCTCCCACGGTCCTATTAGTCCACTCATTAGTGACCTTGATCTCGACCTTGTTCGGGTTGCGCTATCACCGGTCCGCGTCCGTGGCCTTGGCTACATGGGCAAACCGGATTGCGCCCGATTTGACCGTCGCGCCCCGCTCATAGACGCCAACCTCAATCGGTGTCGCATCGCTCCCGCCGGAGATGGTGAGGTTCTGCAGTTCCGCGGAAACCGGGCAGGAGGCTTCCTGGAAACTCTGAATGTCGACCGCGTGGAGGAAAGCACCCGAGATGGTCAATCCATCAATCTCGACCCCCCTCGCCTCTGCCGCGGTTTCAGAGCCGCTCACCGGCAAGTAAACCACCTCGCCCATCGCATAGTTGTTGCCCGCGTAGCCCGGAGACACTCCGAGAGACATGATGCCGCCGCGCGCATCGACACTCAAAATATCGAGTTTGAGCCCCGTTCCCGATGCGCCCGTCACCGCAACTCCCGTTGTCCGGCTGAATCCACCGCCCACCGGCGCATTCTTTCCCGGATATTGCCCAATCGCCACGGAAGTAACCGGGCCTTTCGCGCCGCCGCCGGCAACTCCTGTTACCCGAAGAGGAATACGGTTCTCGTTGCAGGCAATCGTAATGGCATTATTCTGCGCCCGTGCGCCGCGCGAGTTATCGGCTGTAATGCTTCCCTCACTTATCGAAATATCATCGGCATTACTCTGGGGATAGATGCGGATCGCGTCTCCGCGCGCACTCGTTCCATTGAAAGTATTGTTCGATAAACGCACGCTCGCACAATAAATAATCATGTCGTTATAGGTTTGCGCGCCGGGGTCATTCCCGGCGCGAAAGGTATTGTTTGAGATTGTCGCGTCCGCCGTACCCATCTCGACCAGTGAATCCCCCACATACTGCCCCACAGCATTCATCGTGTTATTCGTAAAGGTCAGACCGTCGCCGCCGACCAGCGAGTAGCAGCCAAACGGCGCGACTGCAGCACTCGCCGCTTTAATGTTGCAAGTATTTCCCAAAATCACAATCTGGGTGATGGGGCTCGCGGGCCCATAGCCGTCGCTGAAATCGCCGGTCGTCAAAATCGTCTTGCCCGTCACCGGCTGCAGCACATTTCCTGTAAAAACCACTCCGTGGCTGGCGCCGCGTGCGTTTCTCCCTGAATCCACATCGATCGATCCCACGCCATGATTGTTGGTTATCCGGATGTTGGCCGTCGGCCCGTATGCGAACACCGCATCGCCGGTCCCATCCGTGACAAAGCGATTCTTGTCGATCACCACATTTGACGTCTGATTCAGTTGCAGGCCCGGCTGCTGGCCAATGTGGATAAGCGCGCCATTTTGCAGGGCAAACCCCGACGCCTTCGTGACCATCATGCCCGGACCGGACTTGATGTTGTCGAGATCGAACGTGCATCCGTCGAAGACAACATTGTCTCCCGTGACGCGAATACCATTGGAGCGCTCTGTGGGTTGCAGGATAGCGCCGGGCTCGCAATCGAGCGTCACGTTCGAGGTTGCGATGGCGAGTGAGCCTAATCGATAGGTGCCTGCCGGAACCACAAGCTGTGCCCCTGTCTTTCCAGCCATGGCTGCAAATGCATTCCGAAAGCAGCTTTCATCGAGTGCTCCTTGGTTGAGTGAACCCTGGTTCGAACAATAGGCCGTCACCTTCGGCGCGCCGAACGCAGCACCGCCGCTCTGCGCGTGCACAAAGTTGGCCTGGGTCGCGCTTAACGCACTTGTGACCACTAAGATGGTGCCTCTCGATATGAAGTGCATCGTGACTCGCATGACTTTTCTCCTTCTTTGAACTTTGAGTGCGGCTTCGCGGTTCAAGATGCCCGGGTCGATGGATCTGCACGCAAGTGCGGGAGGATTTCTGCCGGCGCGTGCATCCTCTGTCGCTATCTCCCGCCCGCATGTGAGCAAAACGAACTGCAGCTTATCGTGCGCGGGATAGTTATTTTTTCGCACAAGAGGTTCTTCACTTGGAGCTTGCTTCATAAATGGATTCGTGAAAGGACACGACTTCAGTCGCGCCGAAAAGGGCGGGACAGCCAAGGGGTTGTGACCCCTGATTGATTCGCGCTGACCGACCACGCTTTTTATGAAACATGCTCTAGTTAAGTGAGTACGCACTTACTTATTTATTGCACCCGAAGTTACTTTTCCCGTTGAACACAAGTAACCAGTTTGGTAAGTAATCATCCCGAGTAAGTAATTGTCAACTCAATTTAGATTACCTCCGCGCCAAAAATGCGTTACAGGTGTTCGCTCATAAGTCTAATAGTGTCATTCACTTACAAACATTCTCAACGTACTCTTTCCTTAGATCACCTGTGTCCCAAAGCGAGGCATTTCCAAGCGCTGAGCCGATGGATACAAGGTGGGCAATCGATCCCCCGTCGAGAACTTGCTTATTTCAGACACCCGGGACAGCTCTCGGCACGTTGAGCTGCCCCTCCCCTGAAATTTGCAGCGTTCGGGAACGGTGACAAGAGGATGCAATGTTGAGAGTCACGTTTTCGCGCACGCAGATAGCCTTGATTTCCGCAATGTTGCCTGTGCTGTTTCTGCTTCAGGGTTGCTCTGGATCAATGTCCACGGCTGCCGTTCAGTCCAACCAAACTACTTCGACCACCACCACGGCCCTGAGCCCGTCTACGGCCAGCATTCAGGCGTGGCAGGAACTTCAGTTCACCGTCTCCGGCGATGGCGCAGGCGAGCAGTGCACGTGGCAGTCATCGCAGCCCTCCGTACTCACCAGCCTCGGCAGCGGTCAATTCCAAGGGGGGACGGCCGGCACCGCGCAGGTTTCCGTCAATTGCGGATCCACCACTGCAACCGCAACAGTAACTGTCACCGCGCAGCAGGCGTCCAGCCCCATTCAAATCACCAGCGGCGGCACCTATTCCGGCAATTGGACCAGCACCGACCCCAACACGGCCGCAGTCACCATCAAGACAGACGAGCCGGTTGTGCTGCAGGATTCCGTGATTTCGAGCAAAGGTCCGCTCATCACGGTGAGCGGCGTCAATACGGGCGCCAACGTGACCATCCAGAACGTGACCGGGACCGCGCTCGATCCAGGGGTCGCCGGAGACCAGCGCGGCGTTTTTTTGACGGCAACTCAAGTGACGTCCCTGGTAGTGAAGAATTGCTCGATGATTGGCGCTAGCTTCGGAATCAAGCTCGGTGCTACTTCGCCGTCGACTCTCGATATTACCAATAACTATGCCAGCAATCTTGAAGACCGCGCGAGCGACGGGCAAGGCGGCTTTCTGGCAACCCGGCCCGAACTTGGACATTTCATCATTCTGAATGGAGTCTCTGCACCGGAGGGAGCTGACATCGCCTGGAATCAGGTGGTACAGACCATCGGTCAGAGCTCTATAGAAGACGTCATCAATATCTATAACAGCCAGGGATCCGTAGGACATCCCATCTCGGTGCACGATAACTATATGGAAGGCGCTTCATCGCCCGCCGTTACTGGGCACTATACCGGGACAGCGCTGATTACGGACGGCCCCGGAACTGGTGGCTCCTCGCCTACGGCTTACGTGCAGTTTGAAAACAATCAGGTGGTTGCCACCGCGGGAACCGGCGTGGGCATTGCCGCCGGCCACGACGTCAGCGCCACGGGGAATCGCGTTGTGTCCTGCGGAATGACGAGCTCAGGGTCTTGGTATGCGTGGGGAGCGAACGGGGTGGTTATTTGGAATTATTATGCGAGTACGCAATTCTACAACAATACAATCACCACCACCGCGGGTGGAATGGTGGGACCTAACTCGAATAACGTACCCGCTGCCTACGATCTTTGGGTAAATCCGCCGGACAAGCTCGACGCGGGTGTTTCTGCCAGCGGCAACGAATTTACTGATCCCTGCCTCACCACGGCAGGCGTAAATCTGCAAGCCGAAGATAACGAACGGACCTTCTGGTCATCGAAAATAGCGGCTGCAAGCGAGCTGATCGGAGACCAGCACCTGAATTAATCAATTCGCAAGATCAACTTGTAATTTCGGCAGACCGATGCAATGGCCGAAACGATCTTTGCACTCGCGTCCGCCGATACTTGTTAGCGCATTGGAACGCCGACTTCCAGCGAGGCGTGCATCATCGACGCCACCTCCCGCCAGGTCAGCAACCGGGAAAGGTCCGGCGGGCATACTCCGCCTTCGAACACCTTCATCAGCGCCACGTCGAAGCTTTTAGAAGACATCGGATCGAAAAGATTGGCTTCGCTGACGATTTCCGGCGCGCAGCCCGCGTATCTGGAGCACAACACGGGCGTGCCCGTCCATAGCGCCTCGTTCACGACCAGGCCCCAAACATCTTCCAACGTAGGAAATACAAAGGTGTCTGCGCTCCTGAGGATTTCATTCAAGGTTTGCTGCGACTGATTGGGCAGAATCACGAAGTGTTCGATACCGTTAGCCTTGGCCAAGTCCAGCAATTTTTCCTTCTCTGGTCCACAGCCAACAATTGCCAGCGTAAATTGCTTGCCGCGCGACGCCAGACGCCCGCAGGCTTCAATCAGTTTGTCCAAGCCTTTTCTCTGAATCAGCTGGCTCACAGTGAGAATCACGGGCCGCGGCCTGTTCGCAAACCACACCTGCGGTCCTTGAGGAACATTTTGAAATGTCTCATGCGGTACGCAGTTCTGGATCTGCAGAATCTGTTCTCGCGGAACTCCCAGCGATTCCAGATACTCCGTGCTCGTCATGCCATAACTGATCCATCGACTGACGTGCCGCACCACGACGCGCCGCAAACGTGCCCGCAGCTCATCGATATTACGCTCCGAGTGCATGGTGCCTCCCCACCACACCCACACCGGAACACCCGTCAGTCTTCCATAGAGGATTGCGATGAAGGTGCGCACTCCCATCTCGTTGGAGATGATCACGCCAGGCCGGAAACGGATTAACCAGTAAATAAGTCCGAGATTAAGATGAACGTAAGAAGTATCTGCGACCCCGTCGACGCCACACTTTTTGCGCAGCGGGATTTGGAGAGTAAAGGCCTTGCGCACCTTGAGACTCGGAGGCAGATTGACCGCCCACTGCCGGTTCGGCTCGTTGCCTCCATGCAACACCAGCGTGTCGAAGTGATCCGCGAGAGAAGATAAGATCGGAACCCGGTAAGGAGCGACAATGTTTAGCAGGATGGCGAGTTTGCTTCTGTTTGTCACTTCGCCTCGCTCTTCCTTGCGCGGTTGTCGCCGCGCGCCGACTCATAGATCCGGATCAGCTGGCTGTAATTCGCGTCGGCTGTATATCTGCTTTCAAATTCCAGGCGGGCATTCCGCCGCATCGCTCCCAGTTCGTCCGGGTACGTAATGGCCCACTCGACCGTAGCCGCCAACGCCTCACTGGACCCGGCGGCAAAGAGCTTTCCCGTTACTCCGTCTCTCACCAGTTCCGCCAATGCTCCCAGGCGGGATGCCAGTACGGGCAACCCAACAGCAAACGCTTCCATCGCCACCATGCCGAAGGTTTCATACGAGTGATTCGGGATCACCAGTAATGCCGCATCCGCCATGAGCCGCAACACCTCCTCATGGTTGCGCGGCCCAAGCCATTGCACATCTGGAAGAGCTGCAGCCGCCTGTTTCACCATCGGCGCCAGGGGCCCTTCGCCCACGATCTTCAGCGGCACTCTGGCTTTTAACTGTCGCCACGCGTCAAGCAGCGTATCCAGACCCTTTTCCTGCGACAATCTGCCCACAAAAAGAGCATAATTCCCGTTGCCAGTTCCCATTCCGGGGTCTTGACTCAGGAAATTTGCTTTCACCGCAATTCTTCCTGCGGGCAGGCCTCCCTCGATGAACTTATTACGCGCGAACTCTGTGGGCGTAATAAATCGGGATACTGTGCGCGTCCAGGTCCCCACCGCCCGATGGATCGCAAGCATATTGGCGACAGCAGCGCTTGCCGTTCGGCTGTCGCGATAACACGCGTGCGCGATCGCTGGCCACGGTACCATCGTTCTCGTGCAGTCCTCGCAGACCTTTCCTTCCCGGAACAACGTGGCTCCTGGGCAAAGCAGGCGGTAGTTATGGAGCGTCTGAACGACTGGCACTCCTGCTTGGTGGCACGCATAGTGCACAGATGGCGAGAGCCGAGGAAAGAAGTTGTGAATGTGAGCTACATCGGGACGAAAGTCATCGATGAGCTTGCCCAGGCTGCGCGCAGACGCAAAAGAATACACGCAGTCAATGGCCGCTTTGGCTGCCGCCGTCCAGCGCACGATGGCATCGTTATTCTCCTCCACAGATTCCACTTCGTGGCCTCGAGCCCGCAGCAACTCCGTTTCGGCGCGAAGTACATGGTCTTCGCCGCCCGACTGCTGATATCGGTTATGAATCATCACAATACGCATGAGATCCGAACGTCTGGGAGGAGGTTGATATGCGGACTTTATAACTGGCGCGATTTCGCAGGGGCGTCATTCACGCCTTGATGGTAGATTCCGGAAGATATCCGTAGTCCAGCAAGTTTGTCCGGGGATCGTTGAGGAGAAGTTTCTGGGCGAGGATCCGCGACAGACTCTCGGGCAGCGGATCGCCAACTCTCATCGCCATCCCGGGAAACAGAGCCGAACCATTGGCATTCGCGCTACAAGCGCCACTCAGTTCAGTTACCTTTGGCGTCCACGGCGCATGTTGCGGTCCGGTATGTCCCCACAGCGAATAGATTCCGCGATCGAGTGAGAGTTGAGGCTCGTACCACAGATAGGGTCCGCCGCAGAGAAAGCTTGCTGCCAAACTGTAGGAAGAGACGGAACACACGCGCAGATCGGCCTGAGCCATCAGCAGCAGGTCGCTGCATTCGGTAAGTCCCTGTTGCATCAGTTGGCCGGGGTTGAAACGCTGCACCGCTTCATCGAATTCGGGGCCGCGGCGATCCGTGAAAAACCAGAACTGAATTCGATTCTGGAATTGCTTCCTCAGCTCCTCACATACCCACAAATACCATTCGCCGGGAATGAAGATATTAAACCTTCCCCGAACGTCTTCGCCGGATTGTGTCGATCTGAAGCCGTCCCTGGCGTAGCGCATGTGAACGGCAACGAAAAGCTTGCGGCGGTCGAGCGTGGATGCAACTTGATACGCATTCCGCAGCGCATCGCGGCTGCTCAACAGCTTCGATAGCAAAAACCCGCGCGCGTCGCGGATCGACGGATACCCTCCCCACATGCCTTCGACACCGACAATAAAGGAGGACTTGTTCTCGAGCCCTCGCGCCGCCGCCCATTTTCGAATAGCGGCCCCAAAATCGATCTCCCCTGTCGTGCGGTACTCACTTTCCGTGAAAGCGTGGTGGGGGAGATGCGCGAGCGCGTCTTCGAGCAATACATCCAGCCGAGACGTCCGGAAGTTGCGTTGATATTTGCGCGGATTCAAGCCCCAGGAAGGGCCAATCAGGCGCGCGTCCAGAACCTGGCTGGCAATCCAGCCTTTGGCCCACGGAAAGATCTCGTTCCCCAGTCCACCGCCACGCCGTCCGTGCCTTTCTGCAACGACAAATCGCATCCTTATATATCCTGACTCTCACATTCGCTTGCCTGGCAACGCCATTCCGCGATCGGTTCGCCGGCAAAACACGACCCTGCTGTCAAGGGTTTCCCAGAAATGTTGGCACAATCGCCGGCCGGCTCATTCCCGCCTGTCGATTCAACTGCTCGACATATGCTCTCGGCAAATGCGCCGCGTAATTGCGCAGAAAGCGCACGGCTTGATGGCCGAAAATCAAGTTCCCTGCGTACCATACCGACCACGCGAGCGCGATTCCGCAGAAGACAACTAAGGCCCCAAGACGTTCTGTTACCGCAAGGCGCGCCGTGCGCAGCAAGTGGTCCGCGCACCATGCCAGGCCGCCGAAGCACGCAGAAAACACAACCCTCCTGGCCACAAGCAGCAACGCATTGGGCCACGATATTTTCAGCAAGTGAAATAAGAACCCTGCGATCATCCCCAACCTGATCAGCATGACTCCAAAAAGCGCCCAAGCAAGAGCGAGAATCGAGAACCGCGTCGCTGTGAAGAACGCACACGCAGCGATGGCGCAACTCGCAGCTTGTGGCCAGAACTCGAGATCGGGCCGCCCTAGCCCGCACAGAATCGGACCCAGAAGACAGTGAACGCCATAAAAGGGCATCGCGAGCGCCAAGGGAACCATGATCGGTATCAATGCGACCCACTTACCGCCATACAGGCCCAGCATCACGGTGTCGGGAGTTAGCGCGAATGTCGCATAGGCAGCGCCCAAGACTCCGAACACGATTCCCATGACTGCCAGGGTCAGGTCGCGCATGAGTTCGCGCTTCTCCTGTACCCGCGCGGTAGAGGACAGCAGGACGGATTGCAGTCCGTTTACAACCGTATTCACCGGCTGGTACGCAAAGTTAGAGCCGCGCCCGTAGAGGCCCAGCGCAATCGGCCCAAGCCTCGAAGCCGCGATGTTATCAAGATTTGAGTGTCCCCAGTTGACGACGTTATTTGCGATCATCGTACTGCCAAACGATGTAATCGAACGCTCGGGCAGCGCGAAGATAGGCGTGAGCGAGTGCTTTGCCGACCTATGAAGCAGAAGTGTATTAACCACGCACTGCGCAATGCAGGCACACACAAGACTCCAAACCCCGGCTCCGTGAAACGCCATCGGAATTCCAATAACGAGATATCCAAAAAGAAAACTCGTGAGGTAGGCGAATTGGACCACTTTGAAGCGCATCTCCCGGCGCAGGAGTGCCGCCGAAACCAGCCCCGTCGCTTGGATTACGATCAGGAACGACATCACCCGAATCACGTGGACCGCCGACGCATCGTGAAACAGGCGAGCGAACCAAGGCGCACAAAGGTACACAAGGCCGGTCGTACATGCGCCGATTCCGATTTGCCAGGTGAATGTGATGCGAATATCGCGCTCACTTAGGGCCGCCCGCTGGATCAATGCCTGGCTGAAACCGCCGTCGACGAACAGATTGAGAAAGCCGTAAATGGTCATGGCAATAATGATTTGACCAAACGGCTTGGGACCAAGAATGCGCGCCAGAACCACACTGATCGTGAGGGAGCAAAAGCTTGCGCCAATGCCGCCAACATAGTTCCACCGTATGCCCGATAGCGCGGAAGACGCGATCGTACGGGGTTTCGCAGTCAACTTACACCTCGTGATTCATGGTACGTTTAACTAAATTGCCGCCAGGAGTCGACGCCAGCTTCATGCGGTCACGATGCCGGGCCCGACTCGCGGCGAGTAGCGCCAGTTCCATCGCGCGGCAGCATGCTCGATACGATGATTTGTACAAAGGGCGAGAATGCATAGTACATCGCACGCCAGCCATAGTGGCGGAATGTGAAGAGGAACCACTCTTGCACCGGAACCCCTTTGGGTGAAAATAGGTGCTTCCAGCGCTTTCTCAATGACAGTGAAGAGTCGCGCCAGGTTCCTGCCCGGGAATTGGTCGCGCATTCGCCGAAGTAACCCGGAGCCACCAACACCTGGAAGCCGGCGCGTTTGGCGCGCAATGCGTAGTCAAGATCTCCGAACTGATGGCGAAATCGCACTTCGAGATTTCCGACAACCTCTGCAATCTCTCGAGGAATAAGCACAATGTTTCCGTTCATCGCGTCGCAGGAGATGGGAAGACATGGGTGAGGCGGAATCTTCTTGAATCGAATAACAGGACCGTGCACGTGCTTCACTATGCCGCCATAGGTGTGTTTTCCGGTCTGCGGCGAGACGGTGCTCCCCACGGCGATGACGGGCCTTCCGGGTTCGATCCCCATTTGCGCACACGCCGCGAGCCGCGCAATGGCGCCGTGATAAAGCACGGTATCGTCATTCAGAAGCAGGTATGCGTCAAACGATTCCTGCAGCGCGGCCGCAAAGGCCATCCGCATCCCGCCATTCCAATACAGTGAGCCGTCCCCTTGCAGTACCCGGACCTCTGGAAGTGCTGATTGCACCGCATCGGCAGTGCCATCTGACGAGCCATCGTCGACCAGGAACACATGCAATGCAAAGTCGGCCGTGCGCTGCTGACGACTGAGTGCGGCCAGCGACCTCAGCGTGGAGTCGCGCCGATTGAACGATGTCATGAGCACGGCGATCTGGTGAATTGGCATCAGATTTCCGAGCTTATTCGGCCATCGTGGGCACGGTCGTCATTCCCCACTCCTTTGTGTCCAACATGTGTTCTTCTTCAGGCGCACGCGGCCTCAGAGCGATGGCATTCGCAATGCCGACAAGAGCGTACGCGTGGGGCCCGGTTCCGTAGGTCACACCATAGACAAGCACAGCCAGTACGATGACAGCCCACGCCGATGTCGACGGGTAAACCGGCGTTGGGTTTGTCTTTGTGAGCCTCCAGAGTTTCAGAAATGGTCTCAATCCGAAAAGCAGGATGAGCACCGCTCCGACTACGCCCACTCGTAAATACTCCTGGACATACTCGCTATGCGGAGCCACGGTCACGGCCTGATATGAAACCGGGTCAACGCGCCAGTTGCTGCTTCCCATGCTTTTCCCAATCGTGACTGTCATAGCGTTCTGCTCTTCATCAAGAAGAAGCTCTTTCCAGCCGTTCAAACGCCACTCCAATGTCTGAGCGTTTGTCGCCGACTCCGCAAACTGATCCTGGCTGACCAACCCCTGAGCATTGCTTCCGTAAATCGCAAGTACCGCAACCGCTGCTGTTGCAACCAGGGCAACAGGCAACAGCCGGCGAAAGAGTCTAATGTCGAGCGGCAAAAGAGCCGCCGTTCCGGCAAGCAACATCATCCACACCGTGCGGTGACGAAGGTAGATTGCCATGGAAAAGAAGATCACCGGGACAAGTTGACCCAGAACGCCCTTACCCCGGTGGCTAAATAGCGCCAGAGAAAAGAAGCCGCACACAACAATAGCTGCCGCAGCGCTAGCAGGGAGATAACGGCCGTCGAGCCCGGTAATCTCTGACGATGACAATGCGTTTATTCCCAGGGGGAGACCTGCCGCAGACAGAACTGCTACCGCACAAAGTGCAGCACCGAAATAGAGATATGTTAAGGTGTACCTTCGAATCGACTTTTCGTCTGCGGGAGAGGTCAGAAAATACAGCATGGCGACGAGAGGCCCTATGAAACCTCTCGACTCGTTCGCAGCAACCAGTAGGCCATTCTCATATAATCCGCGCCCCAGACTGATCGCAAAAAGAGCTAGGTACCCAACCGCAATAGTGCGAGTTGCATTGATCCTCTTCATCGCCTTCCCTGTTCGAATGATGCCCGCACACAAAAGACATATCGACACAACATCAAACGGTCCGAGATGCATACCGCCGAATATCTGACTCTTGTCGCCGACTGCAGTCGTTATAAGATCAGCCACAAGCAGACTAATCAGTCCCAGGTCAACGCGTAGCGACAGCAGATAGATGTAGCAAAGAGCGAGCGCACACGCTATAAGTTCCAGCAAGGTTATCATCCGTGAATGTCCTAATGGTGAGTCAACAAGGCGTGCATTCGTGATCGTCGTCCAACAGGCGCGTACGTGGAGATTTCAAGTGCTGCGCGAACAGCATGGACGAGGAGTCAATCGGATCGCCACAGCACAAGAAGGTAAGGAGCGGGATGAAGACGAGCAGGGAAATATAATACCTGCCCTCAAAATGGGGAAAGACAGCATATGCAATGGCAAAGGAAGCCACCGATACTGAGGCAATCATCACAGAAATCAGATTTCTCCGTTTGCGTGTGATGAAAATGGCCGCAACAAGCAGTACCGGGGTTGAAAAGAAGGGGTCCATCAGCACGAGTTCTTGGATGCTCTTTGCTAAATAATGAAGGTGCATTTGCGGGGTGAGAGTAAACTGCACTTGATTGGGTGCAAGGCTCCTGTTAACTATCGAAACGTAAAACAACACGCTGATTGGATAAGCGAAGCGGGATATGAAAAAGTAGCTTGCCGCGACCATTGCCTCAAAGCAGAACACCCAAGTCGTCGCCATCATCCGGCTCAAAAGGATGGCCAACAACACGAACGAACAGAATACGACCGTTTCAGGACGCACCCATACGCCTGTCAGCAACAACACCGCGGCGCTAAACGGTCTCTTCAACTCCAGAATGCACCACATCGCGGCGACTGAAATCAGAATCGAAACAAGATCGGGAGAGGTCCAGCGCACGATCTGCAGCAATGTTGGATTCAACATCAGGCAGGCCGCAAAGAGGCTGGCTGAAAAGCCTGCATAATGAGCACCCAGCCACCTGTGCACGACCACGCCCAGCAGGAAGTAACATATCGACGAGATGATCGCGCCGGAACGCCACCCTGCCCCGCATTTGTGCAGCACACGCAGCAACAAAACATAAAGAGGCTTTACGGAATAGAACGGCAACTGCTGGCTGAACTGATCTGCGTTAATCATCATGTTCTTTTCGTAAGAACTCGCATTCAATTCACTTTGGTCCTTTTGGTGGCTCAGAAAATCAACTCCCGCTCTCTGCATTACAAGCGGATCATTCGAACCGGAGGCAAGCGCCGAATAAAAGACTCCATCAAAATTGCACTTTGGCGTTGATATACAAGCTATAGAAATCACAGTAACCGCGAGAAAATAGCAGAGTGAGTACCTTGCCTCGCCTTGGACTCCCTGCTTGAGCCGATTCGATAGCTGCGAGAAAATCATATCCACAATCTGCCTCGTCCCTGATCACATGCTCTGGAGTGAGAATCAAAATGGAAATGTGTGGTTGCGGGCATTTGGCGTCGGATCTTGGATCTCACTAAAGATGAGTTGCTCCCGCGCCGATTTCTTGTATCCGTTGGATTCATTTAGGATCTTCATGTAAATCTCTTCGTACTGCTCAAAGACCACATCGCTATTGAATCGCTCGAGCGCAGATTCGAATGCGCGGACACCCAGTCTCTGGCGCCGAGTGGAATCGGCCGCAAGGAGCGCAAGCGAATCGGAAATCTCACTTGGCGATCGCACATCCACAAGCTCACCCGCACGCCCGTAGTCAAGCAACGCGGGGACTGCTCCGGAGTGTTTGCCTCCCACTACCGGCAAGCCGAGCGCCATGGCTTCTGCCACGGCCATGCCGAACGATTCTTCAAGCGCAGGATGCAAGAGGACGTCTGCCTCCCGCGCGAGGCGCCGCAGGAGGCTCCTGTTCGGCACAGGTCCCGCAAACTCCACCCCGGCAGTCAGATTGTTTTGCCGAGCCCACGTTTCCGCTGGTCCACCTGGCGCATAGTCATGACCGAAGAGAAGTAGGTGCGCATCCGGCAAAGATCGACGAAGGATTCCAAATGCCTTCAGCGCAGCGGGTCCATTCTTAAGACCCTTCCATCCCGTCAAAACAGATGCCACGGTGAAAGCGCCATGGTGAGGATGTTCTTTCCGGGCGCGTCCTAACTCGAAATCCTCGGACGCCAGCGCATTGGGCACAATTGCGATGGGTCGCTTGTAGCGCAGATAACGGCGAATGTGTCCGGCCGTATCCTGGGAGACAGCGGTGAGATAAGGAGCGCGGCGAGCCACGCGCCACGCCATGCACAGACGCATGAAACGATAGGGAGTGCGGAAGTACCGCAGCGCTCGTAGCGGCGCATCGTGTGCCGTCACCAGAACAGGCTGCCCGCTGTCCAGAGCCGCCAAAGCAAATTCATAGGTCCAGTTCGCGTGGATGATATCGCAAGGGTCAGCCTTCATCATCTCAACCATGTCACGGCGTTCCAGCGCGAAGAAATCTCGTGCTTTACCACGAGCGCGTTGACGCCCGATGTGAATCGTGAGCCGGTCTCCGAAATAGCTCTGCGGTCTTGTGACTCCCTGCGCGTGCGTGAATAACACCACGCGATGCCCGCGCGCAAGCAGTTGTAGTGTCCACAGGGACATGGGTGGGAATTCGTATCCTGAAGGCATAGCCTGCCCATTGTGAACATGGTCGGCGAGCAAATGCAGCGAAGCTGGCCCGGCAAACCCGATTTTCATGATGCCACCGAAACCGATGAAGCAAACTCCCCGGCCAGCGGTTTCACAACGCGGCAAGGATTACCCGCCGCGATTACGTTGGCCGGAATGCTTTTGGTGACGACGGAGCCGGCACCGATGATGGAATTCGCACCGATGACAACACCTTTCATAATCAGACTGTTCATTCCAATAAACACGTTTTCGTGAATTGTGACGGGAGAAATTGCCACATCGGCGCGCGAGTAACGCCGCCCTTGAGACGCGATGGGATGGAAGTCAGTGTCTGCTATAACCACATTCGCCCCAAGCAACGTGCCTTCCCCGATCGTGACAGATTGAGCGGAGCAGATTGTCCCGCCACTCATCCCAACATCATCTCCAATGACGATCCTGGCCTTTGGCGATAACGTTTTGAGAACAACCGGGTGATTTACGCCGAGTGCCGTCTTCGTACTGATGGAACAGAGCACAACCCGATCCCCGATCTGAATCGTAGAGCCCCGAATGCGACTGACAATTGGCCGGCCCCACAGAGTGATGTTGGCGCCCACTTCCACGCCCAAGCACCGCAGACTCAGTTTCGCAATCTTTGCGATGAGCGCAGACGCTATCTTGTCGATGATCCGCGATATCATATTCATTCTTCGTGCCTGTTTACGAGCCCCGTTTCCATTCCGGAGCGCAGCCTACGGTGCGCGATAAATGGCAGCCGAAGTTGCTGCACTCAGAACATTGGAGCTGCTAATCAGAACAGCCTTCCACGTGCTTACTGGCACATACAGCGCATCGTTCGCTTGAAGCTGAACCGGAGCAGCTCCACCGGTTTCCATGGCCGCAAGTGGAACCTTGAACTGCACATATCCTTCTCCCTGCCGGCGTACAATCACAGCCCACTTTGCCGAGGCCTGCAGTGTGATTCCTCCGGCAAGAGAAGCCGCCTGAATGACGCTCAACGAGCCGCCATTCACCATCAGGTAACCTCCCGGACGATTTACCGCGCCGAGAACATAAATGATTCCCGCACGATGCACGAGGATAGTATCTCCCGGTTCCACTAAAGTGTTTTGCACCGTTGACGAGTCGCCGGCCTGCACATAAACGATGTGTTTGCGTGTGACTTCACCGTTCTCGCCCGGGCGCTGAATCTCGATGTCATCGTTGGCCGAAATGGTTTCGCCTCCGGCCAGTGCAATTACGTCCTCGAGGGATTCTGGCGCCAGCAACGGCAACCGTCCGGGGTTAAGCACCTCACCGAGCACAGAGACGGACTTGGATGAATATTGCAAGACATTAATCGTTACCTGAGCATTCTTCAGAATCCGCTTATCGATTAGTACCCTTGCAATCGCGGCCTGCGCCTCCGGCACCGTGTCGCCTTCAACGTGGACGCTGCCGGCAAGAGGCACTGTCACCGATCCCTGCGCGTCGATGCGCAGCTCTGTCGACATTTCGGGAACGTCGTAGACGTCCATCTGCAGCAGATATCCCGGCGACAAGTGGAGCTTCTCAAACCCCTCCGGCACCGGCAGCAATCCAGTTTCATTCGATGTGGGCGCCCGTCGCGTCGCGTTGCTGGCAGTTTCGACAATGTTTGCTGTAACAGCGGACGGTGACTGCTGGCCTTTTGCGTCCGCAGACGCTAACATGCACAGCAGAACGATAAGTGGCGCAACTGAGCGAAGCATCGGCTTCGAAATGTTATCAATGACCATCGACATATTTCTCACTCTCTTTCCCGTAGTAGCCGTATCCGGAATAAGATGCAGAGCTCGAACTCAGAGCATTCACCACAATCCCCAGAGGCGAAGCTCCAGGCGTGCGCATGATCGATAACGTCCGCTGCAGAGCGCGCTTCGTGGTCTTCTTCGAGCGCACGACCGCGATAATGCCGTCGGTGCGCAATGCGATCAATTGGGCATCTGTCACCAAAAGGATGGGGGGACTGTCGACGAAAATGTAGTCAAAATGCGTCTTCAGCTCTTCGAGCAGGTCGACGAAGCGCTTTGACCCGACCAACTCCGACGGGTTGGGCGGAATTGGCCCCGCTGGCAACAGAAAGAGTGTGTCGATTCCTGGGTAAGGGTGCAGAACCGTCTCAAATGGCATGCCGCCCGTGAGGCAATTGCTCAGGCCGGCATTGTTCGCACAGTGGAAGTAGTCCTGGGCCCGCGAGTGGCGCAAATCGGCGTCGACATAAAGGACCTTGTCTCCCTGAATCGCAAACGCCGCAGCCGTGTTCAGGCAAGTTGTAGATTTGCCTTCGCCCGGCGAGCCGCTCATCACGAGGATGACCTTGGGGGGCTTTTCCGCCTTGCTCAGCAACAAAGCGGTGCGCAGCGATCGATACGCTTCGGCAATGCGAGACCGTGGCGCCCGCAAGAGCCAAGATGCCTCTTTCGCGTCACCGAGATCTTGAGATCGCGAAGCAAATCCATACCGGCCCATGGCGCTTTGCTTCTGATTAAAGTCCGGAATGGCTCCGAGCACCGGCAACGTACTTATCTGTTCGGCCTGTTCGAGACTAACAATGGAATCATCGAAGTAATCCCAAAGAAATGCGGCAATAAGTCCCAGCACAAGGCCGAGCAAGCCACCCACGCCGATAAGGAGCCGCCCTCTCGGAGAGGAAGGATGCGATGAAATACGCGCCGGGTTTACCAGGGTGATATTGGATGCTTTGATTCCCGCGGTAACACTGGCCTCTTCCAGCTTGGTATAGAGGTCCTCGTAGATCTCGCGGCTCGATAATGCTTCTTCCTGGAGCAAAACCAGTTGGTCGGCTTTTTCTGAGACCGTATTTACGGTCTGTTCCTGCTTGCTCACCTGGTCCTGGATGCCTTGCTCGGCAAGAGTAGACAGCGACAGATTGTTCTTGGCCAAGGTGCGAATCCGCGTCAACTCCTGCGCGATCTGCTCATCCAGAGCCTGCTCTTCATTGTGCAATTGCGCTATGGCGGGGTTCATGTCGCCGTACTTGACGCTGGACGCAGCCATCTGCATCTTCAGTTGCGCTTGCTGCTCGCGGAGCTGATGCAGAAGCGTCAGGTCCGAACTGCCTGGCGCTAGAGGTGAATTCGGTCCAAGGCTGCTCGCCAATGAAGTGGACCCGATTCCCATAACAACATCGGGGTCCTGTGTTTCCGTCAACCGGTATGCGGCCTCATTCGCAATGCGCGCGACCTCCGCATTCGTCAAGTCGCGATTGAGTTCCAGCAGGCGCTCGAGCGGAACATTATCCGATGATGGCACCGCGGTCGTGTCGCCTGGCTTTTGGCTGATGGGAGATAACGTCATCCCTGTCAGGCCGGATTCCCGCTGAAACTGATCGACCTTCGCCTGGCTTGCCGCTACTCGATCCTTCAGATCTGCCAGCTGATTGGTCAGCCACGACGAGGCCCTTGACGAAGCCTGATATCGGGTCTCCGTGTATTCATTCATGTACGCTTCAACCACTGCATTGGCAATGGCGGTGCTCCTCGCCGCGTCGGTGTCTGTGTAAGTAATGTCGATCAGACGGGTGCCCTTGACCAGCGACACGCGCAATCTCGACCGAAACATCTGCAGAATGCGATCACGCCGGAAAGGCGCCTTATCCAGCGGTAATCCATGTTCCTGCGCCAAACCTGCATTCTTTCTATCGTCACCCGCAGGCGCCGCATAAGGAGGAACCGATTCCAGGTCCAGCCGTTCGATCACGCTCAGCGCGGTATTGTCGCTCTGAATCACTGACTCCTCAGTCAGCAGCTGCATGTTGATCTCATTGTCCCCGGTGATGCCGGATCCTATCCCCGACAGATCGGCCATCCCTAACTCGCTGCTGTTCTCTTTGTTGATCTCAATGGTCGCGGTGGAGCTGTACTGCTTTTGCGAAAGCAAGAGAAGCAGTGCGGCCAAGAGTATGCCGACAGCAAATGCAGCGATAACTATGCTTTTGCGCCTTCTGAAAATGAGCACCAGATCTCGGAGTTCTAAATCGGCGTTTTGCGGCATGGAGACTGCGAGCGAGCCGGGAGGGGTAAAGCCTAATTGCGTAGGTGAAGATGCGTTAGACGACATGAGACTTGATTCCCTTTCGGTCAACTGGCTCGCTGGAATGACTTAGATTCGTTCTTTCCTGCGGACCTGCACGGCTAATTTCTGGAACACTCGTAGTGAGGAAATGAAGATAGGTAGTTTTCGGGAAGGTACTAGCTTTGACTCCGCCCCAATGCGCATTCTTTCCCGGGAAGCTTTTGATATCCTGCAGACAAATGCTCGTTTTTCCCCAGGGCATGCTCATCGCGCGCGTTTATGCGCCGATGCTGAACCGGCGAATGCCGAGAAACTGCAAGCTGATCCCCCAGATAAAGCTGGGTATGCAGATCGAGTAGCGCCTCCACAAGCGGCGCGGCTCCAAAGCAAGACGGTGCAGCCACTGCAGACCCATTGTCTTGAGCCACTGAGGCGCCTCCTTCACGGCTCCGGAGTGAATGTCGAATGCGGCGCCAACGCCAACCATGAGCTTGGCGTCCAGCCTGCCGCAGAACTGCGCCATGAACTTCTCCTGCTTCGGAGAACCCAGTCCCACCCAAAGGATGTCGGGCTGCGCCTCCCGCACCATCTGTTCAAGCTGCTGCTCCTCGTTGCGGGTCAGCGGCCGGAACGGCGGCATATAGGTGCCCACAATCTCGAGCCCCGGAAAACGTTCCGTGAGTTTTGCGGCCAGGCTTTGTGCTACGCCCGGTTTCCCCCCAAAAAAGAAGTGCCGGTACTTGCGCTGCGCTGACACCTTGCACATTTCGATCAGAAAGTCCGGGCCGTAGACGCGGCGAAGCCGGCGATGTCCCAGCAGTCTTCCGATCCAGACAAGAGGCACGCCATCCGGGGTTGTCAGGAAGGAGTGATTCAGAATAGACCGCAGCGCAGTGTCGGACTGCGCCTCAATCACCGTATGAACGTCAGTGACGCATATATAACTCTTATTGCCCGAGCGAATCAGCGCATCGCTCAGTTCCACGGCGTCGTTCATGTTGATCGTGCTGATCCCCACGCCGAGGATATTCATGCGTGACGCCTGTCTGAACGCAGCTTCCAGTCGAGATTCAGTTATCGTAGCGGTAGCCATGTGCGATCTTTTCTCCTCTCAATCGACGCCCAACAAATCCGTCCGGCACACACTCGGCTCATGCCAGGCACGCCGTCCCCGGACTTAGATTCCGTGCATCGCAAAGATCATGGTGTGCAACAGAATTGCGAAATCCATAAAGAAGCCGCGATGCCGAATGTAGTACAGGTCGTATTGAATGTTCTCGTGGATCTGAAATGCGCGATCGGCGCTCAGTTGCCACAAGCCAGTGATTCCGGGCTTCACGCGCAGCCTTTGGGTGTGTGCGGTGCTGTATTGCTGGACGATAAAAGGCATCTCAGGACGGGGCCCTACCAGCGACATATCGCCCCTCACAACATTGATCAGCTGCGCCAATTCGTCCAGACTGGTGCGGCGGAGGAATCGCCCCGCCCGCGTGATCCGCGGATCGTTCGACTCCGTGGGCGAGAATTGATATGCAGGTGCGGTCACGCTCATGGTGCGGAATTTAAAGAGCGTGAATAGCTTGCCGCTTTTTCCCACGCGCTGCTGCTTGAACAGAACCGGCCCCGGTGAATCCCGCCGGATCATGATCGCCAGGATCAGGGACAGCGGAAATAGCAGGATGAGCAGTGCGATCGCGGCCAGAAAGTCAAAACCCCTCTTCACCGCTTCGTATTGCCACTGGTGCGCCGGCTGCCCAAATACGCTCAGCAGGATGCCATCGATGTCGGCATATTCTGTCCAATAATCTGAAGCGATAGCCTGGCCGGGAATATACGCAAGGCGCACGCCCGAAGATCGCGCCGCTTGCACCGCACTGGAAAACTTCTCGCGCCCCAGGCTGGGAATTGCGATCACCAGCATGCCACACTGATAGCGGCGTAGTAGATCCCTGGTCACCGGGCCGGAAATGACTTGAACCGATTGTCCGCGCCGGTAAGCATACTCAAAAACGTCCTGCCCCTCGAGTTCCGGATCGTCATCGATAAGCGCCACCGGCGTAAGACCCAGCTTCGGTGCGCGCAGGATTGCCGATACCACGCGTCTGCCGCTTGTGCCCGCGCCGTAAACAAGCACTCGTTGCACCCCGACATTGCGCGCCCGCAATGCGCGCGAAACGTTGAACAGAAACTGCTTCTCAATGGCCTGCAGCAGCGGCACAAACACCATTGCAGTCAAGAACACCCACCGCAGAGACACATAGTCACTGAAGAATGTTATAGGAAGAATCAGCACAAACGCCTGGAATGATACGCGCAGCGATCTCTCCGTTTCCTTGATTCTCAGGAGGCTGTTGCTCGATCGATACGCTCCGTCTCTATCGAGCAACAACACATAGAAGGCGGCGATTGCAGCCGAAATATAGAACTGCGCGGCAAACGTGTAATGGACGCTCCTTCCAAGTCCTAACATGTGATGTACGGCATAGCCGCAATTCACCGCGAACAGCACCGTGAGCCAATCCGCACCTATCTCCATGGCCGTGAGAAACCGCTCAAAGCGGCTTCCGAACGATATCTCGCCTTCAGCGGGCGTGCTGTCGACCTGGTCCTCGACAGGCTTGATGCGGAGCTGCGATTCGTCAATCCCGACAGTGCTCATGGTGTATTGACCCTTCCAGATCAAGTGGGATGAATTCGTGAAACCGAAAATACAACGCACAACTACGGCGCCGACGGCACCAGCACATTCAGCCAGAACGACGAGTATTCATCGATCGTTTCGCGGCTCCCGAGGTGCGAAAGGCCGTTCCCGTCAATGAGTTTCGACAGTTCCGGCTGTACGACCACTGTGAGTGCAATCGCCGCCGCGACAATCGCCGGATTCAAATTGCGAACCGTTCCGCTCTCAATGTTCTTGGATAAATAGGCCGAGATCGCCGCAAACAATGGCGTGAGGTTCTCCCGGCATAGATCCTCCGCCTTACCCCGAAGCTCGAGCAGTGCAACTGCCATAAGGCGAATCATTTCGGGCGAATAAGTGGCTATATCGACTAACACGCCGATCAACTGGGGCAGCATGATTTCCGGGTTGTCGCGCTTTGCCGATCGATCCAACGACTCCAGCCGGGTGCGGATTGATTCAAAGCACGAATGAAGGGCTGACCAGAAAATGTCATCCTTGTGCTCGAAGTAACGAAAGATGGTTACTTCGCTCACCTCCGCTAGGCGCGCAATTTCGCGTGTGCTGGTACCGTGGAATCCCTGCCGCGAGAACAACGCGGTAGCGGCCCGGATAATTCGTCCGTGAACATCGGATGTTCTGGGCGTCAACATGACACTTAGGTCCTTTCGAGCCATTGTTTCTCAATTTGTTTTTGGGATGAACAGACCCTGGCGATGTTTACGCAATGACTGTCGCAGAGTCCTGCATCAAGGCCTCAGCGCTCAACATCGCTCTAGGGAGTAGTGTGTTTCCGGGCACATCTATCGCGCGTACGACGACATCGGCTCAAGTTCGTCAGCGGTGACCTCAAGTGCCGCGCTCTGGTTGATAAGCTCTAACGTAAGTACAAACCGGAGACCGCTCTTCTTCCGAATCAAAGTTCCCTCCAACCCCAGCATTGGTCCCTTGCAAATACGAACTCTTTCGCCAATTGCGGGTTCCTTGAAGGTTTCAATCTTGTTGCCCAACGGGCGCGTACGCAGAAACTCAACCTCAGAACTGGGAAGCGCGATCGGCCCCTGGTGGTTGCCTACAATTCTCCGCACACCAGGCGAGCGCAAAACAGAGGTTTGCTCGGACATATGAATGCGTGCGAACACATAGGTTGGAAACAGAGCCTCGACGACCGTAACAGTCTGCCTGTTTTTCCAGCGGCGAACGCTTTCGCGGGTTGGAAGGAATGCTTCGATCAGGTTTGCATCAAGATACCTTGCCACCGATTGCTCGTTGCGCGGCAAGGTGCTAACTGCATACCAACTGCGCTCCAATGAGTGCGCTACACATCCCAGCGAAGCAATTGCATCGCAGATGTTGACTTCTCTAGATGTATGGAAGCAGGCAGTCGCCATAGCAAGTCCTGAATACCGACGCGACCGTGTCGCCGTCGGCCAGTGAATTTTTTCGTGCGGGCGTGCAGTGCGGGAGACGCTTTGCGGCGGGGCGCATTCTCAGCCCAAGCATCATTACGTGATCCCCATTCGCATTTTGCTTAAGGCTTCGCCATGTGCAAGTTAGCACCCTTACCAGATGCACTGTTGCAAAACGATCCAATGCTGTCGCTATCCTCTGTCCGGGCCGTATGAATGTCAACGCTACTAAAGTAACCCCTGACTTCAGATGTAGCATTCAAAGCGCGCGGGCACTCTGCGCAAAAGCACGACACGAGTTGACAATTCGCGCGCCACACCTTCCTGTAGATGCTTAAGTATCTTCCTACGCGCTACATTGCACCGCAATAGCCAGTGATCTCGGTACGTGCGTGCTCACTAAGGCGCGGCGTGATTCATGGCCATTCGTCATTACTAAAGTCTTGGAAAGGGGATGAATAATGCTTCCGCGGCTTTCAGTGTCTCCTTATAATCCACCCCATGGCTGACAGAAGTGTTTCTCCAGGGGGCGGTCGGTGACTCAGGCAATTACACTTAGACTTAGCCCGCAAGCCAGACTCGACTCCTGGAAGTCGGTGGCGGGTTATCTTGGATGCAGCCCCCGCACTGCGCAGAGATGGTTTTCCGAATTCAGTCTGCCGGTGCGCCGCGTCGGCAGCGGGTCCGGAAGAATCTTTGCCTACGTCGATGAAGTGGAGGCCTGGCTGCGCAGCCGCGGTCATTCTCTTGTGGCACCTTACCGAGCTTCAAGCGCACCAGTCGCGCTTGAACTGGCTTCTTTTGACGCGGCGTTCGCCGGACACCGAGCCTCTGACGCTCGTCTTTTTTTCGCAACTGCAAGGCTCGATCGCTCCTGCGAGCTTCTGGCTGTTGCAGAGACAATGTGGAATACACTGTCCGCTTCAGATCTCGGCGTGATCACGCGGCTTTACCGCGAGGCAGTTGATAGTAATCCTGAGGACGCAGGTGCATTTGCTGGCATAACTATCGCACTTATAGCCGGCGGTCTTTTTGACAACGTCACGACTACGCCAAGCAGCGCCGCGGCGAGATTTGCGCTTCAGCAGGCTATGGAACTCGATTCCGAGCGTACCGAGGTGCGAACCGCAAGAGCCTGGGTTCGATTAGTTCTTGAGCGCGACAGATATGGGGCGCGCTGCGATTTCGATGCTGCTTTGGAGCAGCGGAGGGCCTTCGGGCCAGCCGTTGTTGGGCGTGCGTTATTGCACATCGCAGACGGGGAGCTCTCCGATGCGGCGGTCCTGCTTCATGCTTTTACGGCGCAGTATCCATTGAGCGCGCCCGCTGTGATCGTCCGTTGCTGGGTTGAGTACTTAGCTGGCAACGCCGCTGCGACCCGCCACCTGATCGCGCAGGCCAGACGAGCCGGCCTCTCAGGGTCTTTGCTCGATGCGCTGGAGGGGCTTGCAATCATCGACCGGAATGATCCCGAGAAGAGTATGCCGCCGCTGCAAGAGCTGGTGGCTCGTCGGCCTGCCTATTGTTCCCATCTCTGCTTGTTGCAAGCCGCGCTCGGTTACTGCTATGCAGTCACTGGACGCGACCAGGACGCTCTTTACATCCTCCACAGCTTAACAGGCTCGGCCGCCGGGCAGGATACCGAAGTTGCTTATTCCCTCGCCCTCGTCGCGCTGGGCCTCAACGATCTCGGCGCGGCAATGCATTGGCTGAAGGAGTCCGATGACAGCGGATCGCTCTGGAGTTTGGGATTTGAAATTGATCCCATTCTGGCGCCTCTGCGCTCCGCTCCACAATATCAATCGATGGCGAAGGGAACTAGACGGCGGGCGTCGGAGGAAACGAACTTATCGCTTGCGTGCGTGAGTTAGCGAATTGCCTGCGAGTAATACGCGCGAGGTGGATGGCGACGCGGAGGGCAAGGCAGAGTTATAGAAGCAGGTGGCAGAAGTGGCTTTACACATAAGTCGTCCGTGCAAGGCAGCAACGGAGTCACGAAACAGATATTTGATATGCAGGCACTTTTCTTGTGGCCGTAGGAGTGACTTTGATTTATCCGGAGCTTTCTAGAATGCGCTTAAGGGTGCTTGCGGTCGTAATGACTTTTTCGTGCTGCTTGCCGGCTATGGCTCAAGTGAGACCCGAGGCGTCTTCTGGCGGCAATTCGAAGGTGAGCTTTGGCGCCGGCGTCGATTATTGGCGCGGCGACTGGGGAAAACTTGAAAGGTACGGCCCAGCAGCATGGGCTGTTGACGAACTCTGGCATGGATTGGGAGTTACAGCTGAAGGCTATTCAATGATGGCCGGCGGCGCGGAGCCCGCGCCCGCGTATAAGTTCTTTGTCGGCCAGGGCGGCGTGATTTATGTCTATCATTGGCATCGCTTGGCGCCTTATGCGAAGGGCGAGTTCGGGTTTGGCGGCCTAAGCTTCCCGCACAAGACAACAGCGACCTATGTTCATGACACGCGCGTCACGTGGGCGATGGGCGGCGGCGCGGAGTACAAACTATGGAGCCACTTCTGGTTACGCGGCGATTATACGTATGAGGGTTTTCCGGATTTTCTAAGCCCCGTCACTTTACAGCACCACACGCTCAATCCTGCCGGGTTCGCCGCCGGGGTGAGCTACCATTTGCGGTAGGCGCTTTCAGTGTCACTCTCCTAGCTAGAGTCGCATTGCGATTGAATCTGACGCGGCAAGCCCCAGCCACGTCAAGTCGCGCCGCATCCGGCCTCGCCGCCATTGCGGCCCTTCTTGTCCCCCTTACATGTAAACTAAGTGCATTCAGTATCTTCTTTCCCATCGGGAATGGGGCGCGCGGAGGCGCCGGAAGCATGGTTGCGCGACTAAAGGATATAGCGCAGGATTTGGGGCTGTCCGTAGTCACCATTTCCAAAGTCTTGCGCAATCATCCCGACATCGGCGAGCAAACGCGTAAGCGCGTACTGAAGCGGATGAAGGAGCTGAATTATCAGCCCAATTTCGCCGCTCGCTCGCTCATCGCTGGCCGCACCTGGACAATCGGCCTGGTCGTCCCCGACCTGCTCCACCCTTTCTTCGCGCAAATCGCGAAAGGCATCTCGGTTGAGGTGCGGCGCAAGGGATACAGTCTCTTCATCTCATCGTCCGACGAGGACCCCGCTCTGGAGCAGGAAGAGATCGCGCAGTTGTTGGCGCGGCGCGTAGACGTGATGTTGATCGCCTCGTCCCAGTGGACGGCGGAAAGTTTCCGGAAATTCGATGAGCAAAACGTCCCTTACATCCTGCTGGACCGGCAGTTTCCCGGCTTCGAATCGAACTTCGTAGGCGTCGACGATACCGCAGTCGGCATGCTGGCCACCACGCACCTGATCGAGCAGGGTTGCCGGCGCATCGCGCACATTCGCGGGCCTGAGATCAGCACCGCAATTGGCCGTCTCCACGGGTACAAGCAGGCTTTGGTAGCGCACCAGATGACCCCTTTGGCGGGACACGTTGTTTCCATCGGGCCTTCCGGGGACCATGTGGGCGATAAAGCGGGCTACGCGGCCGCGGCAAAACTGCTTGCACTCAAGCCGCGTCCGGATGGTATCTTCTGCTTCAACGATCCAGTCGCGCTGGGCACCATGCGCGCCATCTTCGATGCGGGATTGCGTGTTCCTGAAGATGTCGCGGTCGTGGGATGCGGAAACCTTTCTTATTCGGATTTCCTCCGCGTGCCGCTGACCTCGGTGGATCAGAACAGCAAGATGATCGGCAAGATTGCGGCCACGCGGGCGCTGAAAATGGCAGAGAGCAAAACGCCGATGCCTCGCAAGAGCGCGCTGGTGGCTCCGCAACTCGTGGTGCGCGCGTCAAGCTTGCGCGCCAAGCGCTAAAGGCCGCTCCGTTCCCTTGAACGACTTCCTCTCATTCCGGATGTTGATTCATTAAGCCCGGCGCGCACTGCAGCGCCGTTTCGCAAAGCCCATTCCGCGCCCGCGGCGGCCATCATACTCTGCGGCCTGTAAAGAGCAAACCTAAAGACGACCATGACAAAACCAGCGTTCCTACTTGCGGCAATCAGCGTGCTCAGCCCGGCGGGGATCTCTCTGCCCGCGCAGCAGGCAGCGCCAAACCGGTACATATCTGACCAGCAGAGATTGTGCGGCGCCTCGTCCTGCCCGTATCTCAATCCCGCTCTCGCGCCCGAGAACCGCGCCAAAGATCTCGTTAGCCGCATGACGCTCGAGGAGAAGATGAGCCAGATGCAGGATGTTGCGCCCGCCATTCCGCGGCTGGGTGTGCCTGCCTACAATTGGTGGAACGAAGCGCTGCATGGCGTGGCGCGCAATGGCTTTGCGACGAATTTTCCGCAATCCATCGGCCTCGCGGCCACCTGGGACACTGCGCTTGTGCACCGGATCGCGACAGTCATCGCGGTCGAAGGGCGCGCCAAGTACAACCAGGCCATTCGCAACGACGATCGCAGCCGCTTCGCAGGGCTCACCTTCTGGTCGCCGAACATCAATATCTTTCGCGATCCGCGCTGGGGTCGCGGCATGGAAACCTTTGGTGAGGATCCGTATCTCACCGCAAGTCTGGGCGTGGAGTTTGTCAGAGGGCTGCAAGGCGACGATCCCCATTACCTGGAACTGGTAGCGACACCCAAACACTTCGCCGTGCACAGCGGGCCAGAGCCTCTGCGCCACGGCTTCAACGTCGACGTTTCAGATCACGATCTCGAGGACACGTATCTTCCCGCGTTCCGCGCCGCCATCGTGGATGGTCACGCGGATTCCATCATGTGCGCCTATAACTCCATCGACGGAACACCAGCATGCGCTAACCCCATGTTGCTCGAGAAACATTTGCGCCAGGACTGGGGATTCAACGGGTACGTGGTCTCCGATTGCGATGCGGTCGCCGACATTGAGCGCGGGCACCACTACGCAACGAGTCCAGCACAGGGAGACGCCGATGCCGTCAAAGCCGGGACCGATTTGGATTGCGGCTCGGCGTACACGGCATTGAACGAGGCCGTCGCCGGCCATTTGGTGAGCGAAGCCGAGATCGACACTGCGGCCAGGCGACTGTTTACGGCGCGTATGCGGCTTGGCATGTTCGACCCACCGGCGGCCGTGCCTTTCAACGCGATTCCGTACTCAGAGGTCGATTCCGCGGCGCACCACGAACTGGCTCTCGAAGCCGCGCGCGAATCGATCGTGCTCCTCAAGAATCGCGACAGTATCCTGCCGTTCAAGCCCTCCATCCGCAGGCTTGCCGTCGTGGGTCCAACCGCGGATTTGCTCGAATCCATCGAGGGCAACTACAACGGAACCGCGTCGCATCTTATTTCACCTCTCGATGGGATGCGAAGGCAATTCGGCCGCAACAACATCCTCTATGCTCCGGGATCGATCCTCGCCGACGGTGCGCCCGCGCCCGTTCCCGCAGTGTACCTGCGCACGGATGCCTCGCTCCAGACCGTGGGGCTGAAGGGCGAATATTTTGACAATCTGCAATTTGAGGGCGCGCCGAAAATGGTGCGCGTCGACGCAAAGATCAATTTCGATTGGAACCGCGTGGCGCCTGCGGCGGACTTTCCTGCGACGGCATTCTCCGTGCGATGGACCGGCGAGTTGGTGCCGCCTGCAGCCGGCGATTACGTCTTGGGACTGCGCGGACCGCGCGGATTCATGTCCTTCGATCCCGGCGGCGGCATTTCCGCCACGCAGCAACCGTCCGGCAAATCGCTCGACCGCATCCGGCTCTACGTTGACGACAAGCTGGTCATGGAAAGTCGCAGCATTCCGGCAAATGCGCGACTCACTTTTGCCGATACGCAGCCGCACGCCATCCGCATTGAGTATGTGCATTCTCCCAATGATCGCTTCGTCGACCTCGAGTGGATTCCGCCGGCCAGCAGTTTGCTCGGCGAGGCCATTCAGGCGGCAAGGAACTCCGATGCCATCGTCGCATTTGTCGGCCTCTCGCCCAATCTTGAAGGCGAAGAAATGAATGTGCACGTCGACGGCTTCGAGGGCGGCGACCGCACCAGTATTGAACTTCCTCCAGCGCAGCAGCACCTGCTGGAAGCGCTGGCCGCCATGGGCAAGCCGCTGATTGTGGTGCTCACGACCGGCAGCGCACTGGCCGTGCCGTGGGTCAACGAACATGCGGATGCGCTCCTCGCGGCATGGTATCCCGGCGAGGAAGGCGGCGACGCCATTGCGGAAACCCTGGCCGGCAAGAACAATCCCGCGGGACGCTTGCCGGTTACCTTCTATCGCTCCACCAGCGATTTACCCGCACTTACTGATTATTCGATGAGCAACAGAACTTATCGCTACTTCAAGGGCAAAGTGATGTATCCCTTCGGATTCGGCTTGAGTTACTCGCGCTTCAGTTATGGCGCACCGCAAGCGAGCAGCAACACGATCCACGCCGGTGACTCCGTCACGGTAGCCGCCGAGGTGCGCAACGCGGGCCCGCGCGATGGCGACGAAGTCGTCGAGCTTTACGTCACACCTCCTCAAACCGCGATTTCGCCTCGCGTGGAGTTGGAAGGCTTCGAGCGAATTCATTTGCGTGCAGGCGAAACGCAGCGCGTCGAATTCACGCTCACGCCGCGGCAGTTGAGCGAGGTGGACGAAAAAGGCAATCGGACCGTTCTGCTGGGAGATTACGCGATCTCCGTTGCCGGCGCTCAGCCGTCGTCGAACACACCCGCAGTCGCCCTGCATATCACGGGAATCAAGGCGCTGCCGCGTTAACGTGCCAAAACTGCGGGGTGCCAGATCCTAGACGCGTCTTAGCGTTTAGGGTGGGAGGGAACTTGCCAGAGACTTACCGCCCTATCCTCTGTATCTGCGCGGCCACAAAATCGTGCACAAACATCAGGCTGGTGGGTGCAGTCACCGCGTTGGCGCTCTTCTGGCCCGGCGCGTGAATCAGCAGAGCCGGCCGTGGATCCCACTCGCCTCCGTTGGAAGCACGCTCGTCTTCCGAGTTCCATCCGGGCACAGGCCGCCACATTTTCGTGCGCCACGAATGGTCTCCCTGCACGAGCAATGTGGTCGCCGCCCAGCGCGGTTGCGCCTCCAGAATCTTGAGCATCTGCCCCAGTAGCCGGTCAGAATAATCCAGCCCATCAAGATACGATCCGCCGGATGCGAATGTGCCTGTGCGGCGATCCCAGAAGGCGGCCGGATGCGGCGCGGGAATGTGCAGAAAAATCATATCGGCCTGGCTCGTTTCGAGCGCGTCCAGCGCATGACGGCTCACATCCTTCACCGAAGCAATGTGTCCCTCCGAGTTCCACTCCGCATTGTCCTTCCACGCGCGGCTCGGCCACACAAACTGCTCCACCAGGATGCGCAGCGGGAACCAGACATTCTCGGCAAAGCTCGCATCGAGCCACGTAGGACCGCGATCCTGCGCATCGTCGTTGCTCCAGTAGCACTCCGTGGCTACGCCGGCAAAGATCGGGCAGTAGGCGACGTACCACCCCACGATCGACGTCGTAACGCCGCGCTGCTTCGCCAGGCCCATGAGTGAAGCGTTCACGTCGAAGGGCTGCCATTGCTGCGAGTTCTCAATCTGCACCAGGTAGCGATTGTCATTTGTGAACACCACGTCGGTCACGACGTGGCCCATCATCAGGGTCGGCACCGCGCGCGTAGTCCGGTAGGCGATGGGAGTCATGTCGGTGTAGATCGTGCTTTCACTGCGCAGCCGATCGAGATTCGGTAGCTGGAGCGACGCATCGCGCGCTTCGAAAGTCTGCTTGTAAGCCAGTTCGTCAAAGAGAATCCACACCAGGCGCGGCTTGTTGGCGGGCTGTGCAGCGATGGGCGTTGCGTAGGCCTGCGGTCCCGGACGCCAAAGTGCGGCGCGCACTAGCTGCCCGGTCATGACCAGGGCAAAGACGGCGAATCCCGTGAGCGCGGCGCTGCCTGTAGTGTGCAGCCGCGCCGCAATTCTCGGTGCGCGCAGGGCGAGAAAAATCAGTGTGGCGATCCACAGCAGGCTCACGGCAAGCACCGCGAGGATTGGCACGTCGAAGGGAAAGACATCGAGATTGCGCGCCAGCAGATAGATCGGCAGCAAGGCTATCAGCGTCCAGCGAATCGCCGGCCACGCCTTCAGTTTGCGCAGCATCGCCATCGCGCCGCAAAAAACCAGCGCCACAATCGCGAAGTCCGTCAGATGAGCCAGTGCGATGCGCGTCAGCGGCGACGGAAAGCGCATGCGCGCGTCGCCGGTGGATGAAGTGAGGTCGATGTAATTTGGCAGCAGCACAATGGAGGCAAAACCCCACGCCTGCCCAACGCGCTGAATCATGCCGCGTTTCATCATGCCGCGCTCGCTTCATCGTGCGGCTGGGCCTCACAGTGCGGCTCGTCGGCGTCAATCGTGGTGTCCGCTTGCTCCGCGGCACGCTCCAGGAGCAAAAGCACGCGCCCATTGCTCAGTTCCAGGCGATCGGCAACGGCAAACGACGGGGAGAACGCGCGCTTCAGATCGTCCTCAGTCAAATGGCCGTAGATCTCGTCGCGCCCGCGGAGCCACTCCCGGTACATGGGGTCCGACGGCGGAACCCACTCCACCAGCAGCCAGCGGCGCGTCAGGCTCGCCGAGAGTTCGGCAATGTGCTTGAGCGGTAACTGCTCGCGCAGAATCAGATGATGAATCACCGCGAGCATCAGCACGAGGTCGAATTTCCCCGTCAGCCGGTCGAGCAGTGAAAGATGTTCGCGATTCCGCCATCCCGCCGCGGGCGTTGGCCGGGCGATGTTGGCAACCAGCGCCGTTACAGCCAGGCTCTCACGCGCCGCCGCCTCCCACAGCGCTTCCAGGACCGCGGCATCGCTGTCGAGCGCGACCACCTTGGCGCCCGTCTCGACGGCGATCCGGGAATAGCTTCCCGTGTTGGCGCCGATATCGAGCACATCCGAAGGGCGGCAATGCTTGAGCGTCTCCCTCACAAATCGTTGTTTCTGCTCAATGTCGGCGGGCTGATAGTGGTGCGCGAGTTGCGTGTAATCGCTCCACTGGCTGCGGTTCGGCGAGCCGGCCGCATGGCGAATCTGCTTGCCCAGGCGCGCGATGCGCTTCTGCAAAATGTGCGTCGCCAAGTCGGGATCGCTAGCCGAAGGCATCTTTTTTGCTTCGGCTGCTTTTTGGCCGCGCCGCTCAAAGAGCGTGGCCAGCGTAACCACATCGAACAGTGCCGGATTGATCCGCTGCCGGCGCGGCAGGGTTTTGTAAATGTCCCCCGGCTCGTAGCCGTCGCGCGTAAAGAGCGTAGCCTGAAGCGGCCAGCTCAAATACTTCGCCGCTACCAGCGGCAGCAAAAAAGTGCGCACGAATTGCCCGTAGGCCAGCCAGGCCGTCGCGCGCGGATCGCGGCGCTCGAACGACAACACATCCACCAGGACGGGGCGCGGGCCGGCAAAGAGGATGTTCAGCGGGGTCGCATCCTTTAGCGTCCATCCCGCGGCAATGGCCTGGCTGGCCACGCGCAAGGTCAGCTCAGCCGCCGCGCGCCACTGCGCCGTTGTCCACTCCCACGGGTAGCTGATGGGATCCACGCGCGGATGCTCCAGCCACAACTCGCCGGCAGCGATGCACGCGTGGTCGTCGGGACTGGCAATCTTGCTCGCGATCAATTCACCGCTCTGCTCCAGAGTCGCGCGCAACGGCGATGCCAGGAATGCCTGCGTCTCTTCCCAGGCCGCGGGATGGATTTGCCGGAGGGCGCAGTCTTCCGTCAGCCGCAACTGGCCCGCCGGATCGCGAAAGGTCGCTTCCAGCCGGCTGCCTGCGAACGGAGTTTTCGCATGTGTCGATGAAAAATCGACCAGATGATTCACACGCGGGGTGGATCCTCGGTGTTTAAGATGCCGGACTGCTCTGCGGCGTTGTGCGCGGTCTGTTCCTTGCGGTGAAAGAGGGCGTGGAGT
The DNA here is from genome assembly GCA_964569985.1 of uncultured Occallatibacter sp. Lineage (GTDB taxonomy): Bacteria > Acidobacteriota > Terriglobia > Terriglobales > Acidobacteriaceae > Telmatobacter. The sequence continues at coordinate 109,082 of CAZMWL010000008.1, forward strand.
TTGCGGCGCAAGTACCACCCGGTGGCGATCAGCGCGGATCCCGCTGCCTGGATGGCCAGCAGGCCGGTACCCGGGTCGGTGTAGCCGTACGCGGGGCGCTCCGACAACATGACCGCACCCAATAGAATCAGAACGAGAGGGATGATTCGCAGTAGTTTCATAAGCCCGTCAACCACCTCAGAGGGTGCGTGTGCTGGTCTTTTCCATCTGGACGCTCACAAAGCAAGAACCCGCAATGAAGCGGAATCCAGCCTTACGGAGAGTAGACGCAGACTGGACCACGCAGGTTTACAGTTCCCGCGAGATCACGCTCCGGGCGCTGCATTGCCGCCCTAAGGCAAAGAAAAAATGTGGGGTTCGGGTATCCTCAAACGAATTTTTCGCGTCTTACAACAATGAATATGTGTCGGTCATCATCTGCGATTCCTCAGGCGGGAGCGTGTCAGGCTATCGCTCGTACGCGAAAGCTCCTGAGGGTGAAGCCGCACCCGGCTTCAAGTAGAGTTTCCACGCAGAGGACCCGAATCTGGAGTGCTTGAGGACACCGCATGAGCATGACAACCATTTCCCTACCGTTAACTGACGCACGGGGCCGCTTGGCGGCACATTTTGACCTCTTTCGCCTCGATCATTCCGTCAAGCAGATCTTCGTTTTTCCCGGAATCGTCGTCGCCGCCAGCATTACCGGAGAGTCGGCCAGCCTGGCGTTGTTCTGGAGGGCCGCTCTGGGTCTGTTAGCCGTTGTGGCCACCGCCAGCAGCAATTATGTATTGAACGAATTGCTCGACGCGCCTTTTGACCGGGCGCACCCCACCAAATGTATGCGCCCCGCGGCCAGCGGCATCATTCATGTCCCCCTGGCTTGCGCGCAATGGATTGCATGCGGCTTGATCGGATTCCTGTTCGCGCTCGCCGTCTCAAAAATGCTGTTCCTCTGCGTTTTCAGCCTCTGGGTCATGGGATGCCTCTACAACATTCCGCCCGTACGCACCAAGGATGTCCCCTGGCTCGACGTACTCTCCGAATCGATCAACAACCCTATCCGCTTTTGCGTGGGCTGGTACATCGTCACTTCCACCGTGCTTCCCCCTGCCTCGCTGCTCATCGCCTACTGGATGCTGGGCGGCTACTTCATGGCCTTGAAGCGCTTCAGCGAGTTCCGCCAGATCGGTTACCAGTTGGCCTCGCTCTACCGGCGCTCGTTCCTCTTCTACACCGAGCAGTCGCTGCTGGCTTCCGTGCTGTTTTATGCCGCCACGTCCATGCTTTTCTTCGGCGCCTTCATCATGCGCTACCGCATGGAGATGATCTTCGCTTTCCCGTTCATCGCGCTGCTCATGGCCGTCTACTTCAATCTCGCATTCTCCCAGGATAGCCCGGTACAGAATCCTGAAAAGCTCTATCGCGAGCCGCGTGTGATGGCGCTGTTAGGCATCTGCTGCACCGTGCTCATACTTACTTCCTTCGTGCAGATCCCGTGGCTGGCCCAGGTCTTCCCGAAGTCCGGCGTCCACTAAGCCTCTGACCGCTTGGAGAGAACCTACCCGTGCCCCATCCTTTCGCGCATTTGCGAAAGGGTGGGATAGCATGAACTCCGCTTGGTCGAATCCATGCGATCGCAGCCTTAGCGCCTATTGGAATCGGCAGGCCCTCCATCGTCTATATTTGCGAACAGGAAGCTTTATCCCCGAGCGAGGAGCCATCATCATGCCCGATCCAGTCATTGCCCAGAAAGGCCCATATCCTGTCGCCGTAGAAGCGGGCAAAACCTATTTTTGGTGCGCGTGCGGGCGCAGCGCCAACCAGCCGTTTTGCGACGGAAGTCACAAGGGAGCCGGATTCACGCCCACGAAGTACGAGGCAACCGAATCCAAAACCGTTTATTTTTGCGGGTGCAAGCACACGGCAAATCCCTGCATGTGCGACGGCAGCCACAGCAGGCTCTGATTTCAGCCGGGCGCATTCGCGCGCCACTCAGTCGCCGAATTCCATCTCGTCAAAGCGCCGCCATTTATAGATGGCGATGGAGAGGATCCAGCTCAATGCAAAGATCCCGATGATGAAGTAGCCCAGGGCGCCAAAGTTGCCGTTGAGCTTCAGCACTGCATTCCAGAACAAGCCGTTCCAGTGGAACTGTCCGGCCAGCAGACCCAGGGCCTCGATGCCGCCCACAACCAGCGCCACCACCACCGAAACAAATGTGATCGTCATGTTGTAGTAGAGCTTGCGCACCGGCTTGATGAACGCCCAGCCGTAAGCTCCCAGCATCAGAATGTTGTCGGTGGTGTCGATCAGCGACATGCCCGCGGCAAACAGGGCCGGGAACGCCATGATCGACCACAAACTCAATCCCTTAGTAGCTTCGGCCGCCGCGATACCCAGCAGCCCGATCTCGGTCGCAGTATCGAATCCCAGCCCGAACAGCACGCCCAGCGGATACATGTGCCAGCTGCGCCGGATCATGGCGAACATGGGCCGGAACAGACGCGACAGAAATCCGCGGCTGGCCAGCAGCATGTCGAAATCTTCATCGACATAAGGAGCGCCATTGCGCACGCGCGTGAAAGCGCGATAGATGGAAGTCAGCACCACAATGTTCACCGCGGCGATGCCGAACAGAAAGAGCGCGGACACGAGTGTGCCGATTACGCCGCCCACCATGCGCGCCCCGTCCATGCGATGCTGCAAGGCCAGAGCGGTGGCGGCGATGGCTGCCGAACCCAGCACCACGACGCTGGAGTGACCCAGCGAAAACATGAATCCGACTCCCACCGGACGCTTGCCTTCCTGCATCAGCTTGCGCGTCACGTTGTCGATGGCGGCAATATGATCGGCGTCCACCGCATGGCGCAGGCCAAAGCTATAAGCCAGCAGTGCCGTGCCCAACAGCAGCGGATAATGGCGAAACGCTATGATCGCCCACAGCCACGCCGCCGCGTTGAACGTGAACAGGATTCCGTAAATGCCGATGACCTTGCCGCGCAGGTTGGCGGGAGCGTCGTCGAACAGGTGCCGCAGCACGCGCAACAGCTCCCCACCGGGAGGTTCCTCGGAGCGCGTCAGGCCGGGATTGGCGGGGCTTTGAATGGATCAATATTACCATTCTGAAAATCGTGCTATCAAGGATCTGCGTCACTGCCCCGATGCGGAACCCCGGCCGCCTGCTATGCAATTGAACGCAAATGCCTTAAGGAACTGCGCCGCAGTCAGGGCGGCCGTGATGGCTGTACCCAGCGCTCCGTGCCCCGTCCTTGCCGTCATTCTGAGCGAGAGGAGCGAGTCGAAGAGCCTGCTTCTTGAAACTCTGTCGCAAGAGTGGGAGGCCACCTTCGCTGGGTACACCATGTCCGGTTTCGGTCTAGTGCGTGATCAGGGATGGAAGGCAGACTCGTCGCCTTGCGGTGCGGCGCTGCCGTCTAAGCCTGCGCCGCAGGGGGAAGCTTTGGCTTCGCCACTTCCTTGCGCGTTGGGGCAAGAATGGCGTGCAGGATCGTGCCTTCCATGCGCGGCATGAACTCCACCACCCCGGCTTCGCCAATGTCCTGGATCAGCCGGTTGATGATCTTGTAGCCAAGCTCGCGGTGCGCCATCTGGCGGCCGCGGAAGCGCAGGCTCGCCTTCACCTTGTCGCCATCGCCCAGGAAGCGAACCGCCTGGTTCTTCTTGGTCTGGTAGTCGTGCTCGTCCACCGTGACGGAGAACTTGACTTCCTTGAGCGTGATGACTTTTTGCCGCTTGCGCGCGGCGCGTTCGCTCTTTTCCTTCTCATAGAGGAAGCGCCCGTAATCCTGGATGCGGCAAACCGGCGGTACGGCGGTGGGAGAAACTTCAACCAGGTCCAGGCCGCGCTCCCGCGCGATTTTCAAGGCTTCAAAGGGTGTGAGAATTCCCATTTGTTCGCCGTTTTCGTCGATCACACGGACTTCGCGTGCACGAATCCGGTCGTTGATGCGAATAAAGTTCTTGGCTGCTCGTTTATCGAATGCGATGGTGCTCCTCCGAGAGCTGCGCCGTGCCGGCCGGGACAGGGTGTCCCATGGGCCGCAACGGTACAAGCGCAAACTGAGTATAACATTGGCTTGGCCTCGATGAACAAAGGGTTTAAGCGCTCACACGGGCTGCGAGCTCGTGTTTCGCATTCAACCCTGTCACCTGGACCCGCAATAACCGGTTGGCCGCGAAACGGCCCTCGAGTCCGACAGGAATAAAGTTCTCGGTCAATGCAGTGGTGTATCCGCGCTCGGCCCGGGCCGCCGGCGTTTGCAACGTAATCGCTTCCAGTGCTCGCCCCACAAACCGCCTCCGGTGCCCTTCGCTCTTCTCCGCGGCCAGCGCTCGCAATGCGGCCATGCGTTCTCCCATTACCGCGGGCTCCAATTTGGCTGCTGCATGCAACGCCGTGCCCGGCCGCGCCGAAAACGGAAACAGATGCAAATAGCCGAAGGGCAGCGCGCGAACGAAAGCCAGAGTCTCCTCGAATTCGCTGTCCGTCTCGCCCGGAAATCCCACCATCACGTCGGCGCCAAGCGTGAGATCGGGGCCCGCGGCACCTACCAGCGCATGCACCTTCTCCGCATAGTGCCAGGGGCGATAGCGGCGATGCATGCGCCGCAAAACCGCATCCGAGCCTGATTGCAGCGGCAAATGCGCATGCCGCGCCAACCTGCTGCCGCCAAATTCGCGCATCAGCGCGATCAGTGCATCGTCCCAATCCATCGGCTCAATCGAGCTCAAGCGCAGCCGCGGCAATCCTGTCCGTTCCAGAATTTCTCGCACCAATCCCACCAATGAAGCTGCGGGTGCCTCACCTTCGACAACGCGCGTTCTTTGCGCATTGGCTAAGGCGGGAGACCAATTCCGCTCTTCCGCAATCTCCCGTGCCCCATCCTTTCCGCTCTCTTCTGCGGAACGGGTGGGTGACCACAAGACTTTGTTCTGGTCAGCAAAATCCCGTCCCCACCGCCCGAGGTTGATGCCCGAGAGCACCAGTTCCTTGCCGCCCGCAGCCACAAAACCCTCCACCTGGCGCATCACTGCTGCGTAGGGCAGACTTTGGGATGGACCTCGTGTCTGAGGGATCACGCAAAACGTGCAGCGGTTTCCGCAGCCCTCCTGGATCTTCAGGTTGGGCCGAGTCTGCGCGCCCGATGCCGGCTGCGTCTCCCCCCAGTGCACGTCCTCCATAAAGGAGTGTGCGAAGCGATCATCGACCCAAATGGGAGCGCTCTGCGCGGCGCCCGTTAACCGCCGAGCGCCCGCAAGCAACGACTCCACAGGCACTAAGCCGGGTGCCCCCGGTCCGTCGCATATGGGGACCGGGGAAGCTGGCCTAAATTCCGCCCCGCGCGTCAATTCGAGGATGATTTCCGGCGTCAGCGCCTTGTGGCTATTGCCCACCACCGCGGACACGCCCGCCATCGTGGCAAGTTCCTCGGGCGCGCGTTGCGCATAGCAGCCGGTCACCACAATTTTGGCTGCGGGATTTTTACGGTGTGCGCGGCGAATAAAGGCGCGCGCGGCGCGATCAGCCTCCGCCGTCACACTGCACGTATTCACAATCACCACATCGGCGGCAAGGGGCTCGCGCTCGTCGAATGCGCGCAGATTTCCCGCCATGGCCTCGCCGTCGGCACGCGCCGCCCGGCATCCGAAATGCTCGATGTGAAATCCCGCCATCCCCTTCAATCCCCGCGCGGTGTTTCCGGCCCGCCGCGCTTGAAACCTGGTCGCCCCTCAGAGCCGATCGAACTCCGCTAGCTCCGCTCGTTTCCTTTCAGTGTAGTGCCTGCGTACATCCCGCCGTGCCGTCTGTTCCGGTAACCTCAGTTCCTCTCCAGCCCGAAAATCTCACTCTTCGCTATACTGGAATCACACGGTTTTTATCCGTAGAGTTCGACCCACGCGATGCCAACATCCGCCACAGCTCACATCCCGATTCCGGCCCCGGACGCATTCAAGAGCCATACGCGGCATATTGCTGGCTACGTTTACTTCACGTTCATCTGCTACGTTTCCATCGGGCTGCCGCTCGCGGTGCTGCCGCCCTTCGTGCATTTGCGCATGGGCTATAGCGCGGTGCTGGCCGGGCTGGCCATCAGCATCCAGTACATCGCCACTCTCGCCAGCCGTCCCTGGGCGGGCCGCATCTCCGATCGTATGGGCGCCAAGACCTCCGTACTCTGGGGCATGGCCTGCTGCACCGCGAGCGGCGCGTTCCTGGTCGGCGCGGCCACTTTGTCTGAAGTGCATTGGCTCAGCTTTACCGTCCTCATCGCCAGCCGCCTCGTGCTCGGCGTGGGCGAAAGCCTGGGCTCCACAGGTTCCACACTCTGGGGCATCACCGCTGCCGGCCAGGAACATACCGCCAAGGTGATCGGCCTCAACGGCATCAGCACCTACGGCGGCATGGCGCTCGCTGCGCCGCTCGGCGTCGTGCTCGACCAGTATTGGGGCCTGGCCTCCATCGGCGTGCTCACCATCCTCATTGGCGCGGTCAGTTTCGTCTTCGCCTGGCAAAAGGATCCCGTTCGCGTCGAACGCGGCGAACATCTTCCCTTTGCGCATGTCCTGGGCCGCGTGGCTCCGCACGGCATGGGGCTGGCGCTGGGCGGCGTCAGTTACAGCGTTCTGGCCACCTTCGTCACTCTCTTCTACCATAATCGGCATTGGAACGGCGCGGCACTTTGCCTCACCGCCTTCGGCGTCGGCTTCGTCTTCGTGCGCGTCTTTTTCGTCAGGACCATCAGCCGTTTCGGCGGCTATCCCGTGGCTATCGCCTCGCTCTTGACTGAGGCCGTGGGCATGGTTTTTCTCTGGCAGGCAGTTGCGCCGTGGATGGCGATGACTGGCGCGGCCATTGGCGGATTAGGTCTCTCGCTGGTCTTTCCTGCCATCGGTGTGGAGGCGGTCAAGCGCGTTCCCGAATTCAATCGCGGCACCGCGCTCGGCGTCTATACCGCTTTTGCCGATGTATCCTTCTTCCTCGTCGGCCCCATCGCCGGCGCCATCATCGGCTATTTCGGCTACTCCAGCGTCTTTCTCTTCGCGCTCATCAGCGTGCTCATCGCGCTGGGCATTGTCGTCGTGCTCAAAGAAATGCAGGCGGCGCAACCGCAATCCTAGAAGCAGTCCACGCCCGATGCCGCCTGCGATTGCCCCAGCGATGCAAATTCTATTGCACTCAATAAAGGGGATTGTGCTTGTCGTAGTCCCTTGTCGCCTCGTTCACGGCGTCCTCGACTTCTCGGATTGATTTCTGCTGTCCAAGCAGTTTGAAAATCGCCAACACGGCGATATAAAGCATCCGCTCATTCATCGGAAGTACCCTCCGCGTCCCACTATACCTGCCGACGCTTTGCTTCATTTTTTGCGTCCCGCGTCAGTCAGTCCGCATCTTCTTTGCAGCAGGAGATGCCCGCATCATGCCCAAAGCCATCCGTTTCAACCAGCTCGGCGGTCCCGAAGTCCTTCATATTGAAAACTTGCCCCAGCGCCAGCCCGGTCCTCAAGAAGTTCTGCTCAAGGTGGAAGCAGTGGGCCTTAACCGGGCCGAAAGCATGTACTACCACGGCTTCTACATGGAAAAGACGAACCTGCCGTCCGGCCTCGGATACGAGGCGCTGGGAAAGGTCATCGCAGTTGGTCCCGAGGTCGATCCCGCTCTCATCGGCAAGCGCTTCGGCACCATTCCGGGTTTTTCCATGAACCAGTATCCGGTCCTTGCGGAAGAAGCCGTGGTTCCCGCCAGCGTTCTCGCAGCCGTTCCAGACTCCTTCTCCGCGGTCGAGGGCGCCGCAGTCTGGATGCAGTACTGCACCGCCTATGGCGCCCTCGTGACTTTCGGCAAAGTGGCTGCCGGCGACTTCGTCATCATCACCGCTGCCAGTTCGTCCGTCGGGCTCGCAGCCATCCAGATCGTCAAGGCACAGGGAGGCATCTCCATCGCGACCACCCGTACCTCCGCCAAAAAGGATCGGCTCAAAGCCCTCGGCGCCGACCACGTCATTGTCACGGAAGAGGAGGACCTGGTGGCCCGGGTGCAGTCGATCACAGGTGGCAAGGGCGCGCGCATCGTCTTCGATCCGGTGGGCGGCGACTACATCAACACCCTCGCACAGGCCACGGCGAACGGCGGAACGATTTTCCTCTACGGCATGCTCTCGCTAAAACCCACGCCCTTTCCCATGGCTGCCTTTGCGCGAAGGATCGGCATGTTCGGCTACACCTTCGGCGAACTGCACGGCACTCCGGAGTGGGAGACCATGAAGAAGTACATCTACGATCACCTGGCAGACGGATCCTTCAAGCCGGAGATCGCCCGGACCTTCCCCTTCGACCAAACCGTTGACGCCTACAAGTTCCTCGAAAGCAACGAGCAGATCGGCAAAATCGTCATCACCCTATAGCCCATAGACGGCTAGGCCGTATCGACATATAGCGGCCGGCTAAATTGTTGACTTCACGAGCAACTGATGGTCATCCTGAGCGAAGTTCGGCGCGTTTTCTGCGCCAAACGGAGTCGAAGGACCTGCATTTCGAGGTGCCGAGTTCTGCGCAGAACTTCAGACTCCCCACACGAGTTCGGTATTTCAGGAAGCAAATTCACCACGACAATGAGGGGTGCTCCGGGTCTCGTTTTTGAGACCCGGGAACGCCAATAAGCGCCCAAACGCAGAACGGCCACCCCTTCGGGTGGCCGTTCTGCGTTCAACTCACGAACCACGGTTCACGATCGTCTTACCGCTCGCCCTTGCGCCAGTTCACCAGATCGCCCAGCGTGGTTGTCGAACTCGAGACGGGCGCCTTGTGAGCGCTCTCCTTGTAGTGCTCGACCGTAGTCCGGCTGGCTTCCTGCCCACTCGATGCACGCAGGCTCAACCCAACCTTCTTCTCTTCCACGTTGATCTTGATGATCTTGAAGTCGTGCTCCAGCCCCTGTTCGAGCTTGGAGTGGTCGCCGCCTTCGCCGGCCTCGGACACGTGGCACAGACCCTCCACGCCCTCCGCGATTTCGACAAATGCGCCGAACTGCGCGGTGCGCAGAATCTTGCCGTGCACAACGTCGCCCACGTGGTGCGTAGCGAAGAAGCTCTCCCAGACATCCGGCTGCAACTGCTTGATGCCCAGGCTGAGGCGGCGATTCTCCGGTTCTACGCCCAGAACCACGGCCTTCACCTTTTCGCCCTTCTTCACCACTTCCGACGGATGCTTTACGCGCTTGGTCCAGCTCAGGTTTGAAACGTGAACCAACCCGTCAATGCCGTCCTCGATCTCAACGAACGCGCCAAAATCGGTCAGGTTGCGTACCCGGCCCTCGACGATGGTTCCCTGGGGATACTTCTCGGTCAAATTCTCCCACGGGTTTTCCAGCAGTTGCTTCATGCCCAGCGAAATGCGGCGATCCGCCGGATTCACGCTCAGCACCACAGTGTCCACTTCGTCGCCGGGCTTCACCAGCTTCGACGGGTGTTTCAAGCGCTTCGACCAGGTCATCTCAGAAAGGTGAACCAGTCCTTCGATGCCCTGCTCCAGCTCCACGAACGCGCCATAATCGGTCACGGAAAGCACGCGGCCGTGTACCTTGGCCCCCACCGGGTAGCGCTCCGAGGCGTCCAGCCACGGGTCGGGCGTCAACTGCTTGAAACCCAGTGAAACCCGCTGTTTTTCTTTGTCGAACTTCAGCACCTTCACCTGGATCTCGTCGGCTACATTCACCAGGTCGCGGGGATGCGTCAACCGCCCCCAGCTCATATCGGTGATATGCAGCAGGCCATCGATTCCGCCCAGGTCCACAAACGCCCCGTAGTCGGTCAGGTTCTTCACCGTTCCGGTGAGCACGGCGCCTTCGCTCAGGTGCTCCATTGTGGCCGAGCGCTTGCTGTTCTGGTCTTCCTCCAGCAGCTCCTTGCGGCTCACCACCACATTGCCGCGCTTTTTGTTGAGCTTGATTACGCGCACTTCAATGGGCTGGCCCAGATAGGCGTCCAGGTTGCGCACCGGCCGGATTTCCAGTTGCGAGCCGGGCAAAAATGCCTTGATTCCAATATCGACGGTAAGTCCGCCCTTGACGCGGCTCACCACCGTGCCCTTCACTGGCGTCTTGTCGTTGGCGGCCTTCTCGATCGTGTCCCACACGCGCAAGCGCTGCGCGCGCTCATAGCTCACCAGGTACCCGCCTTCGGGCTCCTCGCGCTCGATCACCACGTCGATCTCGTCGCCCGGCTGGAACTTTACCTGGCCGGTGTGGTCGACGACCTGCTCCAGAGGCACAAGCCCCTCGGACTTCAGGCCCACATCCACCACCAGAAACTTCTCTCTTTGCTCCACCACTTTGCCGCTGACGATCTTATCGCCGTAGGCCTCAATGGCAGCCGCTTCAGCGGCCTGCTCGCGCTCAAATGCAGCCAGAGCGCTGGAAAAATCCGCCGCGGAAAAATCCTCGCTCGGCTCGCCAGCGTGTGCTGCTGCCGGCGCATGGACAGCGGCTGCAACTGCGGGTGTTTCCTTAGGCGTCGTCGCGGGAGCTTCAGTCGGCTCCTCTTCAACGGCAGGCAGCTCCGTTGCAACAGCGGGCTGGGTTAGGGCATCGGCGTCCAGAGGGGTGACTTCTTGGGTTGCGGAAGGCTCAGGGTTGGACGTGGATTCGCGCGACGGCTGGTCAATACTTGCTAGCTGTTCCGGCTCTGCCGCAGGTTCGAGTGTTGGGGTTTCCAGTTCGGTGTTCAGGGTTATACTCTCGGTTTCGGGATTGAGGACGTTTGCCATTACTGCAAGCTCCGGGTCTGCGTGCTCCAGCGACGGCGTGAGCCAGCTGCTGGGTGGTTCCCGCGCAATTCGGCGTTCCGGTCGCCCTCGGGCCGTTTTCAGTTGCCCTCGCGCCACGTGGCGCGCCGGTCCGTCTTCCGCAGGAAACGCCGTCCCCATCCGGTTGCTCTGGAGATCGAAACTCGGCTGATTTCCCTGGGAAACGCCGGCAGGCAACGGCTTGCTGGGAGGGCGGCCGCAACTCACTGCTGGAATCCGCGCAGGAAGCTACGCCTATCAGTGTAGCAATCTCCGCAAACCAGCGTCAATCGAGCACATCACAAGGTGAAAAGCAGCTTTCAGCCATCATTCCTCAGCTTTCAGCCTTTTTTGAGTGCGGTAGCCGTCCGCCGCGGATGATCGGCCTGTGAAAAAACGAAAACCGGCGTGCCCCCACTAACCACTAACTCGATGACTCACTGACTGGCTGACTCGCTCCCTTGCTTCCTCGCTCCCTGTCGTCTCTATACTGGTAGGAAGAACGAGCCTCGCAATGGACCATCTCTGGACTCCCTGGCGTTTTGCTTACATCACTTCGGCGGACAACGCCGCGCGCGCCGGCGTTCCCAAGGTTCTCGACGCCTGGCCCGGCGACCTGGGCTGCGTCTTCTGCAACCTCATCGCCGCCATCGACTACGCCATCGCCCACGGCATGCCCCGCGACCAGGCCGAAGCCGCCGGCGGCCTGGTCGTGCGCGCCCAGCATTGCTTCATCTGCCTCAACGCCTTTCCGTACACCTCGGGCCACGTCATGGTCATGCCCTACGCGCATCTCGACCGGCTGGCCGCGCTGCCCCTCTCGACCGCGCACGAACTCATCGAACTGGCGCAGCGCACCGAGCGCGTTCTCGATCGCGTCTATACGCCCCACGGCTTCAACTTCGGTATGAACATCGGCCAGGCCGCGGGCGCGGGCGTCGCCGGTCATCTGCACCTGCACGCCATGCCGCGCTGGGCAGGCGACACCAACTTCATGACCACCGTCGCCGAAACCCGCGTCCTCCCTGAAGACCTGGAAACCACGTGGCGGAGGCTGCGCGAAGCGTTCGCGGAAGCCGACAAGTAGCGCCGGTCTCCTGACCCGCACAACTCACGATGCACGAATCACGGTTCACGGCTCACCGTTACTGACCCCTGACATCTGACACCTGAAACCTGACACCTGTATCATGTCTGCGAGGAATCCCATGAAAACTCTGCTCTGTCTTTGCGCAGCATTGCTCATGACGCTCGGCACAGTCTCCGTACACGCTGCCGACGTCACCGGCACGTGGTCGACGGAGATGAAGACGCCCGACGGCCAAAGCTTTCCGCTCACTTTCACCTTCAAGCAGGACGGCGTCACGCTCACCGGCACGGTGCAGGGTCCGCAAGGCGATCCCATCGCCATCAGCAACGGCAAAGTCGACGGCAACACCTTCACCTTCGACGTCTCCTTCAACGGCATGACCATCCACCACAGTTGCGCGGTCACCGGCGACGACGAAATCAAGATGACCACAAAGTCCGATTCCGGAGATTTCCCGGGCATCGAGCTAACGCTGAAGCGCGTCAAGCCGGCGGCGCCGCCAGCGCCCGGAGGCCCGGACACGCCGGTCAAGCCCACCCCGCCGCCGCAATAATGCAGCAAAGAAGCAAGTCAGCAAGCTGGCAAGCCGGCCCGTTGCCGCGGCCAATCTTGCTCTGTCATCCTGAGCGAAGCAAGCCGCGTTTTTTGCGGCTTGCGAAGCCGAAGGACCTGCGGTTGCTTTTCGCGCATTCAGCTCAGCACGAAAAGAGGTGCCTCATCGTAAACGCGCTTCTTACGTTTCGGGTGGGATCGCACGATCGAGTACCGCGCCGTAGGTGCAGCGTTTGTTAGCCCCGCGTTTCAACGCGGGGAAACCGCTCGAAATTGGGAGTCCCGTAGGGACGACACTCGCTCAACGAGCGCTAGGCGTCTGCCGTCTCGCCCGCGTCCCCATCCGCCGCCAGCGCCAGGTCCTCTTCCTCGCTCGCCGACGCATCCAGCAAATTCCGCGGCAGCGATTTGCTGGTTCTGATGCCGAGTTGCTTCAGCATCTCCACCTGGCGCAGTAGATTGCCGCGCCCTTCGCTCAGCTTCTTCATGGCCGTGCCATAACTTTGGTGCGCCGCCCGCAGCGCCTTGCCCACCGCTTCCAGGTCGGCCACAAAGTTGGCGAACTTGTCGTACAGCTCCGCGCCGCGATCCATCACATCGCGCACGCTACGCGCCTGCACTTCCTGCTGCCACAGCACATTCACAATGCGAATGATGTAGAGCAACGTGGTCGGCCCGACGAGCAGAATTCCCTGCTGATAGGCGTCAGCCCACAGCTCGGCATCGTTTTGCAGCGCCAGCAGAAAAGCCGGCTCGACGGGCACGAACATCACGACGAAATCCGGCGTCTCCAGGCCCGGCAGCTTCTGATAACCGGCCCTCGCCAACCCCGTCACGTGGCCGCGCACGCTCGCCAAATGCAGCTTGAGCGCGGCGCTGCGCTCGCCAGCAGCCGCCGCATTCGCATAATCGGTGTATGCGGTCAGAGAAACCTTGGAATCTATCACCAGATTCCGCCCGCCGGGCAGAAGAATAATTACGTCGGTGCGCGCCGATCGCGTTTTGCCGCCGTCGTCGCTCTCCAGGCCGGTGAAACTCTGTTGAAAGCTGTACTGCTCGCCCTCGCGCAGTCCAGCCTTCTCCAGCAGATCGCGCAGAATAAACTCGCCCCAATCGCCTTGCGCTTTTGCCGAGCCGCGCAGCGCGCTGCTCAGGCCCTTTGCCTCTTCGGCAAGCTGCTGGTTCAGGCTGCCCAGATTCCCGATCAGACCCTCAAGCTTGGCCACACCGGTTTTCGAATCGCTTTGCGCCTGCTCCACCTTCTCGCGGAATTCCTTGATCTGCGTTTTGAGCGGTTCCAGCAGCGTGCCCAATTGCGTTTGGCTTGATTCGGAAAAGGCCTGCGATTTTTTATCGAGAATTTCACCGGCAAGAACCTGGAACTGATCGGCAAGCGCCTTCTTCGCAGACTCAAGCAGGGCCAGCTTCTCCTGGAGGTTCTGGCGCTCGTTTTCGAGCTTCGCATTCAATTCGGCGACTGTCGCTGCCGCGCGGCCGGCCTCGTCGGTTTTGCTGGCGAGACTGGCGCGAAGCCCGTCGATTTCTCCCGATAATTGACCGGCGCGCTTCTCGCGCTCCGATGCCAGCGCTTCAAATGCGGCGTTTTGCGCCTTGGCCGACGCGCTGCGCAGCCAATACCCCAACAGGATTCCCGCAACCGCCGCTGCTACTCCGACAACCCAGATCGGCATCGTCTTACTCTTCCTCTTCGCCAAATATACGCTTTAACCCTGTGCATTTCACATCTCGTCGTGCTCCCTCGCTCCCCTTCTCCCTTGCTCCCTTCCTATTCCCTGTTCCCTGTTCCCTATTCCCTGCTTTTCCCCGCCTTTACACCCCCCGGCTCGCCCGGTAGACTTGAAGATTCGGGGCCGTGCGCATTTTTCTTTGCGCGGCGGTTGTCATTCCCTGCCGCGGGCCGGTATCGTAGGCACGCGGGGCGGAGCGCGGGTTCCAGTTCCCGAAAAGTTTTCTTGATTTCCTAATCACACGAGGAGAAGCACGCATGGCCGTTGAAGAAAAAGTGAAGCAGATCATTGTCGAGCAGTTGCAGGTGGACGAAGCCGAAGTTACCCCCGGCGCCAGCTTTCAAGAGGACCTGGGCGCCGACTCGCTCGACGTGGTCGAACTGGTGATGCAGTTCGAAGAGGCGTTTGACATGGAGATCCCCGACGAAGACGCCGAGAAGATCAAGACCGTCAAGGACGCCATCGATTACATCGAGAAGAACGCGAAAGGCGGCAAGTAGCCATTGAGTCAGGCAGCAGCCCAGGGTTACTCCCAAACATCGCCGCGCAGAGTCGTCGTCACCGGCGTGGGACTGCTTTGCGGCGTAGGCAATACTGCACCCGAGGTGTGGCGGCAGATCTTGGCCGGCGCCAGCGGCGCAGGGCCCATCCAGGGCTTTGACGCCTCTGGCTTCCCGGTCACCTTTGCCGCCGAAGTCAAGAACTTCGACGCTTTGCAATTTGTGGACAAAAAGGAATCGCGCAAGATGGGGCGATTCACCCACTTTGCCTTTGCCGCCGTGCAGGAGGCGATGGCGCAGTCGGGCCTCGTCATCGATGCCGGCAACGCCGAACGGGTGGGCGTTTTCATCGGCTCCGGCATCGGCGGATTCGAAATCATCGAGCGCGAGCACACCAACCTGCTGAACGGCGGACCGCGCAAGATGTCGCCCTTCTTCATTCCCGCGGCCATCGTCAACATGGCCGCCGGCCAAATCAGCATCCGCTACGGCGCGCAGGGTCCCATCTCCGCCACTGCCACGGCATGCGCCACCAGCGCCAACTCCATCGGCGACTCGGTGCGCATGATTCTGCACGGCGACGCCGACGCCATGATCGCCGGCGGTAGTGAAGCCGCTGTCACCCCCATGGCCGTTGGCGGATTCGCCGCCATGCGCGCGCTTTCCACGCGCAACGACGAACCCACACGCGCCAGCCGTCCCTTCGACAAGGATCGCGATGGATTTGTCATGGGCGAGGGCGCCGGGATCCTCATTCTTGAGGAGCTGGAGTTTGCCCGCGCGCACGGCGCCAAAATTCTCGCCGAGGTCATCGGCTACGGCATGAGCGCCGACGCCTTTCACATGACCGGCATCGCCCCTGAAGGCGCGGGCGCGCAGCGCAGCATGAGAGCCGCGCTCAAAGACGCGGGCATCCAGCCGGAAGAGGTGGGCTACATCAACGCCCACGCCACTTCCACCCCGGCGGGCGACGGCAACGAGTCCATGGCCATCGAGAAAGTTTTCGGCGAGCACGCCCTCAGCCACAAGCTCAAGATCAGCGGCACGAAATCGATGACGGGCCATCTCCTCGGCGGCGCCGGCGGACTCGAAGCCGGTATCACCGTGCTCGCGCTCGTCAACCAGCAACTCCCGCCCACCATCAATCTAGAAAACCCCGACCCCGAGTGCCGTCTCGACTACGTGCCCAACAAGGCCATCGCGCACACGTTCGACATCGGCCTGTCGAACTCCTTCGGCTTCGGCGGCATCAACGCCACGCTCATCATGCGCCGCTGGACGGAGTGAAGCAGTGTGAGTGTGGGTGCGAGTATGCGCTGACCACTGACCACTCACACCCACACTCACACTCGCCCTATTCCCTGCCTTTGTGCATCTTGTCACAGGACGTTCATACTCCGCGTGTGATAGCATCCGGTTTTTAATGAAGCGCTCGGCGGAAATCCCCTCTCCTTTTCGCCCCGCGCCGCCCGAGACCTCCGTATGGATGAGGAAGAAGGCAGACCGGGAGCCCGATCCCGGCAACTCGGCCCCTCCGACGCCCCAGCCGGCGCCCAACGACAATCCCTGTTCCAACATTTCCGTGCCCCATCCTTTCGCGTTGGGTGCCCCCGGTCCCTCGCATTTGGGGACCCGGGAAACCAACTTCGCTCTCGATTCATCGCATCAAGGAGAAAAACATGAAAACCTACCAGGGAAGTGAGATCCGCAACGTAGCTGTAGTGGGGCATGCACACTGCGGCAAAACCACCCTTATTGCCGCTCTGCTGCATGCCGCGAAAATGACTCCCACCCAGGGCCGCGTCGAAGACGGCTCGGCCGCCACCGCCTACGACGAAGAGGAAGTAGCCCGCGGCATCACCATGCAAAACGCCGTCGCCTTTGCCGAATGGCAGGGCATCAAGATCAACTTCGTCGACACGCCCGGCTTCCACATGTTCACCCACGAAGCCCGCGCCGCGCTCTTTCCCGTCGAATCCGCCATCGTAGTCGTCAACGCCCAGTCCGGCATCGAGCCCGTAACCGAGCGCGTCTGGAGATTTGCTGAAGAAGCCAACGTTCCCCGCATCGTTCTCGTCAATCAGATGGACAACCCCAAAGCCGGCGGAGGAGGCGGTTTGAGCGCCCTCCTCGACGACCTCACCGAGCGCTGGGGCCGCAACTGTGTTCCTGTCCAGTTGCCCATCGTCGACGCCCAGGGCTTTCACGGCGTAGTCGATCTCGTCACCATGCAGGCCTACACCTACACCGCCGGCGGCGATGGCCGCGGCAAAGCCTCAGCGGAAATCCCCGCTCCCCTCGCGGCCGACGCCAAGGCCCGCCACGAAGCTCTCGTTGAACTCGTCGCCGAAGGCAAAGACGAGCTGATGGAGGAGTACTTCGAAAAAGGCACCATTCCCGAAGATCACCTGATCGCCGCGCTCCACGAAGCCGTCCGCGAAGACCGCATCTTCCCCGTGCTCTTTTCCAGCGGCCTCGCCAACATGGCCCTCGATCATCTTCTTGATTTCCTCAAGGTCTACACACCTGCCGCTTCTGAGCGCACCCCCATCGCCGGCGTCCCGTCCGGGCTCGACGCCGACGCGCCCACGCGCAAGGTCGACGATGCTGAGCCCATTACCGCCATGGTCTTCAAGACCATGGCCGATCCATTTGCGGGAAGAATCACTTTCTTCAAGGTGATTGGCGGCGTGGTCAAAAACGACGCCACGCTCGAAAACTACACCCGCCGTTCATCGGAACGCCTGGCGCACCTCAGCATCATGCAGGGCCGCAAGGCCGTTGAAGTGCCTGAACTCCACGCCGGCGACCTCGGCGCAGTGGCCAAGCTCCGCGACACGCTCACCGGTGACACTCTCGGCCAGAAAGGCGCCGACTTCCAGGTCGCGCTGCCCACCCCGCCCGAGCCCGCAATGACCTACGCCATTGAGCCCAAGTCCCGCGCCGATGAGGACAAGCTTGCGCCCGCCATCCACAAGCTCATGGAAGAGGACCTGCTGATCCGCTTCTTCCGCGACCCGCAGACCAACGAATTTCTCATCGGCGGCGCGGGCCAGCCGCACATCGAGGCCATCGTCAGCCGCCTCAAAAAGCGCTATCACGCTGAAGTCACGCTCAAGGCGCCCAAGGTTCCCTACCGCGAAACCATCCGCGGCAAGGCGGAGGCCCAAGGCCGGCACAAGAAGCAGTCCGGCGGCCACGGCCAATTCGGCGACTGCAAGATCCGCATGGAGCCCATGCCTCGCGGCGGAGGCTTCGTGTTCGAGAATGACGTCTTTGGCGGAGCCATCCCGCGCAACTTTATCCCGGCGGTTGAGAAAGGCATCGTCGAGTCGGCCGTGCGCGGCTTCCTCGCCGGCTACCCCGTCGTCGACTTCAAGGTCACCGTGTACGATGGCTCCTACCACGACGTCGATTCCAACGAGCTCAGCTTCAAGAAGGCCGGGCGACTTGCTTTCAGGAAGGCCATGGAGCTTTGCAAGCCCTGTCTCCTCGAGCCTGTGATGAAGGTCGCCATCGAGGCTCCCGACGAATTCGCCGGCGCTCTCATGGGGGATCTCAACGGCCGCCGCGGCCGCGTGCAGGGCATGGAGAGCAAGGGCCGCACCACGGTCATCAATGCCGAAGTGCCCATGGCCGAAATGCTCACCTACGGAACGCTGCTCACATCGATGACGCAGGGCAAAGGCAGTTACCACATGGAAGTCGATCACTACGACATCGTGCCCCAGCTCGTCGCCGAAAAGATCCTGGCCAACGCCAAACGCCCCGACGAGGAAGAGGAAGAATAACGTCAGCTGTCAGCTCTCAGCTGGCGTCAGCTCTCAGCAACTCCGGGCGCCCCGCGTGGGCGCCCTACTTTTGCCTTCAGGGAGGGCGCAGGTATTCCCTATTCTCTATTCCCTGTTCCCTGTTCCCTGTTCCCTGTTCCCTGTTCCCTGTTCCCTTGCTCCCTTGCTCCCTTGCTCCCTCGGAAAGTGTTATTCTGGCGCGTCGTCGCAAAGCACGAGGAGGATGGCGTGAAAAAGGGCATCATTACATTGACCGTATTATCGACCGTGGCGTTGGCATTTCTTGCCGGTTGCAGCAGCAAGGGTCCTCAGATTCAGATTCCGCCCAAGTGGCAGGGCGCTCCTTACCACCTCTCCTTTGGCGCGCCGCCAGCCAAGCCCAACCCGTCGGGACTCACCATTCCGCCCATCAAGTGGGTGGCCGATCCTGACTCTTTGCAGAACCGAGCCGACCTGGTTGTCGAATTCGACTCCTCGACGGCAAAAGGGACAGCCAAAGGCTCAGGGCCAGTGACGAACCAGATGGCGATGGGAGCAGTGGACATCTCCGGCCCCGAGGGTCAATTGCCCGCCGACTACGTAGACAAGGCCAGCGCGGACTTGGCCAAGATGATCGGCGCTTACTGCATGACAGGCAAGATCAAAATCTCGGTTGCCCTCACCCGCTCGTCCATTCCCATGGACCCGACCGACGACCAGATCAACGCCAAGCGCCTGTCCGACTGGACCCCGATCGAGCTCAACTTCAAGAATCCGCATCCGAAGTGCTAGGCAACGGCGGGAGCCGTTGCCAGTGGTCAGGGGTCAGTGATCAGGGGTCAGTGATCAGGGGTCAGGTGTCAGGGGTCAGGGGCAGCGCGCCGGTGGCAGCGGGTCTGACTGCTGGCGTGGCGGCGGGGGTTTATCTTTTAGTACCCCCACCCCCTCCCCCCCTACCCTTTTTTGGCTAAATTCGTGATTCCAGGCTGGTTAGCGTTTGAGGGGTGGATTTTGTAAGTGATTGAAAATAAATGAGTTATTTTAAAGTCGTGCATCTAAAAGGGTTGCGCAGCGGGGGGTCGGTGGGTCGTGGTTCGTGGTTGGTGGGCCACTGCCCCGGCCCACTGCTTCCTGATCCCTGGTTTCATTGTGCGCCGGGTGGGGGAAATTATATGCAAAAAGGACGGAGGTCAGAGATCAGGGGTCAGAGATCAGGGGTCAGGGGTCAGAGATCAGAAAAAGAACGAGTTAGGGTGGGGCGGGCGGTTGGATTTGGGGGATGCGGCGCTTGACAAAAGAAACGGGGGGCGAGGGAGCGAGGGGACCGAGGGCGGGGCGGGACGAGGTTGTCTTGCGTTGCCAAAATGGCTACGATCCGGCTACACTCGATTTGGGAGGTTCACCATGCGCCAGGTTTCATTGCGAGAGTTCCGGACACGGGGGGCAAAGGCTCTCGAGAAGGTTCCGCGCGGGGAGACGGTGTTGCTGTCCGGGCAGAAGGGGCCTGCCTATTTTCTGATCCCTGCCGTTGGAGACCTTGCCGAGCAGGACATGGACTTGCGGCGGGCGATGGCGAGGGCCAGTTTGCGCCAATCGGCGACTTTGGCCGCGGCATTTCCCATTACCGACGAGGAGATCGAGCAGGAGATTGCCGCGGCGCGCGCGGAGCGGGACGTTCGTGCGCAGCGGCGCGATGAACGCAAAAAAAAGATCGGCTGATGGGGCGCTTCGGACTTATGCGAACGTGAACCTCATCACGTTCTCCGTTCGCATCCGTTTTGACAGCGACCCCGAGGTGCCGATTGGCAGGTAGCGGCTCCTAAGCGGCAGGTCGCGCACGGAGTGTGATTTCAGGCGGAGGCTGTGGCGCTCCGCCGCCTTCGCGACGCCGCGCGAGTTCGACACGAACGTGGACTGAACGTTGCAATCCCCTACGACGAAGATCGCCTCGCCGTCCGGATTTAGGACGCGTGCGATTTCCCCTACGACCTTATTCATGTCGTACGCGAAGCGCGCAACGAGGCCCGCGTTGCCGGATGAGAGGTCTTCGCCCCCCACCATTGCGGATGTTATCGCTCGCGTGGCCTCGTCCAGCTCTGCATCGTGTTTTCGCTCTGAGCCGATGTTTCCCGATCTGATCTTGCGAAGCTCTTCGGTGCCATAGCCGAGCCAAACCAAAGAGAGCCTGTGCCCGCGCAAATAATCGATGGCGTTTAGGTAGGGCGGGGAGGTCACTACGAGATCTATGCTCCGGTCGGCGACTCCCGGAAGGTGGCGTGCGTCTCCGCGCATCGCAGTCCCGTTACGCTTAATCGGGGCGTTCTCGAGGAACCTAAGGACTTGGGCCGCTGACCTCTTGAAGCCCGCGAATACGTCGAAGTCATTTGATTCTCTGACCTTATGCGGCCTGCTGTGCGAAACGTCGCGGGCGAGGGACGCGCCGGCCTCCTTGGTGATGATTGTTCGGCTCAGAGCAATCTTTATCAGGTCAAGCGAGCGCCTCGCCGGACCGCGGAGGTCCTGGTTCGAGCGGTGAATTGCGAATGCCAGCTTCCTCAGATCATTCCGCTGCTTCCGCGCGAACCAATAGCGTATAAAACTCTGTGTGTCCTCGGAATCGTCAATCCAGGGCAGGTCTGTTTCGGAGAGGCGCGAATCCTGCGCGCTCTCGGCGATCTCCTTCGTCAGTGATCGAACGCTTTCAATGTCGGTCTGAAACGTGCTCGCCCGAGATATTAAAACCGCCAGAGGGTCTGTGTCGAACCCGATCGACCTGAACCCGCTGAGGGCTGCGTTTCGTAAAACCGTTCCCGACCCTGCCATTGGGTCGAGGACTGTCTGTCCCTCCTCGAGCCCTTCCATGGCGGCAAGGGCCAACTCAGGCGCCATTCGGGCTGGAAATGGATGGATGTGTCTCACTCCGGTTGTCACCTCCGGTCTCAGTGATGGTGTTTCATTCTCCGTCTTTGCTGTCAGTTGCTGCCTGGGTGCTTTTGACGTCCTGGAGTTGCTTCTGGATCGCATCCGCGAGCTTGTTCGGGTGCACGGTTATCGCGACTTTGTCGTTGTCCAGCTGGATTAGGTCGGGAACGATAATCTGAAGCCCCGAGAGCACCCTCTTAACATCGAATTCTTTGATCGACGGCTTTTTCGTGGCCTTTCTGCAGCGGTCTGCGAGGACAGAGACGGACACGACATCGGGAAAGTCTGCCTCGAGCGTCTCAAACGTGTGGATGAGATCGCTCAAGGTGAGCGCTCTTTGCTTTTTTAGCCAGGGTTCGAGGTCGTCGACCCATTTCTTGACGTCGTCCGGCGTGAACTTGGCAAAAACCTCGCGGAATTTTGTCAGTGGAATCGCCCCGTGCTCAGCTGAAAGGATCAGGAGTCTGCCTAGGTCCCTCGCGCGAATTGGTGTGATCTCATTCGCTTCGCACTCCCGTTCGAGTGCACCGGCTTGAAAGCCCGGCGCTACCAGCAGGATATGGTCGACGCCATAATCCTCACGGTGTCGCACGAGCCCGGCTGTGTTGCAGTTGCCTGTTTGTGCCTTTTCGGAGATTGAAGATTTCGCGTCGTACGTGAAGCTGAATGCTTGCGGGTCACCACTTTTAGCCGGGGCCAACTTGGCGCGAGCGATCCCTTCGGGCTCGCCGGAGCCGCTTTTCGGGGTCACTTGGAAGCCAAGGTATTCGAGTGCGTCGCCGACGATGATTTCAAGGGGGCGGAAGTCGGGATGCGAACTGACTTCAAGGAGGAGTTTTGCAATCTGGGAGCCTGATTTCCGGTGGATTTTTGCCACGGTCCGGGCGGTCTTGTCCCGCACTTGGCGAAGTTCGGCAAGCTGAGAGTTGTCTATCCCAAGATCAAGGGCCTGCACATCCGTTAGAAGGTCGACAAGCATTGCGTCTCTGATGGCCTGCTTTTGCGCCTTGTCTTCGATGTGTTGGGCGATGAACGGATGGCTGCTGTTCACGACGATGGTTCTGTCTTTTAGTGAGTAGGTAACCAGCCCGGCGTTCGCTCCTTTTTCTTCAAATGTGACACCCTTAAGCGTCTCCCTGAGGTCGTTCTTGGTGACGGCACGGTAGTCTTCGCCAGCTAAGTTCATGTCGAGGAGGCCCGAAACGTCGATGATGCTGGTATCCGGCTCTCCGTCCCCGAGATTCTGGTCGACGAAGTTTCGGAATGACAGCAGCGGCAGGGCGCCGTAGCTTTCAACTATTGCTTTGCCGGAATCTCCCCAGTTCCCGTATTCCTCCCATCGTGTCCTGGCCTTGTTGAACGCTGCCCTCAGAAAGGCGCGAAAAATTCGAAGCTCTCGCTCTTCGGTAAACTGCTCCCGGTTAACTGCGAGGAGCCGGTTGAGTCCATCGGCCCTGACAGTCATTCGAAACCGCGACCACGCGGAGTGGTTGAGGTCCCGAAGCCCAAAGTGAGGGTTGCTATTGGTGACCCGGCCACGGACGTTCACGAAGAACCCGTTTGACGGGGCGTTCTGCTCACTTTTCCCGAAGCTGATCCGATCAAAGAACAACTTCACTCTTCCGGTCAACTGTCCGACGCCTTCTATCTCGACGTGCGGGTACGGAGTCTTCGAGTTATGGACAGTTATTTTCTCGTCATTCTCTTCGCTCTCCGCGCCTTCCTGAGGGGGCAGTGTGACCTCGGTGACCCCCAGCTCCGGTCCGATCTCTCACTCTTGAATCAACGTGAGGGACGATTTGCTTGACGTTAAGAGTTCGCCGTTTAGGATGATGTTGAGCTCTGCACCGAGCGGCAGCGCTGTCTGGATCATTCTCCGGACGATGCCGGTCTTAATGCCCCTCCCGCGCTTCTTGAGCGATGAGAGAATCACAAGGGTCCACGAGCCCGAACTTGTCGGGGTCGCGGCTGGCTCACCTCCAAACTCATTCTCCCAGTCTGGCGAGTTTTTGGGCGCTGGGATGCCGTCGGTGATCAGCCGCTTAACCCTTACGCCGTCATTTGTCGACTCGAGAAGTTGATTGAGCTCGGCACTGGTGACTTCTCTCAGCTTTAATTGCACATCGCGCCCGATAAGCTGCTGTGAGCCTTGGCCCAGGGCACTGTAGTCCATCGTTACTGCGCGGATCACGCCGTCGGAGCTCTTGCAGATGTGCGTGAGTTTCTCCGCGAGCACGTAGGTGGCGAGCTTGCCGATTCCAAATTTTCCTATGACGGCCCGGCCGCTCGCCGTCTCCTGATGCTCGACCTTCTTTGAGTACGCCACCTTCCAGAGGTCCTCCAGGCCTCCTTCGTCCATAGAAACGCCGTCGTCAAGCACGAAAATGGTGGCTCCGTCCACGCTTGGGTCGACAGGTAAATAGACATAGGCGGATCGAGCGTTTGCATCCCATGCGTTTGCGAGTAGCTCTTCAAACGCTTTGTTCGGAGACGAATAGAGCTGTTCGCTGAAATGCTCAAGAAAACGGGTGCTGATGCTGACCGGGAACTCCTTTTTCACGATCCCGATTTGGCCAACGTCTAGCTGCGAGGCTGGAGTCGAAGCTGGGTTCATGTCTGGTCCGATCTTGGAGGTCGCTCAATTCTAGCTCGCTCAGGATGACACGCGCTTTTGGGTTGCTTAGGCTGGACGGACGCGCTTGGCGAGGGCCCATTTGAGCTCGTCGATGCCTTCGCCGGTGACTGCGGAGACGGCGTGAAACTCGAGCTTGCGGCGCTTGGCGTAGGCGGCTAGCTTCTTGAGCTTGGCGGGGTTTACGGCGTCGATCTTTGTGGCCACGACGATCGTCGGCTTCTCGGCCAGGGGGTGCTGGTCGCCAACGGTGAAGCTGGCTAGCTCGTTCGCGATCACCTTGAAGT
>CAZMWL010000009.1:0-125402 GCA_964569985.1 uncultured Occallatibacter sp.
AGCTTACCAATGCCAAGGCAGCGCAGGCCATGGGCGCAATCATCTTCGCCACGCCGTGGAGCCCGCCTGCCAGTATGAAGACGAACAACAGCACCAACGAAGGCAGCTTGAGCACCACAAGTTACGCCGACTACGGCAACTATCTGGCGGCCTATGCCACCTACGCCAAAAGCATGGGGGTGAACCTCTATGCCATTTCCATGCAGAACGAGCCGGACGCGAATCCCTGCGTTGTGAATGGTGTGGACGAGGGTCCGACCGGATCGGGTTGCTATGCGTCTTGCCTGTGGACTGCGGCCGAGTTGGACACATGGGTAGCGGGCTATGGCACGCTGGTGACCCAAGGCGCCACCCCGGTCAAGCTGATGATGCCGGAATCATCTTACTTTAACCAGGCGATGTCCGACCCGACGTTGGACGACTCTGCCGCGGTCGGCAACGTATCCATCATCGGAGGCCACCAGTACAGCACTGCGCCCGCCTATTATGCGAATGCGGTCAACAAGGGCAAAGACGTTTGGATGACAGAGCACTACCTCGTCCCGGTTTCAGATGGCCCCACAACCTCAATCGCCGATGCCCTCGCCATGGCCGAGGAGATTCACAACTCGATGACCGTCGGCCAGTACAACGCCTATGTCTGGTGGGAGGGACCGAACACTACGGTGCCCGCCGTGCAAGAGCACCTGGTCGACGTCTATAACAATCCGACCTACTTCGGTTTGGCCATCGCGCAGTTCTCTCGCTTCATCCGGCCCGGCTATATGCGCGCGTCGGCGACCGCAAACCCGGTCACTGGAGTGTACGTCTCGGCATACACAGGCCAAGACACATCGGGCACCCAGCACTACGTGATCGTGGCCATCAATGCCGGCACGACTGCGCGGGACATTAACTTCACCTTTAGCGACACCCCTACAACGATCTCCTCGATGACGCCATACGCGACTACGTCTGCCGGCGGGGTGATGCCGCAAACCGCGGTCACGGTCGCGGGCGGGGAGTTCAACTACACCATGCCCGCACAGAGCATTGTCACGTTCATCCAGTAACGAGATTTTCTAAATCATCAGCCGAGCACGACAGTGCGGATGACATAGGGCCAGGGCAACGGGCTCCAGGTCTCTCCAAGCCTGCTATAGAACCAATAACCTGCTTTGAATACGGTGAGACGACGGTCGCAACCGGGGTAGTTTGGGGACGCGTTGCGCTGCCGGCCAGCGTGCTGAAGGTTTACTGAAAATCCCGGCTCAGGCTCAACAGGTTGAGTTCTGCGATAAACCTTTGCGCTTCCGCTGAGAGAAGGTCATAGTCAGCTGTCTTCTGCGCCGTCGAATGTAACTTGTCAATTCGAACCATAATCGAAACGATGTGCGCTTGCGAACCTGCCAGTTCGGAGATCTGAGGCCTCAAAACAAGGAACCCGATCCGTCCACTCGATGCCGTGCGCCGAAACTGCGAGCAAGTCAGGGGACCGCAGAAGGCATTCACCACCACGCTGTCGGTGATTCCGTCATTGTAAAATCCAGTGTCGAGGGCAACGGACTCCCCGTTTCCTGTCCTGTATTTCCGGCTCTCCAGCAGTTCGGGGGCAAGCCCGCGCGCCAGCCAACAACCGTTGGCGGTGTGCAGATCAAAGTTAGGGGCCACGGAGACGCCCAGAATGATCTCGTCCGATCCCGGCGCTGCATAGGCGCCCGCCTCCATCACAATCGTTCCACTCTGTTGCTCGTACCAGGTGCGGGTCAACGTAAATTCGCCAACCTGCTTCGGCATGCGCGCCGCCAGCGTTGTTGGCGTAAACGGAGTGCGAGGGCTGATTCGGAGCGGTGATGCAAACACCGAAAGTGCCGCCACCAGCAGCATCGCAAACGCGGCACACTTCATCCAGCCATTCCGCGATTCCCGCAAATTTTCGGGTTGTGCGGCCCCACCCGCAGGTTCATCTTTTCCCTTGCGCCGCGCCAGCCACAGAAACAGAAGCACCGCAGTCAGAAACAGGCAGGAACCAATCGCGTAATCCGCCTGCTTCGCCACGCCTTCCAGTGCCGGATGCCCCAGCGCAATCCGGTAATAAAGGACAAGGACGCAGAGCCGGATGAAGTTGAACACGTATCCCAGCAGCACGGCTCCACTCACGTACGCTGCCCACAGCGGCGCCGAGACCCGCTTCAAATATCCGAGAACCAGCGCGATGTACCCCATGGTCACGGCGCCGCGGATCCCATCGCACCCCGGCGCGATAAACATGCCAAAGTCCGGCGAAAACATCAGGCGCAGTTGCGGCGTGGTCGGGGCGAAGCCAATCAAGGTCGCAAAATCTCGCGCCACCCGCGCGGAAAGGTTCTGCAGCGGAATATCGACGAGATCGCTCGACAGGATCGGAACCGGTTGCGACAGGAGCAGCAGTCCGAGGGGGAACCACGCTTTACGCCACACACGTACTCCCGCAAATAGCAACACCACTCCGCTGCCATAGACGTAAACCGGCAGCGACATCGGCAGGATATAAATCGCGTGCGTTCCCACGAGTCCGAACAGCAGCATCTTTTCGCGCAGTACACTCAGCAGAAACGCGAGCCCGATTACCGGCAATCCCCACCACGTCCCGCGCATTTTCCAGCCATGCTGCTGCCACACGCGCAACGTCAGCGCGATTGACGTCGGAGGAATCAACATGCCGATCGACCGCAGCGGATCCGTCGTCCAGACCGCCCAAAGTTCCGCGATCTCCCGGAGGATGCCGAGGCAACCAGCTGCCGCCAGCAGAGCGATCGCGCACCATAGCAGAGGAGCTTTGGCGCGGGCAAGGCGGCTTTTGGCGCCGGGAACGATCTCCGGGTCCGGCGCAACCACTTCCATCTTCAACGTCATACGTCCAGTTTACCTGTAATTGAGCGCTCTATTTCAATAGCGGCAAATCGACCCACCCAAACTCGGCTCAACCCCTTCCTGAACTGCCCCTTTCAAGGCGCCACCGGAGGGCCAATCAGGGGAGTCCGTACCGGCGCGGCCAGCCCGATAAACTCGGTCAGAGTACTGTTGCCTTTATTGCTGACCCAAAGATTGCCACTGGCATCGATCGCAAGGGAGTAGGCTTCGAGCAGGCCGGCGTCTGTACCCAGACCACCCGCCGGTGAAAGGACTGTTCCAGGGACAGAAGCGGTCGAGCCAGCCAGTTCGGTCAGAGAAGAGCTCCTGTAACTCGAGATCCAAACCGTCCCTGCGCCGTCGATGGCAATGTCATCCGGGTCGTCGAGGCTGGCGCTGGTATAGCCGCCACGGGAAAGCACAGTACCCGCGCCGGAAATCTCGCAGATACTGTTGGCGTCGAAAATGGTCACCCAGACATTGCCGCTTTGATCGATAGCCAACCCCTCCGGTCCATAGCCACCACAGTCATAGCTGGTGAACTGGCCTCCATCCTGAGTCACACGGGTGACAGTCGTACCACCCTGGTTGCTGACCCAGACGTTATGACTGGCATCGATCGCGGCATCGTAAGGAAAGGTCAACTGCGCTGACGAGTAAGGGGAGCCGGAAAGTTCCTGGCCCGAACTGGACAGATGCGTCAGTTCCGAATCGCCGTAGTCCGCCACCCAGGCTGAGCCATCTGTATCGATCGCCACGCCGTTTGGATAGGTGTACGCGCCTGTCGAGTAGCCGGTGCTTCCGGCCACGGACGCGCCACTGCTATTGAAGACGCTGACCGTGTTTCCCGCCACCTCCCCGGGAACGGGATAATTGGTAATCCACGCATCATTGTTGGCATCCACCGCCAGGCCCCAGGAGTATCCCAGCCCGGATCCGGTGATACCCTGCGCAAATAAGGGCGCGCCCAGCGGTGAAAACAGCGAAGCTACGCTGACTTGGCTGGCAACCCAGACATTGCCCGCGCTATCCACGCCCAGCGATGTAGGTCCGTTCATGCCGCCCCCGGTGTAGTTGATAAAGAGCGTCCAGTCGGAAGGCTGCTTCGCTAATGCCGGGGTAAACGCGGAACTGGACGACGCCAGGGCATAGAGCGCGGCAACATTTACGGCGGGGTTACGCACCAGATTGAGTGCAGCATCCAGCGTATTGTCCGGCGTTTCGCTCGATGTGGCCGTCGCTGAAAACAGGCCGCTGCACGCTTTTCCGCCGGCAGTCGCAGAGGCGCAGGAGTTGAGCAGATTGGCCAGCGTGTCGATTTTCGGAGCGGGAGAACTGGCGTTGGCGGCAAACGTCATCGCTGGACTGCTTCCTGTGGAGATACTTGCCAGCGCCTGAACGGTGGCAACGGCATTCTTCAGGCCAACCGTATTGGTGGAACTTGCACCCAGATTGCCTCCAGCCGAGAGAAATGGCGCCAGCGCATATACAGCGGCCGCCGTCGTGACCTCGTTGATTACGACCGGACTTGCCGAGGCCACCTCATTGCAGGCTCCCAGGGCCGTGAGCAGCGCAATGGAATCATTGTCTGCCGAAGCTGCCGATCCCGGCTGGCCGCCGCGCGCCACGACGTAGATTTGGGAATCAGCCGAGGGGCAGTTGTACCCCGCCGAAACAGAAAATGCTCCTGTGCTGCCGGTAGTCAGTGCATTCGAGAGAAGCGCAACACCGCTTGCACCGTTGCCGCTCGTGCCCGCGGCATACAACTCGACCGAAGCTCCGATCAGAGGCTGTTGACCCACCAGCGCCTTGCCGCTGAAGCCCTGTCCTTCATAGCCGCCCGGTCCACTCGTGCCGCCCTGAGAGCCAACAACGGCAGAAGAGCAGCCAGTCAGAGAGCTGGTCGCCACCCCCGCTCCCAAAATCGCCAGAACAGCGCTGAAAGATAAGCTGAAAAGTCGAAGCTGCATGAAAGAAGACCTCGAAGAGTTGTCCGCTGAAAAATGTCTATGCAAGGCAGCAGGCACGAAAAGAGTACTCTACAGTCGCACCCGGCAATCTGAAAAAATCCAGCTCAGCAGCTTTTGGTGAAAGCCCAAGTGTGCGGGAAACGTCCCGCCGGGGCTACAGCCTCTGGATAGCAAGAAAAACGGTGAAGACACATCGTGTCCTCACCGTTGTTCAGGCTATTGCATCATCCGGACACCGTAGTTTGCATTGCAGATACGGCTGCGCAATCTCCGGGGACTGCACGTAGCCGCGCTGCAGTTGCCGGCCGTCTTGCACCGGCAGGCGCAGCGCGCGATTCGGTCTGGCGGCGGCTCTACTTGCCAGAGTTCCTGCGCGCTTTGAAGCGGGCGCGCGCCGCGGTAATCAGAGCGCCGGCGGAGGCGACCAGCGCCAGCACGAGGGTCGGATCTTCCGGTGAATCGTCGCACCCGGTCTGCGCGCGGACCAAGACAGGAATGCACATCACGGCAATTACCACTAGCAGTGCCCGAAACTTATTATTCATCACGTAATCCTTTCGCTGTGTAAACTGGCGATCCACGTTTTGACCGAAAACCCTTCGGCATTTCAGTCGGTTAGCTTTCTGCCGCGCTCCAACGATTTACAAGGTCTCGGAGCGCACCGCAAACTCAGGCTATGGATTCCGCCCGGCGGGATGTTCTCCGCCAGGCGCAACCCGAGGGCTGGACTAATACGGGCGCAAGGTCGTCGTATTCCCCAACAAATTAGGCGCCAAGGCCTTGGGGAGGTAGGACTTCTGGCTCCAGGTTGGTGCGCCGGGTCCAAGCACTTGAATCAAGAATCCGGAACTCTGTTCAGGAACCCAGATAGCTCCGGAGGCATCGATCAGCGTTGAGCGCGGATTATTCGACATGGTGGATTCCCCACCAGATTGGAGGTTGCAAACCGTCTTTGCGGCCGCCACGTAGCACGGATTGATATAGACATCCGCGCCCGTGTCACCGACTGTCGAGCTGGCGGTGAAGTAGCCGTCGGACGGTGCATTGGGATAGTACACACTCACATATCCCGCGCCGGTGCTGGTGGCATCGATGATGATTTTGCCGTCTCCATCCATGGCCGCATTGCGCTGCACGCCAGCCTCATAAGTTGGGCCGTATTCAATGGTGAGTGTGCCGTAGTTTTGGCCGCCTCCGGACTCGGCGCCGGTGCTCGGGATCGAAAGCATGTCGTCCTGAGCGCTAAACCAGAGGTTTCCGCCGGGGTCAATCATGGTGGCGTTGCCGGGTGTGGCATCCCCACCAGGGTAGTCGATGGGATTTCCGTTGCCGCTACCGGTGTTCGTAAATTTCGGCGAGGTCAAGCTAGCGGCACCGCCATCGTTGAGCATCAAAATCACCCCGGGGCCGCCGGTGTTGTTCGTATTATCCGATTCAACCCACAGGTTGCCCGCGCTGTCGAAGCTGGGCGTCTTGCAGGCATACGGTTCCGGCGAGCCACCCACAGCGACATCGACAATTGCGGATCCGCCCTGCGGGAGTTCCTCAATGCCGCTGGCGCCAGTTTCTGTCCCGATCGTTTGGACTGCCAACCAGACATTGTTGCCTACGTCCACAATCCCGCTCTCCAACTTGGAGCCGGTAAGGGGAGCGTAGGTGGTGCCTACCACGCCCGCGGTAGTCATACTGGTCACGCCCGAAGTGTCCACAATCCACAGATTGCCAAGGGTGTCGGTAGCCAGGCTGCACCGGTAGCTATAGCTGCCGCAGCCGGCTGTCGTGCCCGTTGGGGTGGACCAACGCGTCGCCCCATTGGAAGCGAGGGAAAAGACTGTGACAGGGGTCTCGTTGTCATACACATAGATGTTGTCGCTGATGTCCGCGGCACTGCCCCACAGAGCGCCGGCCTCGGGATAGGCGATGGCGATGGTAAAGTCAAGCGGCGTGGCGGTGACCGCGGGATAATAGAAGGCGTTGCTGGCTGCAAGGTTATACAAGGCCGTCGTGGCGGCCGAGGGGACCGCAGAGCCGACTGGGGCCCCTGTGCCGGTTCCGGCGGCGCACGGCGCCGTCGGGCAGCCGTTCGCCGCCGATGGGTACTGGGCCAGGTCCAACAGAGCCTGCAAGGTGTTGGTGGGCGCCGAAAGGTTTGGGTTAAGGGCGATGGCCGGATTGCCCGTGTTGGTCATCAGGATCGCGCAGGGGGCTGTTGTTCCCGTGATGGTCCCGGTGGAGTTGACGCAGGCTTGAACCGAGTTAGCCAGCGTGTTGATGAGCCAGCTCGGCACCACTGCCGCGGAGTTGGACGGCGGGGCGGCATTGGGCGTTCCTGCGTTCGCATTCACCAGACTCGCCGCATTCAAAAAGGCGTGCGCCAGGCCGGAGGCCGCGCAACCGGTGGTTACTACGTTAGGAGAGCTGCCGCTTGTCGTGCAGGCTGCTGTGGCGGCGTTGTTGTTGGCCGGCGCGCTGATGTTGACCACGGTGCTGCTGCCGGTGCCGGTGACGGTCATGAATCCGCTGAGCGCATAGGCCGCGGCAATCGTGGTCGGCTCATCGATAACGACCGCGGTGGTGTTCGAAACCCCACTGCAGGGACCGAGTGCGGCCATCAGCACCGCTGCGGAATTGGTCGTATTGGAGCCGGTATGTCCGCCGGCAGCGACGATATAGGCCTGCTGTCCGCTGGGGCAGCTTGAGGCGTCGCCGGTAAGCTGAAAGTTGCCACTGCTGTTCGTCGTGGTCGAACCGAGCACGGTCCCCGCCTGGCCATAACCGTAGGCGTTGCCAGCCGCAGGAGACGCGATTGTCTTCGTTGCATAGAGCGTCACGGTCGCACCGATCACCGGGTTTGGACCTCCATGCACATTGCCGCTAAGAGCTGAAATGGTTGTGTCAGGGTCGACGCTGCTTTGTACGAAGTTGCCACTTGCGCCACAGCCCGCGAGACTCGCAACGGCCAATGCAGACGTCATCGCGTAGGCCGCGATTTTGAGAGATTGCCCACACAGTCGAGATTTCATGAATTCTCCTTACGTTTGCGAATTACTACCCGTCGCGACCCCAATGTTCGGTGTTTGGCACTCGGGAAAATCGTAGATCGCAGCGCGCCACCCATAATACACACAAAGATGGGCTTTGCAAATAAAAAATTGTAAGGTAAATCGATTATAGTAGCGGGGATTCATCTCGGCCACCGAACGATACGGTCTAAGGTGAGCGGACTTTTTCATGCCCAAGGGGGTTCTTGCCTTGGGTTCCAGGTTATCGCGCTTTTAATCATGTATTTAGTGGTCGTTCGTGGCGTCGGACAGCAGGCCGAAACACGTGGGCGGATGACTTGAGCGGCTGAGGATGGTTTTCTTGAGATCTCGACTTTCACCACAGGCTGTTAAGATACTTCTCGCCGCCCCTGTGGAAAAAAACAGGCCGCGTTTCAGTTTTTTCCTGGCAGGCCGCGAGCCAATTTTTTTGTCGTAAGCCATGGCCCAATTTTTTCGTAGTAAATCGATGGAATACCGGCTATAGTGGACCGTTGCGCGGGGAGTCATGCTGTAATGCGCTCTCTGCGCCAGGGTGCGATGCTGCGCCAGAATGCTTTTTCAGGACGGAGTCGCTTCAATGCCGAGGGGGGGGCTTTCGTGGAAATCGCCGCTGTACACGCGCACTTGGGGTGGCATCGACAATGCATGCCGAACAAGAACCAAAGCAAGTTTCCACATTCCACATGCTCGGACGTCTAAAAGACGACGCGTCCGCAGGGCACACCGCAATTCAACACGTTGTTCCATGTGCAGGCGGTTTCAGCCTGCAATTTGAAGTTCGCTGCTGTTGATCAGGGAGGGCAAGTTGAGCACTAAACCGTTCGACAACAAAATTCTTGATTCTGCGTATTCATCTTCCTTCTTGCCGCGCTATCGTTCGGAGTCGTGGCCGCAGGATGATCGCCGCCCATCGGAGGCCAGGGTTTTGTCTGCCAACGCCGATTCAAGTTACGACCCGATGGAGATCGGGCTGAGCCCCTGGTCGACTTCAGTGGCAAGGCGAGTATTCGACTGCGCCTGGGTTCTCCTCGCGCTGCCCCTGGTCGCTCCACTTTGTCTCGCTATCGCGGTCGCGGTTCGCTTGACGTCGCATGGGCCCGCTTTGTTTCTGCAGGAGCGGATGGGCCGCCTCGGTCGAACCTTTACGATCTTCAAGTTCCGCACCATGGTTCACCTCGCTGACGAGACTCATCATCCCGTGACTACGGCTGACAACCAGCGCTTCACCTCAATTGGCCGATTCCTGCGGCGCTGGAAGCTCGACGAGCTCCCCCAGCTGCTGAATGTGCTGCTAGGACACATGAGCCTGGTCGGCTCGCGTCCCAGAATGCCGGAACATGTGATCTGCCCGCTCTCTTGCCGTCCTGGGATCACGGGATTGGCGACGATTGTGTTCGCAGATGAGGAAGTCGCTCTCGCCCGCGTGCCGCCCGATCAACTGGATGCCTTCTATCTCACAGTTGTACTGCCAGTGAAGTGGCAACTGGATGCGCGGTACATGGCGCACGCTACCGTTCTCTCTGACCTTCAGATTCTCGTCAAGAGTGTGCTCCGGCGCTGGGATAATGCTGCTCTTGAAGCTCTCATCTTCGTGCCGCCGGCAGCGGAACAAGGCGGCAAGACTTCCTTCCAGGAATTCGATACAGCTCCAGGGCTTGTAACAGCCTGCGCGAACGAGCTGGCCCAGCCCGAGCAGGTTTCAGCCTTCTGATTGAATTACGCGGCATGGCCTGGGCGGAGGCGAGGAAGCCTTTAACTTGGTGGCGGCGGGCCACACCTGCCCTGGTTTTGCGATAGACTCGTTGCATATGCGCCTCGCACAGTTTGGACATAGAGACAAAGGCGGCAGACGCCGGCCTGTCTGCCATCGTCTTCAGGTCCGCGCTACCATCATTCGTTCCGTCTTTGTCCTTGGTTTCTCCTTTTTCCCCGCAAGCGCGATATGGGCGCAGGGTACGAGCACTTTGGACTGCGCAGACCCCATGCTCGCAGGGACAGATGCGTGTTCGAGCCAGACTCAAATGCCGTTCGGATCTCCTTCGGGGAATACTGCGATTCCTCCGAGCTCTCCCGATTACTCCGCGAATCCCAACGCCCAGGGCAATCTTCCGTCAAGTTATGCGGATGTTGAACAGCTATCGCGCCGGACGCCTGCACAGCCGGCTCCGCTTCCACCTGAGCCGCTCACTGAATTTCAGAAGTTTGTGGCTTCGGGCACGGGACTCATACTTCCCATCTACAGCGCCGACCTGTTCCGGCGCATACCTTCGACCTTTGCTCCTTTGAACATGGCGCCCGTACCGTCCGATTATGTGATCGGGCCAGGCGACGAGTTGCGCATTCGCATCTGGGGGCAAGTGAGCCGGCAGGCAAATGTGCGCGTGGACCGCTCCGGCGAAATTTACCTTCCGGATGTAGGGCCGGTGCACGTGGCGGGCTTGCAATTCGGCGACCTGGAGGCGCACCTGCGCGAAGCGGTGGGCCGCGTCTACCACAACTTCAGTATCACCGTAGATCTGGGTCAGATTCGCGCCATCCAGGTGTATGTTTCCGGCCAGGCCCGGCGCCCGGGCGTCTACACCATCAGTTCATTGAGCACGCTGGTGGATGCGCTGTTCGTGAGCGGCGGACCTTCGGTAGAGGGTTCGACGCGCGCCATTGAGCTCCGCCGTAATGGCGCCACGGTCACGCGCTTTGATCTTTACGATCTACTGATCCGGGGCGACAAAACGAAGGACGCCAAGCTGCTGGCGGGCGATGTGATCTATATTCCTCCGGTTGGTCCGCAAGCGGCGATTTTCGGCAGCGTGCGAAACCCGGCAATTTACGAACTCCTGCCCCAGGAATCGCTCTCCGGCGTCCTGGCTGATGCCGGCGGAGCTTCCGCGGTGGCTGCGGAGGCGCGCATCTCAATCGAGCGTATCGACGAGCACCGCGACCGGCGCGCGATGGAGGTTGCCTACGACGCCTCGGGCATGGCCACGGCATTGGCCGACGGCGACGTGATTCGCGTGTACTCGATTGTGCCGCAATACCAGAAGACTGTGACTCTGCGCGGCAATATCGCGAATCCGGGCCACTTTGCGTGGCATCAGGGCATGCGCCTGAGCGATTTGATTCCCGACAAGGATTCGCTGCTCACGCGCAATTACTGGTGGCGGCGGGCAGAGATGGGGCTGCCGGCCCCCGAGTTCGAGCCCGTTCCAGGCTTTGCCAATATGCTTCAGCCCACGGACAATCACCCGATCACGCTTCTGCAAGCCCCGGGCGTTGAGCCGGGCCAGACCGGAAACACGCAGGATCAAAACGGAGGGCAAGGCGCAGAGGTTCCTTCGGACCAATCGACGTCGCAGAATCCGAATGCTTTCCAGCAAACGCAGTCCGGCCCAGGACAGAACCAGCCTCTGAGCGCGCAGCAACGCGCCAGCAGCACTTCGCTGGCGGGCACGCAAACTTCCGCTCCCAGCCAGTCCCAGCCGCAAGGGCCGCGTACCGACGTGCGCCTGCC
Source organism: uncultured Occallatibacter sp. (assembly GCA_964569985.1). GTDB lineage: Bacteria > Acidobacteriota > Terriglobia > Terriglobales > Acidobacteriaceae > Telmatobacter. The sequence continues at coordinate 11,394 of CAZMWL010000009.1, forward strand.
CGCTCCCGAAATCGATTGGGATTACGCGGTCATCGAGCGGCTCAATCCGGAGACATTGAAGACAAACCTGATCTCCTTTGACCTGGGCAAGCTGGTCATGCAGCACGATGCTGCGCAGGATCTGGAACTCCAGCCCGGCGACATTGTTTCCATCTTTTCCCAATCCGACATCCGTGTTCCCATCGCCGAGGAGACCAAGCTGGTCCGGCTGGAAGGCGAATTTGTGCACGCCGGCATTTATTCGGTGCAGCCCGGTGAAACGCTGCGCCAGTTGGTCGAGCGTGCCGGCGGTCTTACCCCCAACGCCTATCTCTACGGTTCACAATTCACGCGCGAATCCACGCGCGCCATGCAGCAGGCCCGCATCGACGAGTATGTGCAAAATCTGTCGATGGCGATTCAACGCGGCACCATCTCCCTCGCCGTTTCTTCCACGGCCTCTGCGCAAGGTCTGGCCGGCGGGGCCCCGGCGCAGAGCAGCACGCAGGATCTCCTTGCCAGTCTGCGCCAGATTCGCGCCACGGGGCGAATCGTACTGGCGTTTCATCCCGACAGCCGCGGCGAGGCCAGTATTGCCGATATCGCGCTCGAAGACGGCGACCGTTTCGTTGTCCCGCATCTTCCCGCCACCGTGAATGTAGTGGGCGCGGTGTACGATCAGAATTCCTTCCTGTTCAAAGCCGGCTCGCGGACAGGGGCGTACCTGCATCAGGCCGGAGGTCCCAATCGGTACGCGGACAAGCGCCGCGAATTCGTGATCCGCGCCGACGGCGAAGTGGTGAGCCGCGATATGATCAGGGACTCCTGGGGAAACGCGTTTGATAATCTCCGAATCTATCCCGGCGACACGATCATGGTCCCGGAAAAGATTTTGAAGCCGTCCGCGATGCAGGGCTTCGTTAACTGGTCGCAGATGTTCTCGCAGTTTGCCCTGGGGGCCGCGTCCCTAGACGTCATTCATTAACGGGCGGCAGAGCGCATCTTCGCACAGACGCGGATGCCTTCGCACCCCATTGCAGATGGCAGGAACCCATGGCCACAGATATGCCGGTTTCAGATTCACGTGCGCAGGGAGAGTCCGATACTGCCCTGCCTGATCCCGCGAGGGCAGGCGGCCAGGAAGACGAAATCTCTTTGTTCGATCTGCTGATTGTGCTCGCCGAGCGCAAGCGTCTTATTTTTGGGATTACCGCGGTTTTTGCCATCGCGGCGGTGATCGTTTCACTGCTTCTGCCCATGCGCTACACGGCAACTGCTTCACTTCTTACCCCGCAGCAGAACTCCTCGTTAAGCGCTCAACTGGCTGCGCAATTCGGGGCGTTGGGGCCGATAGCCGCATTGACCTCAGGTGGAAGCCTGCTGAAGAACCCCAATGATATCTACGTCGGCATGCTGAGAAGCCAAACCGTCGAAGACGCGATGATCGGGCATTTCGGCCTGATGCAGGAGTATCACGCGAAGACTCTCTCCATCGCGCGCAAAGTTTTTGAAAACCGAACCACCGTGGACGGAAGCGGCAAAGACGGATTAATCCACATTTCGGTGGACGACCACGATCCCAATCGCGCCGCCGAATTGGCCAATGGCTACGTGGACCAGTTCCGGGCGCTGACACAAAACCTCGCCATCACCGAAGCCCAGCGACGCCGGCTATTCTTTGAAAACCAGTTGAAGCAGGCCAACCAGGACCTCGGTGACGCCGAAGAAGCGCTGAAGGCAACCGAAGAGAAGACTGGAGTCATCCAGCTCGACAGCCAGGCGCGTGCGCTCATCGAATCGGCCGCGGCGTTGCGCGCCCAGATCGCAACCAAGGAAATGCAAATCCAGGGCATGCAAACCTACGCCAACGGGGAGAACGCGCCGCTGACCGAGGCCCAGCAGGAATTGGCCAGTCTACGCGCGCAACTTGCCAAACTGGGCGGAAGCGCCGATAACCCCGACAGCATCATCGTTCCCAAAGGGCAGATGACCGAAGCCGGCATGGAATACATTCGCAGGGTGCGCGACGTGAAATACTACGAAACCATTTTCGAGGTTCTTGCCCGGCAGTTCGAGCTAGCCAAGCTCGACGAAGCCAGGGAAGGCGTGGCCATCCAGGTTGTCGATCCCGCGATTCCGCCGGACAGGCGCTCGTTTCCGAAACGTGGACTTATCGTCATCGCCTCAACTTTCGTCGGGTTTCTGGCGGGGATTCTGTTTGCCTTGGTTCAATCCATACTCCAATATCTATCTCGCGATCCGCAGACGAGTCCAAAGTGGCACCGTTTGACCGCAGCCATTGTCCATTGGAGGTCGCATTGATTTGTTATGGGATGCGCCGGCAAATCGCGCGGATTAACCGCTGCCGGCAACCCCAACCACGTTCGCAACGATCGGCATCAATGAGTTGGAATCGAGATAAGGATGATGGGAAGTTTAGCAATACTGGTTTCTTCGTACGACGCATACTCCGATCTATGGCCTCCCTATTTTGCGGCTTTTCAGCGTAATTGGCCCGATTGCCCGTATCCCGTTTACTTGTTGTCGAATTACAAAACGTTCCCTGATCCAGCGGTGAAGTCCATACGTGTTGGTTCCGTCAAGGCGTGGCCCGAGAGCATTCGACTGGCGCTTAATCAGATTCCCGAAGATTTTGTTCTGCTACTGCTGGAAGACTTGTTTATCGTGTCGCGGATGGATACCAAGCGATTCGAACAGCTGAATACCTGGATCGCAGAGCAGCGCCCGGCATGCATCCGGCTACAGCCCGATCGGGGGATGGTTCCAACCAGGTTTCCCGGAATCTGCATGCTCCCTCCCGGAACTCCGTATCGTTCGTCCACGGTGATTTCGCTGTGGCGAAAGGATGTCCTGCTCGATGTTCTTAGACCCGGCGAGTCCATATGGGAATTTGAGGTCGTCGGGTCACAGCGAACAGACAAGTATCCCGATTTTTATGTGACCGAGCAAAGCTATGTTCGTTACATCCATGGGGTCATTCGTGGTAAATGGGTGCCCCGCGCGCAAAAGCAACTCATCGCTGCCGGCTATCCCGTACAAAAGCAGGCGCGACCTGTGTTTGCGCTTTCGGATCGGATTGTCCAATGGGCACGTGTGCTGCGATCCCGTGCACTGGAAAAAATCCCGATCTGGTACCAGCGCCGCATTCGTCTTCGCTTTTCGACGACCACCCGTTCAGCCGGAGGTCAGAAGTAAATTGACTGGGTGGCGAAGCAACTTTTTCCGCGCGCGGTTTCGGCGGCGTTCTTGGATTGACTTATGAACAGAAACCGACTCAGCGGCCCGTTCTTATCGCGGATTTCGGCATATCCGCGGCGCTTGCTGCATGGGACGCGCAATAATGCGGAGGTCGCGCTGCTTGCAAAGAATGCAGCGTGGTCGAGCACCGGCGTGGTGCTCGCACAAGTGATCACGCTGCTCTCGTACATCTTGCTTGCCCGGTATATCGGCAAAGAATCCTTCGGGCAGTTCACGATCGTGCAAAGCACGGTCAATGCGGTAGGGACCTTCGCCGGACTGGGCCTCGGTGTCACCGCGACGAAGTACATCGCCGAGTTGCGCCTGCGCAACGCGGCACAAGCCGGCGCGACGTTCACTTTGATCGGGGTGCTTACCGTCGCATGGACTGGGCTGCTCGCGGTTGCACTTTGGATCGCTGCTCCCCAGATCGCTACGGAGATTCTCAAAAGAACAGATCTGGTTTCCGCGGTGCGTATGGGCTCGATCCTTCTCTTCTTTACCACCGTAATGAATGTTCAAAACGGCGCCCTGGCTGGTTTCGAGTCCTTCGATGCCGTCGCCAAGACGTCCGTGCTTCGCGGATTCCTTATCTTGCCATTCTTGTTGCTTGGAGCCGCGATCGCCCATGTGAGCGGTGCGGTCTTCGGTTTTGCGGCCGCTGCGGCTGTCACTTGCGTAATCAACCAGGCACTTCTCTGGCGACGCTGCAAAATCCATTCCATGGTTTTCAGCTTGCACGGCGCCTTCAAAGAGTTGCGCATCATCGCCGCTTTCTCCATTCCCGCGCTTCTGGTCAATATCATTCCCGCACCGTGTCTTGCGCTCGCGCAAACGCTTTTGGTTCGCCAGCCCGGCGGATATGGATACCTGGCGGTTTTCACGGCAGCATTCCAACTGCGAGCGGGCATCGTCCTGATCCCGGCGCTGCTCTCGCAGCCCCTTGTACCGATGCTGGCGAGGTCGTCCGGCACAGGTTCATCCTCGCGGCGCAGCTTGATGCGCGCAACTTGCGCCGCCACGCTTTTTGTCGCTGTTCCGCTGGCGGCGATCATTTGCTGTTTCCCCAAATACTTGATGCTCGCTTATGGACATTCCTTCACCGGCAATTCGCCGGTCCTCATGCTTCTGGCCGTTTCTGCAGTGGTGATTTCCGTGCAAACTCCCTTCATTGCCGCCATCATCAGCTCTGGCAAAATGTGGATCTTATCTATTGCCTATGCGGCATGGGGCACGACATTCCTCGCCGTCTCGTATATTCTTATGCCTGCATTTCACGGAACCGCCCTGGCGGCCGCGTACTTGATCGCGGACATCATGCAAGCGGTGGCCGTACTCGTCATTTACCTGAGAAACGAGAGCAAGCTGCGATTCGATCTGGCGTCGAGTATGACGGAATTGCCCGAATCCGCGCTTCTGCTCGGAACTCAACCATCGCCTGTGCCGCTGCGCGAATTTCCTGAAGACCTTCGACGTGGAGGCGGCCGATGAGCACAGAGAGGCGCCTGATCGTGCGGACTTGATGACGTCTGAAGGCCCTGCTGGGCGACTGTATGACCTCCTTCCCTGGAATGAACGAAAACTCGCCAAACTCGGAGGAAACACGCGCGCCAACCTGGTTTCGCAATGCGCGGCGAGTCTTGGGCTGTTTCACTTTCCCTGGCCGCGATCCGCGGCGGCTGGTGAAGAACAGGTCCGGTATTCCCTCTTCTTTCCGCGATATGATCGAAGAAGAGCGCGCGATTCTGCCGAAGAGCTTTACGGGGAGTGCATCACCCGTGCAGGACGCTGCAAAATGAGTCTGGATCATGCTGATCCCGCGGCTTGGGGATCGATTGTATGACTTCTGGGTTAGCGGGCTGAGGACGTGGCAAAGAAAACCGAGAGAACAGTCAGGAGCCCCGGACACGTGTCAACAAAAACGCTTGAAAACCGGACCTTTTGTACGGGTGGCTCGATGAAGGAGCGCCGGGCCAGCCTCTGACTCCCTTCAGGAACTGCATTGTTCCGTCGGTAGGCGACCGGGCGTACACCGGCTGCGAGCGGAACGTCAGAATAGGGTTTCCGTTCAAGAAGAGAAGGGCGGTCGCTCCTTAGGCTCTGCTCAATTTAACGAAACGGGGGAATCGCGCCTTGACAAGATTTCAACTGCGTAATCTCAAAACAAAAATGCGTCGCCTGATTTGGACCGCGCCCCGGGGAAGGATTCTGTGGGAGCTATTAGCAATACTATTAGGGCGGTGGCAAGAGCCCAGTTTTTTCGGCTGGGAAATGATGACACACAGTTCCACGCCTTGGCACAACGGCGGTGGAGACGATATAGCGAAAGCGTACCTCAGGGCAAATCGGGAGCTTAGGGACAAGGTAAAGCATGGCGACTTCAAGTTGACCCAGCTCGGGGCGATGACGAGTGACTATGAGCTGGAAGATATCCTTAGCGAGCTAATGTGGCGGCATTATATCGTTTTTTGGTCGGCTTATTATGCATCCAAGAATACGGTCTGTCCCTGTAAGAACCTTGTCGAATGCGGAGTTTGTGATGGCATGACCGCTTTCTTTGCTATGCGTGCAGCAACGTCGACCAGTCAATGTAAGGCGTTTCTATACGATGCATGGACGGCAATGAAGGCGGAAGATTTGGTGGACTCAGAAAAGCGAAATGCGGGTGCGTATGGATATCTAGACCTCGAAAATACAAAGAGAAACCTCATTGCGTTCCAGCATGATACCGTCTTCATCAAGGGGAGGATTCCCGATTCATTTAGGACGTCAGATAATCCAACGGAGATCGTGTGGATTCACATCGATTTGAATTCTTCTCTTCCAACCACGGCTGCTCTTCAATTTTTCTTCGACAGGATCGTTCCGGGTGGGGTGGTCTTATTTGATGACTATGCAGGGCATGGCTACGATGATACTAAATTGGCCGTCGATCAATTCTTCTCCGGAAGGAACGGCGTTTTGTTTCCGCTGCCAACGGGCCAAGCAATCTACTTTAAGCACTAACAGAGCGAACACGGCTCCAGAGTGCTCTCATTCGAAACGCCAGACGGCTTCTACGCGGAACTCGTAGACTCTGGAGAAAACCCGACGAAAGTACGGTTCGTGACGATGTTGAGCAGGATCGCGTTTTCTGCCGCCTCCGGCAATCTGATTGGTTGGTGGCGCAGAGCAGAATCCCAACGGCAGGAAGAGAGAGGGCGGATGAGTGCTTACAATAATAATGACGATAACGTAGGCCATTTTTTGCACATTTGATTCGAGCCTTGTGATTGGGAGCCGGTACAAGTAGGAGGAGCGAGGCCCTTCGGCAGGTCAAGACGACTCCAAACCAATGCCTACCTTGTGGAACCCATGAAGTTAATCGTCGCGGGATAATGCTTATTCGGCGGCTTGGGGATCAATTCTATGACCTCTGGTTTGGCACTCACATTTCTCGGGCTATTCACGGTCGCCAATTATTTTGTGGGGAAGCGACGGGTTTTGTACCCGCCGTTCATCTACTCGGCAATCTGGGCGCTCGACCTCGTGATTTTCAAGGTCTCTCCGATTGAACTCAACGAGGTTCATGCGATTACCTGGTGGGTCATCACGGCCGGAGCCCTGGTATTCAGCATGGGGGGCTGGCTGACTCGCTTTGTCCCGCGCGCCGTAGTGACCACTCGGGTGACCGAGTTCTCACGACCGTCGGTATCGAATCTCGGCCGCGTCATTTTATTAAGCATTTGCATCTTGGCGGTTCCCATCATGCTGCACGATGTAGGTCAGCGCGCATCGGGAGGGAGCGGGAACATCCTGGTTGCTGCGCGCCAATCGTACCTCTACTCGGCGACTGAGGAGGATTCCCATAACCCTCTCATTGCAAATCTGCCTCTACTCTCCGTCTGTGCGACCCTGCTTTGCCTGATCGAGAGGAGAGACAAGATCTTCTGGGCAGCATTTCTGCTGTCTGCAGTATGCTGCGTCCTCACGACCGGCAGAACTTTTGTACTCATGTTGTTCTCTTCGGTCGTAGCCGCGCTGCTTTTTAAGAGTAAGAAGGACAATTTCGTTGGATTCTTAAAGTTCGCTCTTGTTCCCTCCGTGCTCTTCGTTGTTCTCTTTATTGGCCTTATCTACGCGAGTAAAGATGTATCAAATTATCGAGGAGATAATGAGGCAATCGTGCAGAATTTTGCCCTGGCGTACATCGTCGCTCCAATTCCCGCGCTGGATTATGTACTTACGCATCCCTCGGAATATTCTCAAGCAGCCAACCACACATTTTCATTCTTCCCGGAAATCGCCAGTCGGCTTGGATTCGACGTCAAAGCCCCACCGGCGTTTGATTCTGCAATTGCCGTCCCAATGCCTACCAATGTCTATACCGTGTACAAGTTCTATTTAACGGATTTTGGATTTCTCGGCACATTCATCGTCATTATCGTCATTGGGTTTTGTCAGACCGTTGTTTATCGCAGGGCTGTGGCAGGCGGAAGAATCTCATTATATTTTTGTGCGCTCCTGACCTTCCCAGCCGTGATGTCCATCTTCGCCGACCAATACGCCGGAAGCTTTTATCTATTGCTGAAGGCAGCACTGCTTGCTGTTCTCTATTTCTGCTTTCTCAACCGCCTGCAATGGGGAATACGCTGGCCGCGGTTTAACTTCGGTATCTGGCCAACTCGCCGGAGAGAAGTATGATCGCCGCAATTGTTGTTCTCTTTCATCCGGACCCCGAAGCGATTGAACGTCAGCTCTCGAGCCTTATCGGCCAGGTAAGTACCGTATTTGCGATTGATAACACCCCAGGTTCAACAGCGATCAAGCCGGCGTTTTTGGCGGCATTCGGGGAGGCAGTTTCGTACGTGCCACTCGGAGAAAACAGGGGAATTGCGGAAGCGCAGAATATCGGCATCGCGCTGAGCATGAAGAGCGGCTATTCCCATGTGTTGCTGTTGGATCAGGATAGCGTCCTCGCTCCGGACATGGTGGAAAGGTTACTTGCCGCCGAGGAGAAGCTACTGGGAAAAGGCGAAAGATTAGCTGCACTGGCGCCGCAAATCGTCGACGAGAGAGCGAGTCCGCGTCCTTGCGCCTTTCGCTATACGTTTTGGGGGGTTCGCAAAATCTTTCGTGATGTCAGCGCAACCGAGCCGGTACAGACCGACAATCTTATTGCGTCCGGATCGCTGATCCAGACTGCCACGCTTCAAACCCTGGGCACCATGCGAAGCGACTTGTTTATTGACCATGTCGACACCGAATGGGCCTTGCGGGCGCGCTCTGCTGGATATCAGAGTTACAGCGTTCCTAATGCTGTCCTGACGCACAGCCTGGGCGATGGAGTAACAAAGTTATGGGGTAAGGACATCCATCTCCATAATGACGTCAGGCATTATTATCAATTGCGCAATGAAGTTTACCTGGCGCGCCTGAAAACCATGGGCTGGCAATGGAGAGCCTACATACTTACGAGGATTCCCTATCATTTTGTGGTGTACTCTGCATTCTCCGAGCATCGACTGAGAGCATCTTGCTTCCTCCTGAAGGCAATATGGGAGGGTATCCTCGGAAAGCTCGGCCCATTGACGGAGACTTGAGCGCGGAATGAGAATTGCAATTCTTGGCACTCGCGGCATCCCTGCCCGCTACGGCGGGTTTGAGACATTTGCTGAAAAGCTCGCAACCGGACTCTCAGCACACGGAATCGATGTAACGGTCTTTTGCGAACCCGGCGAATCTTCGAGGCTCGATGTTTTTCAAGACGTAAAACTGCGTTACGTTTCCGCCCCTTCCCTCGGACCATTGCAGACCATCCTCTACGACATGCGGTGCCTGTGGGCGGCGCGGCGCGAATACGACGTCGTCTACATGCTTGGCTATGGCGCGGCGCCATTCTGTGTGATCCCGCGGTTTTGGGGCACCGAGGTATGGATCAATCCCGACGGCCTGGAATGGGCGCGCGCTAAGTGGGGGCTTGTGGCGCGGACCTATTTTCGACTCATGGAATGGGCTTCTCTCCATGCGGCCAATCGCATGATCGCGGACGCCGAAGCCATCGCCGCTAGCCTTGCCGGCCGTCACGGCAAACTATCGGCGTGCACTGTAATTCCTTATGGTTGCGAGGTGATCGATTCGCCTCCGCCCGCCGCTCCGCTTTCTCAGTGGGGCCTCTCCCCGCAGCAATACTATCTCGTCGTCTGCCGATTGGAGCCGGAGAACCATGTTATGGAAATTCTCCAGGCGTTTCAGCGTTCGCGCACCACAAGGCAGTTGGTAGTGGTGGGCAACCAGTTTGCTAAGTCCCGGTATGCGGCACGTATCCGTGCGGTGAGGGATTCACGGATTCAAATGATAGGGACCGTTTACGATGCTTCCACACTGACCTGCTTGCGATACCATTCCTTTGCCTATCTGCATGGTCACAGCGTGGGGGGGACGAACCCGTCGCTGCTCGAGGCAATGGGCTGCGGCAATCTCATTTTTGCGCACGATAACCCCTTTAACCGGGAAACGTTGGGGTCCTGCGGATTTCACTTCGCCAGTGTCTCGGAATTATCCCAAGCCATTGACGGCGCAGAGCAGGAGGAGGAGGAGAATCTTGACCGGCTTAGATCGGCTTCCAGGGCACGGGCACGCAAGAGTTATCGCTGGCAAGACATTATTTCGAGATACCGGGCGCTCCTGGATCGGGCGCACGCTGAAGGCTCCATACGGTCCGCTATAAATTAAACGTGAACCTTGCCTGAATCAAATTCAAAAAAGCTCTTATCGCGGAGCCCTGCAGCCCGCCGCGCGCTGACTCTCACAGGCGAGACGTTCGCAGCAATCCTTCAGCTTCAGAATTTGCGGATTCAGTACCGGTGGACGGCGCAGGCAGAACCTGACTGTACAGTTCATTGATGAACACTTCTTTTTGCTTCAATGTAAGCCGCTGTACTGCTTTCTGAGCCGCGATTGCCATGCGGAATCTGCGCTCCTCATCACGCGCAAGTAATTCGAAGGCTTCAGAGAAATCCCGGATCACCTGATCAAGAGTGTTGACCCCTATTTTTATGCCGCATTCCTGGTTGACGACGTCCGTGAATCCCATATGGTCAAGACAGATGACGGGCAGGCCGACTGTCAAAGCCTCGACTAGAACCGCTGTCATTTGATCATACAGACTTGGCTGCACGAAGCAATGCCCGGATGCCATGATGGAAAGCGCCTCTGCGCGCGACACTCCGCCCAAAAAGCTTGCGCGATCAGCGAGTCCGAGATTGTCTGCAAGGTCTTTCCATGCAGCCAGAAGGGGACCACCGCCCACGACGATTAGCCGCCAATCCACTGAGGATCGCTTGAGTCGTTCCAGGGCCAACAGAACAATGTTGAGTGCCTTTCGCGGTTCACAGTTCCCGCTCCAAACGATCCGCAAAGGCTCTCCAGCGGGTCGACGAGTTGGCTGCCTCGGCTCCAATTCAGGCGTAGTCACTTGGCACGAGACGACGACATCACGTCCCAAAAGTGTTCGCAACTTGTTGGCCACATCGCTCGTCCCAGCGAAAATGGCCTTTGCGGCTGCGATCGCGCGTCTTGGCCGGCGAGCCACATACTTTGACCATTCCCATGACAGATTCTTCAAAACGAAGAACGGGCGCCAAGTGAATGGCACGGCATTCAAGAACCTTAGCGGAAAGTACGTCAACCCCAAAATAGGCCCCCATACAAACGGTATGCCGAGCTTCCAAAGGTATCCTGGCTCGCGAAAACTTGTACAGGTGATCTGGTGCACCAGATCAAAATCTATCTCTGCATCCAAGGCGCGGGCGAGCCGATATGCCTGCCAATGCCAACGCCGTTGCAAAAAATAAACATCAATCATGCCCAGGGGGAAGATGAACTCCCGATGTATCCACGGAACGTAGTGAACGGTTACGTTGGGAATCACGTCCGGATGCAGACGCAGATACTCCTCAATTTCCTCTTTTTCTGTACTCTTTGTGAGAACCCATACCTTATGTTGCGAAGCGATGGCACGCACATAGTTCCACCCAACCGCATATTCGGATGCCTTGATCGGGTGGAATGCATGCGCTGACACAAGTACCTTCAGTTGTCTTACATCATTCGTCATTGAACTCCCATAGGATGCTCGTACGGCGACGACTAACTTCTTGAATCCCACAAGGTAGGCATCGGCTTGGCGCCGTCTTGAACAAGATGGGAGGTCTCGCTCCTCCTGCTTGTACCAACCCGAAAACACAAGACTCGAATCGAATGTGCAAAGAATAGCCTACATTGTCGTCTTCATTGTAAGTTCCTTCATGAGCATCTACGGAGAGGTTTTGCGGACGTAGCCCGCCTTGCAGAACGCTCCAATGACCTGACCCCATTTTTCGCCGGATTTGGTGTAAGAAATCATCGGCATTTCGACAGCTCCCGCAACTAGGGAAGCGTGGGTGGGCCGGCGAATGGCGTCTTGATGGGGGTGGCAATACCGACAAATTGCGTGATGGTATCGTTGCCGAAGTTCGAAACCCATGCATTACCGCTGGCGTCGAGCGCGAGCCCGAAGGGTTCCAGCAGCGAGGCGTCCGTGCCGAAGCCGCTCGCAGGCGAGAGAAATGTTCCAGGAGAAGCACTGGAGGCGCCGCTGATTTCCGCGATGGAGTCGCCGCGGAAGTTGGCTACCCAGACTGTGCCGGAGCCATCGACCGCAATGCCTTGAGGATGTAGCACCCCGCCACCGGTGATGCCATTCAATAGCACTGTACCGTTGTTGCTGACTTCACTGATGCTGTCGCCGTAATAATTTGCCACCCAAACGTTGTTGCTCTGGTCGGTTGCAATGCCGGAGGCCCCGTTGCAGCAGGTGATAACGGTGGTGGTTGAGCCATCTGCCGAGATTTTCGTAATCGTGTTGGCCGATTGATTTGCGACCCAGGCATTGTGATTGGAATCGACCGCAAGCGCCACAGGAAAATCAAGCGACGTTCCGCCCCAGCCGGTTGTGCCTGAAAGCGAACTGCCGGAGCTGTTAAGTAGCGTCACCTTCGAGTCACCGTAGTCGACAACCCAAATATTGCCGTTGGGGTCCGCGGTGACGGCAACGGGAAAATAGATGCCGCCGGCGTCATAGCCACTGCTGCCGGAAAGCGGCTGGCCGCTGGAGTTGAGTTTGGTGATGGTGCCCAGATCGCTGTTTACGCCTCCTATGCTCTGTTCATTGGCAAGCCAGATATTGTTACTGGTATCGATGGCCATGCCAAAGCTCTCATTCAATCCGCCGCCGGTATAGCCGGTCGCCGCAAGCGGCGTACCAACTGGAGAAAACGCCGAGGCAACACCAAAATAATTCGACACCCAGAGATTGCCGGAGCCATCCACGCCGAGCGATGCTGGACCATTCAGGCCCCCGCCGCTGAATGTGACGAAGAGGATCCAGTCATTCGGCGCGCTGCCCAGTTGTGGCTGAAATGGCGCACTCGCCGTGGGCGGGGAGAACAGCGTCGAGACCTCGTGGCCCGGGTTCTGCGCGATGTAAAGCGCCGCTCCGATGGTGTCGGCTGCCTGCGTTTTTCCCGAGGGCGTTGCGGCGGAGAAGAGGCTGCTGCAGGCTGCGGACGCTCCGCTTACTGAGGTCACGCACGGCGCAAGAATATCCGCCAGCGTATTGATCTTGCTTTGCGGAACCGTGCCGTTGCCGGCCGGCGTTTTGGACAGCGCCTGACCTGTTGCGATGTCTGCGATATTCGGGACCTGGGCAAATGCATTCGACAGTCCAGCCGCATTGGCTCCGGGTGCGCCGATATGGGTTGCGTCCGCCATGAAGTGTTGCAGAGCCCACACCGAGGCCACCGTCGTGACTTCATCGATCAAGATGAATGGGTATGTCGAACCCAAAGAATTGCATGTGCCCAACGCCGCCATTAAGGCCAGCGCCGTATTGTTGGTGCCGTTGGCCAGCCCCGGGTTTCCCTCGAGCGCGAGAATGTACACCTGGTCCGTCCCGTTTGCACAACTCCACTCGCCGGTGATGGTAAAGCTGCCGCTGCTGTCGGTAGTGACGTACCCGTTCCCGTCGCCGTCCGCGCTCACGCCACTCGCGGATGGATTCAGCAGAGACGTTGCGGACGAGCCGTACCCAGTGGAGCCCGCCGCATACAGATAGACCTTTGCACCGGTCACCGGCTGCTGCCCGCCATGCACCATGCCATTCAAAGCAGCCCCGGGGGCGCTACTCACTGACGGGGTGACAATTCCACCGCATCCCGCAGACAAGCCGGCGCAGAGGCACAGCAGGATCTGGGGCAGGAGCAAGGCGGAATTGTGCGGAACCGCTCCCCGCTCAGCCACATTGTCCTCAATCTGCTCAAGCAAAACAAATCCTCCAATACCGATCTCAGAGGCATTGGGCCGCGCTCAAGGTCCAAGTGCAACAAAAATTGGAGTGCAATCCCTGAGCGAGACCAATCGACCGTAGTGGCAGCCGAGGGCGTGGAGAAGTGGGAAGCGTTCTGTGCCGTCCATCTTTGGCCATGACCCTTTTTGCTATTCCATCCGCATGATGCTCACCGGGAACAAGGCGAAACAGCTTGGCCCTGTTCGGGTTGCCCTTGTTGCACTTGAATCTTGTATCCCCCTCCTGGAGGCGGCCCAGCCGGGCACGCCCGGGTTTCTGGCGTCGGAACAAGAAAACTGCGAACGAATACAACGGGGAGTATATTGGTCCGGAGTCGAAAAGCAAAAGGGAAACTCCTATGAAAATGATTTCTGCCAAGTCATCTAGTCTGATTTTATCTCTATTAGCGACCATCTCCTTCCTGGGATGCGGGGGAGTGAGTAGTTCGCCGGTCACGACTCCTGCTTCGACGCTCACCGGCAGCAGCTTGAGCGGCCAGGTGAAGGGTGGCCAGCAGCCAATATCGGGTGCCACGATTCAGCTTTACCAGGTGGGAACGGGTGGTGACGGCTCCAGCGCCGCGCCTTTGGGCTCGTCGACCACGACCAGCCAATCGGGCGGGTTCACCATCCCCGCCGGTTACGCGTGCCCAGGGTCGAATCCGCAGGTCTATCTGCTGGCAACCGGAGGCAATCCAAGCCCTGGGAGCGGAACCAGCAATCCCGCAATCGCCCTGATTGCGGCGCTGGGATCATGCGGTTCGCTGAGCCCGAGTACTTTCATCAACGTGAATGAGGTAACCACGGTGGCGGCGGTGGCGGCGCTTTCGCCGTATATGACTTCGCTGACCTGCACGACTGCGCCGACCTGCATTGCATCGGGCACGTCCGATGCGTCTGGGCTGACGACAGCGTTCACACTGGCTTCGCAATACGCAAACACGGCGACAGGCACGTCGCCTGGCACTTCTGTACCGGCCGGCGATGCAGTTCCGAGCACGCTGATCAATTCGCTTGCGGGCATTGTGTCGGCGTGTGTGAACAGCACAGGAGGCAAGGCTGGCGATGGATCGAGCTGCGGCACGCTCTTCACCGATTCCACGCCCTCGGGTGGCACGCCTCCCGCCGACGTTGTCACTGCGTTGTTGAATATTTTGAGCAATCCGACCAGCAATCTAACCCCGCTGTTCGACTTACTGCCGTCAACACCGCCGTTCGAGACGGTCTTGACCGCTGCGCCGTCGTCGTGGGCGATCGGCCTTATCGCCCCCGCCGCCGGTACCGCGCTGGTGGACTTTGGCACGCCGCAACAGATCATTCGCGGTTTTGGCGCATCGGAAGTGTTTTTTGGGGTGCTGCCACATTCCCAGTTCGATGAATTGTACGGGGAGAGCAACGGACAGATCGGACTGAGCATCATGCGTGTGCAAATCGCGCCCGCCAACTGGAACACATCCACCCAGACCGCAGACACCACTCAGTGGACCCCGGAGCTTACCAATGCCCAGTACGCGCAGCAAACCTACGGGGCGACTGTCTTCGCCACTCCCTGGACCCCGCCCGCCAGCATGAAGAGTAACGACAGTACGATCGGGGGCAGTCTGAACGTCTCCAGCTACGGCCAGTACGCGAATTATCTCGAGGCCTTCGTCAACTACGCAACCAACACCATGGGCGTGAATCTCTATGCGGTCTCCGTGCAGAACGAGCCGGACTTCAATGCTAGCTACGTGTCTTGCCTCTGGACCGGAGCGCAGCTCGACACATGGATCGCGGGTAACGGCTCGGTGCTCACCACGGGTGCCAACCCGGTCAAATTGATGATGCCGGAATCGGATAGCTTCAACCTGGACGAATCCGATCCGGCGCTGAACGATCCTTCGGCGGTCGGCAACATCTCGATCATCGGAGGTCACCTGTATGGGGCGTCGCCCTTCTATTACACGAATGCCGAGAACAAGGGCAAGGATGTGTGGATGACCGAGCACTACCTCGTCCCAGTCTCGAATGGAACCGTCACTGCCATGCCCGACGCCATTGCCATGGCAGAGGAGATTCACAACTCCATGACCGTGGCCGACTACAACGCGTATGTCTGGTGGGAGGGCCCCAACACGAATCCCAACATAAGCCCACAAGAACACCTGATTACTTCCAGTGCCGTCCCCACCTACTTCGGTTTAGCCATGGCGCAGTTCTCTCGCTTCGTGCGTCCCGGCTATTTCCGTTACAACGCCACGGCGACTCCGGTCTCTGGTGTCTATCTTTCGGCTTATAGCGGTAACGGGCACGAGGTGATCGTAGTGATCAACTCCAACAGTTCCGCGGTCACACAGCCTATCCTGATCGCGAACCAGACCGTGACCTCGATGACGCCTTATCAGACGACTTCCAGTTCTTCGGTATCTCAGCTGAGCCCGGTACCAGTAACCAACAACGCGTTCAGCGCCGCACTGCCTGCCATGAGCATCACCACCTACGTGCAATAAGCAAAGCGCGCCACAAGGGGCTGCTAATGTGGCGCGCCGCATCGAAGCTGGAAACTCATTGAAATTCGCCTGATTGTGGCGTCTTTCCTTGCGAATTCCGTTTCTTCCCGTCAGAGATCTGTTTGAAGTGCGGTTCTAGCTGGTGTTTAAAAGGGTTTGCGAGTCTCCGGAAATCATCCCCGAGGCGCGCAACTTGACCTGGCGCAATCCATGGAGCCTTGCCGGCATCGCGATCTCGCTTCGCTGAGGGAAGCAATCAATGTGCGCAATCAGAATCAGCCGGTGCGCCCGCAGTTCGGTCACCTTCTTGGTCGCACCGGCCAAACCGGCGCGGATGAGGTTTTAGACAAAAAACTGCAGACAATTGAACTCAGCAGACTTGCTGGTGGGCCCGGAGGGATTTGAACCCCCAACCAAGGGATTATGAGTCCCCTGCTCTAACCGTTGAGCTACAGGCCCCACTTTTTCAACTGAGTGAATTGCGAACTTCTCTCTGCGCCTCATTGTGCCAACGTCTTCATTGTAAGCGGGGAAGTCTGGCGGGCACGAATGCTTTAATCAATATCGAAGTTGAGGAAGTTGGCGCCGTGAATCAGCATCGTTTCGATGTCCTCATCCTTGGAGCCGGGGCGGCAGGCCTGATGGCCGCGATCGAAGCCGCCCACCGCGGGCGTCGTGTCGCCGTGCTGGAGCGTGCGGATCGGCCTGGCAAAAAAATTCTGATCTCGGGAGGAGGCCGCGCGAATTTCACCAACCTGCACACGCGTCCCGACAACTTCCTTTCGGCCAATCCTCACTTTGCGAAATCGGCGCTGGCGCGTTACACGCCCGCGGATTTTATCCGGCTCGTCGAGCGGCACGGCATCGCGTATCACGAAAAGACGCTGGGGCAGCTTTTTTGCGACGGGTCTGCGCAGCAAATCGTCGATATGCTGATGAGCGAATGCGCGGATGCCGGTGTGCGCGTACTTCTGTCGACGGCGGTCCGCGAGGTGCGCCGCGACGATTCCTCCGGAGCGTTCACGGTCGACGCGGGCAAGGACGCTTACGCGGCGTCTGCGCTCATCGTAGCGACCGGCGGGCTGTCGATTCCGAAAATCGGCGCCACGGGTTTCGGCTACGACATTGCCCGCCAGTTTGGCGTTCCCCTTGAAACCTGCCACCCGGCGTTGGTTCCGCTCACGCTTTCGGGTGCGGAGCACGCGCATTTCGCGGATTTGACCGGAGTCTCCGCGCAGGTGATTGCGCGCTGCGGAAAGCGCAGCTTTCGAGAAAAGATGCTCTTCACGCATCGCGGCCTGAGCGGACCGGCCATCCTGCAAATCTCATCGTACTGGAAACAGCCCGAGGCGATCCGCATCGACTGGTCGCCGGAGCGACCGCTGCTCGCGCCCTTGCGTGCAGCCCATGCGCGGCGCGATCTGCCCGCGGCGAAGGCGGCATTGCGCGCACAGCTGCCGGCGCGGCTGGCGGATCGGCTACTCGATGCCGCATCGCCGCAGAGCTGGACCAATCACGCGCTCGATGAGCTGGAGCACCGCTTGCATACCTGGACCATCGCACCCGTCGGCACGGAAGGCTATGAGAAGGCGGAGGTGACAGCGGGTGGCGTGAGCGCCAGCGCGCTGTCGGCGCAAACCATGGAGTGCCGCAGCGTGCGCGGGCTTTACTTTGTCGGTGAGGTGGTGGACGTCACCGGTCAACTGGGCGGATTCAATTTCCAGTGGGCCTGGGCGTCGGGCGCAGCAGCGGGACGCGCTGTTTAGCAGCGAGCAACCGGCATCGGCTCCTAGAGATTCCTCAACTTCTTCGAGTGTCTTGCTGTGCTTCCCCGGGACGCGCGCGGAAACAAAAAGGAAGCCGGGAAAACCGACCGCCGCATGAACCAGAAACGCGCCAGACGTTGTGAAGTTGCAAAGGTTCTTGAGAGCCATCCTATTTTCATTCGAGCGCGACTTTCCTGATGTTGCCTTGGCGAATCGATGCGGCTGCTTTTCCACATTCGGTCACGTGGTGTGCACTGGAGCGGCGAGAGGGGCGGTGCGGTAGGCTGGAAATCGGAATGAGTGTGTGTTCGATTTGCGGTGGCGCGGGACTGGTGCGCGTGCTGGACGCGGCGGAAAACTGGGTGAGCCGGCCGTGCGAGTGCCAGGTGACGGAGCGCGAGCGGCACCGGGTGGCCGCGGCGCAGGTCCCCGCGCGCTATCGCGATTGCACGCTTGATACCTTTGAGATTTATCACGAAGCCGACCGGTCGCTGGCCGAGGCGCTGCTCACAGCACGCAGATTCGTCGACGAGTATCCTGCGGGAACCGCTGGCAAGGGTCTGCTCTTCATCGGGCCGATGGGCGTGGGTAAAACGCACCTGGCCGTGGGCGTGTTGCAGCGCCTGGTGCGGGAACGTGGAGTGAAGGGTCTCTTCTGCGACTATCGTGAGCTGCTCAAAAGCATCCAGAACAGCTACAACCGCGAGGTGAGGACCACCGAGCTTGAGCTGTTGCAGCCCATCTTTGCAGCCGAAGTGCTGGTGCTCGACGATTTGGGCGCGCAAAAGCCCAACGAATGGGTGTGGGATACGGTCGCACTCATTCTAAATACGCGCTATAACGACCGCCAGAGCACCATTATCACCACGAATTACGCGGACTTGCCGGCTGGCGGCGGTAACCTGACCGACGAGCAGCGCGCCGCGCGCGAACAGACGCTGGGCGACCGCATCGGGGATCGTATGCGCTCACGGCTCGCGGAAATGTGCATCCGCGTGCGCATGAGCGGCAAGGATTGCCGGCAGGAAATCAAGCGCGCACGCTTCGGTTGAAGCGCCCGCCGCCGCGGAATCAAACTCTCCCAGAGGCTGTGAGGTCTGTTCACATCAGCACAGCGAAAAGCTGTGCGCCAATCGATTTCATGGTTGCGGCGGCCAATCGCGTGACCAGCTTTACCGGAACAGCCACAGGCTTCCTAAAAGCCAAAGCATGGCGGCGATGGTCACGCACTGATAGGCCCTTTCGGCGAATACGCTCGTCTGCGAAATGTTGGCTGCTTCTGCGCGCGGCGCGCTGGACGCCGGCTGCGGGGAGGTGCACATGGTGGGCCTGCCTTTCAACACCTTGCGGTGAAGTTACGGAACCCGCAATATCCTGGTTCCCACTTGCCAGATGCTGGACTCCCGGTGGATCCGGCCTGCATCTGCCGATCTATTGACTGTTTAGACGCCTGCACTTCTCTCAGAGTGCCTGACAAAGATGGCAATTTGATGAATGGCGAAAGCCCGGCGCGTCGCTGTGCTTGTTGAGCGCCGAACATCGAAAACTCTTCCCACTCCGGCGTCAACTTAACTCCGCTAGCTCCGCTTCAGCAGGTGTACAATTTCGCTCGTGAGCTCAGGTCCTCAACTCATTCGCCCCGGTGCCAACACCGAGCGCAATTGGCTTCCAGTGGCCGTCGCTTCAGCCATCGTGATTGCCGCTGTGGGCGGGTTGTTTCTCTTCTATGAGCACGGCAAGGGTGTGGCGGCAGTAACTCCGATCTCCTCAGCGACCGATCCCTACGCAGCCAACCTGACCATCAGCAAGCTGACCATGAGTGAATCGTCGAATCTGTCAGGAGGCAAGGTGACCTACCTTGACGGCCACATCGTCAACGAGGGCAATCGCACCGTGACTGGCATCACCGTCCAGGTACTCTTCCGCGACGAGGCGCACGAGGTAGCGCAGAACGATACCCAGGCTCTTCGGATCATCCGCACCCGCGACCCGTATGTAGACGTCGAGCCGCTCTCCGCAGCTCCGCTCAAGCCGGGCAACGCGGAAGACTTCCGCCTGGTCTTCGATACCGTTGCGGACCAGTGGGATAGCGCATTCCCTGATATCCGCATCATTCGCGTCGATACCAGGTAGTTCTCCTCCATCCTTACCGGGTAGAAACTACCGAAGCGTGCAAAATTTACGCTGCGGCGGGGGTGTTTCCGGCGCGGCATGTGCGCGGCCAACAGGCCAGCCGTTCGTATAAACCATTCACCATCAACAATTTACGAATCCATGTTTGTCATGCGCCCTCTTTGGCAAAGGCATTGCTCTCTATCAGGGCGAGCACGCGAAGACGATCAGCCCGAGGCATGTTCCATGCAGCCGGGAGCTCAAAAGGGGCAGCAATGCAAACTTCAAGCCGTTTTTCATTCCCGCGCCACGTCGCAGTCTTTGCGCTGGCATCCGCCATAGCCCTTCCGGTTTGGGCGCAGCAGGCGCAGCCGTCCGCATCAGATTCCGAGACCGCACCTACTTCGGTTGCGCAGCAGCCCTCCCCGATGCAAGACCATCCCCTAAGCCAGCCGAGGGAGGGGTTCTGGGGCCGGGTCAATCCTTTCGCCAGCAAGAAGTGGGTGAGGCGGCAAACCGATCCCATCAATGACCGGCTTACGGAACTCGACGATGTGAATGCCCGGAACGCGCGCGACATCAAGGACGTGGATGCGCGGGCGCAAGCCGGAATCCTGAAGGCGCAGGGTTCTGCTGATTTGGCGAACCAGACCGCAAATGCGGCCAACGAGCAGGCGCTGAACGCCAACAACACCGCGCAGCAGACGTCAGGTCACGTCGACAAGTTGAACAGCACGGTCAACGGACTGGACCAGTACAAGCAGGTCAATGATCTGGAAATCAAGTTCCACGGCGGAAGCCCGGCACTCACCGCGGATGCGCGCGCCGAATTGGATCAGATTGCGACCAACTTGACCGGCCGCGACGGCTACATCCTGGAGATGGAAGCGCACTCGCCGTACGCGGGCAGCGCCGGCATCCAGAACTCGGAGCGCCTGGCGGAGTCGGTCGAGCGCTACCTCGTGTCGGAACACCAGATTCCCATCTACCGCATGCACTTTGTGGCCCTTGGCAACGTCCAGACGGCGTCGGCCGACAATCCGGATCAAAAGCCGGAGCGCGTGAGGACCAGCAGCGTGCATCTGATGTTGATGGAAAACAGTTTGGCGGCCAGGGCAGAAGCGTCCCCCCAAAGCGCTCCTGCTGCAGCTGGCACGGAGCAGCCGTAATACGCGGTCATCCTCCCCCCGAGGCTCTGCTCCAGTGCCAACGGCCACCCCGCCGTTAGGCCGCCAACCAAGCTCTCGCAACGCGAGAGAACCAAGGCAACTTGGCCCCCGTCTCGACGGGGGCCGTTTTTTGTGTGGTTGCAGGGCTCCCGCGTCAGCTACCCCCACGCTCCAACTTCCCCCATTGACTGGGTCGGTCACGACCTGCCAAATGAGCAGTTCTCTTGAAGGACCGGGTCGATCCAGCGATCCCGCAACCCCGGCGGAGAGCGCGGGGCTTGAAATCGGCCTGGTCGGCGGAGCGAATCTGCCCGCGCGGATCTGGGCTATGGGCGCACGTCTAGGTAACCTCAAATAAGGTACCTGGGTAATTAAAAATGGGTTACGCACCAGCCTCGGTGACCCCTAAAAGGTGCATTGCGAGTTATTTCTGAACGGCGTACCTCTAAAAGAGTGGCATTGGGCGGTTTCCGCCGATAGAAATATCCAGTAGGTTTTAATGCGCCGTATTCCAAAACAACGGGCACTGATTGGCCGGTTAGTTACCGCCGCCGTGACGGTGTGCGGTGCGGGTGTCGGCTACCTGCTGGGCTGCGGACTTTCTCTGACACTAGCCTCTTTTCAGTTGGATCATTACGCCAAGCTCATCGCAGCCAAGGAAAATGCGTCTCTAGTTGAAGCCCACGGCGTCTTGAATCGCTTGAAGAGTTCGCAGTATCCCCCTTGCTCTGACTCGGAGATTGCCGAATTCAAGGAGCTTGTCTTCCGCTCGGAATACGTGAAGGACGCCGGACATATCCGAAACGGTAAAATCGATTGCTCCGCCTTAGCGGGCCGTCCAGCCCGCGCCACCCCGACATTCCAGCCGGTTTTCCGCCAGGAGGACGGCACCATCGCTTATAGCAATTTGTCCCCCATCGAGGGCAGCAGTCTGAAAACTGAAGCCCTGCAACTGGGTGACTCTTTCGTCGCGCTTGGCCTGAGCCTGCCTCCGGATCAAGGGCCGGTTCCCACGCACTTGACCGTGACAATGAGGGGCGACGCCAACTCTCAGGGTTCCGGCGCGGGCCAAGGGGATGGAGGCCAGAATTCCTCCCTCGACACCGACGGCACGGGCCGGCAGGGTGGCTTACTGTATGCCACACAATGCTCGACTCTTCACTTCAATTGCGTTCGCGCCTCCGCAACCGTTGGCGAGGCCTTGCATAGCCAAAGCGACCTGCTTTCAGCCAGCGCTGTCTTTGGAGCGCTGGTAGGCGCCTTGATCGGGATAGGGTTATCGTTCCTTCGCAACCGCAGCCGAGACTTGAGCCATCAGCTCCGCCGCGCCGTGGATCACGACGAATTGCAGGTGGTGTACCAACCGATCGTCAATCTTGAGACGCGGCAAATTGTAGGAGCGGAAGCATTAGCGCGCTGGACCGATGAGGACGGCAACGCAGTGGGGCCTGAAGTGTTTGTGAAGCTGGCCGAGGAGCGCTCCTTTGTGGGCGGGATTACAAAATCGGTCCTGCGGCGTGTCCTGCACGACTTTGCCGCTACACTCCACAACCGGCCGGGCTTTCGCATCAGCATCAATGTGTCGTCTGCGGACCTTGCCGACCCCGCGTTTCTGCCCATGCTGGAAAAAGCGCTGCGGCACGCAAATGTGAAACCCCAGAGCCTGGCGATTGAGATCACTGAAAGATCGGCCGCCGAGGGCGACGTGGTCATGGAAACGATCCGCAACCTGCGGCGCATGGGACACAGCATCCACATTGATGACTTCGGCACCGGCCATTCGAACCTGGACAAGCTTCTTTATCTGTTTGCCGACACCATCAAGATCGACAAGGCTTTCACCGGTGTGATTGGCACGGAATCTGTGGGCGCGGCGGTACTTCCTGAAATCCTCAGAATCGCCAAATCGCTAAATCTGGAAGTGGTGGTGGAAGGGGTCGAAACCGACCGCCAGGCGAATTACTTCTCTCCAGGCGAGCAGAAGATTTATGCCCAGGGTTGGCTCTACGGACGCCCGATGACGTCCGAGATGTTCCATGGCGTCCTTGCCGATAATCAGGCATTGTTTTCCACCGCTCCCGAAGAGGCTCCTGTGCTGACGACAAAGCCGGGCAAGCTGCGCATCGTGCGATCGGCCGCTTAAATCCCACGGTAATCTGCCTCAATTCCCTCAAAGCGCGCGGCCCACGTGCCCACAATTGATGCTTGTGCACGCGGCCGGGCTACAATGCTTCCATCTCTCCGATGGAGGCTTTATGCGCCGCAGGATTCTCCTCGTCGTATTAACTTTGGCCGCTGCTGCCGGAATTTGCCCATCTCTACGCGCGCAGGGCGCGCCCACACAAACGGCCGCCGGCCAGCCGTACACAATCGAGTACTACTACAAGTGCCAGTGGGGCCATCAGCAGGAGTTCCTCGACCTGTTTTTGAAGAACCACTGGCCGCTGCTCAAGAAAATCCAGTCGACGGGGCGCATTCTGTCGCTCAAAATCGAGTCGCCGGCCTATCACACCACCGAGGACGGACGCTGGGACTACCGCGTGACCATCGTCTACAAGAACTCCACCGTGGCGACGAGCACCAACCCCGACGAAGACGCATTCATGAAGCAGCTGTGGCCCGACCAGGAGAAATACAAACGAGAAGAACAGCGGCGGTTTGAGATTCTGGCCGGGCACTGGGATTTGCCGGTGACGGATGTGACGCCGTAATAACAGAGATCAGCGATCATCGCGCTGCCGCCACTGCTGCACCAGATCCGCTGCGGCTTCGGGCCAGGTGGGAAATTCAAACTGGAAGCCGGCGTCGAGGAGAAGGCCGGGAACGACGTAGCGGCTCTTGAGGACCAGTTCCGGCTCCGTACGCAGAAAGAACATGCCTATCGTGAGGAGCGCGGCGGGCGCGGGCAAGCCGTTCGGCATCTCCCACGCCTCGCGCAACGCGGCCATCAACTCGCGATTGGGCAGCGGGTTGGGCGCACAGAGATTCACGGGGCCGTCGATTTCTTCGTGATCCACTAAAAATTCGAGGGCTCGCGCGTAGTCGAACTCGTGCATCCAGGAAACCAACTGGCGGCCGTTGCCCTGTGTGCCGCCCAGACCGGCTCGGACGAGATGGGAGAGCGTCGCGAAGACACTGCCGGGCGCGGGGCTGAAGACAAGCGAAGTGCGCAGGGCAATCTTGCGCGTGCGCGGCGTTGCGACGCCGAAGAACGCAGACTCCCAGTCCTTGGCGAGCTGGACGGTCCAGTTCCACTTCTCCGGCGCGCGGCGTCGCGGGCTGATGAGCTCGTGGCCGCCGATTTCTCCGCTTGCCTCGTCCATTGCCTTCGAGAGCGAGTGCCGGTAAATGGTCGCGGTCGAGGCGTTCATCCACAGGCGCGGCGGATTTGCGAGACAGGCGAAGGCCTGATGGAGCAGCCGCGTGGGGCCGATGCGCGAATCGTGCAATTCGTGGCGGTTGCGCGCCGTGTACCGGCAATTGATGTTGCGGCCGGAGAGATGAATGCAGACGTCTGCCCCTTCCAGCGTTTCCACCCACGGGCCGAGCGTTTGGCCGTCCCAATGCACGGTGATCCAGGGCGCGGTGTAGGGGCCGCGCGTGAGCACCGTGACGTGATGGCCGCGCTCCTGAAAGAACCGCGCCAGCATGCGGCCCACCTGGCCGCTGCCGCCGGGAAGCACGATGCGCAGGGGGCGGCCGGGCTGTTCGCGGGAATCGCTCATGGAATCAGCCTACAGCGCCACGCGGCTGCGTTTCGAGATCGAAGGCGAGGGTGAGTCCGCAGGGTAACACTCTGAACGATCACACAGTCTGGAATTGCTACACAGTAGGAATGACTCCGGCGCTCACAGAGAAGTGTTGCGTGATCTTCCACTCTCCATTGATTTCTTCCATCACCATGAGATATTGCCCGAGGTGAATCTCGGCTCCGACTCGCCTCCTGGTTCGTCCCGTTTCGTAGGCCAGCGCTTCAGAGCTTTTCACAACGCCGGGTTCGATGGCCAGGAGCCGGCTCCCCTGATCGATGCCGGAGAGGAGCCACATGCGGATCTCGGCCCGGCCTTTGAAAGTGCCTCCATCGCTAACCAGAGTCGCATCTTCCGCATAGAGCGCCAGGATCGCGTCGACGTCTTTTGCGTTGTAGGCCCTGAGATACTCCTGCCTTATTTGCGCAAGCCTTTCAGAGCCGGCCGGCGCGGTGGGCGCCGGCTGTTGCGCCCAGCAGCACGAGCCGACGATGAGGATAAGCGCAAGCTTTACGAATTTCGCCATGTGAACGGCCTTTCGCGTGAGACCTGACGCCGGCGCCGCTCAGAACTGGAAGCGCATGGCCAATTGCATGCGGCGTGGCGGGGCGGCCGAGGTGATTTGGCCGAAGAAAGTGGAAGATTCGACCGGCCCTCGAATCAAGAAATCCTGCCGGTTTCTTGGGCCGATTCTACGCGGGAGTGAGTGCCTGCGTCCATTCCGAGGGCATGTCGACCAGAACGTCCGGCGGATAATCGACGAGAGTCTGGAGACCGAAGCCAAAGGTGCATCCAAGCGACCAGGTTCCGGCGTTGCGCGCGGTCTCGACATCCACCTTGCTGTCTCCGACCATTACAGTTTCTTCAGGGCGCGCGCCGGTTTCTTCCATCAACGAGCGCAGGCCCAGAGGATCGGGCTTCTTCAAGGGAAAGCTGTCGCCACCGTAAATATGGAGGAAGTAATCGGCCAGGCCGAGCCCCTCGCAGATGCCGCGCGCCGGGCGCACCGGCTTGTTGGTGAGTACCGCCATGATGCGAGAGGGACCATTTGGCGCGTCGTGCAACTCGTGCAGCGCCTTCAGCGCATCGAGAACGCCGTCGTAGGCGTAGGTGAAGTCCAGTTTGTGTTCGCGATAGTACTGCAGGAAGAATGCGTAGGCCTTGTTGAACAGATCTTCGTCCACCGTATCGATGGCGCAGTTGGCGGCCATGGCCAGCGCGCGCCGCATGAGCAAAGGCGCGCCGTTGCCCACAAAACCGGCAATGGCGGGATCGGGCAGCGGGCCGAGGCCGAATGCCTGGAGCGCAGCATTCACACTGTTGCACAGGTCCTGCGCGGAGTCGATGAGGGTTCCATCGAGATCGAAGACGAGCAGCTTCAACTGCGCCGTGGGGATGGGATGAAAAACACGGATCATATTTCCAGTGTAATGGGACCGGCGGATTCAATTAGACTTGGGCTTCGGAGGCGTGGAAAGGAGTTTCTGATTTTGAACAAACGATTCGCCATCCTGGCAGCGCAATTCGTGCTTTTGTTTGGGACGGGCTGGCTTTCCGCGCAGCAATCGCCGCAGCCGGCATTCAGCAGCGACCCGCAAGCGGAGCGCATTCCCAACCTGGACACGCTCAAAAAGGAGCTCCGGCAGTACCACGACTGCACTTGCACCTGCGGCTGCTTCGCGCACGACCAGGATGTGCAGGCCGATCGCGCCATTGCTTTTCTACGCCAGCGCGCCGCGCATCGCCGCGCCGGGGAAAAACTGGCGCTCATTCTCGACATCGACGAAACTACGCTGTCGAATTATCAGGAAGAGGTGGGCGGCGACTTCGCTTACAACAAGCCGGTCTTCGATGCGTGGATCGAGACGGCGCAGGCGACGGCGATTGCAGGCACGCTGCGGCTTTACAAGGAAGCGCAGCGGCTGGGCGTGAGCATCCTCTTCATCACGGGCCGCGACGAAGCGCAGCGCGGCGCCACCGAGCGCAACCTGCGCGCCCAAGGCTTCGACCATTGGCAGGAGCTGGTGATGCGCCCTGCCGATCATGGATCGCAGAGCATCGGCGAGTTCAAGCAGGTGGCCCGCAGCCAGATGATTGCCAAGGGTTACACGCTGGCGCTGAATGTGGGCGACCAGTGGAGCGACCTAAAAGGCAAGCCGGAAGCGGAGTTCTCCGTGAAGTATCCCGATCCGTACTACTTCATTCCGTAGCAGCGGTCTAATGGATGTGAATGCTGCCGGAGCCGGTCTCGATGCGCACCGTGGGGCCGCCGCCAGCGATCTTGCCCGCCAAGTGGTGGTGCTCCATCGTTCCCTGCGTCGCAACGTCCCGATCGCTGTGAATGCTGCCGGAGCCGGTTTCGGCATCGAGCGTGAAGGCCGCCGTACCCGTCCAGATCTCGACGCTCCCCGAGCCGGTTTGGAGCCGCCACTGCGCGGACGGCGTTCCACCGGCTTTGATCGTGCCCGAGCCGGTCTGGGCATGCAGGCCGCCATGCAGATTTCTGAGCTCGATGGAGCCTGAGCCCGTTTCTGCTTTCACATCGCCTGTTCCCACTTGCTCAGCGTAGATGCTGCCTGACCCGGTCTCGACCGTGAATCCGCCCTGCAATCCCATGGCGTGAATGGACCCCGAGCCCGTATTGAGTTTTGCATTAGCGCCCACGCCGTCGTCGATCAGATTGCCCGAGCCGGTCGCGGCATTCACAAAGGCGTCAGGCGGGACCTGAATGTCGTAGTCGATGCTGATATTGCGGAAACTCTCATGACTGGCTCCGATGCGCACAATGTTGCCGCTCTGCTCGACGGGTGGATGGTCAGCGATCTGGCGCACCTGCGCATCGTTGGCACCCCAGTTCGACTTGACGTGACCAAAAATGTGGACGCGGCCGGCGGGTCCGCTGGTGAGATGAATGGAGCCCGAGCCGGTTTGCACAGTCAGGTCCACTCTGCCGCTGACCGTGAGGTCGCGCTGAAAAGTCGCCTCCTCGGCCCGCGCCGGAGCTACCGCAAGTGCCGCCAAGGTGACCAGAAACGCCGTTCCTAAAAGAAAGTTCTTCATTGAGCTCCTCATTGACTTCAAGATACGTGGTTTGACGCCGCCGGGTTCCAGGAAAATCCCTGCGCATATCGGTCGACCCGGTCTTCTCCCTGCCGCCTGCTCCCTGTTCCGTAAAATGCTATCCTCACAGCCAGATGCACGGATTGCTCCTGTTCAAACCCGTGACGGTGGCCCTGCTGATACTGGCCAACGCTTTTTTTGTGGCGGCTGAGTTCGCGCTGGTTTCTATCCGCGAGACCCGCGTGGAACAACTGCTTGAGGCGAGGGTTCCGGGAGCGCGCGCAGTGCGGCGGCTGCAGCAAAATCTCGACGATCTTCTACCGGCCGTGCAGTTGGGCGTGACGCTTTGTTCGCTGGCGCTCGGCTGGCTGGGCGAGCCGATGGCCGCGCAGTTTCTTGGCCGGTGGATTGGCATACTGCCGCACGCGCGGATATATGGCAACGTGGCCGCGCTGGTGCTCGGCTTTGCCCTGATCACTTATTTTCACGTGGTCGCCGGCGAGCTGGTGCCCAAGGCGCTGGCCCTGCGCCGCGGCGAAGCGCTGGCCGTGGCCGTGGCGCCGCCCATGCTGGTGTTTATGGCCATCACCCGCCCTGCGGTGCGGCTGCTCAGCCGATCGGCATCGGTCATCTTGCGTGGATTCGATATCCCCAAAACGGAACGCGCCGCATCCATCCATTCCGCCGAGGAACTGAAGCTGATTGCCACCGCCGCGCGGCGGCTGGGCGTGATTCCCGAGTTCCAGGAGGTGCTGGTGCACCGCGCTCTCGAGCTCAGCGACGTGCCGGTGCGTGAGATTATGACGCCGCGGCAGAAGATCTTCTCGTTGCCCTCGAACATGCTGTTTGAGGAGGCGCTCGCGCGGGTGCTTGCCCGCAATCACTCGCGCATCCCTGTCTATGACGAGGCGCGCGGGGTCGAGCACATTGTGGGCGCGGTGTATGCGCGCGACCTGGCGCGGCTGTTTTATCAGCGCGCAACTACGTCTTCCGCCGCGACGCCGCCGGCCGAGGTGCGACTGGCGCAGATCACGCACGAGGTGCTGGTGGTGCCGGAAAGCAAATCCGCGCTGGAGTTGCTGCGCGATTTCAAGCAAAACCGCCGCCATCTCGCCATCGTGGTGGACGAGTACGGCTCCACGGCGGGATTGGTGACGGCGGAAGATGCGATTGAGCAGCTCGCGGGCGAGCTTGAAGACGAATTCGACGCGCCTTCGCCTCCGGTTCTGGGCACCGCCGGCGAAGCGGTGCTGATGGATGGAAGCGTGAATCTGCGCGACCTGGAAACGCAGTTGCACTGGAGCCTGCCCCGCGATGGCGGCGTGGAAACGTTGGCCGGCTTCGTGCTCGCACGCCTCGGGCACATTCCCTCTCCCGGTGAATCGGTGGTGTATGAGGACCGGCGGTTGACGGTGGTCGAGATGGATGCGCGGCGCATCGCCAAAATCCGCGTGGAGACCGTGAAGAACGCGGCTCCGGAGGCTGAATAGGGGCACCTGCGCTTGCGGTTCCGGGCCGCGGAATGTTGGACATCGCGGCGAGTGCGCGGTAACTTGAAAATTGCACAGGTCCTGCACGATGGCTTCCCCAATAAGCTCTCGTACTTTCGGAGCGCTTCCCACCGGTCAGACGGTGGAGGCGTGGACACTCGCCGGCCGCGGCGGTCTCGAGCTTGAAGCCATTACGTATGGCGGCATTGTCACGCGGCTGCTCGCGCCCGGCCGCAACGGAAGCGCAGGCGACGTCGTGCTGGGTTTTAACGATCTCGCCTCCTACTTGGGCGGCCATCCCTATTTCGGCGCCATCACGGGCCGAGTGGCGGGCCGCATTTCCAACGCCGCCTTCACGCTCGATGGCAACACGTACCAACTGGCGCGCAACGACCCGCCCAACCATCTGCATGGCGGAGTTGAAGGGTTCGACAAGCGCCTTTGGAGCGCGACGCCGGTCGATCGCGAGGACGGCGCGCCGTCGTTGCGGCTCAGTTACGATAGCCCTGACGGCGAAGAAGGCTACCCCGGAAATGTGCGCGTCACGGTGACGTACACCGTGACCCATCAAAATGAATTCTTGATCGAAGCCGAAGCGGGGAGCGATCGAACCACGCCTCTGAGCCTGACACATCACTCTTATTTCAACCTGGCCGGCGAGTCCTCGGGTTCGATTGCGGATCACCGGCTGCAAATCTTTTCCAGCAAGTTTGTCCCCGTGGATGAATACATGACTTTGACAGGCCGGCTGGAATCGACAGCGCGCCACGGCATCGACTTTCAAATGCCGCGCCGGATTGGCGACATGATGGGCATGCTGTTTCAGGGTCACGGCGATTTGTACGCGCTGCCCAAACGAAACGGGAGCGAAATGCGGCCGGTGGCTCGTCTTGAAGATCCCGCGAGCGGGCGCGTGATGACGGTGTCGACCACGGAAAGTTATCTGCAGCTCTATACCGGCAAGCATTTGAACGGAACGCGCAAGGGCAAGTCGGGCGTACCGTACGGGTCCCACGCAGGAATATGCCTTGAGTGCGAAGGCTATCCCGACGCCGCCAATATCGCGCGCCGCGACGATATTCTCTTGCACCCCGGGCAAACCCAACGCCATGTCACGGCGTACGCATTTTCGGTCCGGAGCGCAAACGCTGCGAGGAAAGACAGGTCCGCGGAGAGCGCGGCCGGAAGCCATCAGGAAGGAACGAGCAATCGTTAGAATGGAAGCGATGAGTCACAACGCATCAGTTCTTGAGCAACCCGCGCCCACGCCCGACTATAGTTTGACGGGCGTGAATGCCGCACTCGCCATCGAGAAAGGGCTTGCCGAAGCCGATTGGTATCAGTGTGCGGTTCCGCGGGAAACCATGCGCGAATTGCTGGTGCGGCGCAACGGGCCCGCGATGCGCGACACGATTCTCTGGTTCGCGCTGATCCTGGGTGCGGGATATGCAACGTGGCGCCTCTGGGGCACGTGGTGGGCGATCCTTCCCTACGCGATCTATGCCGTGCTCTATGCTTCAACTTCAGATTCGCGCTGGCACGAAGCCGGACACGGCACGGCGTTCAAGACCGACTGGATGAACAACGCGCTCTACGAAATTGCGTCGTTTATGGTAATGCGCGAGTCGGTGGTTTGGCGCTGGAGCCACAACCGCCATCACAGCGACACCATTATCGTGGGCCGTGATCCGGAGATTGCGGTGCCGCGCCCGCCAAGCTGGCCGGCGATCATCAAGCCGTATTTCGCAATCCAGGCCTACCCCTCTTACTTCAAAACGGTGCTGATGCATTGCTTTGGACGCATGACGGCGGCCGAGAAGACTTTCATTCCTGAAACCGAATTCCATCGCGTCTATCGTAACGCGCGCATTTACGCGGCGATTTACCTCGGCGTCATCGCGCTCTCGATTTACGAGCGCAGTATTCTGCCTTTGCTTTTGGTCGGACTTACGAATCTGTTTGGCAGTTGGCTGATGCCAATCTACGGGTACACACAGCACGCGGGGTTGGCGGAGAACGTGCTCGATCACCGCCTGAATTGCCGCACCGTGTACATGAATCCCATTCACCGCTATCTCTACTGGAACATGAACTACCACGTGGAGCACCACATGTACCCGCTGGTGCCCTACCACGCGCTGCCGCGGTTGCATGCCGCCGTGAAGGACGACTGCCCAGCGCCCTACACGAGCATCTTCAACGCATGGCGTGAGATCCTTCCGGCGGTCAGAAAGCAGATGAGGGACCCGGCGTACCACGTGAAGCGCCGGCTGCCCGAGCCCAAGGCGCGCAAGCGCGAAGCCTGCTATGCGTCGGATGCGCAACCCGATGCCGCGGGATGCGTGGCGGTGTGCGCGGCAGCCGATCTGCGACGCGCCGATGCGATTCGCTTCGACCACGCCAGAAAAACCTACGCCGTCTATCGCGACGAAGACGGCCGTCTCTACGCGACCGACGGCCTTTGCACCCACGGTAATACCCACCTTTCCGACGGCCTGGTGATTGGCGGCATCATCGAGTGCCCGAAGCACAACGGGCGCTTCCATCTCGCGGATGGCTCGCCGGCGCGAGCGCCGATTTGCCGTGGCCTGGCGACTTATCCCGTAGAAG
The DNA here is from genome assembly GCA_964569985.1 of uncultured Occallatibacter sp. GTDB lineage: Bacteria > Acidobacteriota > Terriglobia > Terriglobales > Acidobacteriaceae > Telmatobacter. The sequence continues at coordinate 43,441 of CAZMWL010000009.1, forward strand.
AACGCGACGGCCGCATCTTCGTCGATGTACTGCATCCCGGCGGCGTGGGAGCACGTGCGCATACAGCGTTCAAGTTCCGCGTGGTGAGCAACCGGAGCGTCGCGACCTTTATCAAGGAGCTCGTTTTGGAGCCGGAGGACGGCGCAGCCGCCATCGGCTTTGCTCCGGGCGACTATCTGCAACTCGACATCCCCGCATACGATTCCATCCGTTTCCGCGACTTCGATATTCCCGAGCCGTTCGCTACGGTGTGGAGGAATCAGCACGTCTCCGATCTTGTAGCGCAGAACCAGCAGTCAGGACGCCGCAACAACTACTCGCTGGCCGGCAATCCCAGGACGGAGCGGCTACTGCGCTTCAATGTCCGCATCGCCACACCGCCGCCGGGACAGGAGTGCTCGCCCGGCGTGGGTTCCAGCTACGTCTTCAGCCTGAAACCGGGCGATACGGTTACAGCGATCGGCCCCTTCGGCGACTTTCACATCAAGCCCACACAACACGAAATGGTCTACATCGGAGGCGGCGCGGGCATGGCTCCGTTGCGCGCCCACCTTTCGCACCTGCTGGAATCGGAGCGCAGCGCCCGCAAAATCAGTTACTGGTACGGGGCGCGCTCGCGCCAGGAGATTTTCTACGAGGAGTATTTCCGCGCGCTCGAGGCCAACCACCCGAATTTCTCATTCCATCTCGCGCTCTCGTCGCCGCTGCCTGGCGACAACTGGACCGGGCACGAGGGATTCATTCACGAGGTGGTGCTGGAAAAGTACCTCCGCGATCACCCGCATCCGGAAGCGGCCGAGTATTACCTGTGCGGCCCGCCGCAAATGATCAAGGCTTGCACCCGGATGCTCGAGTCGATTGGCGTCTCCGCGCGGCAAATCGCGTACGATGAGTTCTAATGATGACTTCACCCGGCGCTAACCCTCCCGATGCTTCGCGCGATCCGCGCCTGCGGGTTTTTATGAACCTGCAGGCTTTTAGCGACATGCCGCAACAGGCGAATGGTCTTAGAGCAATTTGCGACGCCGGCTACGACGGTGTGCAATTCTCGCAGCCGCTTGATGGTGCGCGCAAGGACGAAGCACTTGGTCTGGGATTGGGCGTTTGCGGAAGCGGACGCGTGAACACGCCGACGGAAGCCGCGCCGCTGGCTCAAGCGGCGAGCGAAGCCGGCCTGGAATGCCTTACACTGCACGTGGGCTGGGGCACGGAGACGGACGATGAGGCGGCCGCGCTGATCGAATCTGTTCTTTCAGCTTCCAGGCAATTCTCGATTCCGCTATATCCAGAGACGCACCGCGCTACGATCTTTCAGGACCCCTGGCGCACGGTGAAGTTCCTTGAGCGCTTCCCGGAGCTGGAATTCAATGGCGATTTCTCGCACTGGTACACGGGCACCGAGATGGTCTACGGCGGATTCGAGAACAAGATGGAGTTCTTCCGGCCCGTGCTGGGCAGGATCGGCTTTATGCACGGCCGCATCGGCAACCCCGGCTGCATGCAAGTTGATATCGGCGACGGCTCGGCGGACGGGCGCCCGTACGTCGCTCACTTTCGCGCACTGTGGACTGCCTCGTTTCTTGGCTATTTATTGAGAAGGCCGCTCTGCGACCGGTTCTGCTTCACGCCTGAGCTGCTGGGGCCGGAGTTCTACTACGCGCGAATTTTTGACGGACGCGAAGAATCGGATCGCTGGCAGCAGTCGCTGGTGCTGGTACGCATGGCGCGTGAGTGCTTTGCCGAAGCGCGGCGGCGTTGGGAGGTTCCGAACCACACAGCCTAACTTCTCTGCCTGTGCGGTTGGCTCAATTGATGCCGCATTCACGTGCGCGACCGCCCCCGCGCGTGCAAATACGGGTGATTTCGATGAAAATAGAGTAGAACGAATTTTTCAGGCAGGACTGAGGAACGATTGAAAGCTACCCATTTGGAAATCCAGAATTGGACAACTGAAGAATTTGAGCGCCTGGTTCTTGCATGCAAACCAAAGGTCGCGGTGTTCGATTGCGACGGAACGCTCTGGAGCGGCGACGCAGGTTACGGATTCATGGCCTGGACGCTGGAGCGGGGACTGGTGTCGCGCTCGACTAATGACTGGTTGGACACACGCTACCGCGATTACCGGGCAGGCAACGTGAGTGAAGAGGCGATGTGCGGCGAGATGGTGCAGATGTACGCCGGCCTCCGTGAGGCGGAGCTGCGCGCGGCCGCGGCCAGGTATGTCGACAAGTTCGTGCGCCAGCGCATTTTTGAGGAGCTGTTTGCGCTGGTAGCCAAATTGAAGAATGCCGGGACCGAGATCTGGGCAGTGAGCTCGACCAATCGCTGGGTGATCGCCGAGGGCCTGCGCGATTTTGGGATTCCGGATGAGCGCATTCTGGCGGCCGAGGTGCGCGTCAAGGACGGCATCATTACCAGCGAGATTATTGACGTGCCCACGGACGAGGCCAAGGCGACGGCCCTCCGGCGCGTTGGCCTTCCCCACCCCGATGCGGTCTTCGGCAATTCCATCCACGACCTGGCAATGCTGGAGATGGCGCGATGCGCCTTCCCGGTCAATCCTTCTCCCGCGCTCAAGGAAGCGGCGGCGAAGAATGGCTGGGGTTACTACCGACCCAAGGCTGCCGAAGGGATCGATGCCGCCGTAATGGGCGAATCGGCCAGCCAGGGCTAGTTACCCACAAAACCCCGGCGTCCGCACGATCCAATCTTCGAATCGCATTCGATTTACAGGGTTTACACTAGACGCGTGGATGAAGTCGAGACAGGTTCCGGCCGTCGGCCCGCAGCTCCCGCTCTCCGCTTTGTGGCGGCCGCGCTGATCGTGCGCGATCGAGAGGTCCTGATCGGACAGCGCAGGGCAGACCAGCCCATGGCCTCGTTGTGGGAGTTTCCCGGCGGAAAAATCGAGCCCGGCGAGAGCGCGCAGGAGGCTTTGGCGCGCGAACTGTCAGAAGAGCTCGGCATTCGCGCCGAGGTCGGGCCCGCGGTCACACGCATCCGCCACCACTACCGCCGTGGGGGCGCCGTGGACCTGCAATTCTTCGCGGTGCGCGAGTTTGCCGGCGAGATCGACAACCAGATTTACCAGCAGGTGCGCTGGGTCAAGCTCGAAGACCTGACCGGCTACGAGTTCCTGGCAGCGGACCGCGGATTGATCAAGGATCTGGCTGCGGGCAAGCTACTTTAAGAACAGCAGACAGCTTTCCCGCTGGCCTCCTCACGAGCCTTGCGCCGCAAGCTGTCCGATTTAAGCTGCTGGCTGTTTCCTACGGCACGCGATTCAATGTGATGGAACCGTGCATCACCTGATCGGTCAAGGTGACCGTGTTGGGCCCGTTGAACACGTAGGAGTCCGTGGCGCCAGATGGCTTGGCCGTGGGCTGGGTGACGTAGTAGCCGCCCGCTGTGCCGGTCGCGTGATAGATCTTCTGCGTTCTCGGCTGCCAGTCTGTGACCGAAAAGATGATGGTATTGGGAGCGGCCAGCGTGTACGGCCCGGACTGCTCGGTCATGAGCGTGCCCGATTGCGCGGTCTGCGTGTATTGCCCGTTGGCCTGGATCACGAGGGTGAGCGTAATGCCCTGGTAAACACCGCGCCACTGGCCGACGAAGTTGTTCTGCTGCGCCGCTGCGGCCGTTGCGCCCAGCACCGCAATGGCGGGAAGAACGAGCCTGCCCATGCGGAGAAACTTGTCCGCAACGACTGAAGTGAGAAGCGACTTTTTCATCGCAACCTCCTGGGATTTCCGGGGGATTGCAGGGATCATAGCAGCCGGTCGGCGGGTCAGCAAGTCGGCAGGTTAGCCCGTTAGCGATTGCGGTTCCCACCCTTTTCCGCAAAAGACGCGCGGAAAAGGATGGGGCACGGGAAGTTTCCTTCCGGGCTGACCTGCTAGCTTGCTGACTTTCTGACCCGCTGCTTTAATGTCCGGTCATCAAACCCCACAGCATGGCAAACGTCATGCCGATCACGATGATGCTGGTGGCCCAGGCGACGACATTCCACACGCGCGAGTTCTTGTATTTGCCCATGAGGTCGGTGCGGTTGATGAGCATCAGCATGAGGATGATGACGACCGGCAGCAGTACGCCGTTGAGCACCTGCGAGAGAATGGCCACGTTGATCAGTTGCGCGTCCGGGAGCAGCAGCACCGTAAGCCCACCGCCGACGATGAGCAGCGTATAGAGCCAGTAGAAGAATGGCGCCTCGCGGAAATTCTTGTCGACGCCCGATTCCACGCCCAGGCCTTCGCACACGGTGTAGGCCGTGGAAAGCGGCAGGATGGACGCCGCAAAGAGCGATGCGTTGAAGAGCCCGAAGGCGAAGAGGATGAAGGCGTAGTCGCCGGCCAGGGGGCGCATGGCTTCGGCCGCGTCGGCGGCAACCTGGATGGCGCCCATGCCGTGCACGAAAAGTGTGGCCGCGCAAGCCACGATGATGAACCAGGCGATAATGTCGGTGAACAAGCAGCCCACGATGACGTCGAGGCGCGAGGCGGCATAGTCCTTTACGCGAATTCCCTTCTCCACGATCGACGACTGCAGGTAAAACTGCATCCACGGTGCAATCGTGGTGCCCACCACGCCGATGGCCATATAGATGTAGCTCTCGTTCCACACGGAGCGTTTGGGCAGCATGACGGTGGCGCGCAGAGACTCGTGCCAGTCGGGCTGCGCGAGAACGCCGGCAAAGATATAGGCAATGTAGACCAGCGAGGCGGTAAGGAAGATTTTCTCGGTGCTTTTGTAGTCGCCGCGCAGCACCAGCGCCCATACGAGAAAGGCGCAGATGGGCACAGAGATGAACTTGGAGACGTGAAACAAGTGCAGCGAGCCGGCGATGCCAATGAACTCGGTGACCACGTTGGTGTAGTTGACCACCACCAGCAGCACCATGAGAACGAACGTGATGCGCAGGCCGAACTCTTCGCGGATGAGGTCGCTGAGCCCCTTGCCCGTGACCACCCCCATGCGACTGCACATCTCCTGCACCACGATGAGCGCGATGGTGATGGGGATCATGGTCCACAGCAGGGTGTAACCGTACTGTGCGCCGGCCTGAGAGTAGGTAAAGATGCCACCGGAGTCGTTATCGACATTGGCAGTAATGAATCCGGGGCCGAGAACGGCCAGAAAGAGAAGGATCCGGATTCGCCAGCGCTTCCACATGTCGATGCGAGTTCCTATGGCGGATTCATTTTGGTCTTTTTGAGGCGCGGAAAACTTTTCCTTCCTGACCATAACAGGCTGGACGGTGGTGGCACGAGCCGCCTCGCGATTTTTTGGGCGCGCGGTGTGGCAGGGTGCGGAATGCTTCCAATAATGTCTGTGCTAGAATTCGCTGTCGCATTGCCGGAGCACGCAAGCGTCTCCGAAAAGCGGTCCGAGAGAAAGCAGAATGATGAATCCTCCGCGCCTTGGCAATCATGAATGGAACCGCCGCGAATTTCTTCGCCTCGGAATGCTGGCGTCGGCTGCACTGGCGAATGGAAAACTCTCGTTCGCCGCCGAAGAGACGCATCCCGGCGTGAAGTACTACGGCGTATTACAACCGCTGGCCCCCGGAGCCGTGCGGCCCGAGGGCTGGCTGCGTTACTGGCTCGAGAAACAAGCCGCACAACTGGGCTCGCAACTGCCGCAGGTCTCCTGGCCGTTCAGCGCTGCCTATTGGGCAGGCGAGGAGACGGCCGCGTCCTGGTGGCCGTGGGAACAGAAGGCCTATTGGCTCGACGGAGCCACGCGGCTGGCCCTTGTGCTCGAGGACAAGGAATTGATGGCGCAGGTGCGCGCCACGCTCGACTACACGCTCGCGCACGCCGCGGACAATGGCTATCTCGGCCCGAAATTCTTTGAAGATCCCGTGGGCGATTTTCATCGCTGGCCGCAGAACGTGCTGTTCCGCAGCCTGGCAGCCCTCTCCGATGCGACGGCCGTGCCGGACGATCCTGAAAGCGTCGACATTCCCGCGGCATTGCGCAAACACTTCCTCGGGGACCAGGCGGACTACGGCAAACCGGTGAGAAACATCACCAATGTGGAGGGAATGCTGTGGACGTACGCGCGCACCGGCGACCCGGCCCTGCTGGAACTGGCCGAGAATGCCTGGGGCGAATTCACGGAAAATGAAAACCCGGGTTACGCCGACATGGCGGATCTGCGCGTGTTCGCCGCCACTCCGATTGACTGTCACGGCGTCACCTACGCCGAGATCATGAAGCTGCCCGCCCTTCTCTATCTCTACACGGGAAACCCGCAGTTTCTTCGCTTTGCCGCGGCGGCGGAGCGACGCATCTTCGACCATCACATGCTCATCGACGGCATTCCTTCCACCACGGAGGCATATCGCACCATCACGTCGCTCGATTCCCACGAGACCTGCGACATTTCCGATCACACCTGGTCATGGGGCTACATGCTGATGGCCAGAGGTCATGCGGTGTGGGCCGACCGCGTGGAGCGCGCCTGCTTCAATGCCGCGCCCGGAGCCATTAAAAAGGATTGGAAGGCGCTGCAGTATTTTTCCTGCCCCAACCAGTTCCTGGCCACGCTCGACTCCGATCACAACGTGATGGAGCACGGCGGGCGGAAGATGGCGTACCAGCCTAATCCCGGGCAGAACACCGCCTGTTGCGGCGGCAATGTGCATCGCATCTTCCCCAACTACGCCATCCGCATGTGGATGAAAACTGCGGACGGCGGACTGGCGGCCGTGTTGTACGGCCCGTCAACGGTGACCGCTCGCGTGGGCCGGGATGCGAGCCTCGTGCGCATTGCGCAGACCACCGATTATCCATTCCGCGATCGCATCGAATTGAACTTCGACGCCGAGCGGCCGGTCACATTCCCGCTTGCGCTGCGCGTGCCCGGATGGTGTTCCGCGCCGCGCCTCGAGCTTAACGGTAAGCCGGCGCCGGCGGTGCATGACGAGAACGGATTCATCGTCCTGCGCCGCACTTTCACGCCCGGCGAACGCATTGCGCTGACTCTGCCGATGAAGCTGGCCGTCACGCATTGGCCGCAGAACGGCATAGGCATCGAGCGCGGTCCCATCGTCTACTCTCTGCCCATCAAGGAGAACTGGACGCCGCGCGTAGAGCCGAAATACACCACCGAGGAATTTCCCGGTTGGGAAGCTACGCCGGCCAGCGAGTGGAACTACGGCCTCGCCGTCGATACGGAAAAGCTCGAGAGCGAGGTGCACGTGAGAAACGACTTCGGGCCCGTGCCCGGACCAATTGTCGACCCGTGGGAAAATCCTCCCGTCACGCTGAGCGTACCCGTGAGAAAGATCGAGGGGTGGGAGCTCGAAGCGAATCCCGACCGGCTGGAACAAGAGTTCACTCCGCCGCTGCCGGACTTAAGTCTCAACCGGCCTGCCGGGGAAGTGGAGCGCGTATCGCTGGTTCCGTACGGCGCAACGCAGTTGCGGCTCACGGTGTTCCCGGCCGTCCCTCGCTGAGGGAGCATGGCCCGGGCCGTCGCTTCTCAGTGCTGGCCTTCGAACCATTCCTTCACGTCGGGATAGAACGCGAGGTAGCAGAAGATAAAGCCGTTCAGTGCGATCGAGGCCATCAGCACGGGCATTTCCCCCGGATCAATGTTGCTGCCCACCCCCGAGGCCACGCCGGCGAAGTAGCCGATCGCGGCCTTGGCGACGAACGCTCCGGAGTAGAACATCGCGACCCAGCGAACTTTCCAAGAGTGGTTCCACCACATGAAGCCAACGACACCGGTAAAGACCGCCGAAATCAAAAGGTAGACCATGACCAATTCGCGCGCTTCCTGAGCCTTCTGCGCCTGCGAATCGCTGTCGCCCCCTTCCACAGGATACTGAATTCCCTGCAGCGCAGCATCCCTCTGCATCTCCTCATTCTGCCTTGCGGCCTCCTGGCGAGCGTCCTCTCCCGGCAGGAAATGGCCCAGGCTGCCCACAAGCCAGGTGGAGGCGCTGGACTGGGGAAACACGGCCAGGATGCTCAACAGGAGTACGTAGCAGCCGACCCGGCAAAAGAGGTACCAGGTAAACACTCTGATACCAATGGGGGCCTTCTTCTCGACCCAGACGTTCTCTTTTTTCACCGCCTCATGAATTTCGCGCAGCTTTTGCTGGCTCTCGGCTTCAATCGTCTCGAGACCGACGGACTCCGCCGCCTGCGCCTTGTACACGTCGGTGATAGGCTCCCACTTGTAAACCGGCTCCACGGTTTTCCCCTCCTCTTCGGCGCTCCGAATGCAGGGCCGCGAACGGCGCCTGGCGGCAAAGACTGCCGCACAACTCGGGCCCGGACCTTATGGAACTCACGCCAGCGCATTCCATTCGGGGCCCGCAAAATGCCTGGGACACCTTGAGAATGCCGGCGCAGTTGGGGGATTTCGCGGTCAGTGTAGCATGTGGCCAAAGCGCGCATGATTACTGGCTTGATGCGGGGGCGCTACAAAAGTTCTTGCGGTAAGCGGAGAAAAAGGACCGGCGCCTGTGGGCTCGTGTGGCGTCCCTGCAGCTCGTCGCACGAAGGCGGAAGGTAGAAACAACCGCAGATCCCTCGATCCCGTTTGGCCCGGAAATGGGCCAAGCTTCGCTCAGGATGACAGCGATCTTTATGCTGCGAACTTCAGAGGCAGGACATGAGCAGCACTATTTAACTAGGCAATAGCCGCAAGCACGGGTTCGATCTGCATCGTGTTGGCGCTCCCGCTCAGAAGGCGCTCCACGACGTCGGCCGCGCCGTAGCTTTCACGCCCCGGCGCGATGAACTGCGCAATCGTATTCAGGTCGTCGCCCACCGTGATCAAAGCCGGCTCTTCCAAACCGTCCCTGCGCGTCTGGGCGAGCCCGATATTTGCCATGAGCGTATTGCACAAGCACTTGCGCCCCACGGTTTCCTCGATCTTGCCGCCCTTGGCCACGTAGTTTTCAACCGGCTCCGCCGAGCAGCGGTAGCCGATTTCGCCCTCGCGCACCACATACGGTTCGCGCAAGTAGCCCAGATCGCAGATTCGGGTCCGCGCCTCGTAAACATCGGGCGCTGAAGTGGTGCCTTCGAGCTGCGCAACCTTGAACGGAAATCCCGTGGGCGACGCCAGCGGATCGGTAAATACCTCGCCTGTTCCCGCAATCGCCTGCCGGATCAGCCGCGCCTTCAGGTCGGCTGCCATGCCCGATTCCCTGCTAAACGCAAACGCGGTTCCCACCTGCACGCCCGCCGCGCCCTGATCGAGCGCCTCGCGCAGCTTTGCCGGGCTGCCATACCCGCCGGCCAGCCAGAAGGGCACGCCCAGCGCGCGCAAATCCGCAATGTTCACGCGATCGCGCTCGCCGTAGACCGGCTCCCCGCCCGCGTTGAGTTGCAGCTTGCCCCGCGGCGGCGCATTGTGCCCGCCCGCGGTTGGGGTTTCGTTCACAAACCCGTCGACCCGCCCGTTGGCCCGCCGCAGCATGGTCGCGGCCAGCGTGTTCGACGAAACGATGGCCAGAAACCTGGGCCGGTCCAGCTCCGGCATCAGTCCCTCTGCGTACTCGGCCGGATTCAGCCGCATCAGCGTGTCCATACTTGCAAACTGCTCTTGCGCCGTGCCGGTCACGGCCAGGCGGTACTCAGCCTGCTGGTGCGCCGCAAATGCATCCAGTACGCCAGGAATGTGCAGGGGTATTCCCGCGCCCATGAGTACATATCCCACCCCGGCGAGCATGGCCCCATAGATCGACGCCAAGTGCGGCATCTGCACCTTTTCAAGAAAATTGATTCCCACCGGATTGTCGTGGCCTTCGCGCGCCAAAAGCACCTCAACGAAGTTGCTCACCATGCACAACTCGACCAGCTTGCGCGAATCCCGTTTCTGGTGCATGGGCAGCGGCTTGTACGGCGCGCCGGCAGCTTTGCCGCCCGGCACGAAATATTCCTGCCAGATCCGCTTCGCCATCTCCTGAAACGGAAAGGCGTCCAATCCCCGGCGCATGTGCCCGCCCTGATCGCCGTCCGCGAGCCGGCGCACGAAGACCGAATCCAGCGCAGTACCCGACACGACGCCCAACTGGCCGAGCTTTGAGACGGCCTGGGCTAGGCGCCAGTTGGACACGCCGACACCCATTCCGCCCTGAATGATCTTTGGAAATTGGACCATGTTTGGATTCTTTCACATATCCGGATAAATCCGGGTATTTTTCCCAGAATAGCGGGACCGCAGAGCAGGAATGTGAGCAATATTGCTCACAAACGTCGAATTGAGGCGGGTACCCCGCCAATGTGCGAGGTTTCACAGTCTTTCGCGCAGAAAACTGATCACCTGCTCCGACTGCACCACGCCGACCATGCGGCCCAGCGCATCGACAACGGGAAGGGAGTGGAGGTTGTACTTATCGAACATTTCGGCCAGTTCGTTCTGGTGCATGTCGGCCGGGCAAGAGAGGACGCGGGGCTCGGCCAGGACCTTCAAGTGGGTTTCAGGATGCGCCATGACCATGCGCGCCAGCGATATGGCGCCGCGCAGAATGCGCTTCTCGTCGAGCAGGTAGACCTCGGTCACGCCTTCCGGGTCACCGTCGAAGCTGCGCAGCGCCTCCACGGCGTGGGCAACCGTGGCATCCGTGCCAAGGTAAACGAACTCCGTCGTCATCAAGCCGGCCGCGGAGTCCTCGTCGAACTCAAGCAACTCCTCGACTTCCTGCCGCTCCTCGGGCTCCATTTCTTCCAGAATCGCGTCGGACTGTTCTTCGGGCAATTCGGAGAGCAGGTCGGCTGCGGCGCCGGGGTCCATCTCTTCCACGATGTCGGCGATGCGTTCGTCGTCGAGTTTTTCGAGCAGCGCCTTTTGCAGCTTGGGCTCGACCTCTTCGAGGGTCTCGGCCGCAACATCCTCGTCCAGAGAAGTGAAAACTGCCTCGCGTTCCGCGGGCGCAAGATCTTCCAGAATGTCGGCCAGTTCGGAGGGGTGAATATCGGCCAGGCGCTCGTGCTCGATGCGCAGCCTGACGCGCCGCGCTGGATCGGGCTCGATGACATCCACAAACTGCCAGGGAATGGCACGCGCAGAGAACTTGCGCGAGATAGCCTCGAGGCGGGCGCGCGGGAGTACTCCCTTAAAGACGCGGCGGAAAGCGCCGCGCAAGCCGACTTCAACTTCAGCCACGCGCAGCAGGTGCGCCGCGCCCTGGCCCATCCACTCCAGGTCCACGTCGTTCACGCGCACCACTTTGCGGCCGTTGATGTCGATGATCTGGCGGTCGACCAGATCCTGCTGCAGGAAGAGAAAGTTGCCTTCCTCCTTGAGCGGGGTCAGCACTTCGGCCGAGCGAACTTCGAGCGTGCCGGCCGGGGTTTCGATCACTTCCTGGGAGGGAACAAGCGTAAGACCGGTGCGCGTCTTGAGCACCAGGCCGGCCACCTTGCCGCCGTCGGGCCCGGTAGTAATGGCGATGTCGCTGAGCTTGCCGCACAGATGCCCCTCAGCATCGGTCACTGGCATGCCAAGGATGGCCGTCAAACTGACACGAGTTGCGACGCGCGGCCCGTTGTGCGCGTCAGCAGTTCGCATGTCAGGCGTGTGCGTACCCATGCGATGAGTGTAGACCTTTCCGGCAGTTTTTTGCTCGGACGTAAGATGAGGCGCAACGATCTCGAAAACATTGCGATCGGGGTTTGTTATCCCGTCTCGGTACGACTATAGTGTGGAGTTATCTATCCATTCAAGGAAGCGTTGCCCATGAAGATGCGTGTGCATTTTATTGCCTTCTCTCTTCTGATTGCGGCCGCGGCCGGGCGCGGCCAGACCAGCGGCTTGCCGGGCGCGGAGTGGCAGCAGCTCAAGTCGCCGGAGCAAGCCGGCTGGTCTCAGGAAAAACTCGACGGCATCCGTCAATATGTCGGGGAGATGGGCTCCACGGCGGTGATGATCGTGCAGTATGGCGTGGTGGTGGAGGCGTGGGGCGATGTGGCGCACAAATCGAATCTGCACTCCTGCCGCAAGAGCCTGTTGAGTTCGCTCATCGGCATTGCCGTCGCGGAGGGCAAGATCCACCCCGACGATACGCTGGAAAAGCTCGGCCTCGACGACAAGCCGCCGTCGCTTACGCCCGAGGAAAAGCAGGCGACCGTGCGCGACCTGCTCGAGGCGCGATCCGGCGTCTACCACCCCACGGTGTATGAGACCCAGGGCATGGAAGACAAGAAACCGCCGCGCGGCTCGCATGCGCCGGGCACATTCTGGTACTACAACAACTGGGACTTCAACGCCCTCGGCTTCATTTATGAGCAGGCCATGGGCATGAAGATCTTCGACGCGTACTACCAGAAGATCGCCCAGCCCATTGGCATGCAGGATTTCCGTCCGCGCAACGGGCATTACATCACCGGGCACGACACGCGCTTTCCGGCTTATGTTTTCGATATGAGCGCGCGGGATTTTGCGCGCTTCGGGCTGCTGTATCTGCACCACGGCGCATGGAATGGCGTGCAGGTGGTTCCACGCGACTGGGTTGAAGCCAGCACCCATCCCTATTCCGACACCGAGTCGGGCGGCTACGGATATCTCTGGTGGACCGGCGACTCGGCCAGCGGCGAGCGCGCTGAGATTCCGTTTCCCAGGGGCAGTTTTTGGGCGGAGGGTCACCTGGGACAGTACGCCGTGGTGATTCCGTCGCTCGATCTTGTCATCGTCAACCGGGTGGATAGCGATTTGACCAGGCGCACCGTGGGCAAGCGTGAGATGGCTCATCTGGTTCGCCTGGTAGTGGAAGCAGCGCCGAAAGCGGGTGTTCAGCCTTGACACAATCGCATCCAGACTTGAAACTGCCAGAAGATTCACGGAGCAGGGGCGGCTTGGCCTCAGCTGCTCCGGCGGAGGCGGAAGACAGCCCGGTGAGCGCACCCAGCAGAGGACGGCGGAGTTTCAAGCTGAGCTCCACCATGGATAGCGTCAGTGAGGTGGAGACAGCCGCAGATCAGCTTGCTATTGAGGCCGGTCTCGACGAGGACCAGCGCTTTCATATCGCCATGGCGGTGCGCGAAGCCGCCATCAACGCTGTCTTGCACGGCAACGAGTACGATCCCGCGCGGCAGATCGAGGTTTCGCTGGAAAATACCGGCAAGGACCTGATGATTACCATCGCCGACGAGGGCCGGGGCTTCGAGCCCGACAAAGTGCCCGATCCCCTGGCTCAGGAAAACCTGCTCCGCGGCACCGGCCGCGGCATCTTTCTCATCCGGTCGCTGATGGATGAGGTACACTTTCGTCAACTGCACCCCGGGACCGAGCTGACGCTGGTGAAACATCTTGCGCCCGCCGCCGGAAAGGCCTAGCAAAGGGGTCTGCCCACATTAGGTCCGACGTGCGGGATCAACCTTTCTCTCCCTGCGACCGGTCCGGCCGAGGAAATTTCCTTCGGTCCGGAGGCCGCAAAGATGCTATAACCGAAGTACTGACAAGGAGGAATTTTCCGTGGCACTTGCGATAGCTTCCCGTGAAGTGGATGGCGTTACCGTTCTGGATCTCAGCGGGCGGATTACCCTCGGCGAAGGCAGCGTGCAGCTGCGCGACGCCATTCGCGACCTGATCGCCAAAGGGCAGAAGCGCATCCTGCTCGATCTGGGCGAAGTGAACTATATCGATAGCTCAGGCCTGGGAGAACTGGTGAGCGCCTACACGACAGCCAGGAACCTGGGCGCAACCCTCAAACTGCTCAAACTGACCAAGAAAGTCCATGACCTGCTCCAGCTGACCAAGCTCTACACCGTCTTCGACATCTTCGACGACGAGGCCAGCGCCATCGCATCCTTCAAGTAGACCGTCCCGGCTGGCATTCCTGCCCGAAAGGCCATTCCGCGTGCGCGGAATGGCCTTTTTGCCCTGCTTGGGCAGCGGCATTTGAGTTAGGGCGGACCCACTCCGCTAACTCCGCCAAACCCGATAGCTCCGCCTTTCTTCAGAACTTGACCTGCGGCGCGTTCTCCGCACCCGGACTGGCTTCAAAGTAGGCATTGTTCTGATGGAATCCGGCCATCCCCGCCCAGATGCTGTTGGGGAACTGCAGGATGTAGGTGTTGTAGTCGCGGATCGCGTCGTTATAGCGCATGCGCGACACCTTGATGCGATTCTCGGTCCCCGCAAGCTCGTCCTGCAGGCGCATGAACTGATCGCTGGAGCGCAGTTGCGGGTAGTTTTCCGTGAGGACGAGAACCTTGGCCAGAGCGCCATCGAGCTGGTTGTTGGCCGCCATTTTGGCCTCCGGGGTCTGGGCGTTCATCAATCCATCCCGAGCCTGCGCGATGTCGGCGTACACGCTGCTCTCTTCCTTGGTAAATCCCTTCACGGTCTCCACCAGGTTGGGAATGAGGTCGGCGCGGCGTTGCAAATCGGCATCGACGTCGGACCATGCTGCCTTCACATTCTGATCTTTGGCCACCATCTGGTTCCTGGCGGTCACGTAGCTGCCAAAAACCATGAAAACCACCAATAGCAGAACGGCCACAACGGCCAGGGTAATTCCAAGTCCTTTGCTCATAAGTTCGACTCTCCTTGAAAAAACAGCTTCTAGCCTCTAGCTTTGGGCCTTTGGCCTTCGGTCCCGATTTGGCGAGTGAAACCTGCTCTTCCTCACCAATGCAAGCGATCCTGCGCTCTCCTTCATGAAGTCGTGCAACTGGCATCCAGCTAGAAGCTAGCAGCTAGTAGCTAGAAGCTGAACTACCAGCTCCCTCCGGCGCCGCCGCCGCCAAAACCACCCCCGCCAAAGCCGCCAAAGCCTCCGCCCCCTCCACTGAAACCACCACCACCGCTGCCGAAGCCGCTGGATCCGCCGCGGCCTCCGCCTGAGAACAGGCTCAGACCCCACAAGCCGAAGAGGCCAAAGCTACCCAGAACGCGGAAAATATAGAAAATGATCACGATCGCGATGAGAATGCCTTCAATGACTTTGCCTGCGGATGCTTGCTCTTGCTGCTCTGGCTCACTGGCCGGAGCGGCTGCGGGCGGGTTTTCCAGCGTGACATGGGCGTCGTCGGCGATGACCTGCGCCATCTCGCCCACTGCCGCTGTCACCGCGCCGTCATAGTCGCCGGCGCGCAGGTCGGGAACCATGTCGCGGCCGATATCCCCAACCTTGCCGTCGGGCAGGATGCCTTCGAGGCCATAGCCAACTTCAATGCGGTACTTGTGATCGGCAACGGCCAAGAGCACGAGAGCGCCCCGGTCGGAGCCCTTCCTGCCCATCTTCCACTTGGTTTCAAGCTGGTCGGCGTAGTCGGCCGCATCGTCGCCGTCCAAATCGTGCACCGTAACCACGGCAATCTGGGCGTTGGCCGCAGTATGGTCCAGTTGTGAGCAGATGGAATCGAGCCGCGCGATAGCCTCGGGTGAGAGCACGTGGGCGTAATCGCTCACGTAGTCGGTGGGTTGGGGCAGGTCGGCCACCTTTTCGGCATGCGCGGGAACCGCGAGAAATGCGAAAAGCACCGCCAGCAACGGCGGAAACAGGGCTAGACGCGCGCGGCCAGGACCTCTCATTTCTTCTCCATTGTACGTTGGCGGGGCGGAGGTGGTTCCCGTGGCGGCAGGCTCTACACTGGAGGAGAAATGACCGAGACAATGAATGAATCCAGGATTCCCGCGCCGCCTACCGCCCGCAAACACCACACCGAAACCCAAATGCACGGCGTGCAGCTGGCCGATGACTACGCCTGGCTGCGCGATAAAGAAAATCCCGATGTGACCGCGTACCTGGAGGCCGAAAACGCCTATGCCGATGCCGTGATGGCGCCTCTGGCAGGGCTCCGCGAGGAGCTTTACCAGGAGATGCTAAGCCACGTTAAGCAGACCGACGTCTCGGTTCCCTACCGCGACGGCGATTGGTGGTACTACTCGCGCACTCAGGAGGGCCTGCAGTACGGCATCTACTGCCGCAAGCGGGGCGGGACCGCCGGCCCGGACGCCGGTGCGACTGAAGAAATCCTGCTCGACGGGAACGAACTGGCGAAGGGCCACGCGTTTTTCTCGATTGGCGACACCGACATCACCGACGACGGGCGCTGGCTGGCCTACTCGACCGACACCAAAGGCTTTCGCCAGTACACATTGCGCATCAAGAATCTCGAAACCGACGAGACGCTTGCGGACGAGGTGGAGCGTGTGGGTTCCGTGGTGTGGGCCGCCGACAATAAGACGCTTTTTTACACCGTGGAGGACGAGCAGCAGAAGCGGCAATTCCAACTGTTCCGCGGCTGCGCCGGGCAGCTTTCTGAAGCCGAGCTGGTGTTTCAGGAAGACGACGAGCGCTTCAACATTGCCGTTGGGCGCACCCGCGACGGCAAGTTTATTGTGCTCGAGTCGGCCAGCCACATCACCAGCGAGGCGCGGGTTCTCAAGGCCGACGATCCCCCAGGCGCGTTCCGCATCATTGCTCCGCGCGAGGACGAGCACGAGTACTCGCTCGACCATCGCAACGGGCTGTGGTTCATTCGCACCAACGATCGCGGGCGCAACTTCCGGCTGGTGACCGCCCCGGTCGAGACGCCGGGCCGCGAGCACTGGACAGAGCTGATTGCGCATCGCGATGCAGTGATGCTCGAGGACGTGGATCTATTCGCGGGGTTCTTCATCGCCTGCGAGCGCGAGGATGGATTGCCGCGGCTGCGTTTGTGGAAGTTCGCCGGCGCAGGACCTGAAGCCGCTGCCTCGGGCGAGATCGCCTTCCCCGAACCCGCGTACAGCGCGCATCCGCACATCAACCGCATCTTCGACACCACGACATTCCGCTACGGCTACCAATCGCTGGTGACGCCGAGTTCGGTGTACGAGTACGACATTGCGTCCGGTGAATCCACACTGCTCAAGCAGTTGGAGATTCCCGGCGGATTCGACCGCACGCTCTACGCCAGCGAGCGCAACCACGCCACGGCGCCGGATGGCGTGGCCGTACCCATCTCCATCGTCTACCGCAAGGACAAACGCACAGTACCGCCGGTCTCCGGACCCGCGCCAAACCCGCTCTACGTCTACGGCTACGGGTCTTACGGATATTCTTTGCCGCTGGGATTCAGCTCCAACCGCCTGAGCCTGCTCGATCGCGGCGTGGTGATGGCCTACGCGCACATCCGCGGCGGCGGCGATCTGGGCAAGCCGTGGCACGACGCGGGCAAGATGCTCGTGAAGCGCAACACGTTTACCGATTTCATTGCCTGTGTGGAGCATTTGACCGCAGCGGGCTACGGCGACCCCCATCGCGTTGCCATCGAAGGCGGATCGGCCGGTGGCTTGTTGATGGGCGCAGTAACCAACATGAGCCCACGGCTCTTTCGCGCGGTGCTTTCGCACGTGCCGTTTGTCGACGTGATGAACACTATGCTCGACGCTTCCCTGCCCCTCACCGTTCCCGAGTACGAGGAGTGGGGCGACCCGAACCAGGAGGAGTATTTCCGCTACATGCTGAGTTATTCGCCGTACGATAACTTGCGCGCGGCGAGTTACCCGGCGATGTTAGTCAAGACCAGCCTGCACGACAGCCAGGTAATGTACTGGGAGCCGGCCAAGTACGTGGCGAAACTGCGCACCCTCAAAACCGACAGCCATCCGTTGCTGCTGGTGACGAATATGCAAGCCGGCCACGGCGGCGCCAGCGGCCGCTACGACTACCTGAAGGAGATCGCGCTGGACTACGCGTTTGTGCTGAAAGAGCTAGGCATTGTGTGATAGATTGGCTGCGTTTACCGTTCCGAAAAGACGGGGGCGCTATGCGCAAGGCAAGGTTGGCATTCTACATAATCTTTCTTGCGGCGACCGCTGTTTGGTCGCAACAGACTGCAGCACCCAAACCGGACCAGGCTGCGCCGACCCCGATTGTCCGGAATCCTCACGCGACCAAGGAAGATTTGGCCGTGCCGCTTTGTCCAGCGACATTCGACGACAGTCTTGAAACGGATGGCATCATTGCCAAAGGCACGAAGGGCGTAACGCCACCGAAACCCAAGTACATGCCGGAAGCCCGAATCTCAGACGAAGCGCTGCGTGCGAGGAAGTTCGGGGACGGCCCATCCTGGGAAGCTGAAGTGACCTTCGTCGTTGATGTGAATGGAAAACCGCGAGACCTTTGCCTGTCGCATTCCGCCGGATATGGCCTCGATTTGGAAGCGGCAAAGGCGATTCAACAGTATAAATTCAGTCCAGCAACCAAGGATGGCGACCCGGTTTCGGTGCGGGTCAGCATTAAGGTGGACTTCAGGGTCCAGTAGGCGATCAGGGACCCGAGGCTTACCACGCCGTGATCGAACTATGCCGCGCCATTCAGCTCCGCCAGCGTCTTCTCCAAGCTCGCCGCGTCTTCCACGTTCAATGATTTCAGCTCGGGATCGATCTGCTTGAGCAGGCCGCAGAGCACTTTGCCGGGGCCGGCTTCGATCAACAGATTCGCGCCCGCGCCCTTCAGCGCCGTCACGCAATCGACCCAGCGCACCGCGCCGGTGACTTGCCTGATGAGCGCGTCGCGCGCGGCATCGGCCGTGTTGACGAGGCCGCCCGTGACGTTGGCCGCGACGGGAATGCGCGGCCCGGATACACCAGGATTGCCCATCGCGAGGCCGCCCAGCACGCGCGCCACTTCTTCCTGAGCCGGCTGCATCAGCGCGCAATGGAAGGGGGCGCTGACAGGAAGCATGACGGTGCGTCGCGCGCCTTTGGCCTTGCAGAGCGCCGCGGCTTTTTCCACGGCCGCCGCCGCACCGGAGATGACCGTTTGATTGGGTGAGTTGAGATTCGCAGCCTGCACCACGAGTCCTGTCTCGCGCGCCGCCTCCTCACATGCTTCAACCACCTGCGCGGCATCGAGCGCCAGCACCGCCGCCATGGCGCCCTCGCCGGCCGGAACCGCTTTTTGCATGGCCGCGCCGCGCGCCTTCACTGCGCGCAGTGCATCGGCAAAGGAGAGCGTTCCCGCAATGACGTGTGCCGACCATTCGCCGAGGGAGTGGCCCGCGGCCAGCGCCGGCTCCACGCCGTGGCTGGCGAGCACACGCGCCGCCGCCACGCTCACCGCCATGATGGCCGGCTGCGTGTTCTCGGTCAGGCGCAGATCTGCTTCAGGCCCCTCGAAACAGAGCTGCGAAAGCGGGAAGCCGAGCGCCGCGTCAGCCTCGGCAAAGGTTGCAGCTGCTGCGGGAAATCGTTCGGCCAGCTCGCGGCCCATGCCAACGGCCTGCGAACCCTGCCCCGGAAAGAGGAAAGCTATTTTCGTGGACATTCTGATGAAATTTTAACGTGCCGAGCTTCGTCTTTTTCTGTTCCCTGTTCCCTGTTCCCTGATCCCTGATCCCTGCCTCTATCAGTTCCAGCGCTTTTTGTCGTTGGGATCGTCTTCGTCGATCAAACGGCCCTGGCCGTCGAACTTCACCGTGCGGCCCTGCTTGTGCATGTAGACCTCGAACTTGCGGGCCGCGCGCCGGCGCTTCCAGCGGTAATAGCGATTGCGCATGCCGTACCAGCGTTCACTCAGCAGAAAGGAGACGCCATGCCGCGGCGCCATGCGCACAAACACGAGCCCGGCCAGCGCTCCGCCCAGTTGGGAAAAGGCGTACATCCGCTCCTGGCCGAAGAGCATGGCGACGGCGATGAGCGCGTAGATCACCACCAGGTAGCGCGCCTTGATGCCGATGGGCAACGGAAACATCATGAATTGCACGTCGCCGTAGAGGAGGCCGATGGCGGCGAGCAGTCCAAAGATGCCGCCAAAGCAGCCATACAGCGGATTCGCGTGGACGAGCAGAGAAGGCGCCAGAGTCGAGCAGCAAAGATAGAGGGCCAGCGCGGCGGCGGCCGTTCCCAGCACGGAAGCGGCGTAGAGGCCGGTCACCCAGTTCGCGTTATGCAAGCCCTCGAGAAATCCCGCCAGAAACCACAGCGAAAGCAACTCAAAGAGCGTGCCGAGAATGCCATAGTGCACGAAGCTGTAGGTAAACGGCTGCCAGAAATACCCGCGCAAAAAGAAATACGGATCGAAAGTGAGTGCGCCCGCAAATTGCGCCGCGGTGAGCGACGCCGCACTGGCGATCCACAGCACAAAGAACGCCGCCAGGTTGATGAGGATCAACCGGCGCGTGGCCCCGCGGAAGTCGGGGAAGGCGAACGGGCTGGAGCCAAATCTTGCCATCGCAGTCAACAGGTTAAACGTTGGAGCGGGCAGGTGTCATGATGCCGCGGGGCAGAGGGTGAGAGTGCGACGGAGGGGGGCATCGACACCGCGCGCCGCGGGGTGCATACTCCGGTCTGCACCAGGGATGCAGCGGAGGCAACCAACTCTCCGGAAATGCGTCTGTTTGGGAGAGCGCAGCCGTGGGTTTTCCTTAAAGAGAATCCGGTTTTTTGAGAGCACAGCGGGCCTCTTGACCTGAGGCCGGGTTCTCACTAAAACTAGCGTTGGCTGCAAGAATAGATTCATCCCGCAATGCGAATTCATCATTGAAAGTGAGGAGGCTGCGATGCCCAGCTGCCCGGAATGCGATACCGATCTGAATGTTGATGTCGACGAGGTTGAAGAAGGCGACGTGATAGCTTGTGAAGAGTGTGGCACTGAGTACGAGGTGGTAGGCGTGGAGCCGCTGGAACTGGCCCGCGTGGAAGAAGGCCTCGAAGAGGATGAAGATCCCCTCGAAGAGGATGAGGAGGAGTAAAGATGAGCCGTGCAACCTGGCTGGCTGCGATCGCATGTGGTCTGATGGCGTTGGGCGCGATCCCCTTAGGATCGAGATCAGCGCTGTCGGCGCCGGCCGCATGGGGTCAGAATATCGGTGACCGCACGGTGTCGGGCACGATTCTGAACGAAAACGCACAACCGGTTGTGGGCGCCACCGTCTTCCTCAAGAACGAAAAAACCAAGGCGATTCGCAGCTACATTTCCACCGCGGGCGGCCATTTCCGCTTCTCCCAGGTCGACATGAGCGTGGATTTCGATCTGTGGGCGGAGAAAGACGGCAAAAAAAGCGCAACCAAGACCGTGAGTTCGTGGGACGATCGCAAAGAATTTGTCTCGGACTTGAAGCTGAAGTAGCGCTCTGACGGAGTGCTTTGGTATTGATACGGGGACGCGCGCTGGCGCGGAGGCCCGCACTACAGCCGGCCTGAAGACCGGCGGTATAGCTTTATCCTTCCAGCTTTTTCGTCACCAGCTCATTCAGAAGCGCCGGATTCGCCTGGCCCTTGGACGCGCGCATCACCTGGCCGACAAAAAATCCCGCCATGGTTTTCTTGCCCGCGCGATACTGCTCCACCTGTTTAGGGTTGGCCGCGATCACCTCGTCGATCAGCTTTTCGATGGCAGAGGCGTCGGTAATCTGCTGCGGCTTCTCGCGCTCGTAGACGGCAGCAAAGTCCTCGCCCTTCTCAAAGCAAACGTCAAAGAGCTGTTTCATCTGCTTCGAGCTGATCCTGCCTTCGTCGAGCAGATCGGCCGTAAGCACGATGCCCGCCATCGATACGGGCGACTGCTCCTGCTCCAGGCCGAGCGCCTTCAGGCGTCCGCCCACTTCGCTCAGCAACACATTGGCCACGCGGCGTGGATTGCGGGCGGTGCGGGCCGCAGCTTCGAAGCGGTCGGCAAACTCCCGCGATGCTGTCAGCGTGTGCGCGTCCTGTACCGACAATTCGTACTCCGCAATCATGCGCGCCCGCCGCGCCTCGGGCAGCTCCGGAAGTTTTTTTCTCGTCTCGGAGAGGAGCCCCGCGGAGACGATCAGCGGCGGCAGGTCGGGCTCGGGGAAATAGCGATAATCGTGCGCCTGCTCCTTGGAGCGCATGGGATACGTACGGCCCTCATCCGCGTTCCAGAGCCGCGTCTCCTGCATCACGCGCCCGCCGGACTCGATCGTTTCAATCTGGCGCTCGATTTCGTATTCCAGCGCCGCGCGAATGAATTTGAAGCTGTTCACGTTCTTGACTTCGGCCTTGGTGCCGAATTTTTCCTGTCCCCTGGGGCGGACGCTCACATTTGCGTCACAGCGCAGCGACCCCTCCTCCATGTTGCAGTCGGAGACGCCGGTGTAAAGCAGAATTTCCTTCAACCGCGTGAGGTACTCGAAGGCTTCGTCGGGCGTGCGCATGTCGGGCTCGCTCACAATCTCGGCCAGCGGCGTGCCGCAACGGTTCAGGTCGAGATAGGTGCGCGTGGCGGAATCGACAAAACCTTCGTGCAGGCTCTTGCCCGCGTCCTCTTCCATGTGCAGGCGCGTGATGCCGATGCGTTTCTTGCCGCCCTCCGCCGTGGGCACCTCGATCCAGCCATGCTCGGCCAGGGGCTTGTCGTACTGCGAAATCTGGTAGCCCTTGGGCAGGTCGGGATAGAAATAGTTCTTGCGCGCGAAGATCGATCGCTCCCGCACCTGGCAGTTGAGCGCGAGCGAAGCCAGCGTGGCAAACTCCACGGCCTTCTCATTCAAGACCGGCAGCGCTCCTGGCAGCCCCAGGCAAACCGGGCAAATGTTGGTGTTGGGATCGGCGCCAAACCGGTTGGCGCAACCGCAAAACGCCTTGGTCGCCGTGAGCAGTTGTACGTGCACTTCGAGGCCGATCACGGGCTCGTACTTTGCCAAAATGTCAGGAGAGATGGCTTCGGCAGGCATATTTGGATTTTAGCGCGGGGCGCGGACGACGTGCGCGGCGGCATGGGTAGCTTAGCTGGGGCGCGATTGACTAAAATCGGAGGCGCGTCGCGGGACGGTTGTTTGGCAGACCTCTGCGGCGATCAGGAACCGATTGGAGCACTCTCGTGAATCGATGGGAGCTTTGTAAGACTGCTTTTTTCGCAACCACCCTGGCAATACTGCTTGCAGGCGCAGCGCTGATGGCACAAACGCCCGCAACGCCGGCCGCTCGACTTGAGATCCATGCGGTCGACGGCGGCCCATTTCCCACAGAAGATGCGGCCAGGCAAAGCGTGAACGGCGCACTTCCAACCAACGAAGAGATTCTGCCTTACGCGGGCGGTCCCAGCGGTTTGAGCGGCACTGCTTATTACGTCATCGAACGTTCCCCCATCGTGGCCGACGGCGATTTCCGCTCCGCCAAACCGGGCGTGGACTCAACTACGGGACAAACGACGGTGGATTTTACCCTGACCGTTGCAGCCGGCGACAAGTTTTGGGCCTATACCACCGCCAACATCGGCAAGCACATGGCCGTCGTGATGGGCGGCACGGTGCGCTGCATAGCGGTCATCGGGGGAGGTATTCGCGATCGGGGCCTCATCGAAGGCTCCTTCACCCAAAACGAAGTGATGGAGCTGGCCAAAACGCTTGCAGCCCAACCGGCGCCGCCTGCGCAAACCTCGCCCTCCGGACATCCCAACGACGCGTATTGGATCGAACACGACCACCAGTTACTGGTGGATTTTGGCGGGCTGGCACATTTCAAGGAGGCCGATGCAATGCTTGGAGCCCCGAAATCCGGCGAGGACCGCGTGGTCTTCATGGGCGATTCAATTACGGAGATTTGGAAACTGGACGAGGCATTTCCCGGCAAGCCATACGTGAACCGCGGCATCAGCGGGCAAACGACGCCGCAGATGCTGGTGCGCTTTCGCCAGGACGTGATCGATCTGAAGCCGAAGGTAGTGGTGATTCTCGGCGGGACCAACGACATCGCCGGCAACACGGGCCCGATGACGCTGGAACAGACCGAGGGAAATCTGGCGTCGATGGCTGAGCTGGCGGCAGCGAACGGGATTCGCGTGGTGCTGTGCTCGGTACTGCCGGCATTCGACTACCACTGGGCGCCGGGACTCCAGCCCGCGCCCAAGATCGCGCAGGTGAATGCGTGGATCAAGAATTTCGCGGCGCAAAAAGGCTACGTGTATGTCGACTACTACTCCGCGATGAAGGACGACCGCGGAGGACTGCCCGCGACGCTGAGCAAGGACGGGGTGCACCCGCTTCCCGCCGGTTTTGCCGTCATGACGCCGCTGGCGGAAGCGGGCATTGAGAAGGCGCTGAAGACAGGGAAGTAGTAATTAGGGAATAGGAACTCAAGCATCTCTTGCGATTCGCCCTTCGAGACGCCGGGAATCGGGGCCGTGCGCTTGAAGCAGACTAATTCTGCGCGTCCTTGAACGCTTCGTACCACGCCATCTGGATCGCCTCCAGGCGCGGCTCGTTCGACAGCTTCGGATCGTCGGCAAAACCGGCCAACTCCGTGACGTAGCGATGCAGATCTGTGAATCGCACCGTGAGCGGATCGAGCGAGGGAAATTTTTCCGCCAACTCAAGGCCGATCTCCTCGGCCTCGGTCCAGTAGATTGCGCGCGGCATGATTCGCTCCTTACTTTGGCTCGGCCAACGCCAGGGGCTTGCCCTCGGAGACATAGTTGCGGTTCCAACTGGGGATTTCGACCACGTATTCTCCGGGGCGGGTGATCACGGCCTGGCAGCCCAGCCGCGAATTCAACTGCTGATCGGCGGCCATGTCGAGCCGGTCAAGTTCATCGTCTTCCGCTTCGCTCAGGCCCTCCGCGCCCTCCTTGATCCACACATGGCATGTGGTGCAGGCGCACGATCCGCCGCACGCGTGGTCCAGAAGAATGCCAAAGTTCTCCGCGACATCGAGGAACGACATGGGCGTGCCGTGGTGATCGTAAGGCATCGTGCCGAACTCGAATTCAACCGTGCGGCCCTCGGGAAGAAAGGTGACGCGTACGAGCTTGTCAGCCGGTATCTCTTTGCCTGATGCTTCGCTCATCGCTTCGTGCTCCCGGCGTTCACTCGCTGACTCGCCGACCTGCTGCTAGTTGAATTCCGCCGGCGCGAAGTCATGCGGCGCCGTGACGGCTTCATCCACTTCTTTGCCGGCCTCGTTCATGGTTCTTCCGCGAATGGCGGTTGAAACCGCAGCATCCATCATCAATTCGGCAAAGTGGCGCGTGGCCTTGTCAAGCGCCACGATGGCCTGGCTGATCGCGCGCAAATCGCTGCCCTGCTTGACCAATACCAACCGGTCGCGCGCCATGGCGACGGTCGCCTGCTCTTCCGCGCTCAACTCGTTCCACGCAGGATTTTGCGGCGCCTTGGCAACGGCGGCCAGAATTGCATCCGCTTCGTTGCGCACTTCGATGAGAAGACGTCGAGAGAAATCCTCCTCGGCGTGGTCGAAAGAATCGAGAATCATGTTCTCGACCTGCTCGTCCGTCAACCCATACGTCGGCTTCACTTCGATCTGCGCGGCCTTTCCCGAGCGTTGCTCGCGCGCGGAGACGTGCAGAATGCCGTCGGCGTCGATGAGAAATTTGACTTCGATGCGCGGCAGCCCCGCCGCCATGGGCGGAATGCCTTTCAGGTCGAAGCGCGCCAGGGAGCGGCAATCGCCGGCGAGTTCGCGCTCGCCCTGTAATACGTGAATCGCCACGTTGGTCTGGCCGTCGACCCCGGTGGTGAAGTGCTCGGTTGCCGAAGCGGGAATCGTGGAGTTCCTCTGGATGATGCGCGCCACCGTTCCGCCCAGCGCCTCAATGCCGAGTGAAAGCGGCGTTACGTCGAGCAGCAGCATGTCGTCGGTGGTGCTTGATGCGCCGGCCAGAATGCCAGCCTGCACCGCCGCGCCCAACGCGACCACTTCATCGGGATTGAGCTCGGTGTGCGGCTTCTTTCCGCGCGCGCTGAGCCGGAAAAGTTCGTCGACCAGTGCGCGCACGGCGGGAATGCGTGTCGACCCGCCCACCAGCACCACTTCATCGATTTGTTCCGGAGTGACGCCGGCGTCGGCCATGGCCTGCTTGCACGGACCGGCGGTGCGCTTGAGCACAGGTTCAATCAGGAGTTCAAATACCGCACGCGGAATCTCGCGTTGATAGCGTTCGCCGTTAGGCAGTTCCATATCGAAATGTGCGGCCGGCTCGGTCGA
Source organism: uncultured Occallatibacter sp. (assembly GCA_964569985.1). Classification (GTDB taxonomy): domain Bacteria; phylum Acidobacteriota; class Terriglobia; order Terriglobales; family Acidobacteriaceae; genus Telmatobacter. The sequence continues at coordinate 69,304 of CAZMWL010000009.1, forward strand.
GAGCCGGATCTTGGCGTCGATGGCGGCCTTGCGCAGAGCCTGCACCGCGCCCGGATGCGCGCGCAAATCGACACCGTGCTCAACGTGAATCTCGTCGAGCGCGATGGCCAGCAGCAGATTGTCGATATCGTCGCCACCCAGGTGCGTGTCGCCGTTGGTCGATTGCACTTCGAAGATGCCGTCGCGGAGCTTGAGGATGGAGATGTCGAAGGTGCCTCCGCCGAAATCGTAGACGGCAATGGTGCCTTTTTTGGCGCGGTCGAGCCCGTAAGCCAGCGCCGCGGCGGTGGGTTCGTTTACCAGCCGCAACACGTCCAGGCCCGCCATGCGGCCTGCGTCTTTGGTGGCCTGCCGCTGCGCATCGTTGAAGTAGGCGGGCACGGTAATGACCGCCTGCGACACCGGGCTCCCGAAGAAACGCTCGGCATTGCGCTTGAGCTGGCGCAGAATGTACGCGGAGATTTCCGGTGGCGTAAAACGAAGCTCGCCCAACTGGATGCGCGGAACCTCGCCGGCTTCGATGTCGCCGGCAAGACGGAAGGGAAAAAACTTCAGCTCCGTCCTGACCTCTTCGAGGTCGCGGCCCATCAATCGTTTCACAGAGTAGATCACGCGCTCCGGCGTCTCAATCAGCGCCTTGCGCGCGCTGTTGCCCACCGTGACCGTGGGCCGGCTGCCCTGCGCTGTCATGGGATCGAGCGCAACCACCGACGGCACAAGATGCGCGCCGTCCACGCCGGGAATGACCGCGGGCCTGTCGCCCTCCATGTAGGCGACGAGGGAATTCGTGGTTCCCAGGTCGATGCCGACTACGTGTCCTTCCGCCATCTCGCTGCTTAATCTCCCAGAAGTTCGGTCACGTCGCGGACCAGGTTGCTGAGGTACTTTCTTCTATCGATCAGCGCCACCATGGCGTGTTGCGCCGCCTGGCGCGCGGCCGCATCGCCGGCATCCCAAATCGCCCACTGTGCGCGTAAATCGCGGTCCACCGCGTCGACCATCCCCTCGAATTCTTCCTTGGCTTTGCGCAGGCTTTCCCTTAGCTCCAAGTCTTCCTGGCCCATCGCCTTCGACTTGCGCATCTCTTCAAGCTGCATGTTCAAGTCGAAGACCATTTCGAGAAGATCGGCAGGAACGCGCGAGGTTTTTCCCTGGATTTGGATTCTTTCCTGGTCTTGGAGGAGTGTTGTCGGAGCGCCCTCCAGCTTGAGCAGGTACTCGGTGCGGCGCAACGGATCTTTGAGCGTGCGATACGCATCGTTCAGCAGCGCCGTGTCGGCAAGGCTCCACTCTTTTTCGTTTTCGCTGGCGCGGGTGAAACGGTCGGGATGCAGCCTGCGGCTGAGGCGATGAAACTCCTGCTCCAGCGCGGCCAGATCGATGTTCAACCGATGCTCTAATCCAAAGACAGAGAAAAAATCGCCGCTGATTGGGGGCTGAATCTTGCTGCAATCCGGGCAGAAGAGCGTGGATTCATTGTGCGCAACGGAACAGGACCAGCAGGCAACCGGAACCGCGGAATCGAGAACTTTCAGCATCGAAAAGACCTTGCGCTTTGCGCTCTAAACTGAAAACGACGTACCGCAGCCGCAGGAGCGCGTGGAGTTCGGGTTGATGAAGTTGAATCCCTGGCGCATCAGCGTCTCTTCGTAGTCCAGCGTCATTCCGTTCAGATAAACAAAGCTCTTGGGATCGACGAACACGCGCACGCCGTCAAACGTAAAGATGCGGTCGCGCTCGCGAGGATGGGCGTCAAATGCAATCGCGTATGACAGGCCTGAGCAGCCGCCGCCCTTCACGCCCAGTCGCAGTCCGCCTTCCTCCGCGGAGATGCCTTCCTTGGCCAGAATCACCCGAATGCGCTTGACGGCGTTGGGAGTCACGAGGACGCCTTGAACTTGAGAGGCGGCCGGTTGCGTCTCGGCCGCGGCCTGCGAGGGCTTCGAATCAAGTGTGACGATGTCCGGCATGATTTCCATCCTTCTATTGTGGTTGCGCCTGTTTACCTCGCCGGCGTTGGCGGAGAAAGCTCCGCAACGCCGTTTTTCTTCTTCCAGTCGCCGATGGCGGCCCGAATGGCATCCTCAGCCAGCACCGAACAGTGAATCTTCACCGGCGGCAGCGACAGCTCTTTCACAATGTCTGTGTTTTTGATGCTCAACGCGTCGTTTACGGTGCGGCCTTTGATCCATTCCGTGGCCAGCGACGAGCTGGCGATCGCCGATCCACAGCCAAAAGTCTTGAACTTGGCCTCTTCGATCACTTGCGTTTCATGGTTCACGCGGATTTGCAGGCGCATCACGTCGCCGCACTCCGGCGCGCCCACCAGGCCCGTGCCCACGTCGGCCGAAGCCTTGTCGAGCGTGCCCACGTTCCGCGGGTGATTGTAGTGGTCGATTACCTGGTCGCTGTATGCCATGCTCCCCTTTAGCTCCTGGCTTCTAGCTCGTTGATCCGCTCATTGGCCTTTAGCTAGAGGCTAGGAGCTAGAAGCTGCTTTTCTTAGTGCGCTGCCCATTGAACCTTGGTCAGGTCAATCCCGTCTCTTACCATCTCGTAGAGCGGCGATAACTCGCGCAGGTGCCGCACCACCTGAATCACCTTGGCAGCCACGTAGTCCACCTCAGCCTCGGTGTTGAAGCGGCCCAGGCCGAAGCGAATCGAACTGTGCGCCACGTCGTCGCCGAGACCCAGTGCCTTCAATACATACGAAGGCTCCAGCGTCGCCGAAGTGCAAGCCGATCCGCTGGAAACCGCTACATCGTTAATGCCCATCAGCAGCGATTCGCCTTCGACGTAGACAAAACTCATATTCAGATTGCCGGGCAGCCGGTGCTCCATCGACCCGTTCACGTGCACGTAGTCGAGCTCTGCTTCGAGCCTCGTCTTCAGCCGATCCCGTAACGCCGAGAGCCGAACGGCCTCCTCGGCCATCTCGTTCTGTGCGATCTCGCACGCCTTGCCCAGGCCCACGATGCCGGGGACATTCAAAGTGCCGCTGCGCATGCCGCGCTCGTGGCCGCCGCCGTCGATCTGCGCGGCAATCTGCACGCGAGGATTGCGACGCCGCACGTAGAGCGCGCCCACGCCTTTGGGGCCGTAAATCTTGTGCGCGGAAATCGACGCCGCGTCCACGCAATCGTCGATCACGTTGAAAGGCGCCTTGCCCACGGCCTGCACCGCGTCGGTGTGGAACAGCACGCCGCGCTCATGGCAGATTTTGCCGATCTCGCGGATCGGCTGCAGCACGCCGATTTCGTTGTTGGCCGCCATGATGGAAACCAAAATCGTCTTATCGTCAATGGCGCGCTTGAGGTCTTCAAGATCGATCGTGCCGTCCGCCTTCACCGGCAAATACGTGATCCGGCAGCCGGACTTTTCCAGACGCCTGCAGGTATCGAGCACCGCCTTGTGCTCGGTCACCTGGGTGATGATGTGACTGCCGCGCTCGCGGTACATCTCCGCGATGCCCTTGAGGGCCAGGTTGTCGCTCTCCGTGGCACCCGAGGTGAAGATGATCTCTTTGCCGGTTGCGCCGATGAGCCGGGCCACTTGCTCGCGCGCCGCATCCACGGCCTGCTCCGCTTCCCACCCAAAGGAGTGATTGCGGCTGGCTGCGTTGCCGAACTTCGTAGTCAAGTAGGGCATCATCGCCTCCAGCACCCTGGGATCCAGGGGCGTGGTGGCTTGGTTATCCATGTAGATCGGCAGATGCACGCCCGCCAGCGTCTCCACTTGACTTGACCCCGTGCTCGTCTTCGTTTCCATCGTCCTGATGCTCTGCTTTCACCGGCGATCGCCGGGACCGACGCTCTACAGCGTCAACGTCACCAGTGCCTGCACATCGCGCGCTTTCGTCGCGGCCTGCTCCTGCTCTGCCAGGTCGTGGATGCTGATGCTCTTCAGCACTCCAATGATGGTCTCGTTCACCCGCGCCAGCGGTTCCTTGATGGTGCAATTCGGCGTGAGGTCGCACGACTTGGCCCCCTTGGTGCAGGAGGTGAGAAACAGGGGTCCGTCGATGGCGTGGATCACTTCAAAGGCCGAGATCTGGCGGGGGTCCCGAGCCAGCGCGTAGCCGCCATTCATGCCCGCGTGGGAGCGCAGCAAGCCCGTTTTGGTGAGCCGCTGCAGGATCTTAGCCAGCAGTTGCGCCGGAATTCCATACGCATCCGCCACATCCTTGGCGCTTAACGCAGGGGTTTCCGGGTGCTCGGCCAGGTACTTGAGCGCCATCAGCCCGTAATCCGCTTTTTTGGTGAGCTTTAGCATCGAATATCCGACTGGAACGGTCCGTATTCAGTATACGTCCGCTTTCGTTTGCCTTTCAAGCTGGCAGTTACTCGGCCGGCCGGAGGAAAATCTGGCGCTTCGGCTGCAAGTTTCATCAAAAAATGGGTTTGCAAACGCCCAAAAGACAGTTACAATCTGGCGGATAAAGCGTTTTCGGTTCTGCTCTTAACAGAATGCAGAATGCCGAGGGTCAATTTCCTCGAGAATTTGATCTCTCGCACGGCACTGGCGATGTTAATCAGTGGATCGAATGCGCTCAAGAGCACCTATCGCAATCCCTAATTGGCTGTACCCCAGGGCCTGCTAACACGATCGGGATCGGCGGCATGGGGCAGGAAAGGGCGCATCCAATCTGGATTGCTGAGGTGCACGAAGCCCCGAGAACGATGGCAACCGCCTGCAAACATCCCAAAGTCCGGATCGTTTCCCGTCACGACGACACCGAGTTTGTCGAGTGCCTGGAATGTGGCGAAATCTTCGATTCCGAAGAGTTTCGTGATATGGAGATTGAAGACACGGCTGGCGCCGAGGATCTCCAGGACGATTCGTAGACCGTGTCCTTCACTTTGGCGTGGCCGGGATTCTACCTTGCCGCGCCGTTAGCTGCCGACGCCCCGCCGCGGCGCGAGATGAGCCTCGGATTGAGCGATCTTTGGTAGTCGCCAGCGTGCCGTTCTCCCTGCGACATTCCTTACCGCAACGACTCCGCTACCCAGGCGGGCAGTGAGCCGGCAATGTTGAAGAGCATATGGAATAGAATTGCAGGCGCCAGGCTGGAAGTTTTCTGGCGGTAATGTGCCGCAACCAATCCCACGTAAATGGTAAAGGCGATGACCGGCAGCGCTTTCGCCCCCATTCGCGGCACCAGCACAAGGTGCATGGCGCCGAAAAACAGCCCGCTCACGACCACCGGAAGATTCAGCCACCGGCGGGGCGCGCCATCCGCTCCGCAAGCTTTCTCGAGCAGCGTTTGCAGCAGGCCGCGGGTCAGGGTCTCTTCGCAGATGCTCGCATACAGCCAGATAAAAACCACGGCCTGAAGCCTGGTAAACCCCAGCCCCATCACGTCTGCCTTCTGCCCCGATCTGACGGCCATCGCGCCCATCAAACTCATAATGAGCACGGGCACGAGCCACGCAAAGAAGCCCCAGGAGAGGCGGAAGGAGCCGAAAGTGAAACCGAACTCCGCCAGCCTGCCCTTGGAAAACCACGCCATCAAGGCCAGACTCAGCAACAGGAGAACCGAATGCGTCACAAGGCTGGACGGAAAGAAGCCGCCCTTCGGAAGCCGGACGAAATGCGTGGCGAGAAAAGCAGCCGAAGCCACAGCCGCTGTAAGAACGATTGCGAACAGTACGCCGAGGTGCTTTGAGCGAGGCATCATTTTCCTGTCTGATGATTGCTGGTTTGACTCCCGTTGGCCGCAGCCGTCCCGCCGCGGCGCGAAACCGTCCAGGCATAGTGCAGTCCTGAAATGATCGTGAGCACGATGGTGGCGTCCAGCGCCACGGCCCGGAACGCCGCAATCCAGTACCAATTTGGCGTGACCTTGCGCAGCAGCACCGCCGCCACCGCGACAATCTGCGCCAGGGTATTGGCCTTGCCCCAGAGGCTGGGATGGAACTCCCGGCGTCCCGCGGCCGCATAGAGCAGCGCTGAGACCAGCAGGATGCCCACATCCCGGCCGAATACCAGAACCGTCACGGTGACCGGCATCAATCCCTTGTAAAGCAGAACCAGAAACAGCGTGCTCAGCAGCAGCTTGTCGGCCACCGGATCTAGATATGCGCCGAATGTCGACCGCTGCTTGAGCACGCGCGCCAGTGTGCCATCCAGCGCATCGGTAATCCCCGCGGCAAGAAACAGCACGAAGCTCAGAGCGTAGTGCCCATCGAGGATCGCCGCCACCAGGAACGGCGCCAGGCAGATGCGGAGGAGCGTGAGCAGGTTCGGCGCGCTGCGCAACGGATTCAAACGGCGGCTCGATCCCTCATCCATGGCAAACCTGTTTTGGCGCGGCGCGATGCAGCGCGTTCGACACGCCGGAAGTGAATTTCTGTCGTCAACGATGGTAAAGCATAGCGCCCATGCGGCGCAGCACCGGCTCGCACAACTTCGTCCCTTGTTTCCTTGTCTCTGCCGGGGTCCCCGGCGAGCGGCCCTTGCTCGCTGAGGCGGCTTGGTCCCTGCCTTTCAGACTTCAATCGGCAGTTCTGCCGCCAGGATCTTCATGGGCGTAAGCCCGCGCTGGCGCATAGCGCGCAGGCTCAGCGCGTCGTGGCGCTTGGCCAGGCGGCGACCGTGGTGGTCCACCACCAGGCGGCAGTGGTACCAGGCGGGATTTTCGAATCCCAGGGCGCGGTTGAGCAGGATCTGGCGCGCGGTGGACTTCAGCAGATCGGCGCCGCGCACCACTTCCGTCATGCGCATGGCCGCATCGTCCACCACGCAGGCAAGCTGGTAGCTGGGGCCGCCGTCGCGCCGCCACACCACGAAGTCGCCAAAGTCTACGCCGGCCACAAAACGCTGCGGCCCCAGGTTGCGGTCCACAAACTCAATCACTTCGCCGTCGGGCACGCGAAAGCGCCACGTGATGCCGTCGGGCGTGTCAACATCCGCCGACGTGGGCCCCGGAAGCTGCGGCGCATGACCCGTCAGATGGCGGCACGTGCCGGGGTACATGGGTTCGTCGTCGAGAATGTCAAGCTTGCTGCCTTCGCTCCCGGATTGCACGCGCTCGTGCGGCGCCACCAGCGCGGAATCGATGTCCTTGCGCGAACAGCGACAAGCAAACAGGGCGCCACGATGCAGCAACTTGCGCCACGCTGCCAGGTAGAGGGAGCGGCGCTTGCTCTGCAAGTAAGGCGCGTAGGGACCGCCCTTGTCCGGACCCTCCTGCCAGCGGATGCCCAGCCAGCGCAGATCTTCCATCGCCGCCTCGCTAAACGTCGGCCGGCTGCGGTCGCCGTCCAAATCCTCCATCCTCATCACCAGCGTGCCGCCGGCCTCGCGCACCCGCTGAAACGCGGTCCAGAAGGTGCGCGCGTGGCCCACATGCAGGTAGCCCGTGGGCGAAGGCGCCAGCCGTCCGCGATAACCCGACACCGGCGATGAGGGAGCGCTGGCCATTCTGAACTCGAGTGTAGCCAGCGGCCAAAGCGCGGCATATAGCGCGCTTGGTTCCTGAAGCAGGGAGCAAGGGACCAAGAGAACGAGGGAATGAGTAGCGCCGGTCTCCAGACCGTCTGTAGTGCGGGTCTCCTGACCCGCGCTTGCTGACTCGATGCGGGCATCATTTTCTGGCGGCGTGGACGCCGCCGGCACAGCCGGTCAGGTGACCGGCGCTACGATTGCGGTTTCCAGCGCAGCACCGGTTTGCGCGCGGCCTGCACTTCGTCGAGACGCGAGACCCGCGTGGAGTGCGGCGCGGTTTTCACCAGTTCAGGATTCTCCTCAACTTCGCGCGCAATCGACCGCATGGCGTCGATAAACAGATCCAGCTCCTCGCGCGATTCGCTCTCCGTAGGCTCAATCATCAACGCGCCGTGCACGATAAGCGGGAAGCTGACCGTGTAGGGATGGAATCCGTAATCGATGAGTCGCTTGGCGATGTCGCCCGTCTTCGCGCCCTTCGCCGCCTGCCGCTTGTCGCTGAAGACCACCTCGTGCATCGAGGCCGTCTTGTACGGCAGCTCGTACAGGTCTTCGAGCTTCTTGCGGATGTAGTTCGCGTTCAGCACCGCGTCTTCGGTGGTTTGGCGCAGGCCGTCAGGGCCGTTGGCCAAAATGTAAGCCAACGCGCGGATGAACATGCCCGTATTGCCGTAAAACGCACGCACGCGGCCAATGGATTGCGGCCGGTTATACTCCCAGCGGAGCTCGCCGCTCTGCGGGTGCAGCGGCAAGGGCTCGGTGTCGCCCACGCGCTCGCCATCCGGCTTGAGCACCGGTGCGCGAAACAGAGGCGGGCAGCCGTCGGCTGTCGGCTCGGCGTTGGTGTCCTCCCAATCCCCGGCATCCGGGCAGCTATTCGGGCCGTTCTGGTCTCGGACGAGAACTGGGATCGGTAAGAACGGCTCCAGAAACTTCTTGCACGCCACGGGGCCGGAGCCGGGCCCTCCGCCGCCGTGCGGAGTGGAGAAGGTCTTGTGCAGGTTCAGGTGCATCACGTCCACGCCGAAGTCGCCGGGCCGCACCTTGCCCACGAGCGCGTTCATGTTGGCGCCGTCCATGTAAAGCAGCGCGCCCTTGGCGTGCAGAATGTCGGCAATCTTATGAATCTGGTGTTCGAAGACGCCCAGCGTGGAGGGGTTGGTCAGCATCAGCGCCGCAGTGTCTTCGTCCACTTGCCTCGTGAGAGCTTCGAGATCGATGCCGCCATCGGCATTCGATTTCAGATTCTCGACCGTGTAGCCGCTGAATGCCGCCGTGGCCGGATTGGTGCCGTGCGCCGAGTCGGGAATCAGCACCTTCTTGCGCGGATTGCCCTGCGACGCGTGCCAGGCCCGCGTGAGCAGGATTCCCGTGAACTCGCCGTGCGCGCCCGCCGCCGGCTGCAGCGTGATCGCGTCCATGCCCGTAATTTCAAGCAGGCAACGCTGCAGCAAGTCCAAAACCTCCAGAATCCCTTGCGCGAGCGCGTCGGGCCGGTAAGGATGCGCCTCGGCCAGTCCCTCGATGCGGGCGACGAATTCATTCACGCGCGGGTTGTACTTCATGGTGCAAGAGCCCAGCGGATACATGCCGAGGTCGATCGCGTAGTTCCACGTGGAGAGGCGCGTGAAGTGGCGGATCAGCTCGATCTCGGAAAGCTCGGGCAGCTCCGCGTGGTGCTTGCGCACGGCGGAGCCAAGAAGTGCATCGGCGTCGACAGCTGGCACGTCGAGCGGCGGCAGTTTATAGGCGCGCTTGCCCGGCGACGACTTCTCAAAGAGCAAAGCTTCGTTCTGCGAGGGATGCGGGCGGACTTTGCCCAACGTGTGCGGGCCGGGATTTTCGGGTGCTGCCATTCCTACGCCTCCACCTCAACATCCGCCAGCACCCTCGCTGCCGCTTCAATCTGCTCGCGCGTAATCACTTCCGTCGCGCACCAAAGCGTGCAATTCTTGAGTTCGGGATACCAGCGGCTCAGTTCGATGCCGCCGACGATCTTGTTTTCGAGCAATCGCTGGTTCAAGATCGCAGGCGCTTCGTCCGTCTGCAACACAAACTCATGGAAGCGCGGCGCACCCGCAAAACGCAGCTTCGCGCCCGCCTGACCGCCCAGCGTCTTTGCCGCATAATCGGCCTTGGCTAGGTTGTGCTCGGCAAGCTCGCGCATGCCCTCTTTGCCGTAAACCGCCATGAAGATCGTCGCCATCAGCGCCACTAGCGCCTGATTGGTACAGATGTTCGAGGTCGCCTTCTCGCGGCGAATGTGCTGCTCGCGTGTCGCGAGGGTCAAAACAAACCCGCGATTCCCTGCCCCGTCGACTGTTTGCCCCGCGAGCCGTCCCGGCATCTGGCGCACAAACTGCTCCTTGGCCGCGATCACGCCGCAGAACGGCCCGCCGTAACTGAGTGCCACGCCGAAGGACTGCGCCTCCATGGCAACAATGTCTGCCTCGACCGGCGGGCGCACGATGCCGAGCGAGACCGCCTCGGCAATCGACACAATCAAAAGCGCGCCCTTCGCGTGCGCGATTTCGGCGACAGCCGGAATGTCTTCAACGACGCCGAAGAAGTTGGGGCTTTGGATTAGAACGGCAGTCGTCTCGTCGGTGACAGCCGCATCCAGCGCATCAAGATCGATGCGTCCGGTCTTTGCGTCGTAGCCAACAACCGTCGTCGGCAATCCCTGGTGCTGCGCATAGGTGGCCAGCACTTCGCGGTATTCGGGATGTACCGTCGCAGCCACTACGGCCTTGTGGCGTCCCGTCACGCGCACCGCCATCATCACCGATTCCGCAGCTCCAGTAGACCCGTCGTACATGCTGGCGTTGGCCACGTCCATGCCGGTCAACTCGGCAATCATGGTCTGGAATTCGAAGATGGCCTGCAGCGTGCCCTGTGTAATCTCGGCCTGGTAAGGCGTGTAGCTGGTAAGGAACTCGCCGCGCTGCACCAGCGAATCAATAATCACCGGCCGGTAGTGGCGATAGGCGCCCGCGCCCAGAAAGCTCGCGTAGCCTGTGGAGTTTTTCTCACCGGCGGCACGAAAGTACTGGACGATCTCGCTTTCCGCCTGCTGGCGCGGCACGTCAAGATCGCGGGCGAGCCGGTACTCCGCCGGAATGCTCGCAAATAAGTCGTCAATCGACGCCGCGCCGATCTCAGCCAGCATCTCGTGGCGCTCTTGGTCGGATTTGGGGAGGTAGCGCATGGATGGTCCCTCCGGGACCAGTGATCAGTGGTCAGTTGTTAGTGATCAGCTCGTTTGTGCTCACGACAAGCGTATCAATCCTGTCATGCGATCCTGGAAGAAGTCGTTAGGTCTCGTGCGGCCCCAAAAGCGACGCCCGCAATAAGATGAACTCGGGCAACTGACCACTGATCACTGATCACTGACAACTGACGACCAGCTACGTCGTCTCTTCCGCAATAAACGCCTCATACGCCGCCGCGTCGAGCAGCTTCGCAACTTCGCCCGGATCGGACAGCTCCACCTTGATGATCCAAGTGCCGTGCGCATCCTGGTTGATCTTGTCCGGCTCGGTCTTCAGTGTCTCGTTCACCGCGGTCACCGTGCCGCTCACGGGCGAATAGAGATCGCTGACAGCCTTCACGCTCTCGACAGACCCGAAAGTGGCATTGGCGGCGACCGTATCGCCCACCTTCGGCGCGTCCACGTAGACAATGTCGCCCAGCGAGTTCTGCGCGTAATCCGTAATGCCAATCGAGCCGATGGCGCCCTCGACCGAGATCCATTCGTGCTCGCGGGTATAACGATAGTTTGCGGGATAAGCCATGGCGGTTCTGCTCCTTGGAAATACTGCGAAATATTAGTTTAAGCGGTGGAGGCCGGGGCCGGCGCGAGGAAAACTGGCTGCAAGGGCCCAAAGAAAAAGAGGACCAAAAAGAAAAAAGAGCATCGCAACAACCGGAAGTTCTGGCCGTCCCGCTTCTGATCCCTGATCCCTGTTCCCTGCCTTCTCGTTCCCTTGTTCCCTTGGTCCCTAGTCCCCTGTCTTCACCCCATCACCACCACCGGCTGAAACAGCGTGCCAGCCACTCGTTTGGCGATCCCGGCCAGCTCCCGCGGCCCGGCAAACACCTTGACCAGCGGCGCCGCGGAGAACTCCGGCAGATTGGCCTGTGCGCCATTCCGCAACCGGCCCAGCGCCGCAGCATCGGCGGTGACGCAAGGCATTTCAGGCAGCAACAAGCGCGGGTGCACGCATGCGGCCTCAATCGCAGAGTTGCCCGCGCCGGGATTCTCCGCCAGCGCCTCCAACTCCTCCAGCGTGTTCGCGTCCTCCAGCGTAAACACGCCGGCCCGCGTGCGCCGCAACCGGCTCAGATGCGCACCGCAGCCCAGATCCTGCCCCAACTCGTGTGCCACCGAACGCACGTACCCGCCGGAGCTCACGTCGATGGTGAAGCTGGCCTCCGCTCCCTCCAGCGCTGCAATTGCAAAATGATCGATGCGGATCTTCGCCGGCTTCAATTCCACCGGCTTGCCCTGGCGCGCCATCTTGTACGCGGGCTGGCCGTCAATCTTCTTCGCGGAGAACTGCGGCGGCATCTGCTCCATTTCGCCATGGAACCGCGCCGCCGCCGCGCGCACTCGCTCCAGTGTCACCTGCTGCGCCACTTCCGGCCAGCGGTCCGGTCCCGACGGCTCGCCGTCCGCATCCCAGGTATCGGTCGCAAATCCCAGGCGAATGTCTCCGCAATAGCTTTTTTCCGCAGCCGAGAAATACTGCGCCAGTCGCGTGTATTTGCCCATCAGCAACGGGAGCACGCCGGTGGCCATGGGGTCCAGCGTGCCTAAATGCCCAATCGACCGCTCTCCGGTAATTCGTCGCAGCCGGTTCACCACATCGTGGCTGGTCATCCCGCCCGATTTATCAATTACAAGAAGCCCGTTCACACCCTCACTCTACGGCGCGCAGCCTCGCTTGCCAACTTGCCCGGCAACAAACGAATCTAGAAGCAGATGGCCGGCGAACTGGAACGGGTGCGGAAGGCGTTGCGCGAGCTCGGCAAATCGTTGCAGAGCTTGTCCGGCGATCTCGCGCCCAAAGACGTGCACAAACTGCGCACCGCGTCGCGGCGGGTTGAGGCCATTGCGGGCGTGCTTGGGGCCGCCGACGGCAAGAAACCTCGCCGTCTCGTCGAATCCATCGAGCCCGTGCGCAAGGCGGCCGGCGGCGTGCGCGATATGGACGTGCTGCTGGCGGATACGCGCAAGCTGGCGCGGTATGCCAGCGGCGAATCGCTGACCCGCCTGGTTGCCCATCTGAAAATCGTCCGGCAGCAGAATGCCGAGGAACTGCAACACGCATTGCACCACCGGCACAAGGCCGTGCTGGAGGATATCAAGGAGTATTCCAGGTTTGTCGCGTCGGTTTTGAAGCGCGCAAAATCATTCTCTCGCTCAGGAACAGATGCGGACCAAAACCGGGAAATCATTCACAGCTCTGCCATGAACGTGTTGCGCGAGCTCGGCGATTGGAAGCCCCTCGATGCCGGCAACCTGCATGAGTTCCGGCTGAAGGTGAAGCAGTTGCGCTACACCCTGCAACTGGACGCGCAGGCCGACCCCGGCCTGGTGGAGGAACTGGGCGATGTGCAGCGCCGCATCGGCGACTGGCACGACTGGCAGCAACTGGAGGAGATTGCGCGCGAGTTTCTCATGGACGAAGAGGACCGCGCGCTACTCGACCGCATCGCCAAAACCGTCAAGCGTAGCTTCGATCGCGCGCTTGCGGCCGCCAATGCCCTGCGCGGAAGATACTTGAACATGCCTTTGGCGATTGGCGTCTGAGCAGATAAAGCCTGCTGCGGCCTATACTCCGCCCGTGCCCGGCTGGCGCACCAGCGACAGGAACTCCGCGCGGGTTTCCTTTTGCCGGAAGCAGCCCACCATGGCGCTCGTGACCGTGGACGAATTCTGTTTCTCAATGCCGCGCATCATCATGCACAGGTGCCGCGCTTCAATCACAACGCCCACGCCCTGCGGCGCAATGGCCTCCTGGATCGTGTCCGCGATCTGCCGCGTCAGCCGCTCCTGCACCTGCAGGCGGCGCGCGAAGACTTCCACGAGCCGCGCTATCTTGCTCAGCCCGATCACCTTGCCCTTGGGAATGTAGGCCACGTGCACCTTGCCGAAGAAAGGCAGCATGTGGTGCTCGCACAGCGAGAACATCTCGATGTCCTTGACGATCACCATCTCGTCGTAATCGACATCGAACAGCGCTTCACGCAGAATCCGCGAAGGATCCTGGTCATACCCCTTGGTGAGGAAGGCCAGCGCTTTCTCCACGCGCTCCGGCGTCGAGCGCAGGCCATCGCGATCGGGATCTTCGCCTAGGCGCGAAAGAATCTCGCGATACATCTCCTGCGTGGTGAAGGCGCCGAGTCCCTCGGCCGCGTCCACTCTCACTGGCTTACTCACAACAATCGGGTGTGCCATCGCTGCTCATCCTCTCAAACCGGTCTCATAACCAACCTTGTCAACTCGCCTGCTTCATGGGACCCGCCTCGTTGGCGGGTCCCATACTTGCGCGGCGCGATGCATTGCCATTGATGAGACCGGTTGCGCCGAACACTCAAAGAAATTACTTTCTGTCTCTTCCACGCGCACATGTTCCAACTCGCCGCCCGGCAACGCGTCTTTCAGCAACGCAAAAATCGCCCGGCAGAAATTTTCCGTCGTGGGCACACGATCCGCAAAGAGTGGATCGAGATTCAGGTTGGCGTGATCGAAGCGACCGAGAATGCGCTCGCCGACCGTCCGATCCAGCGCCACCAGGTCCACCACTATTCCCTTCTCCGCATCCACCGCGCCGCCCACCATAACCTCAACCACATAATTGTGCCCGTGGCCGTAGGCATTGTTGCACTTTCCGTACACCGTGCGATTCTGCTCGGCGGTCAAAGCCTCCGTATTCAGCCGGTGGCTGGCGCTGACCAGATAGCGGCGGCCGAAGTACGCTTTCACGCCTCACCCCGATATTCGGCAAAAATCTCCGGGGTCTCGTACACGCGAATCCGGCTCAATTTTGCCCCGCCCGCACGCTCGATAACCTGCTCCAGCCTTTTCCACGCCGCAATGGCGATGTTCTCCGTGGTTGGATTCGAGCTCTTGAACTCTGGCGTTTCAAGATTCAGATGCCTGTGGTCATACGCCGAAAGCACTTCGCGCTCCATCGCGTCTTTGAGCCATTTCAGATCAACCACGAATCCGGTCACGGGATCGGGTTCGCCAGCCACGGTCACTTCCAGCGTGTAATTGTGCCCGTGCCCGTTGCGATTCGCGCAGCGGCCAAAGACCTGCTCGTTCTTCTCCGCGGGCCAAGCCTCGATCCAGTAATAGTGCGATGCGGAAAACGTCGCCCGCCGCGTCAGGAAAATCATGTCGACCTCGTACGTTAGAAAAGATGCGGCAAACTGCTCTTTCGGTTCACGCAATCGACGCCGGTTTGCGCCTCATCGAAAAATCCGCGGGCTTTTCACGACGCGCTGAAAAGCGACGCCGCCTCCAGATTCAATCGCTGCGGGCTAGGCCGCGTAACTCCGCCCCTTCCAGATTACGCGCCTCAGAATCCGGTGCTGAAACCAGCTTCGATAGAGCAGCACGGCAAACAACGGCAGACCCAGCGGAGAAATTGCGCAATCCACAAAGGGGAAGTTCGACTTCGCCACCCGCCTATAGAACCGGAAGAGGGTGCGCAGCCACAGCAACGCCAGAATCCATCCCGCGCCCAGCCATTCCAGGCCATGCGCGCCCAGCCGCGCGTTCCACAACTCCCAGGCCAAAATCGGCAGTCCAAAAAGAAGAAAAAAATCGACGGCCCTGAAGATCGCCAGCACCAGCGCGTTGTTGAAGAGCAGTTGCAGATTCTTGGTCCAGCCCTCGACCATGGCCGCAGTCGTACGATACATGCGCGCGGAGACAATATCGTCCGCGTACCGGAAGCGCAATCCCACCCTGCGTCGCTTGGCCAGAACGGCCAGTTCCACATCTTCGAGCACCTTATCGGCCACGCTCGGGTGCCCGCCCAGCTTGCGGTAAGCCTCCCGCTCCACCAGCAGAAACTGCCCGTTTGCCGCCGCAATGCGCTGCGCGGGATCGGAGACCCTGGCCGGCGGATAGGCCAGCGCCAGTTCGCAAAACACCAGCGGCATCAGCGACCGCTGTGCGAAGCCTTTCACAATCTGCCGCGGCGAGTAGCTCAACATGCCCGCCTTGTGCCGTTCCGCCTCGTGCATCGCGTGTCGCAGGCCGCCCGGCTCGTGGATCGTGTCCGCATCGGTGAAGAGCAGCCAGCGGCTGCGCGCCCGCCGCGCCGCTGTCCACACGGCATTAGCCTTGCCCGTCCATCCCGGCTCCAGCTTTTCCGCCGCCATCACCGTCACCCCGGCAAAGCCGCGCGCAATCTCCGCGGTCCGGTCGGTCGAGCCGTCGTCCACGACGATCAGATCCCAATCCTTGCCCAGCTCGAAAATGTCTTCCGATTGGCTCACCAGCGATTGCAGGCAGTCGCCCAGGCAATCCTCCTCGTTCCGCGCAGGGACGATGACCGTGAGTTCGATAAGCTCCTCAGGCTCCGGCTGATCGAAGACCGTCCCCGGAACGGTCTTCGCCGCCCACTCGCGCCAATCCGCACTCGCTGCCGCGCCTTCCGCCGGGTCGGCGAGGCCCAGCACCGGCTTCCAACCGCCCGGCCCACTCCCCGATCTGCGTAAACCCGGCTTATCGTTCTCCATCGTGCCTCACCGTTTTGTTTCTGCCCTTTCGCTCCGTATTATAAGGATGTGCGGTTTCCTCGTTTTCTGATCTGGATTTTCCTGGCGCCCATCGCCCTTCTCGCGGCGTGCAATCGCGGCGCGCATCCCGCAATGCTCAGCACGCCCGCGCCCGACTTTACGGTCTCCGACGGCACCTCGACCATTCATCTGGCCGGCTATCGCGGACAGGTCGTGCTGCTCAACTTCTGGTGGAGCGAGTGCGCCCCCTGCCTCGAGGAACTGCCCTCGCTCCTCGAATTGCATCACCAGATGCCCAGCCTCGCCATCCTCGCCGTCAGCATCGACGAAGATCCCGCATCCTATACCCACTTCCTGGTCCGTCACCACGTCGACCTCATCACAGTCCGAGACCCAACGGAGTCGGCCGCGCAGTTGTTTCACACCGATATGTGGCCCGAAACCTACGTGATCGACCGCAAGGGCATCATTCGCCGCAAATTCGTCGGCGCCCAGGACTGGACCAGCCCCGAAATCCGCAACTATCTCAACAGCCTGTAGGCGCGTCGGCACGCGTGCCGCACCCGCTGCTATTCTCTCAGTATGACCACGGTGGAGATTTCTTATCGCTACGCCGCAGCGCCCACGGAGCGGGTGGCTACGGCGCTGGCGCGCGCGCGCGACGTTTACGGCATCCGGCAACTCAGTTTCAACCGCGAGGCCCGCACCCTCCGCATCGAGTTCGACGCCACGCGCCTGAATGCTGCCGCGGTCACCAAGCTGCTGCGCGAAACCGGCCTCGAACTCGAGGAGGAAGTGCCTCAGCTTACCGCTCCCGCGCCGGCTCCTGCGGCCCCCACAGCCTGACGCTCAAGCGTTGCGCCACGGCTGCAACCTTGGTAATCTGAAGGAGCGGTTTCGTCCTGAAGCCCAAACTTGTGCGCCCGTAGCTCAGCTGGATAGAGCGACTGACTACGAATCAGTAGGTCGGGAGTTCGAATCTCTCCGGGCGCACCATCTAAAACAAATATATTCAACTAAATACAGTCACGCTATTCCTGATCGGCCCTGGGGTCCTGCTCGATTCTCACTTCCTATTCAAGTTCACTTTCCTACTCCCGCACGGTGAATCCCACGCTCGAATAGAGCCTGCCGTCGGCGCCGCGCCTACTCGACAACCTCCCAACCGAGGTCGCAACTGGTTTGGTAACCCGGCGCTTGTGAAATCATCGTGACTCTTTTAGTTCCGTCCGGATTTGCTTTGATCGTCAGACTCCACGCCTGGTGGTCGAAGGTGAATTTCAGACGCGCCTGAGGAAGATGGTCGAAGACAACCGTTCCGTTGTGGGGCACAGGGGGGCCCTGATAGTGCAGCACCCCGGAGCGCGTTGCCGCAGACTGGGAAGAGGGAAGTTGCGGAGTTGCTTGAGACTCAGCGGGTTGTGCAGCCTGCAGCGTTTGCTGGTTTGGGTCTGAAGGCGCAGTGGCAGGAGGAATGACTGCTGCGGTGTTGGTTTTCTTTTCCCACTCACTTCTTATATCTGGAGTGACCGGCTTTAGCTCAGCGCGAGAGGCAGGATCATGTCCCGGACCATCAAAGAAGCGCAAGTTCCCATTGCCGTCGATGCTATACCAGAGCATGGGGTCGCCGGTGACGCGATCGAACCAATCGCGATTGCCTGGGTCGGTGACGTACTCAATCCGTCCGTGCTGGATGCGGAGAAGCCACGTGATGTTCTCTGTGGTCACGGGCCGGAAGGGAACTCCATACTCTGACTCCGTGCCTGGCCGGTCGGAGAAGACGACTCCGCCTGGTACAAGAGCGTAATACTTCACTGCCCCTGCAGGGCCGAAGTTCTGGTCCTTGGTTCCAAAATACAGGGCCAGGTTATACAGGAGCCCCATTCCCAACAGTAAGGCCAATCCGATTCTCTGCTTTTGAGCGCGGTTTCGCAGTGAAAAAAGATAATACTTGACGCCAATAAAGAATGGAACAAGGAACACGAGACTGAGAGCGTTCGCCAAATAGTGGTTGATTGCGAGGCGCTCGCATAGCGTATCGATGAAGTGGCTGTAAGCGCCCCAAATGGTCATGTCTACTGTTGCGCTGATTGCCCACAGCGAGAAAATCAGGGCCGCAACAATCGCTAGAGTCCAAATGAGCCGCTTCTTCCACGCTCCCTGTGGAGGTTGTGATGGAGCTTCGATCTGCAGCGCCATGTTACTTCCCCTTGAGCCATTTGACAAAAACAAAGCAAGCGGCAGAGACAATCAGAAATGCCGCCAGGATTTCAATGAACCGAATGAACAAATATAGTTCTCGCATGCTTCAAAGTCCTCTCGATATGCGCTTCGCCATCGTAACGCTCACGCTCAATGTGCTCGCCCTCTTCTAGTACTCCCCGATAAAGGACTCACCGCTTCCTCCGCGCCTACTCGACAACCTCCCAACCGAGGTCGCAATTTGTTTGGTAACCCGGCGCTTGTGAAATCATCGTGACTCTCTTAGTTCCGTCCGGATTTGCTTTGATCGTCAGGCTCCACGCCTGGTGGTCGAAGGTGAACTTCAGACGCGCCTGAGGAAGATGGTCGAAGACAACTGTCCCGTTATGGGGCACAGGGGGTCCCTGATAGTGCAGCACCCCTGAGCGCGGCGCCGCTGGCGTCGCAGGCGGAGGCGGCGATTCGATCTTGGGTTGCGAGGTTGCGGGATTCCGGTGTTGGGCGGAGCCTTCTGATGTGCTCGTTGTGGGAGAACGGAGTTTTGCCGCACTTCCCGATCCGATCGGGGGCTGAGGCACATTCGCAGCGGTATTCTCAGGAGTTCCCGGCAAGGGCTTGAACGATTGCCCCGGTGCAGTTGCCGTCTCCGGGATCTGGTTCTGAGCCGGCGGCGTCACCACAGCCTGTTGCGTCGCAGACGGTGCTCTGGCGGCGGCGGACACGTTTCGATGCCAAAAGAAATGCCATGCCAGGACGCCGCCAGCCGCCGCCAGCAGGACCGCGGCAATTCCGATGATCAGCCCTGTCTTTGCCCTTGCCCGGCGACGCAGCTCTGGCAGCCGTTCAGATGGCGAGGGAGAAACAGCAGCCGCAGGAGGAGGCGTTGGAATCGCCCCTTTCGATTCTTCCTGCTCCCGGGTCGAGGTCGGGGCGGCAGCCGATTCGCCCTTCGCATCGTGCGGAACTTGCGGCTCTTCTGCCGGCGCAGCACTGCCTGGATCGATGGACGACTTATCTTGCACAGGCACAGGCATCTCTGCCGGCTCGGCAACTGGCACTGCGGGAGGCAAATCGAAGACTGGTCCTTGCGACGCCGCCGAGCTGCCCTGCCCGCTGGGAACGGTTTCGACCTGCGCTGCCGGCGCCTCCGAATTGACGGCCTGACCGCACTGCTTGCAAAAGCGCTTACCGGGAGTAAGGGCCGCGCCGCACTGTGCGCAAGATTGAGGCGCCGGCCCGGGCGCTGTCACGGGCTCGGGCTGCGCAGAGGCAGCCACAATGGGCAGAGCCTGACCGCAACCGCCACAGAAGCGCTTACCGGCCGCCACTTCCCTGCCACACTTCGCACAATACTTATTTGCCATATCAACGCACCTGAGTTCCGCACTCATCGCAGAAGGCAGCGCCGGCGCCTAGAGGTTGGCCGCACTGCTTGCAGTAGTGTTTCGCGGAGGCTTGGGGTTGCTCGACGGGAGCTGGCGGCGGCTGCACGGGAATAGGTGTCGGCTGGAAAACGGGAGCAGGTGTCACAACAGCAGCCGATGAAACGGATCGTAGCCCACGAGTGTTCAGGGCGATCTCCACAAGCACCACGCTTAGTTCCGCCAGCGCATAGGAGAATACGATTCCCGCAAATGCGATCAGCAGAAAGAGGATCGCCAGCTCGATGCCGCCCAGGAATCCACTGCTCGAGCTCTCGGCGAACGGGAGTCGCTCCCCCAGCAACCCCAACTGTGAAAACGGGCTGGTGTCTGTGAACCAGACAAACAGGCATCCTCCCACGCCGAGCAGAGAATACATGACAAACATCAGTTCGCCGTTCAGCCTGAAGAGCAAAGAGAGAATCGAAAGCACGGTGAAGTGGCTATCCCCCAGCTCCTCCACCGAGTTTGCACGAAAAACCAGAATGCCCGCCGATAGATATGCCCAGGCCAGAACAAAGAGCGCAAGAAGTACGCCCCCAATCAGCACGCCGGCCGAATGGGTTTCGGAAGCATCCGGGTTGCTCTTGAGCGTGAAACCGAGGATGGCGATGAACCCCAAAACGCCCGCCAGCGCGATAATCATTCCCAAAGTCCGCAGCACCCAGGCTACCGTCAAACGAATCAGTTTTCCATCGCTCAATGCGTGGAAAAACGGCTCAAGAAACTTGAATATTTGCATCCTTGCCTCTTCTCTTGCAGAGCCTCGGTTCTCAAGCGAATGAACTGGTCTCGCGCTGTTGATTGCAGCTTTGGCGCGAGCGAGGATCTCCGATCCCCGCCCGCGCCGAGGTCACGCCGGTTACTGCACGTCGCTCACCTTCCCGTTCATGAAAGTGACCTTCATGCCGTTGTAGTAATAAATGACTTTGGACCCCAGATTTGCCACCCTCGATGGTGCGCCCATCGTTGCCTGCACCTGATCCGGAGTCTGGCCCAATGCTACGGATGCAGGCGAAGCCGGCGCAGTGGGAGGCGGACTTGTCGGCGCAGCACTAACCGGCACACCCGTACTCTGCGCCGCCTCGGCCTCCGACTGATCGGCTTGCGTTGTCTGCTGCTGAATCTCCGCCGCGACGCTCGGGTCGGGAGGAGGCGCAATCGAGGCATACTGCGCTGGAGCCGGCTGGCCTTGTGCCGATGGCGGCAGCGCCGGTATCCCGTCTGTACCCTGCTTGGCTTGGAGCTCTTGCAGCCCTTGGTCGATGGTCTCCCGCATATGGTTCTGCATCTCTTGCAGGTCGGCCACCGCCACTGAAACCGTGTCTTGTTTCTGGCACTCAGGCCCACCCTTGCTGGAAAGCACAACCAAATCCGCAGCCACTGCGTCGGCGGGGGGCGGAGTCTGGAGCCGCAACACATCGCCGTCGCTCAGCGAGCACTCAGTTCCCGAGCTGTCCACCACATCCAGCGCACTTCCCACCACAAGCACATGTGGACGGCCGTCGCTCAGCATACGCGCAATCCCGCTG
Source organism: uncultured Occallatibacter sp. (assembly GCA_964569985.1). GTDB lineage: Bacteria > Acidobacteriota > Terriglobia > Terriglobales > Acidobacteriaceae > Telmatobacter. The sequence goes on from CAZMWL010000009.1 coordinate 90,665, forward strand.
GAGCCTGGGTCCACATCCTGTTGCTGGGCATTTTGCTGCGCCTCGGAGTTTTCCAGTGCCAGTTGGTCTCTCACTTCGTCGGCAATTTGCTGCTTCACCTCTGGCGTGAGTTCCGGCGGTCCGCCCGCGGAGGCTGGTGCACCATCCACCTCGCCCGCTTCCTGCTGCGCTGCGTATGCGGTTTGCAAATCGGAAGAAATCATGTAATCCGTCAGCCAGTATGCGGCCGATGGATACACGGCATACGGTTGGAAGTAGTAGCCGTAATAACCGAACCAGGGATCGGCGCCCCATCCCCAACCGAAAACAATAGGCATTGCCCATGGGTTATAGGCCCAGCCGTAGAAACCCGCGCGATAGTAGAAGCCTGGGGCATAGACATTCAGGTACATGCCTCGGTAGGCAAATCCATGGTAGAGGTGTGTGTATTCGCGACCGTGGTAGAAGTAGGTCCGCTGCGCGAAGTCATGTCCGCGGAAGCTGTAGGGGTGCTGCACAAATCCAGGACGGCCCCGTTCGGCGAAAACGCGGCTGTGGTCGGCTCGCTCTACTGAGATCGCGCGGTTACCATTCAGTCCACGGTGAACGTCCAGGCCCCGATTGGGGTCGTGCACATCGCTCAGCCGGCCATTGGGGCGGGTACGAACCACACTTCCGTGCGGAGTGGTGTGCTCGACACTGCCTCTGGGCGGGTTGTTTCTAATAGCCGAAGGACGGGCGTTGTTGCCAGGCGCGCCGCCGGGGCGGTTGACGCCGGGATTATATGTGGTGGGGCGGTTGGCCGAGGGCGCGCTGGTGTACGGACGGTTAGCCGAGGGTGCAGACGTAGTTGGACGATTGGCCGACGGTCCGGTTGGGTTGGGCCTGTAGGTAGTCCCGCCGCCGGAGTTTCCGGTAGGCCTGGGGGCGGCAGGCGCCGCGGGTCTCGGAGCGGGCGCTGCAGGCCTCGGAGGAGGCGGTGGTGCCGGTTTACTCTTCTGCGCGCCTGCCGTGTAGGCCAACCCCACGAATACGGCAAAAATCACTGCTGCGGATACTTTTCTCATGGCCCCGTGAAGAACTGGCATTGTCATAGAATTTTCTCTCCTGTTCCAAATTCCTCGTCCAAATTCCTGTTGCCGGTCCTGCGCTCCGACCGGGTGCTCGATTCCTTACTCGACATTGCTGACTTTCCCGTTGATAAACGTCACCTTCATGTCCTTGTAGTAGAAGATTGTCTTCGCTCCCAACTTCGCCACTTTGAGCGGCTGTCCGAAACCAGCCGTCACCTGATCCATGGTTTGGCCCAGAGCGATGGTCGGCGGTGGAGCGTCGGGAGGCGGGGGCGGCGGAGCAATGGCCGGCATTGGAGCCGGAGGAAGAGCGGGCGCGGCCGACACGCTGGTGCACGCATGGATCTTGTCCAACTCAGAGTTGGCCAAATTCCGTATCTGCACGTTGGGATGCGGCGCGGCGTTCTCCAGCTCAAGCGCCCTATTCAAAGACGATTCAGCATCCGTGCACTTCATCATCCCGGCCTGCGCCTTCCCCAAAATAATCCATAGGATCGAGGCATCCGGTTTAATCTGCGTGTCGCTCAACATGAGGGTTTCGCAGCCACCATACTTTGCGGCCTTTGTCTCCGCGTCGAGCGCGCTATCGCCATCCTTAATGTCCTGGTTGCATGTCTTCAGGTCCGCGTTCAGGACATCGATGATCTCGTTTGCCTTCAGGGCCGCGGCGTTCGTTTTCTTCAACTCCTCCAACTGCCTTTTCTCTCCCGGGCTCATTTTGTCGATGTATTCCTGGCGCGACATGTCGATGTTCTGTGAGAGATCCTGCCCGGCGACGATTTCGACGCCGCGGATGGAATCGATCATCTTGCCGGCCGGCGTATCTGCCGCGCGATAAACCACCGTATAGGTTCCTTGAGGCGCTTCTCCGCCGTAATTGCCGGAGTCATCGACGTTGAACGTGTACTCCAGGGTTACGCCGCCATCGGTGGAGAGGCTCACCGTGCCGCCATTCTGAGGCTGCCCAGTGGGATTGATGACGCGGCCGTGAATATTGCCCGCGTTTGCATCAGACGTTTGCGCATGCACGGGCGCGGAAACCAGTGCCAGGAGTCCCGCAGCGGCCAGGCCCAGCGAAAGTGAAAGAGTGCGTTTCATGTGTTCTCCCTGAGCGCGGCGGGAAGCGTGCTGCGCGCTTGACGATTCAGAAGAGCTCCTTCTTGGTGATGCCGCCGCCGCACAACTCCATGGCATGAATCATGGCTTTGGCCACGCGATTGGCCGTGTCCTCATCGCGAAAGATAAAGCCGATTGTTTTACTTGCGGCGTCCTTCTCTATTGGCGCGCGGTCGCCATTCGTGGCGGAGGTATGGGTAGAGAAAACGGCACTCGATGCCCATAGCTTCACATCGAAGATAGGGGGCGTCGCCGTCAAAGTGATTTCGGGGTGAGCGGCCTCCACATACTCCTGATTCGCAACATCCTGCCACTTCTCGACGGTGACCTTCTCAATTTGCTTGAAAGAGGTTGTGTCCATTCCCACTATGTGAGTGCGCAGGTGGTCGGCGGTGATTGAGCTCCCGGGCTTCAGGGCTCTACCTTTCCGCAATTCCAGATTGATGTCGTCCGTTTCTGTGGTGTAAAGAGTGCAGGATGCCTGGTCGGCAACCACGTCCGAGACGAGGATAAGCACGCGCCGAGTCCACCCCGTGCTAATGCCCTCCGCAAAGCCGACCTGACCCTGTCCGTTCAGTTTTTCCTGGATGTATTGCATGGTCGCCGCCAGCGTCGGCCCGCTGTCGGCGGGCACGGCTGGAGGCGGGGCGGTCTGTTGACTCCAGGCCGCGATGGAGAGTCCAAACGCCAAAATTGCGGTAGACCCATGTTTCAACTTCATTGTTCATTTCCTCTATCTGCGCTCACGCCTGGCACTCAGCCGCCCGGTTGCAAGCACCCTATTCAACATCGGTGACCTTTCCGTTCGTGAATGTCACCTTCATGTCCTTGTAATAGAAGACGACCTTAGCGCCCAGCCGGGCGACCTTCAGCGGTGCCCCGAAGGCTGCGGTCACCTGGTCCATCGTCTGGCCAATGGCAATGGTGGGTGGCGGAGTATCGGTGGGCGGGGGAGGGGGAGGAATGTCCGCCATCGGCGCCGGGGCAGGAGGCGGAGGCGCGGAAACGGTGGCAGCTTCCGGAGCGGGTGCCGGCGCGCCCCCTATGCGACGCCATACAATTCCACTTGATTCCACCAATCTGTCTGGCAGAATCCTGAAGGTGACGGATTGCCCCGTCGCACTGAACGTGATCGTCAACGTATCTCCGTTCACCTGGTAGAGGCCCGGCGCCCTCCCGGCGGGAACGGTCATGATGAAGGACAAAGAGTCCGGGCTAAAAGTGACTTGCGCGTTTTGGCTAGGCTGGATATACGTACCCGAGACTGAGGCCTGCTGGCCGCCCGGCGTCTGGTCTGTGGCTGCAGCCTGCTGCCCGCCCTGATCCTGCGGCGCCACCGTCAACACCTCTGCCACCAGTTGCATCGCCGTATCGACGGGCGGTACTTCCTTCTTGTTGGGAAAAGGTATTTTCAGGTTCGCGTAGTAGCGAATGCCATCGTAGGGGTCGCTGTAAAGCTGGAAAAGAATTCCGTCCTTCTGGACCTGAATCCCCGTAACCCAGCACCTTTCCTCCGGCGCAAACGGTCGATGGGGATAGTCGGTTGCGGTCGCCCCTCCCGGCGCGGCCATGGTGATCAACATATCCTTACCAAATCCACCCCAGCCTTGTACGATTCTTCCGTTCTTATACGAATTCGATGGGGGCATGGGCGACGCCACGGCATACATGATCAGCCCCGGCTTTTGGATCGCGACCACGTCGCCGGCGGTCACAATGTCGGACCGGTCGGCCGTAATTGTGGTCAGTTTGAACTGCGTGTAGAGCTTTTGCTGAATAACTGCTGGATCACCGGCCTGTGCGTGGAGACAACTCACCGTGCCGGCAACCAAAAGGAAGGAAGAAACGAGTAAGAACTTTCTTGAAAACATAGCAATGCTCCTGTGCGGAGGCACGACCAACCCGCCGGCTCGCCCCGAGATGTTGATGGAATTCTGGTTCGTGTCGCGATCGCTCGACGCCGCCCACGATTGACTGGCCGAGGTAGCCGCGACCACCTGCTTGCTCCTCATAGAAATCCCCCGATTCACAATGAAGTTGAAAGCGGTGGAGCTGCTGCCGCCGGGGTTGATCGCTGTCAATCTCCCGCTCCCGTGATATGTCGCCGATTCATGGACGCCACGCCTCCGGTCGAGCGCTCTGACTACGGCTGAAGCCTGCCAAATCAAATTTGGAACTTCATCCTGAACGGCCGCATCCGGCGCGGGCGGCTCCCCTGACTGGCAAACTGGCCGCTATCGCACACCAATACCCTCGGCATGTTAAGCTGTCGGGAAAAGCCTAATGCTTAAGCCGGTGCAATGGGCGGGGACTCTGCTGAAAAAGTCCTGAATAATGGCTGGTGAGCGCTGATCGTGGCATCCGTCGAATCAATTGACGAGACTTTGCTCCGTTTTGAGGGCTTCACGATCGATCTACAACGGCACGGGTTGTATCGCGGCGTTGAGCGCATTCACCTTACGCCTATACCCTTCCATGTTCTGACTTTCCTGGTTCAGAAAAGAGGGCTCGTCGCCTCCAAACATGAGCTTCTTGACGCAATTTGGGGAGAGCGGCGAGGCGAGAACACGGTCGAGCAGACGATTCGGCAAATCCGGCTCGCACTGGGTGACGAAAAGGAGCCGCATCGCTTCATCCGAACGGTTCCCGGCGTCGGTTACTCTTTCGTCGCGAAAATGGAGGGCGACAACGTCGCCGAGCCGGAGCGGATTTCCGCCCTGGGAACACGGGAGACAAGCCCCCATTCACCGCGCTGGCGGTTTCGATTACCTTGGATCACCGGACTGGTGATCATCGTACCGGCCATCGCTGTTGCCAGCTTCCTTCTCGGAACTTTCACTCTGCGTCAAACCACGCCTGGGCTGGCAGTCGCGAATCCTGTCAAAATCACGCGTTCGCAGGCCCATATCCTATCGCCCCTACTAGGCGACGGCGCCCGCATCTACTATCCGCGGTATGAGAACGGCAAATATAGCGTGGCCGCTGCGTCGGCTGGAGGCGGGGAAAGCGCAGTTGTGGTGACTGGGATCACCAATCCAGAGCTATGCGATCTGGCTCCGGACGGTGAAACCATGCTTCTTCGTGACTTGGTCCACTCGCGAGACGAAGCGGAGCCGCTCTACGTTCAGCCGGGAACCGGCCCGGCGCAAAGGGTTGGAGATATCCTGGCTTACGACGCGGCATGGTATCCCGATGCGAAGCGCATCATCTACTCCGCCGACGGCGTTGTATACGTCACCGACATGGGCGGGAACTCTCGCAAACAGCTCTTCAGCGTTCCCGGCAATCCTTTCTGGTTCCGTTGGTCTCCAGACGGGAAAAGGCTGCGCTTTACTGTAATCGACAAGACGAATGAGTCGACTTCAATCTGGGAAGTCGCGGCGGACGGAAAAGAACCGCATCGGCTGTTTCCAGATCTGCGCTACCACGTATGCTGTGGCTCATGGACGCCCGATGGCGAGTACTTCCTATTCCAGGCGCGAGTTGGGAGCGCATTTCAAATCTGGGCGCAGCGAGACCAGCGGAGTCACCTGTTATCGGCCCGCAGCCAACCTTTTCAATTGATCTCCGGGGCAATGAACTATCGCGGTCCGCTTGCCAGTAAGAACGGAAAGAAACTATACGTCCGTGCGGAGGCGCCCAAAGGAGAAATTGAGCGATACGACTCGAAAGCAGATGAGTTCATCCCCGTGCTGCCGTCCATCTCAGCCAGGATGCTTGCATATTCTCAAGATACAAAGTGGATTGCCTATACCAGTCTGGCGGATAACCAATTGTGGCGGTGCCGCTCGGATGGCGCCGAATGCCTCCAGCTCACACAGGGTTTCAAAAACACTGTGATGCCGCGCTGGTCTCCCAACGGCCGGACGATTGCATTCATGGGCCTCGGGTTCACGGGCAAGTGGGGCGTTTATTCCATCTCTGGAAACGGCGGCACAAGCCGCCTCCTGTCCAGCGGCGACGAAGCCAAGGGTTATCCCGATTGGTCGCCTGACGGGCAGCGGCTTGTTTTTAGCAACGTGCCTCCCGTATCGCAGGCCCAGGGAGTTTACGTCCTCGACCTGCGCTCGAACACGGCCGTAATGCTGCCGGCATCCGCGGGCTATTCCTTTCCGCGCTGGTCGCCAGATGGTCGCTTTCTGGTTGCGCTGCATGCGGGCGATCTGTATCTGTACCTCTTCGATTTTTCTACCGGAAAGTGGCGGCCTCTCGGCGACGTTGCTGCGGCCTATCCAAACTGGTCCCATAACGGCAGGTATGTTTACTTCCGGCCCAACACCTCCGGCAGCGCCGCCGTTTTCCGAGTAGCAGTCCCCTCTGGTGCTATAGAGAAAGTCGCAAGTCTTGCCGCTGTTGAACGCGGTCCATTCTTTATGGGGGACTGGATTGGGCTCGGCCCGGACGACTCGCCTCTTACTGTGCGCAATTCGACCATCGAAGACATCTACGCCTGGGATCTCTCCCTCAAATAAGAGATTGAGGACCACGGGCTCATCAATCTATTCCTGGTCCCCCGCTGGCGCATTCGAACCGCTGTCACTCTGGCTCTTCGTGATGCCAGGGATAGGCGCAACCCCGAATCTCCCCCTCCGACCGATCTGGATCGACGCCTCTGCCCGATCGTGACATCGCGCGATGTTCAGCTTGAGAATGGCAGTGAATCGTCGTTGGGGAACCTGCGCGGCCATCGAACGCATCTTGTCGCTGCCCTATTCTGCTTCTGGATACGTCATTTTCTCCGGGCGCAGGTATTTGTCGAATTCTTCTTCAGTGAGGTATCCAAGCTCGCGATTGGCTTCGCGCAGTGAAAGTCCCTTATGGTGCGCCGTCTTGGCTAGATGCGCAGCCTTGTCGTAACCGATGTGCTGATTGAGCGCCGTCACCAGCATCAGGCACTTGCCCACGTATTCATTGATGCGCTGCAGGTTGGCTTCGATACCTTCCACGCAGAACTCCTGAAACATGCGGCACGTGTCCGTCAACAGCCGCGCCGAATGCATGAAGTTATAGATCATCACGGGCTTAAAAACATTCAGTTCGAAGTTGCCCTGGCTGCCCGCGAAGGCAATCGCCGCGTGATTCCCGTGCACTTCGACGGCTACCATCGTCATCGCTTCGCTCTGCGTGGGGTTCACCTTGCCCGGCATAATGGAGCTGCCCGGTTCATTTTCCGGTAGAGTCAGCTCGCCCAATCCGCAGCGCGGCCCCGAACTGAGCCAGCGAACGTCATTGGCGATCTTCATCAGCGATGCCGAGAGCGTCACCAGCGCGCCGCTCGCAAACACCAGTTCATCGTGCGCCGACAGCGCCGCAAATTTGTTGGGATGGGAACGAAACGGCAACCCCGTCAACTCGGCAATCTTCGCCGACGCGCGTTCCGCAAACTCCGGATGGGTATTCAGTCCAGTGCCCACCGCGGTGCCCCCGATCGCCAGCTCATAGAGGCCATCGAGTGTCGATTCCATGCGCGCGATGTCGCGCTCAAGAAGGCTCGCCCAGCCGCCCATCTCCTGACCCAGCGTCAGCGGCGTTGCATCCTGCAGGTGCGTACGCCCGATCTTGACCACGTCTTCAAACTGCTTCGCCTTCGCCGCAATCGCATCGCGGAGATGCCGCACCGCTGGTATCAGTTGCTCCTTCACCGCGGTTGCGGCGGCAATATACATCGCTGTCGGGAACGTGTCGTTCGACGACTGAGACATGTTCACGTCATCGTTCGGGTGAATGGGCTGCTTGCTTCCCATGGTGCCGCCCGCGATCTCGATCGCGCGGTTCGAGATCACCTCATTGACGTTCATGTTCGTCTGCGTGCCAGAACCCGTCTGCCAGATGCGCAGCGGAAACTCGTCTTTATGCTTGCCCGCAATCACCTCGTCGGCTGCGCGGACAATCAGTTCCATCTTCTCTTTAGGCAGCTTACCCAGATCGTGATTCACCAGCGCCGCTGCCTTCTTGAGGACGGCAAAGGCGCGGATCAACTCCGCCGGCATACGGTCTTCGCCAATCGCGAAGTGGTGCAGGGAGCGCTCTGTCTGCGCTCCCCAATAATGGTCGGCTGGAACTTCAATCTTCCCCATGCTGTCGGACTCGATACGCGCGCCCGGATGGCTCTCTTTCATCGTCTGCATTGTTTTCCTATTCATGTCGGTGGGCAGGATTTGGCCTCGGGCTATCCGGCTCCGCGCAAGTATAGCTCCAGTTGCCCCTGCATGGTCGACTCGCCACCCTCATGTACCGGCGCAGGTGGGCCGGTGGCGCGGGTTTCGGAATTCGATTCAAAGCACGATAACGATGCCCTCGGTCCCTCGCTTGGGGAGACCTCGAACCCCAACCCGCCGCTCCCGGATTCTGACGGCTCTGCCTGAACTACCGCCCACCCGGAAGCTACTGTCCATGCAACATTCAGCCCCCTCCGCCCAGATGCCTTTGCGCAAAACTGTAGATGCGCCGACTCCTACCCGGTTTCCCGCCTGCGGAAAAATTGCAGATTCGTCAGTGTTTATACGGGTCTCCCGTTATCAACTCCCCTTGGGCCGCTCCCGGTCCGCGCCGGGTCGGCGCAGCCTCGAAAAACCGGGGCGGTGGCGCCCACCACTCCCACGCGCTCTATGGAAAGCTGCGAAGCGAGGTTGCCCTACAGTGAAAACGATGAAACAACATCCGCATGATAGCACTTTAGTAATGGCTTGCTATGGTTACTTTAGCTCCAAACTGACCCTAGAAATGATTACCATCGTCCCACAACGTATTGTTCGGCAGGCTGTCGTAAGTTGACGCTCGCATTCAAGGTTCTTCCCGGAATTGCGCGGTCCTCGCTCATTATGGACGGAAGAAACCTGCGAGCTCAGCTCCCGCACGACCTGTCAAATTCAATTTTTGAGCGGAAAGGCGGCTGATGCCTCAATGAGCCCTTCAACTGAAAAAGCGCCTGATACCGCGAGCTCAGCAGGCATATCACCAAACCTCGGCACGAAACGTACCGACACCATTGCAGCCGAGCACTTGTCGGTTGCCTTGATTGGCCCAGACGAGGGGAGACGCTTGGCTGTAGCCGAGGCCCTTGCTGAAACGCGTCGCGCCGTTGTCCGGGAGTTCGATTCCTATCCTCCGGAGTTTGATCGCCTGCAAAGATTGCAGGCGTCGTTCGACGTCATCATTCTCGATCTGGATAGTGACCCGGATACTGCTCTGGAACTAGTGGAAAGATCCAGCGCCAGCAACGCTGGGACGATCATGGTCTATTCGGAGAAGGCCGACCCTAAACTGGCGATGCGCTTGAAGCGTGCAGGCGCCCGTGACTGCCTCCTTCTGCCTCTTGATCAGGGCGCCATGGCCGAGGCTCTGGCTCGGACCACTGCAAACCGTCGCGAGAAAGCTCTCCCCGCAAAGAAGACCGAGGGAAAGCTGCTCGTCTTTACCGGCTCCAAAGGGGGATCGGGTGTTACGACGGTCGCGTGCAACATGGCGATCGCTCTGGCCCAGAGTCCGGACCAACGCGTCCTGTTGATTGACCTTGCTCTTCCCATTGGAGACGCGGCGCTGTGCCTGGGGATTTCTGCCGGTTACACCACGGAGTACGCCCTGCTGAATATCGACCGGATGGATGCGGCTCTCTTTCACAATATCCTCGCCAAACATCGGTCGGGAGTCTTCGTGCTGGCAGCTCCCACCAAAGTTCCAGAGGTCGAGGCCTCCAAAAGCGCCATCGACAAGCTCATCGCCATCGCGCGGCGCGAATTCGATCATGTGATCGTAGATGTGGGATCGCGGATTGATGCGGCGGCCAAAGCCCTATTCGAACATGCCTCCACCATTTACCTGGTCACCCAGACCGGGATCTCCGAACTGCGCAATTCCAATCGCGTGATCTCACAGTTCTTCGCTAAAGGAAATCCAAACCTGGAAATCGTGATCAACCGGTTTGATTCACGCTTCCACGAGACGGAGAACGAAGATGTCATCGTCAAGGCTCTTGGCAGGCCGGTGCGGTGGAAGATTCCCAATGATCAGAACGCTGCGCGCGGGCTGCATTCCGGTGATGCCGGGCTTCCAGAAACACGCCTATCCCGCATCAGCCTGGAGATGGCCAGCGCGATTACCGGGCGGCCCATGCCGCAAGAAAAGAAAAGGGATGTTGAACCCAAAAGTTCTGGAAGAGGTTTTGCGCAGATGGATTCTGCTTGGGATGAACAGCCGGGCCCTGCGAAACCGGCTCCCGTCGAGGCGCGTTCAGTTCCGGCCATCACATGGCCGGAGCCCGGCCCGATTGCCTACGGAGACAAGCTCACCTCCGTCCAGCTCAATGCCAAAGCATCGGTTGACGGAACTTTTGTCTACACACCCAGCCCAGGCTATGTGCTGCCGGTCGGAACGCACACGCTATGGGTCACATTCACTCCGGCAGATTCCCACGGCTACGCTCCGCAGCAGGCCGCAACTTCAATTGTTGTGACCAGGGCAACGCCGGCCCTCTCTTGGCCAGCACCTGCGCGGATCATCCACAGCACCGCGTTGGACGATGCTCAACTCAATGCCTCCGCGCCGGTACCTGGAACATTCGAATACTCCCCCGCGCGCGGCGAAGTCCTCCCTGCTGGAACGCACACGCTCTCGGTAACCTTCACCCCCGCGGACAGTGCGAACTACGTCACGGCACAAACCACCGTACAGCTCACTGTCGCCAAGGCAGCCTGCACCATCCAATGGCCGGCGCCCGATCCGATTACGTACGGAACGCAGCTCAACGACACGCAACTCTGTGCCAGGGCGTCGGTTCCGGGAGCTTTCGAATACACTCCTGGCTTAGGAGCGGTGCTCGCGGCCGGAGAGCATAAATTGTCCGTGGTTTTCACCCCTGCGGATACTCTGGCCTACACTGCATCGCAGAGTTCCGTGTCGCTGGCTGTGGCCAAGGCAACTCCTGCCGTCACGTGGCCGGCGCCGGAGCCGATTGCCCACGGCGTCGCCCTTGGCGCCGCTCAGCTCAACGCCACGGCAACCGTGCCGGGATCATTTGCCTATAGACCAACCGCAGGCGAAGTGCTCGCGCCGGGAGTCCATGAGCTCTCAGTAACCTTCACTCCGACCGACACTTTGAATCACAAAACGGTACGTGCGGTCGTGTCGGTGACGATTACAGAAAAGTTGCCAACCTTCATCACTTGGCCAACCCCCTCCGCCATTCCCTACGGCACGGCGCTCAGCATCGTTCAGTTGAATGCCTCGGCATCGGTTCCGGGAACATTTGTCTACACTCCTTCCGCGGGCCACGTACTCGCGCCGGGAAGGTACACACTCTCCGCATCGTTTACCCCATCGGACGCCGAAAAATATGCACCGGCGCAAGCCGCGGTCGTGCTTCAGGTGGAGGGATCCCCTGACATTCCCTCCTTGCCAGCCGCAGCCACTGAGACCCAGCCTGCGTGGACCTTCACCGCAACCAACTCTGCCCCGGGAGATCCCGCACTGGCGGAAATAACCGGCGAACTCCCTGCCGCCGCGACAAACCCGCGCGAAACGCGCACCTACAAAGGTGCTGTCTACGAGAAAGGAGACGACGGTCAATGGCATCTCCAAAAGAACTAGCTCCGTTGCTGCCGGAAACGCTTCCCGAGGATTTCGGCGATTGGGATGGCGAGGCTTCTCCTGCCTCTTTGCCTGCTGGCAATGACGAAAAGAAAGCGTGGGACACCACTCATTCCATCGGCGAGACTCCAGCGCCGCCTTGGCAACCCGCTGACCGCGAAGCATTCCTGGCATCTTTGCTGGAGAGGCCGCATGTTTCGGGTTCAGCCTCATCCGCGCCAGTCGTTGTTAAGCGGCAAAAAAATTTCATCGATTGGGAGAACGAAGCTCCTCCCAAGGCTCGGCCCGCTAACCGTACGGCGTGGGATGCATGGGACACCGCTCATCCCCATGGCAAGACGCCAAAGCCTCATGGGCAATCCGCTGACCCTGAAGCATTCCTGTCATCCTTGCTGGAGAGGCCGCATGTCTCGGGTGCAGCCACCTCCGCGGCAGTCGCCCCAAAGCAGCAAGAGTTCACGAACGAGTTAGTAGATGGATCGCCCAGTCGTGTTTCGCACAATCTGGAAGCTCGTCACGCCACGAGAGAGGTTCCCGTGGCGCCGGGTTTGCCAAACGTCGCTCCGCTTGATGAAATGCGTAATTCACCCGAACCCAGGGCGAAAACAAGCCACGAAGCCGATGCCGTGATCTTCCAGATGTTTTCACCGAGGATGGTCGAAGTTGAAGGCGAGCCTAAGACTGCAAGAAAGAAGTGGATGAAGATTGCCGCAATTGGCGCCGGCTCCATCCTGCTTCCGCTCATCCTCATGATCCCGCTGCTCCATCATGGAACAAAGTCCGTGGCGAAACCATCCGTTCAGCCATTTCCGGGAGCAACCGATACGCAGCAGACGACAAACACGTCGAAGCCGTCCGCTAGAAAACCGTCGGATCAGAACAAGCCCCTGGCAACGACCGAAAAGCAACCCGCAACAGACAACCAGCCGGCCAACGAGGAGAGCGGAGGGAGCCCGGCACAGGTGCGTGCGAATACGATGAACGATCAACTGTCCGCGCCAACCCGGATTCCGAAGCAAGTCGTGGACAATGCGCCAGCCCCCGCCAGCTTTGGCGCGGCCGGTGCGGATGGTCTGGGCGGCGGCAGCGCAAATGCCGGCATCTTCAATGGACACGCACAGAACGTCGTTAAAGCTGCACCTTCCAAGCCACTTGTAATTTCATCCGGCGTCGCGACGGGAATGTTGATTCAGAGGAAGCCGCCCGATTATCCGCCCATCGCTAAAACCGCCCGCGTGTCCGGCACTGTGGAGCTGCACGCCACCATTGCCACAAACGGAACGATCAAGGATTTGCATGCTGTGAGCGGGCCGGCCATGTTACGGCAGGCCGCCGTCGATGCCGTGCGCAACTGGCGCTACAAGCCGTACTTGCTCAATAACCAGCCTGTAGAGGTTGAAACAACCATCAACGTCATTTTCACCCTCGGCGAATGACCCGGCGCAATGCAAACGTTGCTCGATCTCTGCATGCATCCACACCCGGAATTGTGAGAACGATTGCAAACCATTCGCCTGGGACTGGACGCAGGAATGGCTCCCGTGAAAGGGCAAGACTTCAGTCGTTCCGAAAAACACCGTAAGACGACGGGCTTTAGCCCCTGAGGGACGATTTCCCATCGCCTACGAGAATTTATGCAATCAGCTCTAGTCTTGACGTGCTCCGATTGTGTGCCAGCTCGTCCCTACACGCCGCTGTAAGCCGAGAATCCCCCGTCGATGGGCACCACCACGCCGGTAACAAACTCCGAAGCCGGCGAAAGCAGCCAGAGCACCGATCCGAACAGGTCCTGCGGCTCGCCAAAGCGCGCCATGGGCGTGTGCGCGATGATTGCCTTGCCGCGCGCCGTCAGCTCGCCTGTTTCCTTGTCGGTCAGCAGGAAGCGGTTCTGGTTGGTCAGGAAAAATCCCGGCGCCACCGCGTTCACGCGGATCCTGGGCGAGTACTCCTGCGCCATGTGCACGGCCAGCCACTGCGTAAAGTTGCTCACCGCGGCCTTGGCCGCCGAGTAGGCCGGAATGCGCGTGAGCGGCCGGAAGGCGTTCATCGACGAAATGTTCAAAATCGCGCCGTAACCCTGCGCCGCCATGATCTTTCCAAAGGCCTGGCTGGGCAAAATCGTGCCGAGAATGTTCAGCTCGAAGACCCAGCGCAACGCATCGGCGGGTAGATCGAAGAACTTCAGATCGGGACTCGTGGTGGCCTGAGGCTTGTTGCCTCCCGCGCCGTTCACCAGGCAATCCAACTTGCCAAAGCGCGCCGCAACGTCCTCAGCCGTCTTCAGAATGCTGTCGCGGTTGAGCACGTCGCATTGGAAGACTGTGACTTGCTTGCCATGCTCGCCCATGCGATCCACCGCTGCCTTCCCCGCATCGGGATTCACGTCGAGAATGGCCACCCGCGCGCCACACCCTGCCAGCGCGCTGGCAATTTCGCTGCCCAGGATTCCAGCGCCGCCCGTAATGGCCACCGACTTTCCCGTGAAGTCGTACATTTTCGTCAACCCCGCAAGATCCAATGCTTCCGCTGCTGCCATGATTCGTACCCTCTCTTCGGCCCTTCCGAGCCGCGCAACAATTCTCTCACGCAGGGGACGAGGGACAGTGAACAGCGAGCAATGATTGGTGAACCGTGGACCGAGCGGATTGACGGGAAATGAAGTTTTCGGGGTGGTCAAAATCACATGCCCGGTACGTTGCATTGCGGCTTCCGGGCATTCTCAGAATTGCTACGTCCTTTCGGCTTCATGCGAAAGTCGCCGCTTCCTTGCGGTCGTGCCGGCGGGGCCTCGTGGCTTCGGCATACATCGACTGTGAAAATGCGACCGGGCGGTGTACGATGTATTTGCTAAAAAGGAACACGAAAAGGGGATGGTTGTCCATGCTTCTTGAGTTGACTGTGCAGGCAAAAGGCAAGGGACGGCACGCGGGCGACACGGCCGCTGACGTAGCGAAGATCATCGACTCGAGCGGCCTCTACCACCAGGCCAAGAACAAGGGCACTGTGCTTGAAGGCAGTTGGGACCAGTTGATGGCCGTGGCCAAGAAGTGCCACGATGCGGTTCTCAAATCGCACGAGAAGATTGTTACGGTGATGCGCGCCGTGGACGGCGCCGCTGTGGATCCCTGCCGGCATGCGCCGGGCGACTGCGCCGCCATGAAAGAGCTGCTGGAAGACGACGGCGACTGGATGATCATGTAAGGCAGCGGAGTGAGCGGAGCCAGGTTGGCAACGCACCACGAACCTCAACCTGCCTATCTCAAACAGGCAACCAAGCCCCGTGCCCCATCCTTTCGCGTTCTTTGCGAAAGGGTGGGAAACCGATTCAGCTTGAGCTGATCTAACTCCGCTGGCGCCGCTGATTCTCTCAATACAGGTGGAAATCGACCTCGACGGTAATCATCACCGCGACCGGCGTTTTGCCGTCCTTCATGGCCGGCTTGAATTTGTATTTGCGCACCGCTTCCATGGCCTTCTCGTCCAGTCCCATGCCCAGGGTGCGGATCACATGCACATTCTGCGGATTGCCCTGCGCATCGACGATCATCCCAACGATGCAAACGCCCTGGTACTTGGCGCGCCGCGCTTCGTCGGAGAACTCAGCTTCGGGCTGAATGACCAGCACGGGGTTGGAGATTCTGCCGCCCACCTGGTACACGCCACCCCCGGCATTGCCGCCGGAACCGGGCCCATAGCCGTTGCCGTAGCCGGAACCTAGGCCGCCGCCCGCGCCCGATCCCATGCCCGCGCCGCTGCCGCCTCCGGCCGAGGCCAGCGTTACGTTCGAAGAGTTCTTCATGCCGATCATCGGCATGTCGTTATTGGGCAGTTGAATGTCCTGTTGCACATTGATGGCCGCGGGTTCGGGCAGCTTGGGATGCTCGAGGGTCACAGGCGTCGGAGGCGTCATGGGATCCGGTGACTTCTGCGGCAGCTTGCCCTTGTTGGCCTCGATCATGCTGCGATCGCCACCGCCACCGCCACCGCCCGCCTTGATATTCGACTTCGGCGCGTTGTAGTCGGTGATGTCGACGTTGACGTCAAGTGCCTGCTGCTTCACCGTCTCGATGACCTTTTTCCCCACAACAAACAGGATGATGCAAAGAATGAGGGCGTTGATGGTGGTCGAGATCCCGACGGCCCACGGATTGGTCTTCACGGCCATCCGGTCCGGCACCGGAATGGGCTGCGAGGTCAACTGCAAGGGCGGCAGTTTGACCGGAAAAAACACGTCTCGGATGCTCTCCCAGAGGTCGGCCCAGAGGGGCTTCTCCTGGAAAGCTTTGCCGAGGAAGGCATCCAGCTCATGACCGTGCTCCGGCCCTGCGCCTCCCTGGTCGTTCTTTTCTTCCGGTGTCATGTCTGTTGGTTGTCTGCCCTTATCGCTGCCAGTGGGGCAGCCATTGCCCGTCCGGACGCGAGCGCGCCCGTAACAGGGCCATCCATTCATTATGCTTTACCGCGCCCATGCTTGTCTTGGCTCGGTAAGCACCCTGCGACCCGCTGCGGCCTCCGCAGCCCCATATCCGCTTGCTTTCAAGCTCCCACAGACAATAGACGCTTTGGGCGGCTGGTTTGTTACCGGAAAAATCCTCATGCTGCCGTTTACACTGGATCATGAACAAGTTCGCGAACTCGAACGGAGTCCCGATGTCCTCTGCGCCGGAGTTGAAGGCGACCCTGACCCTGCCCCAGACCGCCTTCCCGATGAAAGCCAATCTGCCCCAGAATGAGCCGCTTCGGCTGGCGCGCTGGGCCTCGCTCCGGCTCTATGAAGAGCTGCGCAAAACCTGCCAGGGGCGGCCAGTTTACCTGCTCCACGACGGCCCTCCCTACGCCAACGGACCCATTCACCTGGGCCACGCCCTCAATAAGGGTCTCAAGGACTTCGTGGTCAAATCCAGGACCATGGCCGGGTACGACGCCCCGTTCGTCCCCGGCTACGACTGCCATGGGCTGCCCATCGAGATCAAGGTAGACGAAAAACTGGGCCATAAAAAGCTCACCATGCCGGTGCCGGAGGTGCTTGACGCCTGCCGCGCCTACGCCCAGAAGTACGTCGACATGCAGACCGAGCAGTTCGAGCGCATTGGCTGCTTCGGGCGCTGGCAAACGCCCTACAAGACCATGGCGCGCTCGTACGAGGCCAGGACTTTAGAGGCGTTTTACGGCTTCCTGGAAAAAGGCTTCATCTACCGCGGCCTGAAGCCGGTTTACTGGTGCATCCACGACCGCACAGCCCTGGCCGA
This sequence comes from uncultured Occallatibacter sp., assembly GCA_964569985.1. Taxonomy (GTDB): domain Bacteria; phylum Acidobacteriota; class Terriglobia; order Terriglobales; family Acidobacteriaceae; genus Telmatobacter. The sequence continues at coordinate 107,667 of CAZMWL010000009.1, forward strand.
GGCCGAAGTCGAATACGACAACCACACCAGCCCGTCGATCTACGTACGCTACCGGTCGACCTCCGATCCGGCAGACCTCGCGCCTGCGCTCGCCGGCCGCGACGTGTATACGATCATCTGGACCACCACGCCGTGGACGCTTCCCGCGTCAATGGCCGTCGCGTTTCATCCGGATTTCGAGTACGTGGCGATCGAAGCGCCAGAGGCCTCCCGTGCCCCATCCTTTTCTCAAGCTTCCGAAGGAAGCGCAGAAAAGAGGGTCGGAGACCGCGACACTCATCCCGTCTACATTGTTGCGGCCGAGCTTGCCGCGCAGGTGGCAGTAGCCTGCAAGCTCGGGCCTACCAAAGAGCTCGCCCGTTTCAAAGGCGCTACGCTTGACCGCGTGACGTTCCAGCATCCGTTCCTCGACCGCACCATCCTCGGCGTTCTGGCCACCTACGTCACCGCCGACACCGGCACCGGCGCGGTGCACACCGCGCCAGCGCACGGCATGGACGACTTTTACACCGGCCAGAGATACGGCATCGACCCCACGAGTCGCGTCGATGCCGGCGGCCACATCCACGTCGATACCGCCGCGTGGAATTCGCCAATCCCGCCGGCCTTCGAAGGCATGAAGGTCTTTGCCGCCAACCCTGTGATTGTGGCCATGCTCGAAGAGCGTGGCGCGCTCCTGGGCGGCGCTCAACTTGAACACTCCTATCCGCATTGCTGGCGCTGCCATCATCCCGTCATCTTTCGTGCTACCGAGCAGTGGTTCATTTCTCTTGAGACTCCGATCAAGTCAGTCCAAAACGAGGAAAAAACATTTCGACAGCTCGCCATCGAGGAGATCGATAAAGTGGTGTGGGATCCGGCTTGGGGCAAGGAGCGCATCACCAACATGATCGCCACGCGCCCCGACTGGTGCATTAGCCGGCAGCGCATCTGGGGTGTGCCCATCGCCGTGTTCATCTGTGAGGGCTGTAGCCAGCCGATCAACGACGCTGATCTGAACCGCAAAATTGTCGATCTCTTCGAGCGCGAAGGCGCCGAGGCCTGGCATCTGCCGGCGAGCGACGGCCTGTTAGCGCCGGGAACGAAATGCGCCCACTGCGGCGGGACAACGTTTCGAAAAGAGACCGACATTCTCGACGTCTGGTTCGATTCCGGCGTAAGCTGGCTAGCCGTCTGCGAATCCGACCCGGATCTGAGTACCGCATACAAACAATTCCAGGCGGGAGCTACCTCCGCTTCGTCAACTGCAACAGCGAGCGATGGAGTTTTGTATCAGGGCACGGCTTCAGCCGCGCCGAATCAGACAATAGAGAAAGAAGGGGCTTTAGCCCCTGCCGTGTCAAGGCCGTTAGAAGTTCTCTATCTCGAGGGCGGCGACCAGCACCGCGGCTGGTTCCACTCATCGCTGCTCACTTCCGTGGCGCTGCGCGGGCGCGCTCCCTATTCGCACGTGGCCACGGCCGGCTGGACGCTCGACGAGCAGGGCCGCGCCATGTCGAAATCGCTCGGCAACGGCGTCGATCCCGTCGATATTGCCAACCGCATGGGCGGCGAGATCGTGCGCCTGTGGGTTGCGTCGGTGGATTTCCGCGAAGACATGGCGGCCAGCGAAAACCTGATGCAGCGCTGCGCCGAACTCTACAAAAAGCTGCGCAACACGTTTCGCTTTTTGCTCGGCAACCTGCACGGTTTCGACACCGCGCGCGATCGCATCGCCGAGAGCGACCTGTTGCCGCTCGACCGTTACATGCTGGCCCGCACCCGCGAGCTCACCGAAAAAATCCTCGGCTGGTACGAGGCCTTCGAGTTCCATCGCGTCTACCAGGCGGTGAACGAATTCGCCATCGTCGACCTGAGCTCCTTTTATCTCGACGTGCTCAAAGACCGGATGTACACCTTCGCGCCCACGAGCCTCGCACGCCGCTCGGCGCAGACTGTGTTGTGGCAAATCACCGATGGGCTGGTGCGGCTGGTCGCGCCGATCCTCACCTTTACCGCCGACGAAGTCTGGGAGCATTTGCCGCCCGTCGCCGGCCGCGAAATCAGCGTGCATCTGGCGCGCTTCCCCAAGCCGGAGGAGATTTTCTCGGAAAGTCCGGCTGTGCTTATCGACGAGTGGAAGGCGCTTTTCGCAATCCGTGACCAGGCTCTCGTAGTGCTAGAGGGGGAACGCAAAGCCCAGCGCATCGGTAAGGGCCTGGAGGCGCAGCTGAAGATCGAGGCATCGCGTCCGCAGTTCGCGTTGCTGAAGCGGTATCAGGACGGGCTTAAGGAGTTCCTGAACGTCTCTGCGGTTGAGGTGGCGGAGGGTCAAGAGTCGAAGATTACGGTCTCGCCTGCGCAAGGCCACAAGTGCGCCCGTTGCTGGAACTTCATGCCCGACACCGCCGACTATGGCATCTGGCAAAACGTCTGCGGCCGTTGCCGGAACGCTTTACATGAAATGGGCATTGCCCCACCGAAGCCGGAGGCCACACAATGAGCTGGTTCAGCAACTGGCCTCGGCCGCGCCGCCTCCACTGGCTGCTACTCATCTCGGCTCTCGTCTTCGCCGCCGACCGCCTCTCAAAGACATGGGTGGTGCGCCACATTCGCCTTGGCGGCGCCATCCCCGTCATCGACCGCATTCTCCGCATTTCTCATTGGACCAACGAGGGCGCGGCCTTTTCCATGTTTGCCGGCGCGCGCTCGCCCAACTTCGTGCGTTGGGGCCTGGTCGCCTTCACCCTGCTCGCCGCGCTGTGCGTCTTGATCGCCCTGCTGCGGCTGGGCGACCGCATCACGCTGGCCACGGTCGCGCTCGCCCTCATTCTGGGCGGAGCTCTCGGCAACGTTCACAACCGCATCGTCTATGGCTATGTCGTCGACTTCATCGAGGTGCATATCTTCACCTATCACTGGCCCGACTTCAATTTGGCCGACTCCTCCATCGTCATCGGCGCTTGCCTGCTCTTCCTCGATTCGCTCTTGCCGCGCAAGAAATCCATTTCTTGACCGCGGCGCGCCCCGTCGCAGTTATACTGGCGTGGCCTTTCAGCCGCGAAATCGGGCAGCACCCTGCGCCGCGGCTGAATCGCCGTTTTCAATCAGGTCCGCGAGGAAATTATGAAAAGTTTTTTTAGAGCTGCGCTCGTCATCGGGTTCGTGGTCTCCGCTTCGTTTGTCCGCTCGCAAGCCGGCCCGCCCCCTGCCGCCGCCACCGCGGCATCGCCAGAATCCGCGCCGTTGGCCGTTCCACCCGATCGACAACCCTCAAAGGAGCAGTTGGCAAAACTGTTTGAGGTGATGCAAGTCCGCCAGCAAGTCGCGGCGTTGATGCAAATGTTGCCGGCGATGATCCAGCAACAGGTGCAGCAACAGCAAAAAGAGATGACGGCGAACCTGCCGGAGAACGCAAAGATCACTCCGGAACAGCAGGCGGCGCTGGACAAGGTGACAAGCCATTTCCTCGACAAGGCCATGAGCATCTACTCCGTGGACGAGATGCTCCACGACATGGCCACCATCTACCAGAGGCATTTCACCCGCGACGATGTGAACGCCTACATCGCCTTCTACTCCACGCCCGCCGGACAGCGCCTGCTGCAAATGACGCCGGTCATCATGCAGGAGTACATGCCGGTTGTAATGCAGCGCATCCAGGATCGGAGCAAGGCACTCACCGACAAAATGTCGAAGGAGCTTGCTGACGTGCTCAAATCGAGTGCGCCTGACGCACCCGCTCCCCCGGCGCCCGCGCCGAAGTAACCCTCCGGTTTGCGCCGTCGCTGCCCCATCCTTATCGCGTTCATTGCGAAAAGGGTGGGAACGCGCCCGCACAGCGCACCGATGCGCCTGCCCGGTATAATTGGTCGGATCACTTCGCGCCGTGCAGGAGCCGGACAGAATGCCGCCAGTAGGGACCCAATCGCGCAGTTTCTTTGCCACCTTTCGCTCCCCCGATCGCGTCTCGCACCAACGCTGGGTGATCTGCTTCCTCTTGTTTCTCGCTACGGTCATCGCCTACATCGACCGCGGCGTGATCGCCTACCTTGAAAAATTCCTTGAAACCCAAATTCCCGGCCTCAACAGCATCAAGTACGGTTACATTCTGGGAGCATTCACGGCGGCCTACGCCATCGGCATGGTGGTGGCCGGCGGGCTCACAGACAAGCTGGGAACGCGCAAGGCGTTTGCCATCGCCATCTGCCTGTGGAGCGTCGCGGCCATGCTGCCCGGCGCGGCGTTCTCCGTCATCACGTTCGCGATCGCCATGTTTCTCCTCGGCTTGGGCGAGGCCGCCAACTTCCCCGCTTGCATCAAGACCGTCGCCGAGTGGTTTCCCAAGCGCGAGCGCGCTCTGGCCACAGGGATCTTCAATTCCGGCGCGAATATCGGCAACATTGCTGTGCCCCTCCTGGTGCCATTTCTTGTAGCATTCTTCGGTTGGCGCGGCGCCTTCGTCGCCACCGGCGCTACCGGACTCGTCTGGCTGGCCTGCTGGCTCTTCTACTATCGCCGTCCCGAGCAGCATCGCAGCGTCTCTCCCGCCGAGCTCCAGCTCATCCTCAGCGATCCCATCGAGAAAATTGAGAGCGTTCCCTGGAGCCGCGTTTTGCCCTGCAAGGAGACTTGGGCCTTCGCCATTGCCAAGTTCCTCACCGACCCCATCTGGTGGTTCTATCTTTTCTGGCTGCCCCGCTATCTACAGTCCACATTCGGCCTCAGCATTGCCCAGAACCGGCTCCCTGTGGTGATGGTCTACGTCATTGCGACCGTCGGCAGCATCGGCGGCGGAGGCATCTCCGCAGTGCTGCTCAAGCGTGGCAAGAGCCTGAACGTGTCCCGCAAAATCGCTCTGCTCGTCTGCGCGCTGTGCGTGGTGCCGGTGATCTCGGCGCCCTTCCTGCACAATCTCTGGTCCGTGGTTGCGGTGGTGGGTCTGGCGGCCGCCGCGCACCAGGGATGGTCCGCCAATGTCTTCACCTTGCCCTCCGACATGTTTCCCAAGGCCGCTGTGGCCAGCGTGACCGGCATCGGCGGCATGACCGGCGCGTGCGGAGGATTTCTGCTGCAGATCGCCACTGGCCTGATTGTGGGCCTCACGCACAGCTACGTGCCGCTGTTTGTGATTGCGTGTCTCGCCTATCCCACGGCATTTCTCGTCATTCAGGGCATTGCGCCCAGGCTGGCCCCGGCGAAGCTTGAATAGAAGACTGGAACTGGCTGCATGAATCCGGCCTTGAAAGGGCACGGCTTTACAGGCTGTTACGAAACTCGAGGAATTTCAAAATTCACCACAAGATGTTGGGTTCGGCAAGATGATCGCACCCAAAATGTGGCCTCGATTTTGAGTTTCGTAACAGCCTGTTTAACCGTGCCGTGAAAGGCGCATAAACCGCGGGGTCTCAGCCCCTGATGGAAGTTTCTTCACCGCCCCAAGCCGCTGATGCGACCAGTTCTAAGATCTGCTTACAATATTGGGGTGGAACAAATTGTGCAGGGCAGTTGCCCTGCCGTTCCGCTCATCCTCACGAGGAACCTGATGAAACTTTGCTGCAACTCCTTCTCATATGGCGCTTCTCGTTGCGCCTATGCCGCAATCCTCTGTCTTCTTCTCGGCTCTTCTAACGCAGCGCGGGCGCAGCGCCTGTCTGACAACGTCATTCCCTCGCATTATTCGCTGGATTTCATGCCCGATCTCAAGGCCGCCACCTTCAGCGGCTTCGAAGTGATCGATATCAACATCAAGCAACCCACCAACGCCATTACGCTAAATGCGATCGAGCTCAGAATTGAGAACGTGGTCATCATTTCCATGAAAGGCGTAACGGAGAAGGGATCGGTGAGCCTCGACCCCGGCAAGCAGCAAGCCACTTTCACCTTCGCAAAGACCATCCCTGCGGGCGATGCGACTCTGCGCTTCCACTTCACGGGTACCCTCAACAACGAGCTGCGCGGCTTCTATCTTTCAAAGACCGCGAAGCGCAGCTACGCCGTCACGCAGTTCGAATCCACTGACGCACGCCGCGCCTTTCCCTGCTTTGACGAGCCGGCCTTCAAGGCCACGTTCGACGTGAAGCTCACCATCGACAAAGGCGACACCGCGATCTCGAATACTCCGATCGAGCGCGATGTGGACGGTGCGGGCGATTGGCTTCCCGATGGCAAGCATCATACTGTGACCTTTGAGACTACGCCCGCAATGTCTACTTACCTCGTCGCCTTCCTGGTGGGCGATTTTCAATGCACCAGCGGCGAGCAGGACGGCGTGGCCCTGCGTGTCTGCTCCACGCCCGACAAGGTTGCGCTAACGCCCTTCGCGCTCAATGTCGCCAAATTCGCGCTGCACTATTACGACAACTACTTCGGCATTCATTACCCGCTCAAGAAGCTCGACTTCATCGGCATTCCCGACTTCGAAGCCGGCGCCATGGAAAACTTCGGCGCCATCACCTTCCGCGAAACCGACCTCCTGCTCGATCCCAAGACCGCTTCCTTTCGCACCCAAAGGAACGCCGTCATCGACATTGTTCATGAGATGGCGCACCAGTGGTTCGGCGACCTGGTGACCATGCAGTGGTGGGATAACGTCTGGCTCAACGAAGGCTTTGCCACGTGGATGGAGACCAAATGCACGGCCGCGATGCATCCTGAATGGAACATTCCGCAGTATGTCGCTGCCGACGAACAGCGCACGCTCAATACCGATGCGCAACCCACCACCCGCGCTATCCGCGCCCGCGCTGACACGCCGGATGAGATTAATCAGTTGTTCGACGCCATCGCCTATGACAAGGCCGGCGCCGTGCTGCTGATGGTCGAGAACTATCTTGGCGAGGAAACCTTCCGCAAGGGCGTGCACGCGTACCTGGCCGCGCATGAATATGGAAACGCCACTGCCGAGGATTTCTGGAACGCGCAGACCCAGGTGAGCCACAAGCCGGTCGACAAGATCATGGAGTCGATGGTGGCGCAACCCGGCGCGCCGATTTTGGCGTTTGGCTCTCCCGCCGCCGGCCTGGTCCCGGTCGCGCAGTCGCGCTTCTTCCTCAGCCCCGGCATCAAACCCGATCCCAAACAGAAATGGACGTTGCCGGTCTGCTTCAAAGCGGCTGCGAAAAATCAGGATTGCCAGGTCCTCACTCCCTCCTCGACGTCGCTGGCGGCGCCGGCCGCGAAAATCCTCTTCGCCAACGCGGGCGGCAAGGGATACTACCGCAGTGCGTATACGCCCGCCCAGTACGCCGCGCTTGTGGCACAGGTTGAAACCGGCCTCTCTCCCGAAGAGCGCATCAGCCTGACCGGCGACGAGTGGGCGCAAGTGCTCGCCGATAAGGCCACGGTCGGCGATTATCTCACCCTGGTGTCTGCGCTCAACTCCGATCCCGGCAGCGATGTTCTCTCGAACGCCGTAGACAACGTGGGCGTCATAATCGGCCGCGTGGCCTCAACCAAAGAGGAGCGCGACGCGCTCGCCGCATGGTTTCGGCGGACCTTTGTCCCTGTGTATGCCCGCCTCGGCAGCGCCTCGGCAAGCGACACACCGAACCAGCGCGATTTGCGCGCGTATCTCTTCGGCGTCCTCGCCGACTACGGCAAAGATGCCGATTTAGAAGCACAGGCGCGCGGCATCGCGGACCAATATCTGGCCAATCCGGCCTCGGTCGATCCCACTCTCGGACAGACCGCGCTCGACGTCGCCGCCGAGAACGGCGACGCGGCGCTCTTCGACAAACTCGAAAGGATCTACGAAACCTCGAACGATCCCGAGTTGAGGGACGTCGCGCTGCGCGAGCTGGTCACCTTCAGAAATCCCGGTCTGCTCGAGCGCGCCCTCGAGTATTCCATCTCCTCGAAGGTTCACAACCAGGATTCGGCCATCCAATTCAACATCGCCATGCACACTCCTGAAAACCGCGACGCAACCTGGAAGTTCATCAAAGCACATTGGGTTCAAGTGCAAACCGAGTTCACGCCCGAGATGGGCGAGATCTTCGTGTCGGGCACGGGAACCTTCTGCTCCGCCGAGGCGCGCGACGACGTAAAGACCTTTTTTGCGAGTCACCCGGTGCCCGCCGCCAGCTCGTATGTCAGGCACGCCCTCGAGCGCATCGATGGCTGCATCGAATTGCGCAAACTGCAAGAGCCGAACCTGACGCAATGGCTGGCTGCGCAGGCGCAGTAAAGAAATGATTGCGAATTCGTAACTGCCGTCACAGCTTGCGCAGGCGAGCGCAGGCTTCGTCCAGCTCCGCGTCCTGCTTGGCAAAGCAGAAGCGCAGCAGGTTCTCACCGCGGCCGGGGCGGAAGAATGCCGATCCCGCGACGGCGGCCACGCCGGTGGCTTTGAGCAAGTATCGCGCCTTTTCCGCGGCGGTTTTTCCGGGCAGGCGCTCGGCGCTGGCCATGATGTAATACGCGCCCGCGGGCACGGTCGGCTTCATGCCCGCGTCTTCGAGCGCAGCCGCCATCTTTTCCCGCTTGGCCTGATAGTCGGTAGCCAATTGCGTATAAAAACTCGGCGGCAACTGCTCGAGTCCCGCAGCCGCGCCCACCTGCAGCGGTGCAGGCGCGCACACGTACGTCAGGTCGTGAAAGTGCGCCATGGCCGGCATCCATCGCGCATCGGCAGTCGCGTAGCCAATGCGCCAGCCAGTGATGGAAAATGTCTTGCTGAAGCCCGAGATCACGATCGTGCGCTCGCGCATGCCGGGCAACGTGGCCGGGCAAATGTGCCGCGCGCCATCGTAGACGAAATACTCATAAATTTCATCGGTGATCAGGAACAAATCGTGCTGCCGGCAAAGCTCCGCAACCTGCTCGAGCTCGGATTGCGAAAAAATCTTGCCGCTGGGATTGGCCGGCGTATTCAAGAGCACTGCGCGCGTCTGCGGCGTAACCGCCGCGCGCATTGCGTCCCCGTCGAGATGGAAATCCGGTTCGGCCAGCGCTATCAGAACAGGATTGACGCGCAGCGACTTGAGCGTATTCACGTGGTAGCCGTAAAACGGCTCGAACACCAGCACCTCGTCGCCGGGATTGAGCAGCGCCATGGCCGCGGCATGCAAGCCGGCCGTCGCGCCGGACGCTACCAGCACCTCGCGGTCGAAATCATAGCTCAGGCCGTAGTCGCGCTGTTGCTTGGCTGCGATGGCTTCGCGCAACCGCGCAATGCCGTCGCAACGCGTGTAAATATTCTGTCCGTCGCGCATGGCTTGAGCGGCCGCAGCTTCTACCACCGCGGGCACCGGCGTATCGCAAACGCCCTGGGCCAGGTTGATGCCGCCCATGCGATCGCACTCCGTCGTCATGGCGCGGATTTCCGACTGAAACGTCTCGGGCGCAAGTGTGCTGAGGGCAAGGCGCGTTGTGTGAATGGTTGTGCCGGGCACGGGGAAGATCCTTTGTTTCCATCTTACATTTTCGCCCGCCCTGCGGCAGTGCGCCCGTCTACAGCCAAAGCTGACGCCGGCGTAGTATCTTGCAGAAAGAAACGGCATTTATGCACGAGCTTTCCATCGCGGCCAGTATTGTGGAGTCGGTCACCGAATCGGCCGCCGCGTATCCCGGCGCGCGTGTCAAAGAGGTGCGGCTGCGCGTGGGCGCTTTGGCGTCGGTGGTCGAGGACTCGCTCAAGTTCTGTTGGGAGTTGGCCACGGAAGGTTCGCCGCTTGCGGGCGCGGCGCTGGTCATCCATATATTGCCCGTGATTCTGCATTGCGATGCCTGCGGTGCCGACGCCGAGATTGCAGGCGTGCAAAGTTTTCGCTGTCCAAAGTGCGGCGAGCTGGCCGCCGATCTGCGCCAGGGACGCGAGCTCGAAATCGAATCGATTGAACTGGAAGAACCAGATCCGGTCGCGCCGGATCCGGTTGAGGAGAAGGTATGACAACGCGGATTGTCGAGTTGCGGAAGGGAATTCTGAAAAAGAATGACGAGCTGGCGGCAGGGCTGCGCAATCGCTTCACCTCGGCCGGCGTCCTGGTGCTGAACCTGGTCTCAAGCCCGGGCACGGGCAAGACCGCATTCCTTGAGTGGACCCTGCGCGAACTCCGCGCCCGCGGCGCGCAGGCGGCGGCCCTGGTGGGCGATCTTGAAACCGACAACGATGCGCGGCGGCTGGCCGCAAGCGGCGCGCCCGTGCGCCAGATCAATACCCACGGCATCTGCCATCTTGACGCGGAGATGATCGCCAAGCACCTCGATGGCTGGCAGGAGGTTTCGCTGGCCGGTCTCAACTATCTCTTCATCGAAAATGTCGGCAACCTCGTCTGCCCGTCGAGCTACGACCTGGGCGAGCGCATTCGCGTGGCCCTCCTCAGCGTGACCGAAGGCGAAGACAAGCCGCTCAAGTATCCGGGCCTGTTCAACTCCGCCGATGCGGCGGTGATTACCAAGATGGATATCGCCGAGCCCTGCGGCTTCGACCGCGAGCTGGCCCTCCGCAATATCAACGAAATCCGGCCGGGCATCCGCATCTTTGAGACCTCCGCCAAAACCGGCGCGGGGATGGATGCGTGGCTGGCCTACCTGGCGGAGCAGGCAAGACCCTCCTGAATCCAGAGCTCTTCCATCGGCCTCATTTGGCCACAATTCTTCCCTTCGGCATTGCATGCGGGTGGTCCGGGGCAGTACCTTTCAGCTAAGGTCGGTAGTACTGAATGGCTCCCTCGGATTCCCCAGAGCAACACGTGGGTGCGCAGGAACGCGCGCATCCAGGTTTTGCCCAAAACACAATCGCGCGCCTCTTTGAGTTTTCGCCGGACGCGATCCTCGTCTCCGACGAAAACGGCGTGATGCGCGCCGCTAACCCGCGCACCGAGGAGCTATTCGGTTACGCGCGCGAAGAGCTGATCGGCCAGCCGGTGGAAATGCTGGTGCCGGCCCGCTTCCGCAACATCCATCCCCGTCATCGTGAAAATTACGGCGCCCATCCCCGCACGCGGCAAATGGGCGCGGCCATGAATCTGTTCGGCCTGCGCAAAGATGGCACGGAAATCCCCGTCGACATCATGCTCAAGCCGATGCAGACCGCCGACGGCCCGGCCGTGATGACCTTCATCCGCGACGCCACGGAGCAACGCGCGGCGCAGGAGGCTGTGCGGCAGAACGATGCACGGCTGCGCTCCATCGTCGAGAGCATCGGCGAGTACGGCATTTATCTGCTCGACCGCGACGGCCACATCCTCACCTGGAACCCCGGCGCCGAGCGCATCAAGGGATACAAGGCCGAAGAAGTGCTGGGTCTGCACTACGCGCGTTTCTTTACGCACGAAGACGTGGAGCAGGGCCGTCCCGCCGAGCTTCTGCGCCAGGCCATCCAAAAACATCGCGTGGAAGAAGAGGGATGGCGCGTGCGCAAGGACGGCTCCCGCTTCTGGGCCAACGTCGTGATCACGGCCATCCACGACAGCACCGGCGCAGTCACGGGCTTTGCCAAGATCACGCGCGACGTCACCGCGCACAAGCAGGCGCAGGAGTCGGTGATCGCCGAGCTGAGCAGTTTATTGCTGGTCAATGTAGACATTCGCAAGCTGCTCGAAGCGTTCACCGCGAGCATCCGCCAAATGGTGCCGCACGATGCCGCCACGCTGGCGCTTTATGACGAGCCTACCGGCAAGCTGCGCGTGCAGTTTCTCGGCTCCGGCGACGCCGATGCCAAGCCGGGCGAAGTGTTGCTCGATCCTGACGCTTCTCCCGCCGGCCAGGCTTTTCGCACGCGGCGGCCCGTGATTCTCAACCAGATCGGTCGCTGGCCCTTCGCGCCCGAATCCGTGCAGCACCTCACCGCGATGGGAATGCAATCGGGCGTCTGGGTTCCTCTCGTCCACCGCGAAAGAATTCTCGGGACCTTGGCGGTGGCCAGCCGTCGCGAGAATGCTTTTTCGCAGCACGACGCCGAAATGCTGGGCCAGGTGGCGGCACAGGTGGCCATGGCGGTCAACAACGCCATGGCCTTTAAGCAGATCGCGGAGCTGCGCGATCGCCTCACCCAGGAAAAGCAGTATCTCGAAGAAGAAATCAATCTCGAGCATCGTTTTGAAGACATCGTGGGTGAAAGCACCGGCCTGCGCAGCGTCCTGCGCGAGATTGCGACCGTCGCGCCCACCGATGCCACCGTGCTCATCCAGGGCGAGACGGGAACCGGCAAAGAGCTGCTGGCGCGCGCCATCCATCGCCTGAGCCCGCGCAGCGAGCGCACCTTTATCAAGCTGAATTGCGCGGCCATTCCCGCCGGCCTGCTTGAAAGCGAGCTCTTCGGCCACGAGAAAGGCGCGTTTACCGGCGCCATCGCACGCAAAATCGGCCGCGTCGAGTTGGCGCACGAGGGCACACTCTTTCTCGACGAGGTGGGCGAGCTGCCGCTCGACCTGCAGCCGAAACTGCTCCGCGCATTGCAGGAGCGCGAGATCGAGCGCCTGGGCGGTACGCGGCCCATCCCCATCAACGTGCGCCTCATCGCCGCCACCAATCGCGATCTGGCCAAAATGGTCGCGGAAAAGGAGTTCCGCAGCGACCTCTTTTACCGCCTCAAAGTGTTTCCGGTTTTTGCGCCGCCGCTGCGCGACCGCACCGCCGACATTCCCATCCTGGTGCGTCATTTTGTCTCGCGCCACGCACGCCGCATGGGCAAGACCATTGACACCATCCCTCCGGAGACCATGGATGCGCTGATGGCATGGAAGTGGCCCGGCAACATTCGCGAGCTCGAGAATTTTCTGGAGCGCGCCGTCATCCTCACGCGCGGGCCGGTGTTGCACGCGCCGCTCGCCGAACTCGAATCCATGCCCGACGAGCAAGAAGACGAGGCAGCATCCACGAACCCCACACTCGAGGCCGCCGAGCGCGAAACCATTCTGCGTGCGTTGCGCGAAGCCAAAGGAGTGATCGGTGGAATCGGCGGCGCAGCCGAGCGCCTCGGTCTCAAGCGCACCACGCTCAATTCCAAAATGAAAAAGCTCGGCATCGAGCGCGGCGACTACATATAGACGGTGAGTGTGCGTGCGAGGCATTCGCGACTTTCTATCGTCTCCGTGACGAAATATCGCCTTCGTCACTTCGTCACGCATCGCTCGTAGTCGCCCCGTGCGCGAGACTCCAGAAAAATCTAACTGCCTTGCTTTCAGCGCCCCACCGCCTTGGTCGCGCCGGCGCGCGAGTTTGGCACACGCCGTGCTTTATCACTGGCATGGCGCAGGACGAGCCAGCAAGTGCTGAGAATCACCGTTGAAGAAAAATCGGATGCAGTTGTTCTCAAGCTGGAAGGGCGCCTTGCCGGACCATGGGCGGACGAACTTCGCCGTCTTTGGGAAGAGAACGCTCCAGCATTCACGCAAAAGAAACTGTCACTCGATCTGCGGGAAACAACTTTTGCCGACACCGGTGGAATTCACATCCTGAAAACCATTTACTCCCAAACCGGAGCCGCAATCCTCAGCGGCACACCATGGACCCAGTATCTTGCCGAAGAAGTGGCAAGCACAAACTCTCAACCAGCGGGCACGGAGGTCTGAAATGCAAACAGCATACGAATCGACGAACCAGGCGAATCTTCCTTCCTACCGGAAGGGTGACTTTTTCAAATCGTTGCCGGCCGAAGCTCTGGCCGATCTCGAGCACCTGCTCGCGCCCTCCACGTATCCCACTGGCATGGTTCTCTTCAGCGAGACTGAACCGGCCTCCGGCATCTATGTGGTTCTCGATGGCGAGGTCAAGCTCTCCATCAATTCGCCCGACGGCCGCCGCCTGAGTTTTCGCATCGCCAAGGCTGGCGAAGTGCTGGGCCTTTCCTCCGCTCTCTCGGGCGGTGCGTATGAAATGACCGCGGACACGCTCTACCCGGCTAGGATCGCGCACATCTCGCAGCAGGTCTTTCTGCAATTCATGTCTCGTCATCCTGCCGTCTACCAGTCGGTGGCGCGCGAGATGGTTCGCACCTACAACACCGCCTGCGAGCAACTGCGCATGGTGGGCCTCTCGACCTCGGTACCCGAGCGCCTGGCGCGCCTGCTGCTGGTGTGGAGCGACGAGCCAGGCCAGAAGCCCGAGCGCCCCGCGCGTTGCCGCCTCTCGCTCACGCACGAGCAGATCGGCGAGTTCATTGGCGCCTCGCGCGAAACCGTGACGCGCACGTTGAGCATTTTCAAAAACCATCACCTGGTGGCGCAGCACGGATGCACGCTCACCATCCCCTCGCGCGTGGCTCTCGAAAGCTACGCACGCGGGTAGTACTGCAGACCTCATTCCAAGGGGTAGATAACTCAACAGGCCGTTTGCTGGAGCTGTGCAACAGGGAAGGCATAGCGCAATTCCAGCAAGCGGCCGCTTTTTGCGAACTTGCCTTGGGCTTGGGCGGCTAACCGATCGCTCACTACATATGAGCAATCGTTGTGCCGACCGAAGATGAGCTAGCGGCTAAAAGCTGGCAGCTAGAAACTGTGTTCCCGCAGCGCCAACCGTGCCGCATGAAAGCCGCACATGCCGTGCACGCCGCCGCCGGGAGGCGTCGAAGCCGAGCAAAGATATAAATTCCTGGCGCCCGTCGCATAGCCGCGCAGAGTGGGCCGGAAAATCATCTGGCGCAGCGACAATGCGCCTCCGCCGATGTCGCCGCCCAGAAGATTTGCATCCATGGTTTCCAGCCCAGCCGGCGTGGAAACGTGTCGCGCCAGAATGCAATCGCGGAAGCCGGGAGCGAAGCGCTCCATCTGCGCCTCAATACGTTCCGTCATATCGAACACCGACGCGTTCGGCACGTGGCAATACGCCCAAAGCACATGTTTGCCCTCGGGCGCGCGCGTGGAATCGAAGAGCGTGGGCTGGGCTGCCAGCACAAACGGTCGTTCCGCGCAGCGGCCCTGCGCGACGGCGTATTCCGAAGCGGCAATCTCTTCGAATCTTCCGCCCAGGTGCACGGTGATGGCCTTGCGGCATTCCGGCGCGCGCCACGGAACCGGCTCCGCAAGCGCGTAATCGATCTTGAATGCGCCCGCTCCAGGCTGGAACCGCTCGCATGCGCGCCGGTAGCCGTCGCCGAGCCGGTCGCCGGCAATCGCCAGCAGTTGCCGCGGCGCGGTGTCAAAGAACACCATCTCACTGCCTGCCTCGAGCTCTTTGAATGCCGCCGCATCGATGCGCAGCGAAGTATGCACTTCGCCTCCCAGAGATAGCAGATAACTGGTGAGCGCCTGCGCAAGGGCGCGCGCGCCGCCACGCGGTATCGGCCAGCCTACCGCATGAATCGTGATGCCGAACATCCATCCGACGGTCGCGCTCAACGGCTCGTCGAAGCTCAAACAGGAGTGCCCTGCCAATCCCGCAAACAAGGCGCGCGTGCGCGCGTTCGAAAAATGACGCGTAGCGAAACCTTGCGCGGACTCAAGCGCGCTCAATCCGAATCGCGCCATCCGCAATGGATGACTTGGGATGCGCACCAGAGGCCCCAACGAATCTTGAGCAAATTCCTGCCAGTGATCCGCCGCGGGCTGCATCAAGCTCCGCCACGCCTTGCCGTCTTCGCCCAGCGCGCGCTCGGTTCCGGCCAGGTTGCGCTCCAGAACGACAGCCGTGCCGTCGTCGAGCGGATGCGCCAGCGGCGCGTCGCCGTGGATCCATTCCAATCCATGCTCCGCGAGCGGAAGCGTACTGAAAAACGGCGAACCCGCTGCAAAAGGATGAACCGCCGAGCCGAAGTCGTGCAGAAATCCCGGTAGCGTGAGCGGCAATGTGCGGGTTGCGCCGCCCGGCTCGGATTCCGCCTCGTAAACGTCCACGCGCAGTCCTGCCCGCGCCAGCACGATGGCAGCGGCCAGCCCGTTGGGGCCCGATCCGATCACGCTAGCGCGGCTCATCGTTTCATTGTCCTCCGGCTCAATCTCACCGCTCCTGATCCCTGAAACCTGACACCTGGTCCCTGTCAGTCGTGCGGCGGCAATTCTTCGGGCCACTCGACCGCAGCAAAGCGGCCGTCCCCGGTCATGGTCAGCTCCGGCGCATAAAGGCCGAGCGATTCGCGGCTCCACCAGTCGCCGGTGCTGCGCTTCTCGTCCATCGAAGTAAACCAGTACTGCCACAGCACCGCGCGCACGTATCGCGGAGGCAGTTGCGGAAACGGATTGCCGCGGAACAGCGCCAGCACATCGTTGTCGCCAAGCAGCAGCCGCTCCTCCGTGACCGGAACAATTTCGTTCTCGCGCCACTCGCCCAGCGACGCGAACCACAGGTTCCAATCAAACCGCGGCTGGTAGGGCGCGTAGATGCGCGGCGCTTCGTCGAGCGCCTGCGGCTTGTTCCGAAACTCGTAAGCAGTCCAGTTCACGCCGTCGTTGGAGCCCTGAAATTCGATTTCATAGCGGCCGCGCGTCATCACCGCGAAAAGGCCGTACTGATTGGCGATGCGAAATGGCTCGAGGGCCTCGATAGGCTCCGCGGGCAGACGCAAGCGGCGAAATGGAATCGCGATCATCTCCGCGGTTGTGTCGTAGGCAATCCACATCAACAGGAATGCCGTCACCGACAACCGCGTCACCCACCAGTAAAAAGCGGGGCGGCTCTGCATCGCCTGCCCGCTCACGATTGATGAATGCTCCCCCTCGTGCGCAGCCCCTGCCTCGGCCGCCGCGTCCGTTTCGCGCGTAGCGAAAAGCGAGATCGGCTCATCGTCTCCCGGCTCCAGGTGCGGCTCGGGCGTCGCTTCCGGTTCGCTGGAGCGGAAGCGCGCGGGCACAAAGCGCATCAGGAATTTGTCGTCGAGCAGCAGGAATCCGAGCGCAAGCACCAGGTAATTCAGAAACGTGTAGTTGGCGGTCAGAATCACGCCCATCTCCCACGGCGTGACGATGAAGAAGCAAATCAAGCGCACACGCCGGGGAAAGAACAGCATGAAAACCAGTCCCAGTTCCAGCGCCAGCGTTCCGGCCACCGTGGCCGCGTGAAACCAGTGCGGCAGATGCTCGACGTACCACCCCACCCATGTGGGCAGCGGGCCGTTCTGGTAGTACTCGTCCATAGCCGTGAAATTGCGCCACTGCGAATCGCCGCTGGCGAGCTTCACCATGCCCGATTCAAAGTAGATGCGGAACCACTCCCACTGCAGCAGGAACAAACTGGCGCGCGCCGGCGGATGGTTTTCTGCCCATCCCGGCATCAGCCCCGGCGGCGCGAAGAACAGCGCCAGAAATCCGGCCTCGAGCAGCATGCCGTCCGACTGATAGCCCGAGAAAACCTGCGATGCGCCGACAAACGAAAGAAAACAGAGGAAGCAGATGAAGAAGCTGAGCCGCGGCCACAGGTTGCAGAAGGCCGCAACCGACGCCAGCAGTCCGATCCACGTCACCGCCATCAGCATGCCCGAGCTCGCCGAGATCCAGAAGAGCGACGGCGCGTACCAGAAGCGCGCTAAGCCAAGCTGTTGCGCAACCGCGGCCAGGTATTGCTCCGCCGGTAAAATCCCTTCAGGACCGACCAGGCCTTTGATTTGAAACAGCAGCGAGTAAAACGCGGAAAAGTAAATGAGGCCGAGCGCGCGCAGAAAGATCCATCGCGGAACCAGCCGGCCTCGCGGGCCGCGGCGCGCGTCAAAAAGCCATCGGAAGATGTCGACCACCTTGCGCCAAACCATCTCCGCATCAGGATACCGGCTGGCCCGCGCTCTGACCTAAATGAATGCGCGCTCTCTACGCCCGAAATCTGTTGACCACCATGCGCCGATGGAGTATCAAGGCAGAGACATGATTCGAGCCCATTTTGCTGTTC